>WRBD01000005.1 GCA_009779835.1 Defluviitaleaceae bacterium | reverse complement strand
GCTACCGAAGATGCCGCGGCTACTGAGCAAACACCTGCACAGCCACCGACTAAGCCCGAAGCGCAAACACCCGCACCGAAACAACCTAATACAGTGGTAGCTAAAAATAAAGCCCGCGAAGTATACGGTGATTTACAGAACCAACACCTCAGACTGTTAAACGGACTTGAAACCGCCGCTCTGTCTTTGCTTGAATGTGAACAGGACGAACAGGCAATCCATTCCGCCAAGCTCGTGCAATCAATTAAAGCCTTCAACCTTATGACACCGGATTATACAAAGCTGTGTACGGTACTGAATGATTATTTGTCTAAATTACCGCTCCTTGATATGCTGTCATGCGACAATGACATTGATTCGGGGGCTACTTCGCTCAAACTTAGTGCCGAATATCTTGTTGATGTCACTTCAAGAAACTTACAATACAATTCTCGTGAGCATTTTGATTTTGCCATTTTATTCTTCCTCTATATGGGTTTTTGCTATTTTATCACTAATTTTTGAAGTTCGTGCGAAACTCGTGTCTTCATGCGTTTGTCGTGGGGTTCTGAAAAAAACAATTGACAAACGTAAATCTAGATTATAATATATCGCTATGAGATGATTGTTTATCTGTATGGGGTTGGAGCGGGTTTTCGGATAATTTGATGGCAGAGATGAGATATCTGCAATTTATGGTAAGAGTTACCTATGTTTTCAACATACTATACAGTCAAAATTTTAGATGAAACAATGTTAGAATCGGCGGTCAATAACGTCTAAGCAGAGTATGCAAATGTGATATCATAAACATATTTTCCTCATGGAAAATGCTGATTTCATGATTTTTTGAAAGTCTGAGTGAGTGATTTGACCAGCCAAGTGTTCGCTCAACAATCCATCTTTTAGGCATAATTTCAAATATAGGCTTTATGCGCTTTGAAATATCTACGCCCAGCCCAAGCTGTTCAGAAACCGCCGTTTCAAAGGATTTGCGATAACCGTCATCGCCGCAAAACTTTTCGATTGTTGAGTATTTCGCATAGGCTTTTTTTTGCGGGATATATCCCTGTTTTCGTATCATGAATGTTGGCAGTTTATTAATGTCGATGTTTCGCCTTCGTCTCAGATGCCTCTGTTGAAACGTCCATTTAGCATTCATTGTATTAATAAACAACAAAGCACAATAGACTTTATTTTTCAAACTAGGGGGCCTCCTTATTTTTGATTAGGAGATCATATCATCGGGTATTTATATCCAAACTTAATTCTTAGGCCAATGCATATTTCCCGACGTTTCTCTTAAAGGTTTGGATTTTATTTTTGGTTGGATAACGCAAAGTATGGATTGTACCCGGTTTTTTTATACCCGATTTGCACAATGCCGACTTGAAAGCACCTTGCAACGTGCGAGGATGATATTTACCCCCTAATCTTGGTAACTCAAACAACCAATACTTGGGTCGATACGCTTTCCAATATTCACGTAAAGTTTCCAAATGTCTGTTATCTTCAGGCTTGTGATTTCAGACAGACGCAATCCTGAGCCATACGCCAACATAAGCATACTTTTATGAATTAATGTTTCTGCGCTGTCTATGATTTTGTGAACTTCATCTTTTGTATAAATTTGAGGCAGACTTCGATTTTGTTTCATTCGGGGTAATTTTTTATAGTTAAGTGATATATCCAGCGTTACGCCATACAAGAATCGTAATGCACTGTTGTATGTGTTTACTGATGATGCGTTTATTTTCTTTTCTTTCAACAAGTAATGCAGATATTTAATGATTTCTTCCTCACCAAGCTGATTAGCGGGTTTGTCGTAGTAGTCTTGATACATTCGTACTTTTATTTTGTAATCCTTTATTGTCATGGGACTTCGCCCACGTACCTCTAAATCTCTTTCCATCTTCTGTATTATTTCGGTTTTAGTCATTTTGCTCACGCTCCTTAACAATTTTTTCCGGCTTTCGCCGTACTTAAATTGTTGGATGCTACGCAAAAAATTAAACTATATTTTTTTTGGTTTTAGGGGTTTGCTACTGCAGTAGCGGTTTCGTTCTACTTATTAGGCGAAGCTCTTTATTGCGTTGACAATAAGAAAATCGGGTTTGTGATAATCATATTTGTAAACAGGGATTCTCTTGATAATTTCTTCCGGGGTATTGGCTCAACCATTTTATCAATGTAAAAGCCACCGCCTGTTAGAGCGTTAATTATATCGTATATTTGTTGATTATGATTCCAAAATAGATGAAGAATGTCTTCACTGTAAACCCCGACTTCCCAAGGTTTACTCTTGTTTCGTTCAGCGGCATTGCTACTCATCAACCATCTTTCCGCGTTTTTTCTGGCAGCTGTATAAGGTGTTGCTGGGTGAAATCCGGTTTGGCTTTCCACTGGCATTGCCTCCATATCGGCTTCAATCATTTTTTTAGAGTAACATTATTAGGCATACCTTTAACTCTGCATCCCAACCCAGCTTTTGCTGATGGGGAATACGCCTCTTTGATGAACACAACATCTGAAATAGCAGGGAATTTATCTTTTATAAATTTGGTAAATGCTTCTTTTTTTTCGTTGCTTTCCTCGCTTATCGTAGTAGGTTCATTTGTTAAAAAATATGTTTTATCTCCTGCCTTAACAAATTCACCGTTAATAAAATTGAAATCTGTTCCTGCAGCTTTCCCTTCGTCAAAAGTGACGGTAAAACCTTGTTTTTCTAAATCGTTAATCGTTGTATTACTTATATGATTTTCATTGGGGGGAGTTTTAATTAGTACGTTTCTTCCCGTTACTAATGCCATTGCTAGATCTAGATGGTATACTCCGGGCTGTTCTACAGGATATACTTTATCAGCGGCAATGCCGAAGTCATCACCAATCATGGCTTTAGCTTTTGCTTCATCTACTTTATACAGACCCATAGTTGCATATAATGAATCCTTGCCAACAATAACAAAATCCGAGCCTGTCAGCATATTCCCGCCCTCTATGGGGCAACGCAAATATACATGTTTGTCTGTAAGTCTATTAGCATATATTTTGGCTTGTTCCCCATTACTAGCACTATCGCCGATCTCTTCCTCTGGAATATGTACGCTGCCTCCCCAACGTTTCTTTCTCCCGGTCAATATATGATTAGCAACACCCTGTTCCATATTAATACGCGTTCCAATATATCCCGAGCGAAGTCCTTCAATAAGTATCTTCAGGAAATGGACCCATTTTCTCTGAGCAATGTATGTTAAAACCTTTATCGCTGCTTGCTTGTTCCATGAACGGCTTAATAAGAGAGTCGCTGGAGAAAACAAGTTTTGAAGGCGCACCTTCCAATGTCTTTGATTGAGGTAACTCGTTTTTGCCGTCGTTGTATATTTTGAGTATTGTTTCAATTTCCAAAAGAGCATTTTTTTCAGAGCCAATTAACTTTATGATTTCATACATAATCGTATCCATATCTTCCGAAGAAAGATTGCTTATATTAGTCTGCTTTATTTTCAATTGAAATTTTATATGTGCATGATTTTCCATAACAAAACGCAGATTCTTATTCGATAAGTAATAGCTAGCCACTTATGGCTATGGTATAAACGTGAAACAAAAATTGAGGGTCTGTTGAGCGTTTGGCTAGTGTAGATTCTCGAAAAAAAAAGAAGGGTGTGATTTTAAGTAAATTGCATTTGGCATTCTGCATGACATGGCTTAATTGTGTTCGCATTGCAAATGCGTAGTCTGTTATTTGTGTGACTCTTTGACAACTTATCAAAATTTATTTCGCCGAAATCGGCAGAAAGGGGAATTACAATGAAAAAATCAAGGAGGCTTTTAGCAATTTTCTTGGCGTTTTTAATGGTATCAAGTATTTTTGTCGTTACACCAACAACGGCATTTAGCGATGGTATTGAAAAAGATGTGTTATTCAATGATTTTGTTAATGAACTGTCTTCCCCAATGAAGTGCATGGGCAATGAGCATATTTTCGTGGAAGCATTTTCACCTCGCACCATAGGAGTATCAATTGGTGATAGCGTTCATATGTTTGAATTTACTGTTGCAGTCAATAACACTCAAGATTTTGTGTCTTTACAGAGATACAGCATCTTGCGAGATGGTTTGGAAGTTGGAGGAAATGTCTTCCCAAGCAACATTGACGATTACATTATTGCGCATTCATTCGAAAATGCCCATCCTACAGACGCAGGTGATTATAGCGTTGTTATCGTCTACAGCGTAAATGGCATTGAGTTTACACAATGCTGGGGTACGCTTTTAACTTTAAAAGTCATTGATATAGGAACTGATTTGTTTGAACCATTCGAGATAGATATAGAACCGATGTCAACTGTAGCAGGTACAGCACAGCGTGTGGTGGAGATTGCAAATCGCGAATTTAATGAGCATGGCGGTTCACTTGTACGTCCTAACAAATATACACGTGCGTGGGGTACGAGTGCTGCTTGGTGTGTTATGTTTGTGTGGTACGTGGCAGATGCAGCGGGTGTTTCTAATACTATCGTTCCAAAAACTAGTGGTGCAGGCGTACACGAAATGTGGCAGTTTGCTCATGATAACGGCAGAATGATAGCTCCGGGCAACCCTCCCCAAATAGGAGATATTCCAATTTGGAGCAATAATGCAAATATAGGATGGCATAATAATGCACATGTAAATATAGTTGTTGCTGTTAATGGGGATAATGTCACGACTATTGGTGGAAATGAGCAGGCTGGGACAGGAGTAGAGGGTGTACGGAGACAAACGTGGAATTGGCGGACTAGTCCAAGTTGGGGGACAACTGTTTTTAGGGGTTGGTTTAGACCCGCCTATGTAGGTGGTGGAAACATACTCACACGCCCCGAAGTTATTACAGTGCAAAGAAGCCCTGCAACCGACAACCCTACAAACGGCGTAATAATCGGCGGTACATTGGTTCGCAATGGTGGAGCAAATATGACAAATCTGCTGTTCGAATGGGGAACTAGCCGCTCTGTTGTTGAGAATGGTGGTGGCACCTCTGTATGGCCTCGTGAAACATTGCGTCCCGATTCGGGCAACAGTTCTTTGTTTACTGCAACGCTGAACGGACTTCCCGCTGGGACGCGTATTTACTATCGAGTTGTGGCACAAAACACCGTAGGTTGGAGTCATGGGGCAACACTATTTTTTACTACAGCAGGAACTACGCCAACGCCTCCACCCCTTACGCGTCCTGAAGTTATTACAGTACAAAGAGACCCTTCAACCAATAACCCTACAAGCGGCGTAATAATAGGTGGTACGTTGGTTCGAAACGGCGGCGCAAATATGACAAATCTGCTATTCGAATGGGGAACTAGCCGCTCTGTTGTTGAGAATGGTAATGGTACGCCCGTATGGCCTCGCGAAACATTACGCCCCGACTCTGGTAACAGTTCATTATTTACTGCAACGCTGAACGGACTTCCTGCGGGTACTCGTATTTATTACAGAGTTGTGGCACAAAACACCGTAGGTTGGAGTCATGGGTCAACTTTATTTTTCGATACGGGAACGACTCCCCCTCCCACGCATACTGTTACCTTCAATCTGAACGGTGGTAATGTTAGTGGTTCTACAGCAAATGTTACGCGCTCGATTAATCAAGGAACTACTATTGGCGAAACAAATGTACCAATACCAACTCGTGCTAACCATACCTTTGATGGTTGGCGTAGAACTGCCCCAACTCCAGCTGAAACGACAAATCAAACTAGGGCACAAGTAGGAGCGCGTGTAGTAAATAATGCAATGACGTTTACAGCGCAATGGACACAGACTGGAGGAGGACTCACTCGCCCCGAAGTCAGAACAATACAAATAGCCCCCGCAACACAACCAGTAAACGGCGTTCGAATAGAAGGTCACTTAGACCGAAATGGCGGAGCATCTATGCAAAACCTGCTATTTGAATGGGGGCTTAATCGCACCGATGTTGAAAACGGCAGAAACGTAACTTCGGTATGGCCAAATGAAACATTACGTGCCGATTCATCAAATGTAACATTCTCTGCAACGCTGAATGGTCTTCCCACCGGAACACGTATTTACTATAGGATTGTTGCACAAAATACCGAAGGTTGGAGCATGGGTCAAACACTATTCTTTACTACGTCAACGACCACCACTCCCACGCATACTGTTACTTTCAATTTGAACGGCGGAAATGTTAGTGGTTCTACGGCAAACGTTACGCGCACAATCACTCAAGGAGCTACCATTGGCTCAACGAATGTACCAATACCAACTCGTACTAATCACACATTTGATGGTTGGCGCAGGACGGCTCCAACTCCCGCTGAAACGACAAATCAAACTAGGGCTCAAGTTGGAGCGCGTGTAGTAAATAACGCAATGACATTTACTGCACAATGGACACAGACTGGAGGTACTCTACCTTCTCGTCCTTCTATTCAAATAAATCGGGCAAATAATGCTCCCGGCACTCGAATCACATTTTCGTTTGCTACTGCTAACGCCACAGAATATGAAGTGTTAATTCAAAGAGATACTGGCTCTGCGTGGAGAGGTTGGAATCCAAATACAAATCAATGGTCGGGCGAGGTGGGTCATGCTTGGTCTAGCGGTCGTGTAACGAGTAGCACTTTCAATTTTACACCAAATACAAATGGATGGTACAATATATACGTAAGAGCATTCGGTAATGCTCCCGGCTATACCAGTAGTGGATGGGTATCTTTTGAGGTTCACACTGGCGCAAGAACATCGTATTTATGGTGGGAAGGTGACTGGGCGCAAAACATTACAAGCAACTCAGCACGGTTGTCTGGACGAGTATTTACAGATGGGACAATTGATTTTGTGGAGTTTCGTTATGGCACTTCTGAACGCAATTTGAACAGGCGTGTGTTAGCTTCACGGATTGGTGCAAACTGGGTAGCTGACCTAACGGGACTTTCTCCAAACACTGGATACTATTATGAACTATATGCGGAAACTACCGATGGTTGGTTTACTACAACAGATGATTTTGGTTTGTTTTACACAGACCCGGCAATTCAAACAACAAATCCACCTGCACAGCGTGTAGTTAGCGGAACACCAACTGTAAACTCTTTGACGGTCAATTCGACTACCGCTCCTGCGGGTTGGACAACGCAATACAGAATCAGAGCCGACCATGTAGATTCATGGGGTGGATGGCAGAACAGTAATACGTTTACAGGTCTTGCCGCAAACACTGATTATCAAGTGCAGGCGAGGTTTACGGCGAATAACACAGCTACGCACCAACATTCCGCAGAATCCACCGCAAGTGTGAATATGCGAACAGCATTCCACACAACAAATGCACCTGCGCAACGTGTTGTCAGTGGAACGCCAACGTCAGATTCTTTGTCAGTCAATACGACTGCCGCACCTGCAGGTTGGTCAATTCAATTAAGAATACGCACAGGCTTAACTGGGACATGGAGTGGATGGCAGAACAGTAATACGTTTACAGAACTTGATGCCAACACTGATTATCAAGTGCAAGCGCGCTTTGCGGCGATTAACACAAACACGCACCAACATTCTTTAGAATCCAACACAAGTGCAAATATTAGGACTGCGCAAAACCCTGTTACCATCATATGGAATGCTAACGGTGGTTCTGTTGACGTAGCAACTTCTAGCTTGATACCCGGAACTGCTATCGGCACATTGCCGACACCAACGCTCACAGGATGGACATTTGTTGGATGGTTTACCGATGTGTCCGCTGAAGTGCAAATTTCTACTACAAGCATTGTACCAAGTAGCAACATAACTTATTGGGCAATTTGGATGCAAAGCCCCGTGACCATCACATGGAATGCAAATGGCGGCTCGGTTTCGCCAACAACGTCTAGCTTGATACCCGGTTCGGCTTTCGGCACGTTGCCAACGCCGACACGTACAGGATGGACATTTGCAGGGTGGTTTACCGATGTATCCGCAGGAACGCAAATTTCATACACTGTTCCAAGTGCAAACACAACCTATTGGGCGAGATGGGTGCAAACCCCCATAACTATCACATGGGATGCAAACGGCGGTTCTGTTTCTCCCACAACGTCTGACTTAATACCCAATTCTGCTTTTGGTGCGTTGCCAATACCGACACGTACAGGATGGACATTTGGTGGATGGTTTACTGACGAAACTGGAGGAACGCAAATTTCCACTACAACTACCGTTCCAAGCGCGAATACAACCTATTGGGCGAGATGGACGGATAATGCCGTTACAATCACATGGAATGCTAACGGCGGTACTGTTTCCACGACAACGTCTAGCTTAATGCCCGGTTCTGCTTTAGGTACGTTGCCGACACCGACACGTACAGGTTGGATATTCGATGGATGGTTCACTACCGAAACTGGTGGAACACAAATTTCCACGACAACTACTGTTCCAAGTGCAAACACAACCTACTGGGCGAGATGGACGGAGAATGCTACCACTGTTCTATTAGGCGATGTCAACAACGATGGCGTAATAAATTCTATAGACGCTCTCTTGGTAAGAACATACGCTGTAGGTCATCGCTCGTTTGCTCCGCCGTATTTCCCACCGGGAATTGACCCTGTGATATTTAGACTTGCGGCTGATGTCAACGGAGATGGTGTGATAAATTCAATTGACGCTTTAATGATTAATATGCACGCAGTCGGACATCCGACATTGCCTGTTGGTCAACCTGCCGCATTAGGAATTCAAGCTGCGGAAGTTGAGATACTCTCTGTATTTTTTGTAGATTTTTCGTCACCTTCAGCACTTTCAATTGAAACTCAATCTGTCATATCGGAGTCCCAATCTGTGGAATTTGAGGAACTTGATTTATTCCAAGTAGCCTTACCATCACCTGCTGCGCTTTCAATTGAATCGACAATAACACCGTTTTCTGACGCTGTTCAAGTTTCAATAGGAGATGTCACTGGCACACCCGGCGAATATGTTGATGTGGTTATTTCACTGGATGGGAATCCCGGACTTGTAAACTTGGAAATGCATCTTAATTTCTGCTCTGATACTTTGGAACCTGTAAGTGTTACTGGTGAAGGCGCAATACCTCTTCCTGTTCCTCCACCACTTGGTGGAAATCCTTTGATTCTTATATTCGCAACAGCAAACCCGCTAGAAAATAATTATCAATCGGGAAGACTTGCAACAGTTCGCTTTAGAATCAAAGATGACGTAACAGCGAATACAGTTCCACTTACCCTTTCAGGAAACATCGCAATGGGTGCATTTTTCGCAATGAGAACTGTTGAAGCGGAATACGGTCGCGTGAATGTTGAAAGTAGCACACAAGCCAACCCTGTTAGACTCTCCGTTTCAAACGTCTCTGCCGAACCGGGTGGGTACGTGGATGTTGTAATCAATTTGGACGAAAATCCTAACTTGGTTAGCCTAGAAACGCAATTAAATTTCAATTCAGAAATTTTCCAACCCGTAAGCATTACAGCAGGTGGAACAATTCCGCTTCCGATTTCCCCACCTCTAACGTCAAACCCACTCATATTTATATTCGCTACAGCAAATCCGTTGGAAAATACACGTAACGAAGGTGAACTCGTAACAGTTCGATTCCGCGTTGATGAAAGTGCAGAAATTGGAACAACGTCGTCGTTCACGCTAAGTAATTCTATTGCTTTGTCGGCTTTTTCAACAACATCAAATCCTGTAAATGTTACAAACGGTTCAGTAATTGTCGTTGATTCTTCATCTTCTACAGACGCAGTGTTGGATGTAACAACCGTTTCTGCAAGTGCTGGAAGCGAAGTAACGGTTCAAATTAGATTAACAAATAATCCCGGTTTTGCTTCTCTTCCGCTAAGAGTAACCATCCCCGAAGGTTTAACTTTGGTGCAATACGATATTCCCGAAAATCTTCGCAATGACTTCACACCGCCGCAACATGGTTATTATGCAAACCCACAAAATACAATTCCCGGTGAGCGTATTCCCGGCGGATTAACCGGAGATGTTTATTTTGCTTGGTTTCGTTCCATTAATTATACCTCTGATAGTATATTGCTTACGCTAACATTTGAGATTGACCAGAACGTGGCGGTCAGCACATTGCCATTAAATGTGACCTTTGCAGGCAAGAATGGAAATGAACCTCCGGCTGATAGCAATGGCAGAGCATTGGATTTCATAATTACAAACGGTCATGTTAAAATCGTTTCTTCACGGCTACTGGGAAGTGTCAGCGGCGGAGCGCAACTTACCTTTTTCGATGCAACCTTAATTGCACGATATATTGTCGGGCATCAAGATTTGCACCTTTTGCCCGGTGTAGTTGATTTCGATATATCCGCCGGAATAGTTACCCCCGGTTCCCGTGAATTAGGACATGTCCGTCTTGTTGATGCTGTCATGATTGCACGATACCTCGCAGGACACGATATTGTTTTGGGCGAATACCCAATTTCGCAAACTTAAGGGGCGTGAAAATGGTGTGTAAAAAATGCTCAATAGCTTTCGTTACGTTGGTTGCGCTTGTCGTATCCCTTGCGCTGATTGTGACTCAAGCGCAGCCAACAGCGACAGGCGAAAACGGTCGAATACATGTTTCGTTTAACAATGTTCATTCCCCCGGTCTTGACACAAGTGGTTTCGAGACGCTTATTTTCGAAGCGATAGCCTTACTTGAAGAAACGCACGTATCAACGGACGGCACAGATGTACACACTACCGAATTTTGGGTTTCACAGGAATCGTATGATGCGTTTCAAAATGAAATTGACGTAGCGCAAAATTTACTTGATTATTTCTCGAACTTAGATGTAATCGGTACATTTGCGCCGGGCGATTCTTTTGAAATGAGCCTCCGTATTGAAGGCAACACTGGTTTTGCAAGTATGGGAGTACGAGTTTATGTGCCGGAAGGACTTGAGTTGACACATATTTCAGTACCCGGATTCCAAGGCATGACCGGAATATACCTGCCGGGATATGACCCGGACACAGGCGCAATAACACCAATTGTTGGTTCGAATTTCGCGTATGTCGCATTTTTCGATATAGAGGATTTCAAAGAATTGGAAAGCGACCTTCTGATTTACACGTTTAGGGTATCAGAAAACGCCGATATTTGGAAAACAAACCCTATAACGATTGCCTTTGCAGGTGTTCGCGGTTATCTTCCACCAACTAACGCAGACGGCGTTGCCAGAGATATTTTACTTCCGAACAATGATAGCGGAGTATTGGGTAGTATTATCATTGCTTCTGAATAACCTTGATTTTACAATCGCAACATCAAAAGCCCCGCGAACGGCAATATTGCCGTTTTCGGGGTTTGTTTTATGATGGAGTGCGTTTATATCGTTAGCCGTTTACTTATTAGGCATACTCGCCGCGATTATATGCCCAATCGGTGAGTTCGGTGAGCTGCGCGAGTAGGTATTCCGCACTTCCGCAATTCCCCCAATTTATTTCGTCCGGGCTTGTGTTCATGTGATTGTCAATGTACTCTTGGAGTTCGGCAATCCGCTCCCGCGCCTCGCCCATCAAACCGATAAAATTTCCGAGTGCTTTCTCGTTTCCCATGTGAATCCGCTCCTTTCGCGTCCCTTGTTATTTGGCGCAGTCAGCTTTCGCTGACCGCGCCGTGTACCTTGCGTTCCTATTTCGGCATTCCTTGTCCTGCTATGTAAGCTTTTTCAAGCATTTCTTTTAATGCCCAAACCGAAATGTCGTGAAAGTCCTCGCTGTCGCTTCCGCGCTGTTCAAGTGAAATGCCCATTCTGTCCTGTGCTATTTTTTCTAAAATTTTACCCATTTCCATCCGCTCCTTTGTTTTCGGGGCTTTGCCGCCCCCGCTAAACACACTATACCGTAGGTGGTGGCGGATTGGTATTGGAGTGTGAGTCCATCAATCGTAGTGTTCATAACTGCTTTGGATAATCGGCAAACCTTTCTCGGATAAAAAAGCCAAATATCTGTCGCGCCGTTCCTGTGCTTTTGTGTGGTCGCCGGAAACGTCCAGTTCGCCGGATTTGACGGCGAGATATAATTTATTAGCTGTTTCCCGCGAGACATGGATATAACGATTTATGCAAGTTGTGCTAACCGAAAACCCATCCCTAAAATTGAAAGAAACTGTTTCTTCTTCTTTTCCGAAAAATTGAATACGGGCGTTCATTATGCGTTCAACATCATATATGCTCTTCTTCATTGTGTGCTCCCCTTTCAAAAGGCGCGGTCATTGGCTGACCGCGCCCTTAATCATCGTCCCACATATCAAGATAATTTTGTGCAATTTCTTCGATTTCCGATGAAAGCATATCAATCGCATTCTGTATCGCTTCGTTAATTTGCCCTTTTTTGGCAGGGTTGTTTTCCGCGAGTTTTTCCTCTATGTTTGTAATCATTTAACACGCGCTCCTTCCCATTGTGTATAACGAGCGCGGTAAGCGATAACCGCGCCGTGTCGCGCCGATTTACCCGAAGGCAACCAATCCGTCCTTGTGGCGCAAAACCTCCGCTTCGCGCTCGTAATAAGGCTCTATCAAAGCCGGGTCTGCCGCCCAATCGCCGCTTCCTTTGTTCCAAAGTTCGCGGAGGATTATATCCCCGGAAAGTTCGCCGTTTGCGTATCGGTGAAAGCCGACAACCTTTGCGATAATGCCGAAATTGTACACAACTTGCCCGATGTAAAAGTTTTGCATAAAGACCTCCTTCGCCCGGCCCCTGCGTTCAGCCTGTCGGCGTGTGGACACTATAACTCTGACTCGCAGTGGTAGCCAGTGGAGTGTTAATCCATCAACTTTTTTACTTTGTCTTCGCCGTAGACCACGCCGAGACGAGAACCGCAATCCCATTTCACAAAAAGTGTACCTGTATCATCAACGAAATCTGCTGTGCCTTTACTGCCCGGCACAAGCGTTGTGTATGGGTCGGACATGGAAACCAATTCCACCCGTGTGCCGTTCGGGTACGCCTCGCGTACCCGATTAACTTGTTCCTTGCTTGGAAATTTCATTTAAATGCTCATCCTTTGTTGCCCAAAAGGGCAGTCATTTTTTTAGAAATTCTGTCAAGTTCCCTGTTGATTGCGGCGATTGTTTCCGGGTTTTTGGTATAGCCCATTTTTTCGTGGAGTGCGTTATATTCCGCTTGTAATTTTGCAAGTTCGTTTTTGTTCATTTTGTCCTCCTAAGGGGCTTCCCCGCCGTTCTGTGGACAGTATAGCCAGTGGAGTGTGATGGATTGCCCTTTTCATATTTCTCGTGGGTTTTCCGTGCCGTACATTATGAAATTGATGTATTTTCTTTTATGCTCTTCCAAGTAAATTACAAGCGAATACATTTCATGCTCATGGGCATATCTTTGCACAGCCGTTACGTCCAACATATTGCATTCACCTGCGGAGCGGACTTCCGAAATAAACGTCTTAATCTCATCCGTTATGAATGCCCGCTCCGCTTCCACGGAATCCTCTGTGGCTTGGCGCAGAATATCGGTATCAAACCCGGCAGATATATATCCTTCTAAAATGGTGGCGTAATAACCGACACCCGGTTGATTAAGCGGTCGGTACTCGCCGCCGCGCCCTTCGGTGTTCATGATGTAGACCATCGCCGTTCTGCGTTTTCCGTTCAGCTCAATTTTGACTTTTTCCTTACGGTAGAAAAACGGAAAGCCTTCGTAGCGGTCGAGCGCGGCTTCATCGGCGGGAGTTATATCCCAAACCAAAACGGGAACGTAACCGCCTTCGTGCGGCTCTATGGTGGCAACTGCGCCGCCGCGTCCGCCTCGGAAAAGCAATCGCCGTCCCGTTAGCCTACTTGCCCCCACCGCTTTCGCGGTAGGGCAACGGTATGCCATTTGTTCGATGTGAAGATTAGAACCGTAAGCTACATATAATTTGTTTTTACCCATTTTCATCATCCCTTTTTTTATTTTTGTTTGGTATGTTATGCGGCTGTCCGAAATCGCCATGCCGCGCTTCCCCCCAAATGTGCCGTTAAATGTTCGCGGCAATTTTTGAATTCTTCGCCTATAAAACCGATGCGGTTTAGGTATGTTCTCATGGCGAATTTTTCATTTTCGGTTTGTGGCTTCCGCGCAGACGCGCTTTTTTGCGTAAGTGCTTGGTTGTTTAGCGCAAGGGCAAGTATTATGTAGCTTCGTATTTTTCCGGCGTGAATGTTGCCCTTTTCGTCAGCGGCGTTGAAACCGCGAAGTTCTATGGTATGATGCCCTGTGAAAAAGGAGTGCAAGTTTAGGAAATGGTAGCGGCTGTTGTGGTAATGGCGGTTTTGGCTTTCGCTGTAGCCTTCGTACCATATTTTTTCAATCGCGCTCATGGTTTTGGGTTTGCGACGGTTAAGTTTATCCACCAAGATGGCATCCATTTTTTTGCAATATTCCATGCGCTTTGCGGGAATTTGCAAGGCTTTATAGAAAAGGTCGTTCTTGCTTGCGATGATATTTACAAAGTTTCGTATGCTCCTCGGCGTGTGTCCGCTGTTGTCGAGGTGGATGTGTATGCCGCATGAATCGTTTGCGAATGCTCCGGCTTTGCGAAGTTTCCGCACCAATTCCTGTATCGTTTTTATATCTTCGCGGTAGGTGAGGATTGGGCTTACCAATTCGCAACTATAATCTTTGGTGGCGATATCTCTGACCCTGCCGTATTTCCGTTGACAGTTTATTGACCCATCGCTCATTATTTTCCAAACCCTGCCGTCCGGCGCGGTTATCTTTTTTGTGTCGTAGTAATCACCTGTGTGGTAAACCGTTCCGCCCAAAAATTCTGCCGCCACTCTCGCGGCTTTTTCTCTCGTTATGCCTGTGAATTCAATTTCGATTCCGAAGCTGTGGTTAAACATTTTATTGCCCCCTTTGGTATGCTTGAGGCTTGATATTTCAAGGTTTCCCCCGCCTCCGCAAACCCATATTACCGTACACTCGGGGTGATTGGTACTGGATTCTAATTGGTGTGATGGGTTTGGTTTTCATCAGAAAAGGATTCGTTTTCTGTAGGAATAAAAGTGTCATCGGCATTTATTTCCGGCGTGGGAGCGGTCTCCTAGACCGCTTGTTCCGGCTTGCCCGACTTCCAAGATGAGTTCCCGGAAAGCCTGCTCAAAAGCACTTTCCGCGAAGTGTTGTATTCTTTTCCTATCATGCCTATGGAAAGTAGGAAGCAGCGGAAGGCATATTTCAGATTTTCCGGCAGACCGTTGTCTTTTGCGGTTATGCGTTTCTTTTCTTTGGCGGTTTCGCAAAGCAAGCTGACCAGTTCGGTGAAGGCTTGCGCTTCATCTGCGGTTGGCATATGTGCGTTCACATACCAAGGGAAGTATATGGAGTCTTCGGTTATCTGTATTGGAAGTTCATTCAATCCGAGTGCGGCTTTGAGGAGTGTTTCTTTTGAAGCTACCAATCGGGTGAGGTTATCCAGTTTTTCGGGGGAAAATCCGTCAAGCGGCATTCCTACCGTTAAACCGAATTCATCTTCGTATTTGGCTTCTGTGGCTTCCGTTGGCGTGTTGAGAATTTCCACTATGTCCCGTGCTATTTCTTCGGCTTCGCCTTCCGCGTAGGTTTCTTCTCGGTCGTTGCCCTCCAATGCCCCGAATTCTTCTTCGTAGGCGGTTTCAGCTATAAAGCCTCTGTCGCGTAAAGCGTCCGCGAGTTCGTTGTTATCCGCGCCCGTGAGCAAGCCGTTTTTGTCGATGTGGCATTCTGAAACTTGGTATGCGAAAGTTGGTGCTTTAAGGTAGACCGCAGGTGCTTCTAAAATTTCGCTGATGGCGTTAACCAAATTTTTGCGCTCCGCGCCTTGCAAGTTAAAATTGAGTGTCATTACATTTCCTCCTTGTATTTCGGGGCTTTGCGCCCCGGCGATGTTGTCATGTTCGCTCTGTTCACGTGAAAAATCAAACGCTAATACATGGATATGCTAATGGCGCGGAAGTTTTATTATTCATTAGTAGAAACGCATAAAAAAAGCCCTGTTTATGGGCTTGGGGGATTTATGAAAAATAGTCCTTAACCTGCGTAACCTTCGGGGTCGGCGTTTTCGTTGATTGTGATTCCGGCGGTTGTGTGCGGGCAATAAACCACGGCAATGCCGTTTGTTGCGCCGCTTTTTACAATGAATTCACGAACTTGTTCGGTTATGTTGTAAAAACCTTCTCGCTGTGCGGATAAATTATATTCGAAAAGCATGATTTCAGCTCCGTTCTTTTATGGTAACGTGAACGACATTACCCGCTTGTTTACCGATTTTTGCGCGAATATCCTTGCGTATACCAATAATGTAACATACCGAACCATCGTCATTTCTCACGCCCATATTTACAATACTCCCGTCGTAAGGTTCGCCGTCAAAAGTAGCATGAACGGGTAGCCGTCCTTTTCCGAATTTTGATTTTATATCGAATGGCACAGCAATAAACGCGCCATCTTGGTCGGTGACTTTTTGGATAACCGCATCGAATTCGTATATATTTCCCATTAGATTACTCCCAATCTTCAGCATTAAGACGGTTTTGTAATTCCTTCAATTTAATTTTCCCGCGAAAGCAAATAAGACTCACGTAATCAACCGCGAAATTTTCTTTTTTCTCCGCTTGCGCGTGTTGTTTGGCGAGGCTTTTTAAAATCCATTGTTCTTTTTCCGAAACGAAACGGTCGATTTCTCGTTTAGGCATTCGTAGCGGTGCGCGGACTTCAACTTCACCGTTGCGAACATAAATGGTAGCGATTTTTCGGCGGGAACGCGATAAAATATACGAAATCATGTTAACTACGTAAAATTTTTTCGATTGATTTGCCCTTTGCCAGTTCGTCCACAAGTTTATCAAGCCAACGAATTTTTTGCATAATCGGGTCTTGGATTTCCTCTACGCGAACACCGCAAACTACACCTTTTATTTGCGACGTATTGGGATTTATTTTCGGCGCGTTCGCGAAAAATGTTTCTAAGTCAACTTCATTTTTTCTTTGCATCGCAAGCCCGGCATCGTCATATCCCGTTAGCCAAAAAATAACGGAATCCACTTCGGTTTTTGTGCGTCCCTTGCGTTCCGCTTTTTGGATATACAAAGGATAGACACTCGCAAATGTCATTTTGAAAACACGCTCATTTTTCATTTTATTTCGTCCAACAAGCGTTTCAACTCGGTAATTTCCGCGTCCGACAACGTAACGCCTTTACCCATTTTTGCGTTTTCGGGCGACCAATCGCGAATGTCATACTTTGGTTCGCGGTCATTCCAGCTTATTAGGTTGAGTTCTTTTCGCCAACCCTTAGAACCTTCCGACAAAACGCCGATGTGTTTTGTGATTTCAAATTTGATTTCTGCCATTTTTTCACGCTCCGTTAAAAAAATTAATTTCCTGCCTTAACTTTTTCTTTTACTTGCAGTAATTTTATATCCTTGCAATACTCGCAACGAAATTGCGGAAAGCCCTTACATTCACAGCCGCAGTCAGCGCAGATTGCGGCTTCTTTCGTTTCCCATACGGGATGCGAAATAAATTTTGCCCACACAATCAAAATGACCATTTCGATGACGAACAAACTTCCGAGAACCAAATACAAAACGCTTAAATTATACGAACGCATAATATACGCCGCAAGCTGGTTTCCGAATAAACCCGCCGCCGCCCATGCACTTAACATCAGCCCATGAACCGTAGCCAACTGCCTCATTCCGTAATTTTGATGCAAAATATTCGACAAACAACTAAACCCGCAGCCGAAAAAAAATTGCACAACGAAAATTATAATTACCGTAACCGCAATTTCAACGGGGAAAATTGCCGCGATAAAACAAACCGCCAAATAACACGCCGCCATCAAATAATACGGAATATATTTATAAGCCAGCTTGTCCTGTAACGAAGCCATGCATAGCCGCCCAAGCAAATTTCCGACAGCGTTGATATACTGCAAAATAAAACAACCATTGATAACGCACTTACGCCAATTAAATGATAAATTTGTTTTTCCTGACTGATTAAAGCCAGTCCGCAAGAAATATTTATAAAAAGCGCAATCCAAAGTAAAATAAATTTTTTCGTAAACAAAAGCTCCGTAACTTTTGCTTTTTTGAACGTAACAGCGGTTTTTATGCTCGCTTCGGGACGATGAATCAAAAATGCCGCCAACAAAAGCGCGAATCCGTAAATTCCCGCCAACACATAGAAAACCATATAAATAGGAACGGTTTCAAGAAATCCCGCGATTATTGGATTCGCGATTACGCCTGCCAATCCGAAGCCCGTGATTGCAAGCCCCGCCGCAAAGCCCTTATGCTTGTCAAACCAAACCATCAGCGTTTTTACCGGCGTAAGATAGCCGAAACCCAGCCCGATTCCCTGCACCACACCGAAACCAAATATCGTCAGCAACGGATTTTTCGAATGAATTCCGTACCCCGTAATCAGCCAGCCCGACGTAAACATTACAAGCGTTATCCAACTCGAAATTTTCACGCTCTTTTCGACAACTCTGCCGCCGAACGCCGCCGTCATTCCGAGAAATAAAATCGCAAGCGAAAAGCACCATTCCGTAACCCACTTTTCAAAGCCCGTGTACCCTATTACATAATCTTTGAACAGTGTCCAACAATATACGGAGCCGATAGAAAAATTTATCAGCAGCATCGGCAATACGCCGTTTATATATTTATTTTTTTCACGTTTTATCTGTCCCTTTAAAATGTTTTAATATTCCGAAAATACTTTACGGAATTTTTACTTTCACCCTCGGTTACTCTGTTGAATTTTATCACGCAAAAAAAAGAAATACAAAGACTTTTTCTTGCTTTGCATATGCTTTTCTGTTTCCAATATAAAAAAGCGGCTACGCCGCATTAAAAAGACATCGACACACACCAAATGAGATGTCATATTGTACATTTTGCACTGGCATTTTATAGCAGTTTCCTGGCGAATAAAAAAATTTCGCAAACTACAGCGAATTTGACACTTGCAAACCAATTTCAATAAATGTCCTAATAGTAAAAATTTGCAATTGGTCATATGTGTTACTGTAGGCTGTCATATGTGTTACAAAGTTCGGTCATATGTGTTACAAAGTTCGGTCATATGTGTTACCGAAATTAGCCGAATATGCTATGAAGCTGGTTAATTATTTGCTTTTTGAGTGGTCATATGTGTTACCGAGAGCAGTCATATGTGCTGCAGCATTGGTCATATGTGTTTCCACTAAAATATTTAATGAAAGAATTTATATAAAAGAAACCTTATCTCAATCGCTGATGAACATATAGTAGAATTTCAATGAAAAATGTATTATACTTAAGTATATATCGTTAAAAATTCCACGAATATATGGTTTATTTTTCTCGTTTATTTAATTCATCGTCTCGCCCGTTACAAGAGTTTTTTTATAAATTCGGATGTGTTAAAATTGCGCAAAGCCTTGATTTTAGCGTGGTTATCCTTGACGGATAAAGTAACTTAGGCTTGGGGGAATAATGAAAACTGTCAATTAGGCGACGGCACATGGATTAATCGCCACACCCCTGTGCAGGTGCAGGGCCTTAACAACGTAGTAGCAATTGCGGCAGGTAGATCCCATACCGCAGCTCTTAGAGGTGACGGCACAGTTTGGGCTTGGGGAAGTAATACGCGCGGTCAATTAGGCGACGGAACCACAACTACCCGCAGCACCCCAGTACAGGTGCAAGGTCTTAGCAACGTAGTAGCAATTACGGCAGGCTTTTCCATCTTGAGCAGCCATACCGTAGCCCTTAGAAGCGACGGTACAGTTTGGGCGTGGGGACCCAATGGGGCTGGTGAATTAGGCGTTGGCTCCACAACCGATCACTGGAGACCCGTGCAGGTGCAAGGTCTTAGCAATGTGGTGGAAATTTCAGCGGGAAACAGTCATACAGTAGCTCTTAGAAGCGACGGCACTGTTTGGACTTGGGGGCGCAATTGGAATGGTGGATTAGGCGACGGTACAACCACCGACCGCCACACGCCCGTGCCGGTGCAAGGTGGTCTTAGCAATGTGGTGGCAATTTCAGCGGGAAACGGTAATACAGTGGCTCTTAGAAGCGACGGTACAGTTTGGGCTTGGGGGATGAATGTATTCAATAAATTAGGCGTCGGCACACCGAGTGACCAGCACACTCCCGCGCAGGTGCAGCACCTTAACAACGTAGTAGCAATTGCGGCAGGTGACACTCATACCGTAGCCGTTAGATATGACGGCACAGTTTGGGCTTGGGGGCGGAATACGGACGGCCGGTTAGGCGACGGCACAACAACCAACCGCCACATACCCACGCAAGTCAGAGGTGCGAATGGCGAAGGTTTTTTAAATTTGCTGATGCTAACAATAACACCAATGGCTTTGGCGGGCGGTTTCGGTCATACCCTAGCACTTAGAAAAGATGGCACAGTTTGGGATTGGGGAAATAGTTCGAGTGGTAAACAATTAACACCCGTGCAAGTGCAAAACCTTAATAATATAGCTTCGATTGCAGCGGGAGACGGTCACAACATAGCCCTAAGAAACGATGGCACTGTCTGGGCTTGGGGATCTAATACACACGGTCAGTTGGGCGATGGCACCACAACTTCACGCCCTACACCTATACAAGTGCAAAATCTAAGTAATATAATTGCTATTGCTACGGGAAGCCAACACTCCATAGCCCTTAGAAACGATGGTACGGTATGGACTTGGGGAAGAAATTGTAACGGGCAACTAGGCAATAATTCCACAGCTAACCGCCTTACACCTGTACAGGTAAAGCTCAACAATGTAATTGCAATTACGGCAGGTAGACATGAAAGCGATATCTCAGCTCACACCATAGCCCTAAGAGACAATGGTACAGTTTGGGCTTGGGGATTAAATAATAGTGGTCAATTAGGCGATGGTTCCACAACTAACCGCCTTACACCTGTACAGGTGAAAAACCTTAACAGTATAACTGCAATCACTGCTGGAGGTAGACATAGCATAGCATTAAGGAATGACGGTACAGTTTGGGCCTGGGGATTAAATGGGAGAGGTCAATTAGGCAACATTGGTTTAACGGTGCTGACACCGATACAAGTGCCATCTGTCAGTAATGTAATCGCAATTTCGGCAAGCAACCAACAAACCACAGCACTTAGAGATGACGGCACGGTCTGGAGGTGGGGAATTATATGGGATACATGGGGTTATTATACTTCGCACACACCCTTACAAGTGCAAAACCTTAACAATATAATCGCAATTGCAACGTCAGGCCCACACACCGTAGCAGTTAGAAATAATGGCAGGGTATTGGCTTGGGGAACTAATCAGAGTGGTCAACTGGGTGATGGTACCACAACTGACCGAGGAACACCTAATTATGTATTAGGTCCAGGCGGTGTAGGGTTTTTTAATTTGCAACACTAATAAACGATGGTAATGTAATGTGCTGGCTTATCAAAATAAACGGAGGAACTGACAATACTGTCAACTCCTCCGTTTTTTTGCGCTTGACTCGCTACTTATCACATCATAACCCAACAAGCCATCTTGCAAGTAAAATCAAATCTGCCATGTCTACATAACCGTCGCCATTCAGGTCTGCGGCAAGAAGAAAAGGAATGTCCACATCTTGACCGGCAAGATATCTTGCGATAGCGGTGCCTGCAGCAGATGATACGTACCCGCGCCCAAGAACATCACCGATGAGAAAATTTTCGGGGGCTTTTTCCCAACGCGCATGAAGTGTCATATCATCTTGTAAAATGTGACCGGAGCGCGCACGGGTGCTGTCGTCGTTTTCATCTGTAAACCAACCGGCAAATCTGTAACCTTCTCTGGAAAACAAATGAGACGTCGGTAAAATAATTTCCTCGCCGTATTCGACAGTAACGGGATTTGCGAAAAAAGTCGTAAATTCGCCGCCGCCCAAGCTGAAGTTTAATACGAGAAGTGCGGGGTCGTCTATGGGCGGCGGGCCGCCAACTAAATCCTTCATGAACCTTCTTTCGAAAGCTAATTCGGTCGGCGAACCCATTATATAGGTATTTATAAAATATCTTTCATGAATTGTTTTAGCCGCGCAAAGTGCAAGGTTTGCTTCTCTCCAAAATAAATAATCATGCATAGTATATGGCTCTAAATAGTTGGAACCGGGGTTTGCGTCGGCACTTCGCGCGGGTATATGCTGATATCGTGGCAAAGTAGTCCGCCCGGTTGAAAATAAATGAATCCGGCCGGTTTGTACTAACCAAGTAGGTATATCATCAATTTCGTGCAGTTGATTATTAAGCATATCATATGCGGTTACCAAAGCATTGAGAATATCTCTGCCGCCGGGTTTTGTGTTTATATATTCATCAAGCGTCTCGTCGAGATAATGCAAAAAAGGATGGATATAATTAATATCACCCGGAGCTAAAATATAATCGCCCGAAAAATTCCTGAACGTGGACCAAACGGGTTCTGAGAATTCGGAGAAAACAGCAATGTTTATTTGGTGTACAATTTCCTCGCAGGATAATAATTCGTTAAGCAACCGCCCTACTTCGCGTTTCATTTCATTTATTCTGCGATTGTCCATACTGCCGGACACATCCAGCAATAAAACATTATACCTGTTTTCTTTGGGCGTAAAATGTGCCGTAACCACGATATCATTGCCGGGAATTATAAAAGAAATTTCCGGAGAAGTTAAATCTATTTGATTTAAAGGAGAATTTATTTCCCAATGGCTGAAAACGTGCCAACGGTCGGGAACCGCAAAAAAATGAATCATTGTTTCATGAGCTACGAGTGCTGAGATATCTTGCAGAATCAAATCGTCATCGTCCGGACAAATGGGAACGGGAACTTCTTCGCCGGCAAAGCCGAACGCGCCACCGCCCGAAGCCGCGTGTATGGTAATAAAGTATTCATCAATATGCACTTCTTCAATTTCTTCGGTAGTTACACTGTTTCCGCGAATAAATACCGCAGAAGGAAATAATCCGTCGTCCATGTTCGCGATAGCCATGCGAATTTTTGCGTTATCTCCGGGGGTAATCAGAGACTCTCCCGTCTCCGATTCAGGGTCGAAAGACGCTGCCATCAATTGCGTTGTTCGCCCGGCAAACGGAAGCCGATACTTATGTTCTGTAATAAGATTGGTATGTCTTCCTCCTATGGGGATATAAGTTTTAATTCCGTTAGTTCCCCCCATCTGCCACCATACAGCGGGGTTGTCCGGTACCGGACGTGTATTCAAAACATTAACAATATTACCGTCCGGCAATAACGCGACATTATTATAAATGCTTTGTTGCACACCGCTTCCCAAAATCCACAAGCTGAAAACGTCATTTATTTCTTCGCCGTCGTACTCTGTAGATGCAAAAAAGTAATCAAAAGAAATAAAACCGCTGTCGGAAACAAGATTAAAACTTAATTCTATTGCGTCACGCGTTCCGAGTGGGTTGCCGTCAACATATGTTCTTCCTCCTAAGTAGTTATATGTTCCATACTTTGAACCTGAAAACTTACTTGCTTCAATCCCATCCGCAACATGACCAACAGGGCTTTCGTTAAACATATCTTTCAAGTTTCCTGTTCCTAAAATTACTCCAAAATTAAATGGGAGAGCTGTTGGTTCATCCAGTTGAATAGGAACATTTATAAAGTTAGTACTGGTTCCGTATCTTAATTCCCCCGGCTTTTGAAGCATATCAAGAGGCGTTTGGAAAATTCCTATTTGACGGATATTTCCGTTCGGCGTACCAAGAATGTTCGCGTTTGTTGCGGTCAAGACATTACCGTTTTCATCCGTACCCATTAAAACGGAAACAACGTCCCGTAAAAAAGCACTCTCATCATTGTTCCATCTGAAATCCTGCCCGGGCCAGTCAATCGTAACAATCGTCGGGCTTTCGGCGGGGTTGGCAGGGTTAGGGCTACCGTATTCTAAAGTCCCGCCCGGGCTGCTTATTTCATTCATTAAATTACGCGCACCTTCAACCCGCGTTTTTCCTATGGCGTGCAAAAATGCACGCGTTTCTACAATATATCCTTGTGATTTAAGATAGTCTGCGGCACCAACGGCTCTGTCAGCACCGTCATGTATCCCCCACCCGGGTATGGCAAGCCCCCGCGAAAGCAAAACAACACGTATATTACTGTGGTTCATTGAACCACCCGGGGCGGTTATACCCGGCACATCTGCGATTAAATTCTTGATTAAATCTCCCGCCAAAGCCAATCCATCATCTATTGGTGCGCCACTTTCAGACGGTTGGCGGGGAACAGGCAGGTTAGCCACTACGTTGGCGGGGTATCCGCCAATCCCTTGATAGAGGATAGATGCCTCATCTCCGCAAAAAGCAACTATCCCCGCCACGGTATTTTCAATAATAATTCTGCGCGCGATATTTTGCATAGCCATGAACGGCAAGCCAAACATATTATCCGATATATCTATTACAAGAATAACAGGATCAATTACAGGGTCGGCAACCGATACGAAATGTGCTCTAATAAACCAATCATGCGGCGGCACATAAATTGAATATAGAATATCGCTATTGAAAAAAGGTGCACCATTCAAAAAATATGTCCAGCCTATAAATTCCCATCCCGGTTCCGGAACAGCCTTAAGTTCTATCGTTTTACCATACTCAGCATCAATATAGTAATAATCATCGTTACCGCCTTTTTCCGAATCCCATACAGAGCCGGCACCACCTATTACTATTGTACCCCTCGGGTTGCGCCAAACAGCAACCAGTGTGTGACTTCTTTCAATTGCTGTTTTATCGAAATCAAAAAAATCTACCGGCGGCTCATCGGGGTCATTAGCCCAGCCAACGAAGACAAAGCCGGGAAACTCCGGAATTGGCGGTTCTTTGGCGAATCCGCCGTGTTGTATAATTTGCGGGGGCGGAGCCGTACCCGGCGCGCCGTTCATATTAAAGCTGACAGTGTGCAGCGTATCGCTTATAGGAAGCCATACGGCATACAGCAGGTATAATCTTTCTATCGCTGTGTTGTCAAAATCAAAAAATTCCACAGGTAATTCATCGGGATTTTCAGCCCAGCCAACGAAAATAAAGTCAGCCCGCTGCGGAATTGGCGGTTCTTCGGCATAATCGCCGTGTATAATTATTTGTATAAAGTCCACACCTATACTATGTCCGTCATTCAAATGAAAGGCAACAAGATAAGGAGGAAGCGCGGAGTGTACCTGCACGGGGAAGAAAATAATCATTGCCAGTGCAAACAAAGAAAATACAACCTTCATGAAAACAGCCCCCTTTTATCCAAAACAGCTTTAACTTTATCTGTTAATAAAATCCGCCAAAGAAAGCTGTGTGGTATTGGCAATTGCACGCAAAGCAAAGCCGAATACCGTTTCCGCGCTTTCTTTTCTCTTGAAAGTGGCAATCATGTCCGTGTCGATAGTATCGGAAAGCAATTCCGTGTACGCAACCTCGTCTTCTTCCAAACGAACAAGCATCATATCAAATTTCGCCATGCGCGCGCCCATACGCGTATGCTCCGACACCGTGTTAAGCGTGTGACGCTGCACAAGGTCAAGAATATTGTTAAACCTGTCATGTAAAATAGAATTGACAAGTGATTTTTCGTCTGAAAGTTGTTTTGCCACTTCTTCTGTTAATCTTTCGTCCGTATAATTATAGGGTGGGCTTCCGAAATATGCTTCCAGTGCTCTGGGGTCGGAAATTTGAAGCGAATCAGCAAAGTCAATCAATCTTTTTAAATCCGCAAACATTTTGTCGGTGTAAATATCTCGTGCTTTATCATTTATGCGCGAATGTACACCCGAAGACGTTTCATAACGAATCCATTCGTCTTCCTTCGGTCTTCTTTCGCCCGGGATTAAACGCTCAAGCTGTTCTACCTGTATAGTGGTGGAAAAAGTTAAAGGGACGTCGCCCGGGACCGGCAATGTTACTCCGCTCCATGCCGCGGGGAAGTTATTTCCGTCCGTTACTCCGCTCGAATTTATTCTCAGGCCCAATGTAGCTTCGGGATATGCTTCCGGGTTGGGGCGCACGTTTATTCCCCCAACCTGATTCCCCGTAAACACAAGGGAATTATATCCGTCGGGACCGTCAAGTCCGATATTTATGTTCTTGAAAAAACTAATGTCAATAGGCGTGGTAGTGGTACTATTGCTAACTACCGAATACTCTATGTTAAAAGTATCGGCACCCATAGTAACGTGCTGGACTACCCTTACATCAATGCCGGGTTGGTTAATCGCGAAAGTTGTCTCCCACATATTGCCCGAGCTTTCCGTTGAAGCGGAACCCATATCCCACAAATTGAATTCCTCTCCGTTTATTACTATGACCGGGCCTACAGAACCTTGCGTAATGTCAAATTCACCCGGATGTGTACCGCCTTCAACTTCCGCGACAAAATTAAAACGTCCGTTATCCAAATCCAAAACAGGAGGGTTTCGCAGTGACAATGTTGCGTCCTGAGTAACCCTGCCAAGCACTTCAACGGTATCAAAATATACCAGCGGGTTAAGCTCGCCTTTTTGGAAACCGTCTCTGAAATACGTAACCGTTGTGCCATCGCGGAATGTATCCCTTGCCGCGTCGCTGAAAACCAATTCTCCCGTTTCTTTTATAAAATGAACAACAAAAGGATTATCCGCCGTTCCGTCTTCCAAAGGCAACCCGGGCGGCTTGTAGGCATCCATATCGGACAAGCTTCGCGTAATAACAGTGTATTGCAACGGAGGCGCGCCGCCAATTCCCGGCGGGCTGATTATACCCGGCATTGCAACCATATTTCCGTTAGCATCCGTAATGTTAAAATCGAAATCTACATTATTGTACGCAAGTTTTAAAACATTTGTGCTATGCGATACGGGCACGCTTATGGCTGTTTCTTTTTGGAACGACTTGATTCTTTCCATATCGCGAATATTAAATTGCTGTGTGATTACAAACGCGTCATTATTGTCTGCCATAAAAACAGGCGGCTGATTCGTTTTATATCCGGAAAAAACATAACGCCCCATAAAAGTTTGGTTCATTTCCAAACCGATTTGGTCAATGTGCTGACGCATTTCCTCTATTTTTGCCAGCCTGTCTTCCAAGGTCATCGTACCATTCGCGCCCGCCACGGTAAGAACATTGATGCTTTGCAATAAATTTTGGGCAACATTCATAAACGCGGCCTCGGAAACTTCCATCCACGTAAGCCCGCTTTCCACATTGCGCAAAAACTGCGATGTCTCCGACAAAATAGTACGGTACCGCAAAGCGCGCGAAGCCGAAATAGGGTCGTCCGAAGGAAGCTGAAACTTAACCCCTGTTTCAAGTTGCGTCACAAGCTTATTAAGATATCTTGTGTTGCGGTGAACATTATTTATTGCAGTTCCGTATATCATGGAATTGGTAACACGCATGTCGGATTGCCCCTTTAATTAAAATTATCACCCAAAGTTTTCAATTTTTCTTTTGCGTTTTGCATAGCTTCTTTATTCTCGCTGCGAATTTGTTCAAAAATTTCTTTTCTGTGAACACTGATGCTTTTCGGCGCAATCACCCCGATACGTACCTGTTCACCCGTAATACCCAGCACAACCATTTCGATATTGTCGCCGATTACGATGGATTCACCTTTTCTACGCGTCAGTGCCAGCATTTTTTTCGTTGGCCAATTTTTTCTTGGCGCGCTCCAATTCTTCAAAAATCATAAAACGTATAGAATAGTCGTCATTTGTGCAAATCATTTGTTTGCCAAGTCCGGTATTAAGATTCATAACAACGGGCGCACGAAGATTCACGCGCATATGCCGTACATATTCGGGAATAACCACAATGTTATAAATAAGAAGCGGCGTGTCGTCCAATTCGCCAAGCTCATCAATTTCTACTCTATCAACCTGCGGGTCGTAATCGGGCAGAACTTTGTAAACATCCATTAAAGTAAACGCGACATCGCCGTCGTCTACGGATTGAAGCCAAAAAAACATATCTTCGTCTTCGTTTTCAGACATTAGCATATATCTTTTGCTGTTGGGAAAACCCGGAATGCCGTCAGGGAAAATAATAATGCGTGCCGGGTCGAAACTAATTTCGCCAAAATGTTTTGTTAATAATTTTTCCATTTTTATCACCTCAAAAAATTTACCGGCGACATCACTGTTTTTTATCTCAGGAAGTTCGCCAGGGACATCTGTATTACACCGGCGTTCGCCATTATCGACGCAGTAAACAAAGCCTGCGCAGACATACGTCTTATCGTAGCAAGAATAAGGTCGGTGTCTTCGTTGTTGCTGGTTAGTTGATTGTAGCTTACTTCGTCTTGCTCCAAGCGGTTTTGTACAAGTTCTATCCGAACCATTCTTGCACCAAGAAGGGTTTGTTCACGTGTGGAATTTTCAGCGTGGCGGTCGATAAGGAACAGTATATTGTTAAACATTCCGTGCAACGCATCGGTTGCTTTTTGGGTTTCTTCAGAAATTTGCTTCGCAACTTCCGTAACGATTGCATCTTCTGTAAAACCCCGGCTGCGGAAATGCTGCTCAAGGTCGGCAGCGTTGGAAATGTGAAGCGACTCTGCGAATTCAAAAAAGCGCCTGAAATCCGAGAACATTTTATCCGTAAGAACATTTTTTGAAAGAGAGTTTACGGTAAGCAAAGTACGCGGCGCAACTTCGTATTGAATATCTTGGTTAAGCATATCAAAAGCGCGGTTAAGTTCAATTTGGTCAAGGGGAAGGGCTCTGCCGTCCAAGTTTGTAGCGCGAACCAACTCAACACCCTGCACACGGGTATCCTGTTTAATATGAATCAAGGGGCCGCCGTTTTGGCGAATGATTGGGCTGTTCATGGAAACGGCGTAGGTAACGGAAATATTTGAGTCTGATGCAAAAACGCGCTGGGGAATGCTTACAATTGTTCCGGTTGGGTCAATAACCGCGCCGGGCGGCAAAGAATCGCGCAAATTATTGGAATTATTACGGTTGGCATATGCCGTGTGCGCCAATTCAAACTGGAGCATAGGCACGCCGCCCAAAATAGTAGTACCTATACTTGCTTCGCGGTTAAAATTCTGCGTAATATTATAAACAAGCTGTGTTCCCGCCGGAATGTGCGCGGTGCCTGTGTTAACGATTTCGCGGCCTGTGAAATAAACCATCGGGTTAATATCGCCCGCACCAAAGCCCGTTTTTTGATACGTTACACTAACGCCCTCACGAGGGAAATTTTCGGCTGTGATTCGATGCATAACAAGCTCTCCCGTTTCGGGGATATAATGCATAAGCGGCAAACCGCTTGCGCCGGTTGCGTCAGGCTCATACGCGCCGCGTTCCATATTGCTTATGCTTCGTATTTCAAAGCCGGGAACTACGGGAACTGCATCAAGCCCGTTGTAAGCAAGCTTTAACACATTAATTTTGTGTGTAACAGGTTCGGCAAGCCCCTCGGAGTTGATAAGCCTCTGGAACGAAGATTCCCGCGAAATATCCGACAAAGAAAAATTTTGCGTTATAACAAAACTGCGGTTATTAACTTGTGTAAAAACAGGCGGTTCATCCGTGCGGAAGCCGGATAACAAATAATTCCCGCCGAAAGATGCGTTCATTTCGTCTCCAATTTGATTAAACATGGACTTCATTTGCCTGATAATAGCCTGCATAGGTTCCAGGTTATTAGTCATGTTTGCGCCCTGCACAGCCAAATTGCGCATCTCATAAATAATCTCACGATTTACATTGTTAAACGTTGATTCAGTAACATTCATCCACGCAATTCCTTGGTCAACATTACGTTGGAATTGCTTGTTTTCCTGCACATTTGAACGGAACATCAAAGCGCGGCTTGCAATAATCGGGTCATCGGAAGGCCGCTGAATTCGCTGGCCTGATTCAATCGACCTGACAATCTTATCTAGGTTCCGCATGTTGCGGTTGATATGCATAAGGCTAGTGTTCGCCATCATTACATTTGTTAAACGCATCATTTTTTGTTAGCCCCTTTTTTAAAAATTACCAAGCCGATTGATTAGAGTGTCATAAACGGTGTCTAAAACGTTGATTAGTTTCGATGTTGCGATAAACATACTTTGGAATCTTACAAGGTTCATCATTTCTTCTTCGGTGTCAACGCTTTTTACAGATAAACGGTGATTATGCGTTTGGGTTGTTATTTCCGAATAACTGTGGCTAAATAATTTTGCCTGATGGTTATCAACTCCAAGGTGAGAACTTGTTGCTATGATAAAGTCGATTAGCCTGCCTTCACGGAACAGATTAACATTGAAATTCACCGCAGCAAAACCGTGAATTATATCGTTATTTGCCATACCGATATTTTGGTTGCTTGAAGCAGCAAGCAAGCTTGGGTTGCCCACAAGGTCGGGGTTTACAATGAAATTCATCGCGTTAAATTGGCTGTAATCAATGGTGAACATCGGGTGGCCCGTGGAATCCGGCGCAACAAGCGAAACAACTTCGCCAGTGTCCGGGTCTACCCAAACAGGAGGGTTTGGGTCTGAAACCGTGACAAAATTGCCGTTTGCGTCACGCTGCGGAACACCCGTGGGTCGTCCGTCCGCATCCGTCTCGGACATTATCCACATACGAAGGCTTCTGAACGGGTCATCATCATCTAAAACCGCCGGGTTGCCCAAATGGTCTTCAAATGTGAAGAACAAGGCACTTCTGTTTTCGCCGTTTGCGTCAAAGCCAAATATATGCCCCACCGGGGTTGAATAAATATTCGTGCCGTTTGCGTCTCGTCCAATCACGGTAGGCGGAATCATATTTCCGTCGCGGTTGCGCCCTTCATTTATTGCGCGGGCAAATGTGCGTACAAGTTCGTTAAGCTGGTTCATATAGAATGGTATTCCTTTGAAAGTTGTTGTAGGAACACCGGGAATTGACCTGCCGTCGGGTATAGGAGCATCAGCTATATCTTCAAGAATTTCAATGAAGCGGGTAATTCCCTCGTTGCCGTTTAAATCATCCAGCAAGCCGTTAATAAAGGCTGTCAGAACGGCTTCATCATCATAAACACTGGGAGAAGGCATAGTTTCCAATGCTTCTGCAATGTTGCGCAACGCAACAATCTCGTTTTGTAAAAGCAGTAGAAGGTCTGCATACTCTTCGACATTGCCTGCACTGATTCCGTTTTCAATTTCGTAGATTCTTCGTTCAATTGAGTTAATCATAACCTGCACGTTGCTAACTGCCCAATCAAGCTGAACCTTCAAGCGGTCTGCGAAGGTTGTAATTTCGGCAATATTTGTAACTGCGGTGTTTAACTGGTCAATTGCATTAATTACAGTTGTAATGGTTGCATCAAGATTTGGGTCGGGGTTAAGGGTTTCTAAATTGTTTAAAGCGGTGCGCAAAGGCACGACCAAGTTGCTCAAGTTGTCTGCACGGCTGCTAAGAGTGTTAAGTAAATTTTGATTTACAAAATCGGGGTGATTATCAAGCGCGGTATGCAAATTGCGGATTGCATCCTCCAATCTGGACGTAAAAGCATCCAAGTTAAAGGTATCTAAATCAAATTCGTCATTTGAAATTTCATCTAAAACGGATTGGATATTGTTAAGTAAATCATTGAATCCGGGGTTGTCATTCAAAAACTTCACGCCTATTGTTGCGCGTATACCGGCTAACCCTATGGTTGTCGTAAGCGCGCCACGTGTAGACGCAATTGTTGCGTGATAACCTTCGCGCTGTGTTTGAATCGCAAGAAGCTCCGTTAACCATGCGTTGGCTTGTGTCGTGTTTCTTACGGGGTTTGTGGGAGAAGTGCCTTCAATCGCGGCAAATGCGGCATCGCACGAGGCAACCCACGCGGGCATTTCTGAGGGGCTTGCAAGAGCAAGAAGTCTTGCTTCAATACCGTTTAGGAAGTTTGTTGTTCTATTCAAAGCACTAAGCTGTGCTTGTATCATAAACCGCCCGGTTAGTGTCGGAGGTGCGGTCTGTTGTCCGCCGTTTCCGTCGCGGACATCAACTATTCCGCGCAACACTCCGCCCAATGTTGGGCTGTGAATATCGAAACGCGAACCCGTATTCGCAAAAAATATATCGTAAAGACCGGGTACATCCATTTCGTTGCGTTTCGTGCCGGAATTCTCTATATATGGGTTATCTCTCGGTACGAGCTGTAAAAGATTCACGTGTGTGTGGTCTACAAACATTTGACCGTTTATCAATATGGAAAGGCGACGGTCGTGTTGCACGCCCGGACGCGAAAAATCACGCTCGTCAACTTCTATGTTAACAAGTTCGGAAAGCTGGTCAATAAGTAAAGCGCGTTGGTCGCGCAAATCGTTCGCGTTGTCGCCGTTGCGTTCAAATAAATGAATTTGACGGTTAATATCTGCCAATTGATTGCCAAGACTGTTTATTGTTGTAACTACGTCTGCAAATTCCATGTTTAAATCGCGTTGCTGACGTTGCAACGAAGCGGCGTTCTGCCGAATCTGCTCCGTTAACGAACTCGCGGTTGTTATAACATTCGTGCGGAAGGTTAACTCATGCGCACGCGTTGTTAAATCTTGAGTTGTGGAGAAAAAACGATTAAAGGTTTTCATAACGCCCACGTCGCTTACATTATTAAACACGGTTTCAACAAATGTTAAATGCTGATTAACCGAAGTAAACCGCCCCGCAAGCGCGTTTTGGCTCCAAAATTTCTTATCAAGAAAGCGGTCGCGTATTTGAATTACGCCGGTAACCTGCGAACCCGTTCCGTACATACCTCTGCCTGTGCCGGCAAGCGGGCGGCCTGCCTGCATTTGTGTAACTTGGCGGGAAAAGCCGGGAATTTCCGCATTGGCTATATTATGCGAAGTTACATTTAACGCTCCGCGCGCGGTGTGCAAACCCGATGTAGCAACATGTAACCCGAAAAACGCTGTACGCATTTCTTAACACCCCCTATAATCCGACACGGCCTGTGCCGTTTATTAGTCTGTCAATCATGGAATCTATTACATTAAACGCGCGTGACGCGGCTTGGAAAGCAAATTGGAAACGCAACATCGCGCTCATTTCTTCGTCCATTGATACGCCTTTTATAGCCATTCGCATATTATGTGCTTGTTCTACCTTAACTGTCTGAGATGACACTTTTGAGGCGGCGGCGGCGGTTTCCGTTGCGATTTGTCCTGTCAAGCGAATGTACGCGTCTTGTATGTTGAAGTTCAGGTCGCCTATTGTAACGGAGTACGGGCCTTCGTTGGACACCCATATATTTTGAAGTGCATTAAGAAGTCTTGTGTCTCCCGGGTCACCGCTTAGGGAAAGAGCCAAATTATTATGACCGCCGTCCAACAAAAATTCCGGGTTTATGCGGATATTGGTTGTTGTGAAAACGGTTTCGACGCGGTTTGGGTTTTCGAATTGAGAAAGCGGCCATGTAGCAGTCCATGTGCCGGGAGCTTCTCTTTCTCGTACTTCTCTTTCTCTTACGTCCACATCACGGATAAATAGCGGAATACCTTCACGAGGCGGGATATTTCCATCCAATGGACGTATGGGAATTCTCTCTTGCTCACCGTTGAAGGGGTTAATGATGGGCAAGCCGTTTTCATCAAACGCAAGAAGGGGGTTGCCGTCATCGTCTGTTTGGTAGAAAAGAAAATTTCCGTCCTTGCCGCGTAAGTTGCCCGTTAAAGCATCATTTATCATTGTTACAACACTGTTTACGACTCTGTCTAAATTCATTTGAACCTGCGGTATCATTGCGTGTTCCAATGACCACACATGCGCACGATGATTATGCATTTGCGCGGCAAAATCGCGGTCTATTTCAATCAATAAATCGGTGTGTGCAGATGTTCCGGCGGGGGTGTTCACAAGACGCCGGATAAAAATATTCCTGTCGCGTTCCGAGTGAGATTGCGCGTCGAGAAGATTTTCCCTCAATGTTTGAAGTCTTGCTATTTCAGCAGGGTCGGAAGGGTCGGCGGCGATTGCGGCCGCCAGTTCCGCGCTTACGATGGAGATTACTTCCGCTAATCTTTCGCTAAAATCCCCGGCAGAACCCGCTGGAAGGTAAACTGCAAACGCATCGCTTACTATTCCCGCAAGTTCGATTATTCTTTGCGGGGGCATGGGCGGCAAAATATCCGCGCTAAGATGATTCGCGGGGGCATTTCCTCTTGCTTGAATAAGCGCGATCAAACCTCCGCGATCGTTGTTTAATTCGGGAAGCAGTGGAGTGATATAGTTTAAATAAGAAGTAAATTCGGACGGGGGTGTTCCCGACGAAAGAATATCCGGCGAGGTGGTGAAAACAGGCTCTACAAACGGCATATCGTTTGAGATATAACGCAACCCCATCAGTGATTGCGATGTTCCGGTTAAAATATGATGCCCCAAAGATGTTATATTCACGTCGCCGTTCGGCCCCTGCCATACGTCTATGGGGATCATCGTCGCAAGATGGTCTACAAGACGGTGACGCTCGTCACGGTAGTCGTTTGCTTTATCGCCGTGACCTTCGCTAAGACGGATTAAACGGTTTAATTCGCCGATTGCCTCTACTGTTGCGTTTATCCCGTTGCGCCCATTTACCATTTCGCGTATTTGAAGGTCTAAATTTGTTTGATATCTAACAAGGCCGTCAAAAACATCCTGTGCCTTCGTTATAAATGTGTTTGCATTGGCAAGAAAGAAATGACGGTTTGCCAAACCTTCGGGCGTATTAGTAAGTTCTTGAATGGACATCCAAATATCATTAAGTACCGCTTGGAATGGGTACGAGCCTTGAAGCTCTCCCAAAAGCGTTTGAATCTCTACACCTGCTTCAACTTTTTTTGAATAAAAGTTAAGCTGGCTTACATTGTTGCGAAAATTTATGTCAAGAAATTCATTGCGGATTTGATGGACTTCGCTCCAGTGCGCACCCATTCCGACGAACATACGGTTACCCGCGGCACTGAACCCCGCGCAACGGCTGGTTGCGGTAGCCTGAACAATCCGTTGACGTGAATAACCCGCTATTTCGGCGTTGGCAATGTTATGCCCCGTTACGTTAAGGTTTCTTTGCGCGACGCGAATACCGGTAGTTGCAATTGATAATCCCCCAAAACCCATCGTCTTAATCCCCTTTTTTTTAATTGAATGGGGCTTCGCCCCAAGCCCCAACGCTACGCTAACTGGTAGTGTTAAATGTTCCCGCGCCGCCGTTGTTGGCGTGCGGAAGGCGTGTCGGATACTCGGGCAGCTCCGGCTCTATGGTCGAGCGCAGGGCGTTCAGCGAGTATTCCACGAATTCGATTGAACTTTCCAGCAGAGATTTATTTATATCATTGACTTCTTTCAACTTGTTAACAGCTTCTTTCAGTTTTGTTCCCGATTCCCGTAGAATCTCTTGGTCGTTTGGTTGCTCTTTCAGCATTTCTATTACGTCCGCCAGCGAGAGGTCTTTGCTCTTATGACCCATTACCTCTGCGATGTCGTTTACAAGAGAAATGCGCTGTTTCTCCAAACGGCTGTTCTGCGAGATTACCATATTTTTTAAATTTACAAGATTCTGCAAGGTATCTATATCGTTTTTGATTATTGCATCCTTTTCTTCCAGCGAAAGCCCATAAAGCTCTGTATGACGCTCTGTTTGTTCGTTCATTACGTCAACCAGTTGGTGTATCATTCCAGCCATTCTAATCGACCTTCCCAGCACAAAAACTCCTCCAAACAGTTTTACCTGTCCGCAAGAGCTTTTTTATAACATCCTTGTATTTGTTTAAAACTTACAATCCCTTGAAAATGCTCGCGGCAACGTCTTGCGCGCTTACACGGTACGTTCCGCTGTTAAGCATTTCTTGTATGCTGCTTACCAAGTTTTCGCGAATATCAGGTGCGTTTGCTACGGCGTTCCTTGCGGCTTGGTAGTCTCCCGCTTGGGCCGATAGGGACACCTCATCGGCATTGGCGCGCTTTTTTTCCGTCCGCGCTGCTTGGGCGGTTTCCCTTCCCGTTTGCACACTGTAGGCATTGTATACGCTTGAAATTCTCATGTCCATTTTACGGCCCTCCTTTCTCAACTTCTGTTCTTCAATTTATATATCGGCATTTTGGTAAAATATAATTAGTGTTTGTTAGTATTTTTTACTGCAATGGCTAAAGTCATACATAAAATTTTTGATGCGCCCGCATTTTTCAAGGTTTTTGCGCATTCATTCAAGCTTGAGCCCGTTGTAAAAATGTCGTCTGTCAAAATAATTTTTTTTCCTTCGACGATTTCATTTTTGCGAATTGCGAAAACATCTTTCACATTTTCTGCGCGCTGCGAAGGATGAAGCCCGGCTTGTGGCGGAGTATCGTGGGTGCGGATTAAAATATTTTCCATCGGATACCCAAGTTTTTTTGAAAGCGCGGCGGTAAGAATTTCTGCCTGGTTAAAGCCGCGTTCGCGCTGTTTTTTTTGATGCATCGGCATTGGAACAAGCGTGAAATCTTCTTGCAAATCCTTTTGTGAAAACTGCATCGCCCAAAACAAACCAAGCCCTTGTGCCACACGTTTTTTATTATGAAATTTCATTTGATGAAGAAGGTCGCGAATTAATTCGTCGTATGTAAAAGCAGCACGATTCTGCTCGAAAATAAAATTTTTTCCGAAACACGAAGCGCAATGCTTTGATTCCACTTGCGTTGGCGCGCCGCATTTTTCACAAAACGGCGTAATTATTGGCTCAAAAAGATTTTCGCATGGCTCGCAGATAAACCGCCGTGATTCGTTCAATGGCAACAAAGTACGGCAGGATATGCAAACGGGCGGATAAACCCAGTCGAGTAGCGCCTTCATTGCCTCTTTTACCTCTGCCTTGATTTCTTGTCTTGTTTTCATTTCTTTCCTCATTGATTTTTTTATGGATAAATAATACATTATAAGTATGTAAATATAAATAAAAAACTTTCTGGGGTAAAAATAGATTTTCGCCACATACGTTTACCGTGAATTAAGACGCCCGAATTCTTGACAATCCCTTTTATATCACCTATACTTCCCTTCGAAAGTTAGCTTTTATCGCATCCACAATTCCAAAGACAACTCGCGTTTGTAGCTCAGGGGATAGAGCAACCGCCTCCTAAGCGGTAGGTCGCACGTTCGATTCGTGCCAAGCGCAGAGCACAATACAAGGCTTCCGAGGGGTTCGTGGAGGTCTTTTTCTTTATATCATTAGTTTCTCACAAAAAAAGCTGTTACTTACTGCTTTTAGCAGTTTAGCAACAGCTCTTTTTTATATTTATCGGTTTTTTATTAAGGTGTGGTTGGTGCTACTACTGTAATGTGACCAATTTGACCAATTGCACCAGCAACAAGACCACCGCCAACTGTTCCGCAAGGAAGTTCTATGCGCAACGGTACCATATCTGCACCCGTGGGGTTTTCATTGTGTGGGGGTATTGCATTAGCAATAGCTATTGTAATCGGTTTATTCAAAAACCCTGGTGTGGTGCCGGATGCTACGCGTACTGTAAAGGTAAACAAATTACCGTTTCCTTCAAAATCTTCGGTTCTGCCTGCCCAGCCAGTGTGTAAAAAGTTGTATCCGTCAGCTGTTCTGGCTATTTCAATTCCACCGGCATCATTTATCGGTGCGGTAAAACCGGCATCAAAGTCAAGACCTTCATTAAAATTACCACCGGCAAGGGGGTCATAGTCATCGCTAAAATCACTAAAGCCTCTTACTTCAATTTCTGTTGGGAAGCCAAGTTGCATTATCATTCCTGCAAAGCCTGTGTTGCCTTCAATTCCTATGGTTATATCGAATTCTACCCCGGGTGCTACCGGTATGTTTGTAACTGCGACTTTGGCAGCATTAATTGCAGCTTTAAAAAGATTCATTACTTCATCCGTCGCCCAATACCGGTTTGTGGCAACATCAGTACCATCTACGGATGGATCAGTTTCACCAAAACGAGCCTCTGCATATACGATGCGTGCCAAAAGTTCAGTTCTGTCAGCTTGCGTACCTACTAATGTCGGCACGCCATCCACCTTTGCTGTTATCCTTCCGCTATCTCTTGGCTCACTGGCAAAGGCTACCGTTGAAAGCATAACAGACAGCGCAAGTGCCATCACTGCAAAAGACAAAAACCATTTCTTCATTTCTCTTCATCTCCTTAAGATTTTTTTAACTTAAGCCAACTATCGCTCGCACAAGGTTTGTAAATATTTGCGCAACTTCGGCACGGGTGGCATAACTTTTCGGGTTGTAAAGATTGCCACCTACCCCGGATATTATAGCGTGTTGGCGCATTTCCTGTATAGCGACCCTAGACCAAGGGTTGGCTTCATTTAAGTCGTAGAACTCGGGAACATTCAGTTGAACCAGCGGAAAATCACGCATAGACAAGTAATTCGCAAAAATTACCGCCATTTCCTCGCGGGTTATATCATCATGCGGACGGAACTCGCCCGTTGCCGAACCATGTAATATTCCCTCATCAATAATGCCTTCGGAGTAAGCCCACGCAATTGCCGCGCCGTACCAGTTTCCAATAGCAACATCTGAAAACGGTGATACATTATAATTCGCCGGGTCTATGCCGTCTAAACGCGAAAGAACAGCCACAAACATTGCCCGCGTCATTGTTGATTGCGGGGCATATAAATTATTACCTACACCGGTAAAAAGTTCCCGCGCCGCAACAAACGAAACAGCTTTGTTATACCAGGAACCCTGTGAAACATCGGCAAAACTTACGAGATTTGGGGCTACCATATAAAGTTCCCCCGTGTATCCAAGCAAACGCATTTCCGATGAAGATTCATCATAAAGGCTTGGAATTATAATCGCAGATTCCTCGCCCGCGCCGATACGAAACGCCACAAGTGATTCAACCATTGCGCCATTGCGCCGCCCGAACGGTACTGACATTAAAACTCTTTCGGATACGGCACCCTCTTCGTCAAGCACCGTAAAAACCATATAATCTTCAACTATTTCCTGTAATTCAGGGGGCAAATCCGGCACATCCACTTCTGCGGGTACTACCGTCTGCCAACTGTCATTCTGCGACGATGGTGATGGTGATGGTGATGACCCGCCGGCGGGAGGTGTAGGTTGTGGTGATTCGGGCGTAGGCTGTGGTTGAGAAGTCGGTTCCGGTGAAGGTGATGGAGCCGCCGTAGGTGCTACCGTTGGCTCGGGGGTTGGTGTAGGTGATGACGGAGTCGGCTCCGGTGTAGGGGTTGGAGCCGGTGTGGACGTTGGTTCCGGCGTGGACCGCGGAATACCCGTAACAGCAACTTTTCCTTCTGCCGGGGCAAATGGAACGATTGCACCGTCGCGGTCATTGGCATCTCTGTCCTCGACCCTTACCCTTACGAATGCATCGCCTTGCGGGGCATAATCTAAAACGGTAAAGTCCATAGTCAACAATACACCGGTAGAGACATTGTTTGTAGTTCCGTACCATATTGCTCTGAATGGGCTACGCCTGTATGTATCCTCATTCGGTCCTAAAAAATTCATTCCTCTTAGCGCAGTATTGCGCATTACAGATCTCGGCTGGTTAAAACGCAACCTTGTTTGGTCGTATTCAATAGTAAGTATTAAGCCTGCAATACCCGGATTCTCCCTAAGCATGACAGAAATCCTTGCGGTTTCACCCTGCTCGGCAGACACATTTATAACCTCCATAATACCTTGCGTCGGCCTGGGGGTAGGTGTAGGTGTGGGCGTAGGCGTGGCGGTTGGTTCGGGTGTCGGTTCGGCAATCACCGTCACTGCTCCGAACAAAGCCACAAACAATAGCGAAACACAAATCAGGCTTGTGATAGCCTTACATATTGTCATTTTTTTTGTGCAATACATATATCCGCTCCTTGTTTAAAGATACGTGTTGCATTCTAGCATTTTATCCCCGAAGATGTCAATAAGATTTTCAAGGAAAATTTTTCGAAAATTTCCTGTTAAATTGTTATTTTTTAGCTTGCATATTTCATGCGTTACGGATTATAATATCTTAAAACAGAGCCTGGTGTGCTCGATACCCTATTATTTTGAACCTACAGACGCAAAACGGGAGTCCTATTATTGCAAAGCATACGCCGTGCCGATTCAGTCGGAAGGCGGAAACTTTGTTGCGGACACCCACCTAGCTCTCGGGCTAGGTGTCAAAATATAGGACCGGCACTCCGGGCTTTCTTTATGTCTCGAACAAAGCTCTTGCAAACATATCCGCATCGAACGGTTGTAAATCGTCGATGCCTTCACCTACGGTTACAAAGCGTACGGGAATTTCAAGTTCATTTTTAATTGAAACAACGATGCCACCTTTGGTTGTGCCGTCAAGTTTTGTGAGAATAATTCCGGTGATATCAGCGACTTCGCGGAATAATTTTGCCTGTTGAAGCGCGTTTTGCCCGGTGGTTGCGTCCAGCACAAGAAGAACCTCTCTGTGGGCTTCGGGAAATTGAGTCGAAACTATTCGATTAATTTTACGAAGCTCCTCCATGAGGTTCTTTTTATTATGAAGTCTCCCTGCCGTATCTACGATTAATAAATCAATTCCGCGTGCTTTTGCAGAAGAAACCGCATCGTAAACAACGGCAGCCGGGTCGGAATTATCCGCTTGTCGAATCATTGTAACGCCGGCGCGTTCGCACCATACGCCCAACTGGTCGATTGCGGCGGCGCGGAATGTATCTGCCGCTGCCACCAACACAGATTTTCCTTCCGACTTAAACCACTTTGTTAATTTTCCCACGGTCGTGGTTTTTCCAACGCCGTTTACGCCAATAATTAAAAGTACGGCGGGTGTTTTTAATTCAAATGTCTCGGTATCGGCGGTAAGCGCGGCGGAAATTTCTTCCGCAAGCATCGTCTTTACAACTTCGCCGTCTTTCACCGCTTCCAATTTCACACGCTCGCGAAGTTTCTCTAAAATTGACATCGTAGTCTCAACGCCCATGTCCGCCATGATTAAAGCTTCTTCAAGCTCCTCGAAAAGTTCTTCGTCTACCGTGCGAAACGCCGCGAAAACTTGATTCACATTGCCGATTAAACTTTCACGCGTTTTTGCCAAGCCTTCTTTTATTTTTGAAAACAAATTCATTTCAATTCTCTCCTTTTGAATAATTATAACATATACTGTACAATGAAAAAAATTAAATCAGAGGTGTTAAATGGGAAAAAATATTTTGGTTCTTTTCGGGGGCGTATCGCCGGAACATGATATATCAAAAGAAAGCGTCGCAACTGTTTTGAACGCGCTGAACGGTCATACGGTAATTCCCGTGTACATTACGCAAGCGGGAAAATGGTTAATGTACGACGGAAAACTTGACAACATACAGGGAATCAATTGGGAAAAATTCGGAACTCCTGCGATTTTAAGCCCCGACAGGGTGAATCGCGGGCTTCTTCGCATTGTTAGCGAAAAAGTAAAACACATTCCGGTAGATGTAGTTTTTCCGGTGCTTCACGGCTCAAATGGTGAAGACGGAACAATTCAAGGGCTGTGCGAACTTGCGGGAATCCCATATGTGGGTTGCAATGTTGCTGCGTCTGCCGCCGCGATGGACAAAGCAATTATGAAATTAATTGTGAAAAGTTTAAAAATTCCGCAAGCGGAATTTCTTGTGTTCGGCGCGGACGAAATAGACATTGATTTGGGCGAAGTTATGAAAAAAATTCGTTATAAAATAGGATACCCGTGCTTTGTAAAACCGACCGTCGGTGGTTCGTCAATCGGAATTTCCAAAGCCGCAAACCGGAAAGAACTCCGTACCGCGTTGGAAACCTCGTTAAAATTTTCTTCACGGGTAGTTGTGGAAAAATGCATTGAAGGCCGCGAAGTTGAGGTGGGAATTCTAGGCGCGGGAGTTTGCGCGAAAGCGTCTGTTCCGGGCGAAGTTCTTGCGGCAGGCGATTTCTACGACTACGAAGCAAAATATCAAAACCCCGAATCCAAAACAGTAATTCCCGCAAACCTCCCCGAAGAAACAATAAAAGAAATTCAAAAATACGCATTGGAAATTTTCCGTGCAATCGGCGGAAGCGGCCTTTCCCGCGTGGATTTTTTCATAGACAAAAAAAATCGCGTTATTTTCAATGAAATAAACACGATACCCGGATTCACCGCAATAAGTATGTACACAAAAATGTGGGAAGAAAGCGGCATACCGCGTCAAAAATTAATTGAAATTTTAATAGAAATCGCATTGGAAAAAAAACATGCTGGGGGTATTTGATTCCGGCGTTGGCGGCCTTACGGTAGTAAAAGAACTGCGCCGCTTGATACCGCAAACAAGCATAATATACGTAGGCGACACCGCCCGCGCACCATACGGCGGCAAAGATGAGCAAATACTTTTTATTTACGGACGCGAAATAATTCGCTTTCTTTTAAAAAAAGGCGCGAAAGCAATAGTAATGGCGTGCGGAACAAGTTCGTCCGTTTCGCTTGAGCCGCTTCGCAAGGAATTTCCCGGGCTTCCGATTATTGACACAATCCGCCCGGCTGTAAAAACGACTTTGTTACTTGCGCAACAAAGTCATGATTTTAAGCCGGTTTTTGCGGCAACGGAAACCACGGTAAAAAGTGGCGTTTTCCAGAAACTTTTTTACGAGGAAGAAAAAAATTGCAAACTATACGTTCGTGCCTGTCCCCTTTTCGCGCCGATGGTTGAAGCGGGGCTTACTAAAAATAATCCTCTGTTGAACTTCGCTGCCGAAAATTATTTTTCAGACCTTCGCGGAAAAGTAAACGCTCTTATTCTGGGCTGTACGCACTATCCCCTTCTAACCGACGCACTAACCCGCACATTGGGCGAAATTATATTTATAAACCCCGCGACGGCAACAGCGGAAGCCACGCGAGAGATTCTCCCCCCGCCGCCGGAAAATTCTCCGGCAATAATCGAATATTACACAAGCGGCAACCCAAAAAATTTCGCAAAAATCGCCCAGTTTATACTAAACGAAAAATGTACCGCAAAAAAAGCTTCCTTTTAAAGGGGGCTTTTTTACATATGAATTAATATTGCAAAAAACTTAGAACGGTTCTTATTGACATATTACACGTATCGTGTATAATAGCATCACAAGGTTGCCCGACACGAACAGGGCTGCACCACAAGTAGGAACCTTAGTAAAAAAACGAAAGGAGGTGAACACATGACAGTAAACAGAACGCCAGTCAATGCTGCCATTAGATTTATTAATGGTAACAACACTGTTCAAACTCTTAGCCGCGTTAATGCGAGCCTGACCGGCGAGCAATTAACCGCACTCAAAACTGCGATTAACGGCATCCGCAGAACCGACCAAGCGATAAGCCGCGGTAACTACACCGTCAGGGATGAGCTGACAACAGCGTAAGGCGAAAAGCTAAGAAAATTTCAAAAGGAAGGAGGTGAAATATATGTCTACACCACAAGTGCACTTTACTTTGAAGTTCAAAACCGATCTTGGAAAAGTAGCAACCCTTAGAATTCCTCGTGGGAATGAACACAAAACCGTAAATGCTACAAATCTCAGTATTTCCGGACTAATAGGAAACGGCGCGGTAATGTTTGGCTCAGGTGCTCCTATAGCCGCAGAATCTGTTCATATTACCGAAACCAGCCGCAGGGCAGTAGTCTAATTTTAATCAAAAAAATCTCAAACAGAAAGGAGGAAAATTAATGCCAACTACAGCAGTACTTTCAAGACGGCTCGTACTTAGTTACGACAAAGGCAGCCGGTTTACGTTCCGCCATTTTATTGCAACCGCAACCGATGCACAATTATACGATATCGCTATGCGATTAAACGCTTTCCAAGTGTGCAATGTGGAGAAGGTTTTCAGTGAACGCGTTATTGAATTTTAGAAAAGGCAGCACCCCATTACTGATAGAAAGGAGGTGAAATTATGGTAACAAACGAAACTTGTGTATTGACATTCTTAACGTCACCGGGCAAACAAAAATCTGTGCGTATAAATAACCCGCGCCCGGGTATAACTGCAGAGGCTTTGACAGCGGCAGCAGAAACTTTTACGCAATTTAATGTATTTGACAGTTCCGTAGGCAGTCTGACGCAGCTCGTCGGAGCGAATGTAATTACCCAAAAAACAATTCGCTTGATTTAATGCTGCACAGCATTAATCTGTGAACCCAAAAACCTCTGCAAACCGTATTTATCGGTTCGCAGAGGTTTTTTATTAAATTGGATGTGTAGCTTGTTTTAGCCATTCGCGCTCATGGGTGGTTAGGTGGGGAGACAGGACTTCGTAGGTTCTTTTGTGGTAGTCATTTAAGCGGCCGCGCTCTGTGGGGGTTAGTAGTTCGGGGGATATTGCGCGGGTGTCTATGGGGCAGTGGGTTAGGGTTTCAAAGGTTAAAAATGTACCGCCGGGTTTTTTTTCTGTTACGCATAAGATATTTTCTGTGCGAATGCCGTAGCGGTTTTCTTTGTAAATGGCAGGCTCGTTGGAGACCAGCATTCCGGGTGCAAGGGCTACGGCGTTATATGTTTGGGAAATATTGTGGGGGCCTTCGTGTACGCTTAGACAATAGCCGATTCCGTGGCCTGTTCCGTGACGGTAATTTTGTCCGCTTTCCCACAAAGCTTGCCGCGCCAAAATATCAAGCGCAGAGCCGGTTGTTCCGCTTGGAAAAACGGCGTGTGACAACGCGATGTTTCCCTTTAACACCAAAGTGAAATCGCGTTTCATTTCATCGGTTATTTCTCCCAGGCAGATTGTACGGGTTGTGTCTGTTGTGCCGTCAAGATATTGCCCTCCCGTGTCGATAAGGAGAAAGCCCCGTTCATGCAGAACCGCTCCTGTTTCACCGCAGTTGTAGTGTGCTTGTGCCGCGTTCGAGCCGTATGCGCAAATTGTTGTAAAACTGTCGCAAATATAATGCGCTTGTGTTTTTCTTGTTTTTTGTAAAACACGAGCTATTTCGCCCTCTGTAACGGGGCGTTCTTTTATTTTTTCATGCAGCCAAAAAAGCATTTTTGTTAGTACAACGCCTTCCTTTATGAAGGCGTTTTTTATGTTTGCAAGCTCGGCGTGTGTTTTTACGGCTTTCAACAGGGGAATTATATCGTCTGCGGGTTTTAATTCTGATTTTATCGGAATAGCTTCCGTAAGCTGAACATTTGTGTTTGTTGGGTTGTAATATATTTTTTCCGTTTTGAAATTTTTCAGAAAACTCGGGAGTGAATTATAATCGTGCAAAGTAAAATCAGGGAGAAGGGTAGATTCGATTTTTTGCGGGTCGATGAAAATATGAGCTTCGTCTTGCGTGATTAACGAAAACGCATATACAACGGGAAGGCACGGTATGTCACGCCCGCGAAGGTTTGCAAGCCATGCCGTGCTTTCCGGCGCGGTGACAAGGTACGCCGCGATGTTTTTTTTCTTCATTATTGCGCGGACATCGGCAAGTTTTTCTTTTGCGGATTTGCCCGCGAATTGCGGTGCGTGTTCAAATGCTTTTTCTTCGGGCATCGGAGGGCGATTTACCCAGATTTCGTCTAGCAAGTCTTCGTTATGTGCGAAGGAAATTTTTTTGTCCTGTAACGCTTCTTTAATTTTTAAAAAATCCGCGGCCGTTACCGTACGTGCATCGAAACCTAGCTTTCCGCTTGCGGGTAGATTTTTTGCTAAATATTCTGTGTATTTCTGCACGTTTGGTTCGCCGTGTTTGAATAGTTTTATGCCGCTGCCCTCTAATTCTTTTTCGGCTTGAATAAAATATCTTCCATCTGTCCACAGGCCGGCTTCTTCGGGGAAAATTACCATTATGCCCGCGGAACCCGTGAATCCCGAAATCCATTCGCGTCCACGCCAAAAAGGCGCAGTGTATTCACTTGCGTGGGCATCTGCGCTTGTTATTATATATGCGTTTATGCCGCGTTCAGCCATCAGCTTTCGCAGAGCTGACAGTTTTTCATGCGGCATTAACGTGCCGCCGTTTTTCTTGCTTTTTTCGGTAATGTGAGAATATTTTCGCCCTCGGGTGCGTTTTCTGTATCGAAGCTTTTTATAAATTCGTCAAGTTCTTTTTGAGTAGAGGCAAGTTCTGCTTTCAACTTTTTCATTTCTTCCGTTATTTGCGCGTTTTCTTCTTGAAGCTTGCCCATTTCATGCACTAAGCGCTTGTGCAATGAATCCAAACGGGCGAACTTGTCTAAAGCTTTGTGATAATCGTCCGCTATGTTCAGTGCAATCAACAGGCTCCTTGCGCGGTCGTCAATCGCCGCCGCCTTGCTTTTAGATTTTATTTCTTCTATTTTCTCGTCTGCATATCTGGCAAGACGCTGGAGGTAATCCGGTTGCTCGGACGATTTAAGTGTTATTATTTCGCCGCCAATGACTACATCTACTTTGTTGTCCATGTATATCCTCCTTTTTTTTTGGAACAATTATTTTTGAGGTGAAATTATATGGAAGTTTTATTGGTTTGTGCTTGTTTTTTGTTTTCGGGAATTGAGACGGATTTGGTTTTTGAGATTAACAGAGAGAGGGAGATGCAGGGGGTTGAGGCTTTGGCGTTTAATTGGGAACTTGCGCGGATTGCGCGGTATAGGTCCGAGGAAATGGCGGAGCTTGGGTTTTTCGGGCATGAGTCGCGGATTTATGGCGAACCCGACGAAATGCTTTTGCGGTTTGGCGTGGTTTTTTCTGCGGCGGGGGTTAATATCGCAAAGGGGCAGGATTCTGCGCGGGAAGTGGTTAACGCTTGGCTTAGTTCGCCCGCACACAAAGAGAATTTGCTTAACGAAAACTTCACTTCTGCCGGGGTTGGGGTCACTTTCGACGACGGTATCCCTTTTTGGACTTTAATTTTAATTTCTTCATAAAGACTTTTCCATTATGCTTACAGTTTGTGGTTGTGTCAACTTGATTACTATACTATTGCCATTCATAAGGGTCGGAAAAATTATTAGCGATAAATTGAAAATCTTTTGGGTAATCGTATGATGTCCAAGCTTCGTATTCCTTCACTAAATACGCGGCTTCTTCATCTGTTAAATTGCGTAAAAAACCGTGGCATTTCTCTAAAATTTCATTGGGCTTATTTGGTACGTGTCTATCGCCATTTATATCTGCGGCACGCAGGTCAATTGCGCAGCGTAACCTACAAGATACCTAGCGAGAGCGGTTGCATCAGCACTTGTTACCCGACCATCACCGTCTAAGTCGCCAACAATAATTGCGCCCGGTTACGTAGGGCGCGGCGGGAAGTAGCCACAAAAAAAGGCTTTCAAACAATGGAATACTCTATTAATACGAATTGGTAACTGTTGATTTTTTTGTATATTTATCATAAAATGAACAATAAGTTACCACAAGAAACAATTGTTATTACTTAAAGTATCATTATAATACAAATTAACTTTGTTGGCAGGGAGAGAAGCGCATGGAAAAAGTTTTTATAATCATACTATCTTTAATTTTATTAACTTCCTGTGATACAGAAATATCGTATCATGATGGCTATATACCATACGGAGAAATACCACTTAATTATTCATTGGAAAACGCAAAGGCTGATGGATTGGTTGTTTACGAAAACGGTAGCATAACTTCAGGGCAGGCTGATTGGGACGCATTTGTTTCAAAGACAGAGGCGGAAATACCATCTATGGTACGACTGGCATTTTATTATACATTGGATAACCAAAACATCAGCCCTGAATATTACGAGGAAATAAAAGACGGTTATCCTGTTCTTTTCATTCAAGATTTAAGCTTTGACGGAGATATATATACACTTTTTTATACAGAGGGTGAAAGTGAATACAATTATACCTACAAGTATCTTAAAAGACTTGTTGAAACCCCACCTGCTTTTGCCGCTTTTACCGAAGGCATATACTATGTTCTTGTTAATAATTATGATGTAACATGGGCGCAAATTCAACAGGGCATGATAAGAGCAAGGCATGACACCGGTATTGACCATAAAATAGTATACACAAAACTCATTTACAAAAACGAATAACTTAAGTGTTATCTTTGGTGCACCACCCACAATGATTGTAAACGACTACAAGCCTATCCTTTCGGACAGGCTTGCTTTTTGTGTACCCCTTTTTATCTTTGTAACTCTGCTTTTAAAAAAGCAACCTCTGCCGCCAAAGCCCTTGCCCTGCGTTCTTTCTTGCTTTGTGACGGATATTTCTGTCTTGTAACAAAAAAGTAACATGCATGGATTAAATAGGCTGTTAGACATACTCCTGTGAAGAAAATTGGTATTTCCATTCTATTTGTGAGAAAGCCGAAAAAAAAGAACAAGAAAAGCCATACCGGAATAGTCAAAACTGAGTGGAGTATAAACCATTTACGCTCCTTAATTCGTCTTTCAGCTAACGCAATCAGCCATGCATCATCCTTTGAGTCATCAATGGGGGGTTTTTCCTCATCCATAACGGCAACGGTTTCCCAGTCATCCACATCTTGGAAAAAACGAACGGCATTTTGGCTATCATCTATCCATGCAGCTCTTTGTTGCTTTACAAGCTGTTTTGCTCTACGTATGAAGGTTTCCCCAATTTTTACATTGTTTGAATCATATAACAAAATTTTACTTTCCATAATGTTATACACTCCTTTCCAAAATTTTGATGGCAGATATATGCTCTGCTGTTTTTACACGGGCAAAAAAGCGCGTGTCTGTGGGTGCCACCCCCGCATATTATTTACCTCAATATGTATATACTGTAATTTTTGTGAAAAGTCTATATTATTACGAATGGTTAACGCGTTCTACGAAATTTTTTTCATCTCTTGGCATATTCTCATAACCTTCGCGTATATTGTAAAAACGCGCATGAAGGAGATTCAACATCATGACAAAACAAAATTTTTCAAAAATGCAATTAAAGCATTTAGTAATAGGGGTGCTGATGGCGTATGCCATTACAAGCATAGTTTTTTTGGGATATGCGATGCTTATTACTTACACGACTGTAAGCGAACGAAGTTTACCGACAGTGGTGGCGATTACAACGGTGCTTTCTGTAATGGTGGCGGGTTTTGATGCGGCACGCGGCTCGGAAACACGCGGCTGGCTTTGGGGAATGGTCGCGGGGCTTGTTTATGTACTTATCATGGCAATAGTAATGATAGTAATGCTTCCGACATTTTCGGTTGACGGGCGCACCGTAATGGTTTGTGCTTTGGGTATTGCGGGCGGCGGACTTGGTGGTATACTTGGGATAAATACAAAGAGGTAGGAGTAACATATGTCAATCTTTGAAGCAATAATATTGGGAATTGTTCAGGGAATTGCGGAATTTCTTCCAATCAGTTCGTCGGGGCATCTTTTGGTTATGCGGGAGATTTTTCATCTCGACGAGGATATGCTCACATTTGATATCTTTGTTCACGTTGGTTCACTTGCCGCAATTTTGGCGGTGTACTGGCCGGATGTCTGGAAGCTTATAAAAAATCCGTTTAGCAAAATGACGGGGCTTCTCATTCTTGGAACACTTCCGGCTGTGGTTGTTGGGTTTCCGCTTCGACGCGTAGTTGAAGGCCCGATTTTTACAAGCGGGATATGGCTTGCGGCGGCGTTTACCGTAACGGGCGTATTGCTTCTTATGGCAGATAAATTCAAAAATTGCGTTAAAGAGGAATCCGAAATAACTTACAAAGATGCTCTTTTTGTAGGATTTATGCAAGCTCTCGCGCTTCCTCCGGGAATTTCCCGTTCGGGAATGACAATCACGGGCGCGTTGGGGCGCGGCATAAAACGCGAAGCCGCCGCGAATTTCTCGTTTATGCTTGCAATCATCGCAATCGCGGGTGTAGGTTTCGTTGAGGCTCTTGACCTTGCAAGAGGTCGCGTCACAATTGAAAACATCGGCATTGCGCCAATGCTTTTTGGTGCGGTTGCCAGCGCGCTTGTCGGATACGTTTCAATAAAATTGCTGTTAAAGCTGATTAAGGCGTGCAAGCTTCGCTATTTTTCATATTACGTATGGACATTGGCGGGGCTGATTCTTTTAGATTATTTAATTATCAATTGGCGTTTTTAAAAAAGGAGATATAAAATGGCGCGAATGTACGACTTACGCCAGAAAGAAATAGTAAACATAAGTGACGGCGCACGATACGGATTTGTAAGCGATATGGAACTTGACACAAACGAAGGAAAAATAACGGCATTAATTGTGCCCGGTCCCGGTCGCGTACTGGGCGTTTTCGGTCGTGACCAGGAATACCGTATCCCGTGGGAAAAAATACAAAAAATAGGCGACGATATAATTTTAGTGGATTGCAACACAGGGAATGTGCTTGTGGGAAGTGAACAATAACTTAATTTTTAGAACCTGTGTTTTGAGTGAACACAGGTTCTTATGTTTTCATGTATACGAAAAAATTAAAACCGGTTTTCTTTGTGGGCGATGGTTTGCGCATAAATTCTTTAAAGCCTAATTTTTCATACAGACGAATCGCGGGCGTGTTGGTGTCAACCACTTCAAGCATATAATCGGAAAACGGTTCTGTTTTCATTACATACGAAAGAAGCCCGAACGCCGCTCCCTTGCCTCTGTGTTTTGGCGCAGTTGCGACAATTTCGATTGAGCCCGTCTGCGATGACATTTCGAAGGGGTATTTGTGATTTACGGAAAATTTATTCAACCCCCAATGCGCTAAACGTCCGCGAAAAAATCCCAACTCGCGAATTAATATTTTTTTGTCTAACTTTAACGGGGGCGGTTTTTTATCGGTGCAACCGATGAACGCCATTATTTCTTCGCCATCAACCGCCGCATAAAATTTTTCCAGCAAAAAAATATGCTCCGTTGCGCGTGCTAATTTTTCTTTGTCCTTGCTGAAATATTTCAACCCGCCAAATTCGTAAAAACCTTCCGCAAAAATTTTTCCCATTTGCGGACGCGGGTCGAAGGATAATTCGTTAACTTTTATGAATTCCATTGAACTATTTCCCCTATTCTACTGTTGTTAATTCCGCGTCTGTGTTTTCTTCCATGAAGCGGATAATTTCGTTAAGCGAATTTTGTGCGTGGGCGGCATCTCCCGATACAACGGCAATGCCTATTGTCAGTGTTTTGTGAATGTCTTGCGTATCCACTTCCGCAACAGAAACATTAAAACGCCTTTGTGTTTTATCAACAATGCTTCGGCGAATTTGCCGCTTTTCTTTCAATGAATTAGCGTGCGGAATAAAAAAAATTAATTTTGCAGATTCGATATACATATTTCCTCCGAATTCTTAATGCGGGCAACTTGAGCCGCAACTGCCGCGCTTAGGACATTTCACGGTACCTACGCTTTTTACGTAAGCGGGCGGCGTTTTAAAAATTGTTTCCAATTCAAACGAGCCACAGTCCGGGCAAGGCACTCGCTTCTCTGATTTTTCTGCCATTGTTACGCGAATATTATGTTCGCGGTTGCATTTCATACAGCGTAAATCATAATTTGGCAAAATCACACCTCCTGTCTAACAAGTTCTTCTGCTTATATTCATGCAATCCCATTTGCGTTAATACATCATTTATTCTTTTCCATGAAACAACATTGTTTTCTAACGACAAAATACCTTTATCGGTAATATGATAATATTTGCGTTGGGGCCCGCCACTATCATTGCTTAGCGTAATATCAGCACAGTTATCCGTATACAAGCGCCGTAGAATTGCATAAATAGTGCTTTCGTTTACCTCGGGAAAATACTGTTTAATAGTTTTCATAACATCATAACCATATGTTGGCTTTTCGCTAATCATGAATAATACACACGTTTCTAATATCCCTTTTTTTATTTGTGCATCCGATGATGAAAAGCGGTTATTTGCCATTTGCCACCGCTCCTTTTCCGTATGCCTTTAATACAAATACCGATATTATTGTTATTATTATAGAAATTACATAAACCAAGCTGGCTCTTGCCGCCGGGCGCCAATATAATTCGATATCATTCAACGACTGCCATAATTTGTATACCGTTTCTAAATACACACAAAAGCCAACGGCGTGTACAGCCGAAATAAATCTTTCTGTTTTTCCTTTCCATGTTCCCACAATACCCCATATGCCTATAAAAGCGGCTATGAGGAAACAAATCATGCGAATTTCAAGTAAACCAGTAGTAAGCCTAAGCCGTTGAGATTGGAAGTTTTCAAACACCCAAAAGGCGAAATCCATACTGGCTCTGCTGTTGAAAAATATTATGCAGAAGGCGGCAAGAATTAATATCGTTAAATTGGTAAATAGTAATCCCTTAAACCCTTTCCGAAAGTTAGGTACAGTCATTTTCATTTTAAGTGCAAAAAATAATGATACGCTCATTAAGCACACACATAATATTCCCGCAATAACGAGGGTTACATCAGCATTCATATTGTAATAGACTAACGCTGTGCCAAAAAAGATAATTCCGCCAAAGGCAAAATAAATTTGTGTTAAGTATTTAAGAATTAACGCTCCGATTGGCATCCACTTTCCCGATTCATTCGCCAAATTAAAAGCAATTGCTGTCGGGTCGCCTAATCCTTCAGCTATAGAGGATTCACTAATACCTTCGGATTGTCCTTGCACAAAAAAACCCTCATAATCTGAAATTACATCCCGGCGTTCATTACAGGTAAACCCGCCCCACAATGCAAAGCGTAGTTTACGCAAAAAATCTTTCCTTGTCATAAAAACCACCCTACTACTGTTCATTGAAGAGTAGTATAGCACACTACTCTTTATTGGTCAATAGTCGTACTTCGTTTTGGTTAACATGGCGTTATATGCGGTGTTAAGATTGCATGTGCGTTAAATCCGGTAAAATTGGAAATACTATAATATAAAAATTATTTTTGGGTGAGAGTTATGGCGGAGAAATTTATTATTGAGCCGTGCGGTGCGCTTAACGGAACAGTTGAAGTAAGCGGGTCTAAGAATGCGGTACTTCCGGTACTTGCGGCTTCTGTTTTGACGGAACAGCCTTGTGTTTTACAGAACGTACCGGATTTAAGCGATGTTGACGCGATGTTGGCGTTGCTTGAGTCGCTTGGTGTTAGCTCCGGAAAGGAAAAAGATCTTCGCTTTTTAGATGCGAGTGGCGTTAATTCGTTGGATGCTTCGTATGAGCTGGTGGGGAAGCTTCGTGCTTCGTTTCTTGTGATGGGGCCGTTGCTTGCGCGATTTGGGAGGGCGAAGGTTCCGCTTCCGGGCGGATGCGCAATCGGTTCGCGGCCGGTGGATTTGCATTTGAAAGGATTTTCTGCACTTGGCGCGATTATTGACCATTCGCACGGATTCGTCACTGTGTCTGCAAAGCGTCTGAAGGGCGCGAAAATTTATCTCGACTTCCCAAGCGTTGGTGCGACCGAAAATATTATGATGGCGGCGACTCTTGCCGAGGGGCAAACGATTTTGGAGAACTGCGCAAACGAACCGGAAATAGTAGACCTCGCGAATTTTCTTAACACAATCGGCGGAAAGGTTCGCGGCGCGGGTACGGATACAATAAAAATAGACGGCGTACCGCGTTTGATGGCGCAAAACCCGCGTTACAGCATAATTCCCGACAGAATTGAAGCGGGTACATTTATGGTTGCCGCCGCAATTTCGCGCGGCGACGTAACAATAACAAATGTCACTCCCGACCACGTAAAGCCCGTAACCGCCAAACTAAAAGAAGTAAATATTAACGTGGAAGAAAACGACGACAGCGTGCGTGTTTTTTGCGAACCCACGCGCGAAATAATAGCCGCCGACATGAAAACCCTCCCCTACCCCGGCTTCCCGACAGATATGCAAGCCCAATTTATGAGCCTGATGTCAACCGCTTCCGGCACAAGTGTAATTACTGAAACAGTTTTTGAAAATCGTTTTATGCAAGTGGGCGAATTAAAACGCATGGGCGCGGATATAAAAATTGAAAGCCGAAGCGCAATTATTGAAGGAGTTTCGCGCTTGACGGGAGCACAGGTTGCCGCTTCCGACCTTCGCGCGGGCGCGGCTTTGGTTCTTGCGGCTCTTTGTGCGGACGGGGCAACAGAAATTTCCGGCATCCATCACATAGACAGGGGTTATGACCGCTTCGATTTAAGATTAAACAAGCTTGGAGCATCAATTAAGCGAGCCGAAAGCGAACCTTAGCAAACATACGTTCTTATGTTTGTCAATATTTTTTACAAATTTGTAATAGAATTGTAAAAAAAGACTTTTATATTGAAAATGAAAGTGGTATACTTACCCTCAATTATATATTTTCGTGGGGGACGTGTACGCGCAATGGATTACATCGTCATTAATGGTCAAAAAACGTTAAAAGGCAAGGTTAATATAAGCGGCGCGAAAAATGCGGCCGTTGCTATTCTTCCCGCAGCACTTGCGTCTGACGGGGTTTGTGTAATTGATAATCTTCCGCAAATTGAAGATGTTTTGGGCATGATAGCGGCAATGCGGTCTATGGGAGTGAAATGCGAATTCCGTGACAATCATACGCTTATTGTTGATGCCCGCGAAATAAACGGGCAAGTTTTAGACGAAAGATTAACAAAAAAAATGCGTGCTTCGTATTATTTTATGGGCGCGCTTCTTGGGCGTTATAAGCATGCGGAAGTGCCATTACCCGGCGGTTGCGACCTCGGATTGCGTCCGATAGATTATCATTTAAAAGGTTTTGCCGCGCTTGGAGCAACTTGCATTCAGGAACACGGGGTTGTTAAGCTTTCCGCAGAAAAACTGACGGGCGCGAATATTTATTTGGATTGCCCCAGTGTCGGTGCGACAATTAATATTATGATGGCGGCTGTTTTTGCGGATGGCGTTACTTTGATTGAGAATGCCGCAAAAGAGCCGCATGTTGTTGATGCCGCAAGCTTTTTGAATAAAATCGGCGCGAAAATAAACGGCGCGGGAACTTCCGCCATTCGTATAACGGGCGTTCCTTCACTGCGCGGCGGCGAATACACCGTTCTTCCCGACCCGATTGAAGCGGGTACATACATGATTGCCGCCGCAATCACGAACGGCGATGTTGTTGTAGAAAATATTATCCCTAAACACATGGACTCTGTCACCGCGAAATTAAAAGAAATGGGTTGCACAATCACCGAAGGCGGCGATTGGATTCACGTTTGCGGTAATAATCATTTGCGTTCATGCGATATAAAAACGGCGTTTTATCCCGGTTTCCCAACGGATTTACAGCCGCAAATGGCGACGCTTCTTTGCCGCGCACAAGGCACAAGCACAATAACGGAGAATGTTTTTGAACAACGATTCCGTTACATTCAGGAAATTAAACGGCTTGGCGCGCAAATAAAAGTTGACGGGCGTATGGCGGTGACGAAGGGCGCGTGTGTTTTCACGGGCGCAGAAGTTACGGCGTTAGACCTTCGCGCAGGCGCGGCACTTGTAATCGCGGGGCTTTGCGCAAAAGGCGAAACGGTTATCGGCGGCGTTTCACATTTAGACCGCGGTTATGAAAACTTTGAAGAAAAATTCCGCTCTCTCGGTGCGGATATCAAAAGAATTAAGAGAGATGAATAGCCTGTAAAAATAGAATGGGGTGTCTTAAATGAAAAAGAGATTTACCTTTCTTTCTGTTATCACCATACTTTTAACCATGTTTATGGCATCGAATGTGTTGACGGCTATTGCCCAACAGCGGACAGGCGCGGGAGAAATTATTTTCTACGTTGAATCTCCCATTTACTATGTAGACGGAATTGAGAAGCGGATTGACGAAAACAATCAAAGGGTCGCGCCTTATATGAATGGCGGCGAGGTATTCATTCCGTTGCGCTTTCTTTCCGAAGCAATCGGCGGCGGCATTACATGGGACGGCGTCGTAAGTGCCGCAACCGTTACAGACGCAAACGGTAAATTTTTTGTTTTTACCGCCAATTCAAACATTGTTAGGGTAAACGGAGAAAACATTCAATTGGCGGCAAGAGTTGAAATTTACGAGGGCCGCCTGTATGTTCCCGCAAGCGGTTTGGCATCCGTGTTGGGAAAACATTACTTCTTTGAACGTGGTTTAATTGTAATCGCGAACGAAAAACCAACAATGAACTCGGTTGACAGCTTAATCGAAAAATTCACCGGAATAACCGTTGTAGGTACTGAAGAAAGGTTCGTTGAACTGACAGGGATTTATGACGATATGTGGTATTACGAATTTGATGACATAGACGTTGAAGATTCCGGCGGGTGGCAATTTGACGCAATGCCAATGCCGTCTGCACCTATGCCCCCGGCAACATCGGGTGAGCCCTCAATGTCTCCCCGCAGAGCTGCGGGAGGAATACAACCCGAGTCGGAACGGGGTGTTTCCGAAAGCCCCGCAATGAGCGACGCGGCGGAATCACCACAAAGTACAAGAGAGTTCTCCGAAACTAATATTCAGGTTCAAGGCGTTGATGAAGCGGATATCATAAAAACGGACGGCGAGTATATTTATTATGTTCGCGGGCGTGTAATTGAAATAGTCAAGGCAAACAAAGACGGCACTATGGAAAGTATGTCCACGTTCACTGTGCCTCCGTTGCAACGCACAAATAATATACAATTCAACGATATTTTTATTGACAATGGAAGAATTATCGCAATCGGAACAAGCAATAAGAGAGACGGCACATATACTTCCGCGATAGTCATAAGCGCAACGGACAGGTCTGCACCTAAGCTTGAACGCACTGTGGAAATAAGAGGAAGCTATGTAAGTTCAAGAAAAATTGGTACAAGTGTATACCTTGTGGCAAATCAAGACTTTTGGTGGGGACATATCCCAATGCCGCGTTTTTACGATTCGGCAGTATCAGCCGAACCGATTGAGATGGGTTTTGGCGATATACGCTGTCTTCCCTATATAAGAGGGGGCGGTATCACGACGTTAGCCGGTTTTAACATCGACAGACCCGATGAAGAAGCGTTTGTTGATACCTTTGTGGGTGTCGGCAGTGAAATATATATGTCGGGAAGCTCCATGTATATAGCCTCTGCCGGTCACAACGAAACCACAATACACAGGTTTGCGGCAGATGACGGACAACTCATTTTTGTTAAAACGGGAACCGTTCCGGGTAGAGTTTTGAATCAATTCTCAATGGACGAATATCAGACATACTTCCGTATTGTCACCACTGTTGCAGGCGGCGGACGCGGAGTAAGGGAAACCAATGCGTTGTTTGTACTTGACAATACAATGGAAACAGTCGGGCGAATTGAAGGAATCGCCCCGAACGAGCGTATTTATTCCGCGCGCTTTATGGGCGAACGCGCGTTTATGGTGACATTCGATATTGTTGACCCGCTTTTCGCAATGGATTTATCCGACCCAAGAAATCCTGTCATACTTGGCGAGTTAAAAATCCCCGGTTACAGCGATTATTTGCATCCATTTGGTGATAACCATCTTATCGGGTTCGGAAAAGACACGGTCGAATCCCGCGGAATCGCTTATGATGTAGGTATGAAAATTTCACTGTTCGACATTTCCGATATGAACAACCCGATAGAATTGTTTGTCGAAAGTATAGGAACACGCGGAACAGATTCACCACTGCTTAGAAACCACAGGGCTTTGATGTTTTCAAGAAGCAACGATATGTTTGCTTTCCCGATTGTCATATATGAATCGGATACTCCGGCAGTTGACGGGCGGGTGCCGTCCCGCGGCGAATTTACTTTGGCGGGTGCGCAAATATATCGTGTAAACGTTAATACCGGTTTTGAGCTTATCGCCGAAATAACTCATCTTGCCCCTTATGCGAACCGCAGTGAGTTATACATCAAGCGGTTAATTACCATTGGTGATGTGTTGTACGCTGTTTCGGACAGAAAAATAACATCACATAATATTCGTAATTTTAATTTAATTGACGAGTTGGATTTTTGATATGAACTTTTTTACAATTGCCAGCGGTTCCAGTGGGAACGCATATTATTTGGGAATTGGCGGGCGGCATTTTTTGATAGATGCAGGAGTTAGCGGAAAAAAAATTGAGTACGCGCTTCAAAAGATGAATGTTCGCAATTTGAGCGGCATTTTTATAACGCATGAACACCGCGACCATATTTCGGGCGCGGGTGTTATTGCGCGTCGTTTTAAAACTGATATTTACGCAACGCCACTTACGTGGCGTTACTTTTTGCGTCACCGAAGTCTTGGCGCGTTAAACGAGGAGCAGGTTAAAATAATTGAGCCGGGTGCTCCGCTTGTTCTTGGCGGCGCGGAAGTTACTGCGTTTGATGTTCCGCACGATGCTTCTCAACCTGTGGGATATGTTTTCCGCGATATTTCGGACGATTCAAAAAAAATGGTTATCGCAACGGACTTCGGATACGCTACCGACGATATAAAAGAGAGGTTGAAAGGTGCGAGGGTTTTGCTTCTTGAAAGCAACCACGACCCGGAAATGCTTGAACGCGGACGATATCACCCCAGCTTGAAAACACGTGTTGCGGGCAAGCGCGGGCATTTGTCGAACGCACAGGCGGGTATGCTTCTTTCGGAAGTTGTAATACCCGGAAAAACGCATGTTTTTCTTGCGCATTTAAGCGAGGAGAATAACACGCCCATGCTTGCTTTCGATACTGTTCAGCGAGTTTTGGACGGAAATAATATTTCTGTGGCACGGTTGGAAGTCGCGGAACGGAATATTCCGGGGGAGATGGTTTCGTATGAGTAGGGATGAAATCATTAAAAAATTAGAGTTGTCGCTTGAGCCGTTACCGTATGCATATGCACTTTGGTTGGAGGGCGCGGACGCAAACGAAACGGTTGATGAATATTCGGATTTAGACTTTTGGCTGGATTTCGAGGATGAGTATGAAGCCCAAATTATTAACGATGTCGAAGCCGTTTTATGCAGCTTAGGTGACATTGATTTCAAATATGTTATGAATCACAATCACCCGAAAATAAGGCAGAGGGTTTATCATTTAAACGGCACAAGTGAATATTTAATGATAGATTTTTGTTGGCAACTCCACAGCCGGACGCAAACAGATGATGGTATCTTAATAAAAGGTGATAAAATCGAAGCCGCAAAAATAATTTTTGATAAAAAAAATGTTGTACGATATAAGGATTACAATCCCTCTGATTTTTCAAAACAGAATGACGAGCGGCTTTCCGAAATTAAGTACCGTTACAGCCAACATAGCCGAGTGATTAAATATGTACGCCGGGAGCAATACGCTGAAGCCTACGCGTACTACAACCGTTATGTTATTGAGCCGTTGGTTGATTTGTTACGCCTTATACATACACCCGCCCATGCAGATTATTATTTGGTGCATATTTCGCAGCATATTCCGGTCGGAGAAATTGAACGGCTTGAGTATTTTCTGCGTGTTTCTTCTCTTGAGGATATCGAAAAGAAAACGGAAGAGGCCCGATTTTGGTTTGATGAATTAAGCAAGGTGCTTCATGAATAATTTCACACCCGCGCAGAGGGAAGCGATTTTTTGCAACGCTTCTGAAATTTTGGTTTCCGCCGCGGCGGGTTCGGGAAAAACTGCAGTGCTTACCGAGCGGATTATTCGGCATATTTCCGAAGGTGTTTCGCTTGACAGATTGCTTGTAGTAACTTTTACGGAAGCCGCTTCCGCGGAAATGCGCGAGCGAATTTCCAAGCGGCTCTCTGAAAATGAAAACCTTTCGCATCACGCGGCAATGTTGCCGATGGCGGATATTTCAACTATTCACGCGTTTTGTCGCAAGCTTATCCGCGAAAATTTTACCGAGATTGATATAGACCCCGCGTTTAAAGTCGGAGACGATGCGGAGCTTTCGCTTGTACGTTCGCAAGTTATGGACGAACTTTTTGAAGCCGAATATTCCCGCGAAGATAACGCGGATTTTATAGACCTCGTAGATGTTTACGGCGGAAAAACTTCTGACGGACGGTTGGACGCGCTTGTTCGCGGAATTTACGATTTCATGGAAAGCGACCCTTTTCCGGGCGAAGCAGCGAAACGATATGCCGCCGTTTTTGAAAATATTCATGACTTGGACGCGACACCGTGGGCGGCAATTGCAAGAGAAGAACTCGCGCTTGGGCTTGATGGTGCGATTAATAGCTTGCGTCAGGCGATTAAAATTTGCAATGCACCCGGCGGACCGTGCAAATATGTAGAAAAATTGCAAGACGAAATAGAAATGTTGGAAGATTTGCCCTTCTCGTCGTTCGAGGAAATGTACGACGCTTTTTCACGCATTGAATGGGGGAGGTTGCCAACAATAACCGCGAAAGACGAAGTTGACCCCATCTTAAAAGAACGCGTTCAGCGCATTCGCAACAAGACGGTAAAGGAACGGGTAAAAAAACTGGTGCAAGGCGTTTTTTTCGCACCTCCGGATAAAATGACAGATGATTTAAAAGCACTTTCGCCGCGTGTTGCCGCTTTAATGCGGCTTGCATGTCGTTTTTCCGAAGAATATGCGAAAGAAAAACGCGCACGGAACATCATGGATTTTTCCGATTTAGAACATTTCGCAATAAAAATTCTGTATCCGAACGGCCCCGAAGATATGCATCCGCAGTCACCGGAGCAAAAATATTTTGAAGTTCTAATCGACGAATATCAAGACTCAAACGAAATCCAAGACCTAATTCTATCCGCCGTAGCCGAGAGGCGTTTCATGGTCGGCGACGTAAAGCAAAGTATCTACCGTTTTCGCCGCGCCAACCCGGGATTGTTTCGCAAGAAATACGAACAATTTCAAGACCACGGCGAACGCGTTCGCATTGACCTTTCTCATAATTTCCGAAGCCGCCCGGAGGTTCTTAACGCGGTGAATTTTTTCTTTTCGCAGTTGATGTGTCGCGAGGTTGGCGATGTAAATTACGACGGTGCCGCCGCGCTTCATCCCGGTCATGCGGTGTATCCGGAAACAGACGAAAACCCGCAAATGTGGATTGAATTACTAGACCAATCCGGCGATGAAAACGAAGAAACGGACGAAACAGACGACGAACCGATTTCCAATATAATCGCGGAAACACGCGTTCTGGCGGAATGCATAAACGAGCTTCTTGCCGCGCGAAAAATATGGGACGAAGAAAAAAAAGAATTCCGCGAATGCCGTCAAGGTGATATCGCGATTTTGTCGCGAAGTTTTTCCGGAATCGCGGGTGAAGTTATTGAAGAACTTAAAATCTACGGAATAGACGCAATCGCAGACTTAAACGAAGGCTTTTTCGAGCAGCAAGAAATAAGAACAGCATTGGCATTTCTTCGCGTAGCAGACAACCCCCGCACCGATATCGACCTGATTACAGTGCTTACAAGCCCCGTCTATGCCCTAACCGCAGACGAACTCTTTGAAATAAGCCGCGCAGAAGTCTCCGGTGATTTTTACGAAAAGCTAAAATATTTTTCTCACTCCGGGAACTTAAAAGATAAAATCCATGCTTTTTTTAAAGATTTAGAAAGCTTCCGCTCTGCGGCGGTTCATCTTCCCATAAGCCGATTAATCGGGTTTATTTATGATACGACGAAATATCCCGCGCACGTTGCAAATATGCCGGGCGGGATTATTAGGCAAGCGAATTTGCGTCTTCTTTTTGAACGCGCTATTGAATTTGAGGAAACAAGTTTAAAAGGACTTTTTCATTTTATCCGATACATTGAAAGACTAAGCGCGGCAGGCGGCGTTGCAAGCGCGGCTGAACCATCCGCTAATTCCGCCGATAAAGTGCGCCTTATGACAATTCACAAATCAAAGGGGCTGGAATTTCCGATTGTAATTTGCGCGTTTCTTGCGAAAAAATTCAACACGGAAGATGAACGCCGCCCGGTAATTTTGCATTCGGCGGAAGGAATCGGGCCATATTATATAAACACAACCCTTCGCACACGCTCGAACACATTGGCACGTTTTGGGCTTTCGCGCCTTACACGCCGTGAAAATTTATCGGAAGAACTTCGCTGTTTATATGTAGCAATGACACGCGCAAAAGAATTGCTAATCCTGACAGGCCGCACAAAAAACCTGCAAGACTCAATGGAAAAATGGAGCGACCACCTTGGCAACCTCGCATCAACCTTACCAACCCACTACCGCCGAAATGTAACAAGCTACCTTGACTGGATAATGCCGTGCATTTTACGAAGAAAAGATGCGGAGCAATATTTTAGATTAAGACCTTGGGGGGAGAACCTTTTTGTGAACAAAAAGGTTCTCCCCCCACCCAAAAAAAACTTAATAATTGAAAGAGAAACAGCTTCGTTAAGTTCCTTGCCCGCAAAGTACTCATCTTTGCCCTCTAAGCTTTCAATTTCCGAAATAAAACGTTTGTACGACATAACGCCGGATAGTAGTTTTCGTGAAACAGAAACTATTACGCCGGTGTTTGAGCCGCCGTCATTTATTAAGGCGGAAAGCGGGATGACTGCTATGCGAATGGGTTCTGCGCTTCATAAAGTTACAGAATTTATTGATTACGAACGTCACACCTCACTTGGGGAAATCGAAGAATTAATTGCAGGGCTTGCTGAAAAAAATTTATTGGCTCCCGAAGAAGCCGCCGCCCTAGACCGCGAAAAAATAGAAAAGTTAACCAACTCGCCCATCGCAGAGCGTCTGCGTAAAGCCGCGGCGCGGTCAAAGCTATATCGCGAAACTCCGTTTGTACTCGCGCTTCCCGCTAAGCAACTTTATCCCGAAATAGAAAATGCAGACGAAAAAATTTTGGTTCACGGTATAATCGACTGCCACTTTGAAGAAGACGGCAAGTGGATTCTTCTCGACTTTAAAAGCGATAAAATTCCCCACACCGCTACGTTAAACGAATGGGCGGAAACTCACCGCATTCAATTGGAAATTTACAAGCAAGCCCTAATCGAAGCCACAAGAACAGAAGTAGCAGAAACGCTTCTTTACTCTTTCGCGCGCGGGGAGGTCGCGGCATTACAAGTTCCAACCCCGCCGGAATTTCAACTCTAATCTCCGCAGGGTGGATAATAGGGAAAAAATATTTTTTTCATCATGGCTTTTGAATCCGACCAAGTTTTTTTTAAGTTCCTCGAAAAAACGCGAGAAAAAGCAATATTGGAAGCTGTTCGCATAAATAATGCCCTACTGATAGATGAGTAGGAAAGGAAACCGTGAGGCGTACTTATTAGATTGTAGTATATAAAAAATATATACTTCAAAACAAATAACGCATCAACTATCTACAGTCACAAATTCGCAGTATATTCGTTAGGAATCTTAGATACAATCTTTACACATATCAAAAAAACTGCAATAGAAACAAGCAAAACAATTGCGATTACAGGAAAAGTAATAACCATGTTTTGTAGTTTGCTACTTAATGACCATATACCACAAACAGATATAGCCATAGCTAGAATTGTGATAAGTTCAGAATTTTTAACAACCCAATGTAAAAGCGCGATAAATACGGCTAGTGTGAAACCGACAATAGGAGAAACAACAAATACACCAAGTGCATCACGTATAGAAAAATTCATGCTAACCCCAAATCCAACATTAATTCCGGCAATATAAATTACACAACATACTATATACACTGCCCCTGAAAAACAACTTGCCATAAAAACCTTTGCTTTCCATAAGGTTTGCGGCTTAATTTGCATTGCCATTAAAACTGCAATTGTCTTTTCGTTTCTTTCAACAAACATTCTTGCAAAGAACGATATGCTTATAAATGGAATAATCATAAGTGCAATAAAAAACATTTGATTTACGGCATAAAAACTTTTTAGCGAATTGATTGTGTTGTTTGTTGTAATCTCAATGTCAGTTAAGCTATTGAAAATTGAATATATAGATATAAAGGGCACGAACATTATGCAAATAGCAGGGAAAATAATCATAAGCAACAATCTTTTTCCTTCGATAAATTCACGCCATATTAAAGCTTTAAAAATCTTGTCATTGTTCATGTTTGTCACCCTTGCCAGAAGTAAGTTCGATATAAATATCCTCAAGCGATGAATAGCGAATAGATAACTCATCAAACGATATATTATTTTTTACGAACAAGTCGTGAATTTCCTTGTTGTATGCCTGCCGATGAGGAATAAAAATGCAATTACCGTTAGACTGTATGTTATTACAGTTAGTTAAACTTTCAAGTATTTCCATGCTTTTAATCAAATCCGAGTCGTGTCGCACGCAAACTTCTGTGCCTAAAATGTTTTTTCTCATTAAACCACAAACTGAATCATCTTCGATAATTTTTCCGTCATTTAATACGATTACTCTGTCGCAAAAATTTTCAATCTCACCCATGTTATGAGAAGAAAACATGATGCACCGATTACGTTCCTTAACCCAGTTTTTTAAAAAATTAATCATATAATTGTTACTTGAAACATCTAAGCCATCAAAAGGTTCATCAAGAATCAAAATTTGTGGATTCCATACTAATACCCTTGCTAAGGCAACACGCCTTTTCATTCCTTTTGAAAAGTTCTTCACTCTTTTGTACATAACATCTTCAAGACCCACAATGCGCAGCATTTCTTCTATGTTTATTTCTTGGCTTTTGTTTTCAGAAAGCTTTGCAAAAAACAGTAGATTTTGATATGCAGTCAATAACGGGTAAAGTCCGTTTTCATCAAACACAACTCCGATAGTATTATTATTAAGCTCAACCCTACCTCCTGTTGGCGTATTTAATCCGCATATGCATTTTATTGTAGTAGTTTTTCCTGCACCATTTGACCCAAGATAAGCGACTATTTCACCTCTTTTTATATTTATGCTTACATCATTTAAAACAACATTTTCTTTGAATTTCTTTTTTAAGTTTATTACGTTTAACATTTGCAGCCTCCTTCATTAATGCCAATACGTAATAGTAAATAGCGAATACCTTACTTGTTAAGACAAATCCGTAGGTACGTGTTCAGGCTTTGAACACAGTAAACCTATATCACCATTGTTAGCCAACATATCTACATATGTGCAATCTACACAAGCGTAACGATAAGGACACTTCTTACAAATAAGCATATTATCTTTTGACAGTCTAGTAAATCTGTCTTGTTTTTGTAGCTGAAAGATGTCAATTAAACTTTCTTTTGTTAAATCACCAATATAATCATCAAAAGCTGGACAAGGTAACAGTTTACCGGACATAGTAATTGCTAACGTTTTTGACAAACAATTGCTAAACTTCTTCCTATTTGATATATCGGTTATGGCAGTATCCATGCGCTCAAGAAACGTCTTAATAGTTTTAGACCTATTTTCATTAAGAATAACTTCCGCTGTATTAACATTATCATAATTAATTTTTGCGTTTTTGTCTTTATACATTATTTCTGATGTCTTGTATTCCACTATATTTCGAATTTTTTCAATTGCAACAGATGTAACATCACTGTTTTCAATCATAACAAAGTCAAATGTTATTTCATGCTTCATGCAGTCTTTTATGATACTATCAGAAATTCCAAAACCATTTGTTTTAACGCAATAGTTTGTTTTCATACCCTTGTTTTTTAAATAAAGCACGGTTTCTACAACACGCTCCCAAGACAACAACGGATTTCCTCCAGAAAACACCACATTGCCAATTTTTAGTTTACAAAATTGACCTAAGATACTCAAGAATTTTTCCGTAGATATCTGCTTGTCCTGTATTTTCCATTTAAAACAACCTTTGCATTTGTTATAAACAGCATCTAAAGAGCAAAAATCACATTTTAAATTGCATTCATCGGTGATTTGAATATATAAGTCATCTAAATCCATTGGTTTTTCAAGACAACCTCGAATTTCCCATTCAGATACTAATTTGACTGGCTCTACATAAACATCTTTATCATATAAATATGCAACTCCATTTGCAATCATTTCTTTTACAAAATTTCCTGCAAGAGTTCCATATATTTTCTCAATTTCATCAAATGAAATCCTATCACAGATAGATTTGTGTAATATTTCATTTTTGTAACCCGTTAAAGGCTCTATCTTCTCTTCGAATATGTGATATAAACAGCCTTCGTTTTTATCTCCGTAATATAATACTTTAGGAGATAATTTTAAATAATTCATGACTTTACCCCTTTCACTCTGCTTGCAGATGATATTAAACTCCCGATTTAAAAGGGGAATTGCAATACCCGGAAATCGGAAAGGTTTAATCATTAACGTTATAAATATTCGATTTAATTATTTAGCAACCATTCAATCGGTTCTTCAAAAACATCAATGAATTTTTGCAATTCATCAGGATTGCGCTCTCCAATTGAATAAAGAATTGCTAAGTTTCTCAAAAAAACAATAATGTTACCGTTGCAAGCATTAACGGCTAACTTAAAGCAATTTTCACCAGCACACTGCGCGAAGCAAAGCGCACAAACTTTATTTATTGCGCAAAGGTGACAATTTTTAGTAATAGTTTCATTATATTGCCTTATTAAATCCGCAATATCATTGTAATGAAGACCATTTACAACATTACCTATCGGAAACATTTGATTGATTCTTTCGCACATATCGTATGTGCCGTCTACTCTGACGCTTATCTTCATACCCGGAACACAAGTGCTTGTAAATGGCAACATTGGAGGTCGCACATCATTAATTCTAGTTCTGTTTAATACCATAAATAAACTTGGCTCAACCAACATTTTAATAAAGGGCGAAACGCTTTCTTCTCGTCCAAATGATTCGATATACTCGCGAATGATTGCTTCATACTATAGGTTATATTCCTGAAATATTTCAGGTGTAATGTGTTCAAAGTAACGAGTATTTGTTGGCGAAACAAAACTTATCATTGCTAAATCGGGCAATATGCCTTTATGTTTTATAAAAAAATCGACATTGGCTGTTAAATCTGTTTCATAGTCAATAACCGAAACAATTTTTACTTTCTGATAATCAGGATACTTGTGTTTAATATTTTTCAAACGCTGATAAATAAGTTCGTATGAATCTTTGTTTCCATGAAAAACTCTGTTCCTGTCATGGTTTTTCTTTGCTCCATCAAAACTCACAGATATAATAAAATCATTTTCAATTAAATAATCAAGTATTTCACCATCCAATAAAACACCATTTGTTGTAGTATTGAATAGAATCTCTACCTTGGTTTTTAGCTTCACATATTCAACACATTCTTTTATTAAAAGAAAATTCATAAGGGGTTCTCCGCCATAAAAGGTTATTGCAGCCTTTTTTCCGGGATTCCTTTTAGAAATTTCAGAAATATTTTCCAAAAACATATCTATAGCTTTTTTTGCAGTTTCAAATGTCATATTTGCGTTAGTTCTATTTCTTGTGTAATCATAAACATCGGTAAGATAGCAATACTTGCATCTCAAATTACAATCTTCAGTAACTGTTAACAAAAGTTGAAATAAATTATTGTTTACTAAAAGTTTAAGGCTGCCGTTGTCAAAATCATATTGAAACTTTCGAGCATTTTTTTCATACATTTCATCCCTGTAAAATGTACCGCTTTTCTCCATTTTCCTAACGTAATCCAACGCATTTTTCGACTTCTGCCTGCATTGAAACTCCTCTGCAAGACTAAGTAAAATCTCGTCATCATTTGTATTTTCATTTGCACAAAGATGTATGCATCTTTTAATTACATCAGCAAGACAAATGCTGTTGCTTAGTAATGAGTTCTATGATTTAATACAATTATTTAATGGTAATAAGGATTTATCCCGCAGGAAGGAGCAAACTAAAAATGCAAAAAGGAAAAATTAAAGAGAGATTCATAGGCGTAGTAATCGGCATTGTTTTCACTTTCGCCTTCATGACTGCAATGCCCATACTGGCGAGGGTAACGCAGGAAACAATTACTGTGAATTATAACAATATCCGAATTGCCGTAGACGGGCAGATTTTGCAAACTGAACATGAGCCATTCATTTTTCAAGGACGGACATATCTGCCTACTCGTGATATAGCCAATGCGGCGGGATTCAATGTTACATGGGAGAACGCAACAAATACCGTGCATCTAACTTCAAACACAAACCTTAATATTGTACCAAATTATCCCACGCATCAGCCGGCACAAACGCCGCAACCAACAAGCCCACCGTCCGAACGGGGCAACCGCCCCTCTGACCCTGCCATTTCCGTGGAAAGAGCAATAGAAATTGCGGAAGCCGACCTTGTAAGTCGCGGAATAAACGCCACATATCGTTCTGATTCGGGCATGAGTTGGGAAAGAGGTCAGTGGGTATGGGAGCTATTGTTCAGAACACAAGGCGAAAGAATGCCGTTTATTGAGTTTTATATCAATGTAGATAACGGTTATATTGTCAAATTTGAGTGGGATGATTGAAATTATCATAAGACGGCGAATATATGTAATTTGCTTTAAAATGCCAAGAAAACCGTCCCCCTGACATCGCGCTACGCACACGAAGCGCGGCGGATGCGTTGACGATGCTTGCCGTTTCATTCACCTTTTTCTTTTTCGGTTTTTTAAGTAAAGCCAAGGTCACGTGCCCCCGGCGGGTTGCCGCAACGCGTATGAAAGGTGCATGCGTGGGTAGCGAAGCCGAGCCGGTACCGGAGCCCGGTGCGCTACCCCCTTATATATGCGGTGCGGCGGGTAAAGCAGTTGCAACATTATTCAGAGGTTAGAGCGGAATCGGTGCGGTTCGTTTCAGGGCGCGAAGCCCCTTCCGAAATTGGCAAAACCCGTTCATAGCATAAAACGTCTGTTAGGCTGTTGCAAACCTATAATATCACGCAATGTGTAATGCGTCAATACTTATTTATTCAAATATTTTATACAACAAAGCCGCGTCTTCCTTGCGCACGGTTTCTTTCACGGCAAGGACTTCAACTTTTGTTGTCTTGTCGCCGAAGCGTATGGAAATTATGTCACCGATTTTTACTTCGTGCGATGCTTTGGCGGGTTTTCCGTTTACTTCTACACGTCCCGCATCGCAGGCTTCGTTTGCTACGGTGCGGCGTTTTATTATCCTGCTTATTTTTAGGTATTTGTCTAATCGCATTTTTATTTTCCTTTCTCGCAACCGCCGCAATGTCCGCCCGCGCCGCATTTTTTCGCGCCGCCGAAATGCTCCATTGCTATGTGCGGTATGCCCGCTTCTTCAAATTCTTCACCGTATGTGGTGAAGCCCAGTGTTTCATAAAACCCTCGCGAGCCGGCTTGCGAGTGAATTATCTGACGCGTTCCGCCCATTGCAACACAGGCGTTAATCAGCGATTGCATTAGTCCCGTCGCAATTCCGCGCCCGCGATGTGTCATAACCGTGGCAACGCGTCCTATTTTAAAATAATCGTCTGCAATGAAAATCCGCCCGGTGCAAACGGGTAAATCGTCGTCGTAAATTAGCAGATGAACACATGAATCGTCTGTTCCGTCGAATTCTACATCTTCGGCAACGGATTGTTCCTCTACAAAAACTTCACGACGGATAGCTCTAACTTCCGACAAATCTTCTTTCTCTCCCATGAACCACTTTAATGTAAGCACGATATCACCTCAACTATTCTTTTGCTTGCGTTGCCGTCGCCGAATGGGTTTTGTGCGGCGGCCATTTTTTCGTATGCCCCGCGGTCTGTTAAAAGCCGTGTGGCTTCGTTGTAAACGGAGTCTTGCGCTACGCCTGCAAGCGTTAGTGTTCCAGCGGTTAAACCTTCCGGGCGTTCGGTTACTTCACGCAAAACAATTGTAGGCAAATCGAACGTCGGCGATTCTTCCTGCAAGCCGCCGGAATCGGTAAGCAACAAATATGCGTGTTTCATCATATTGTGCATATCAAAAATGTCAAGCGGTTCGGTTAGAAGAACGCGTTCCGTATTGCCAAGAATTTCGTACGCCGGCTCAATGACCGCCTTGCCCGGGTGAACAGGCCACACAAGAAAAACATCGGGAAAGTCGTTTATGATTCGCTTTACTGCGCGGCAAATTTCGGTCATGGGTTGTCCCCAATTTTCTCTGCGGTGTGCGGTCATCAAAATAACACGCTTGTCTAAAAAATTTGCATTATTAAGCGCATCACTGTTAAACCTTCCGTTTGCGGAAACGGTATGCTTGATTAAATCAATTGCGGTATTGCCTGTTACGAAAATTTTTTCGGGGGCAATATTTTCTTTTAATAAATTTTCACGCGAAAGCTCCGTCGGCGCGAAATGAAAATCCGCTAATGCCGTTGTAAGCTTTCGGTTAATTTCTTCCGGGTACGGACGGTATTTATCATACGAACGCAACCCCGACTCTACGTGCCCGACCGAAACACGCGCATAAAACGCCGCAAGCGACGCGGCAAAAGTTGTAGTGGTGTCGCCGTGAACAAGCAAAATATGCGGTTTAGTCTGTTCCAAAACAGGCGCGAACTCACACAATACACGCGATGTAATATCCGTTAAACTTTGTCCCGCTTTCATTAAATTCAAATCAAAGTCCGGTTTAATTCCGAAAGGCTCTAACATACCGTCAAGTAATTCTCTGTGCTGTGCCGTTACGCACACAAGCGATTCAATTTGCGGCTTCTCCCGCATTTCCAATAATAACGGAATCATTTTTCCCGCTTCCGGACGCGTTCCGAAAACAGACATAACTTTTATTTTTTCTTTATTCATAAGTTTTCACAGTCCTTCCAAAAAATATTATACATTATTTGACGCACTACGCCACGCTGATTATAATAGTTGAAAACAAGGGGTGAACAATCATGATTTTATCCGGCAAGACGATTAAAGAAAAAATTGGGAATGAAATAATAATAAAACCGTTCAATGAAAATGCCGTAAACCCCAATAGTTACAATTTATCTCTACACAATGAACTTTTAGTTTACGATGAAGAAATTTTAGATATGAAAAAACCCAACGCAACGCGCACGATAATTATTCCCAACGAGGGAATTGTGTTGGAACCGGGGAAATTGTATCTTGCCCGAACCCGCGAATATACCGAAACGCACAAGTATGTTCCTATGCTTGAAGGGCGTTCAAGTGTTGGTCGGCTTGGGCTTTTTGTGCATGTATGCGCAGGTTTCGGCGATATTGGTTTTAAAGGATATTGGACGTTGGAAATTCATTGTGTGCAACCGATACGCGTTTATGCGGGGGTTGAAATTTGTCAAATTTATTATCACGCCATCGAAGGCGAATATGAACCGTATATTTCGGGAAAATATCAAAATAACAGTGGCATACAACCCAGTTATTTATATAGGGATTTCGAGTGACATGGATTGTCAATACAGTTAAGTTGGAGATGAACCATGGAACAACGCTCCGCACTGCCTTATAACGAAGAAATGATTGACGAATTTTTTGAAGCAATCCCTATTGAGAAAATCGGGTTCTTTAATCGTGCCGGTCGCTTTTTTAAGCGGCTTTTCGGAGTGCGAAAAAAAGAACCTGTTTTAGTTACAGACACGGAATCGTATTCCAAGTTCAAGCGTTATTATTACGAACTGGATAAAACAGACCCGGAATATGTAAAAATACGTCACGCGGCAACCCTTTGCGACGACGCGCTTCGAGTGGCAACACAGCGTCTTAAAGTAAGCAAGCGGCTGAATGTTTTATCGAATCAGCTTTCAGAGCTTGATGCATTTATGAATTTAACGGAAGAAGAAATTGACAACCTGAAACGAATGTTGGAGCGGTTTGTTGCATTGGCAAAAGAGCGCGCAACATTACTGGAAAAACTAACGGACTACGACGCATCTCTTGTGCAGATGGAACCGCTTGCGGAAGATGCGTGGCAGGCAATGCCGTCAATCAAAGACGCGGAGAAGCATCAGCGCGCGCTTCGCATGGACATTGGATATCTTTCCGGTGAGAAAGAAGAATTAATCTTCGAGCGCGACGATATGCAAAAAAATTTAAAATTCATACGAAACTTTACAATGATAACGCTTAGTGTGTTTGCGCTAATGGCGGGAACGCTGATTTTAATAGCGTTTGTAGCGGAGTTTAATATTTTAATTCCGACATTTTTACTTGTTATTCTTGCAATGGCGTTTGTAGTGGTTATAAATGTTTTCGCGCACCGCGTTCGGCGTGAAATAAAAATAAACGGTAAAAAGCAACAACGCGCTATCGAGCTTCTTAACAAGAAAAGCGTTGTTTATGCTTACTACACAAATTTTTTGCGTTACTGTTATAAAAAATACAAGGCGACAAGTTCGCGCACATTGGAAAATAATTTAAATGACTTGGAAAGTTACCGACACTTGGCAAACCGAATAGACACCGTGCGTTCCCTGATGTACGAAACCGAAACAGGCATTGAACGTTTTCTGCGCGAGAAAAAACTCGGCGGCGTAAAATCCACCGTTGAAGGCTTCGCAAAGACAATAAACCTCGAAGATAAACGCCGCCGATTTACTGAACTTAACGCCGAAAAATTAATTTCTGATAAAACCCTGCTCGACTTAGATAAACGCCACGAAGAAATTTGGGACACGCTCACAATACTAAGCGCGGACGACAAAACGGGAACAATCGCGGGAATTCTGGAATCATACATGAATGAAGCACAAAAACTCTTCGAGACGCATAATAAAAAAGATGAAGAAGAGCCTGAACCGCGTCCGATTTGGAAGCTTTTCGATCTTATCGCGGAGGGCGAAGAAGGTTTAACGGAAATCGCAACTGAAATCACGGAGGACATAAAAGGAAAGGATATTTCACATGAACATTCCGAAGACATATGACAAAAACAGAGAAACAGAAATTTACGAGCGTTGGGAGCGCGAGGGTTATTTTCGTGCGGACGCTAATTCGGACAAAAAGCCGTATACGATTGTGATTCCGCCGCCTAATATTACGGCTAAGCTGCATATGGGTCATGCGTTTAACAATACGATTCAGGATATTCTTATACGTTTCAAGCGAATGCAGGGCTTTGAAGCACTTTGGATGCCGGGAACAGATCACGCGGCTATTGCCACGGAAGTTTTGGTTATTCGCGCATTGGCAGAGCAAGGGATTACAAAAGATTCTCTTGGGCGTGACGGTTTTTTGGAAAAACTTTGGGAATGGAATGAACTTTACGGCGGAACAATTATTCGTCAATTGAAAATGCTTGGTTGTTCGTGTGACTGGGAGCGCTTGCGTTTTACAATGGACGAAGGACTCTCTGACGCTGTGCTTGAAGTTTTTGTAAAATTATACGAAGAAGGTAAAATTTATCGCGGCGAGCGTCTTGTTAATTGGTGCGTGAAATGCAAAACAAGTATTTCCGACGCGGAAGTCGAGCACGAAGACCGGCAGGGGAATTTATTTTATTTCAAATATCCCATAGATGGCGCGGAAGGTGAATTTATTTCCTTCGCAACGACGCGGCCGGAAACTATGCTTGGCGATACCGCCATTGCCGTAAGCCCGGATGATTCTCGGTTTGCTTCGCTTGTTGGGAAGTTCGCGTTTATTCCGATGGTAAACAGAAAAATTCCAATTATCGCAGATTCATACGTTGACCCGGAATACGGAACGGGTGCGGTAAAAATCACGCCCGCGCACGACCCTAACGATTTTGAAGTGGGGAATCGTCATGATTTGCCGCGCATAAATATAATGCATGACAACGGAACAATTAACGAAAACGGCGGCGCGTACAGCGGCTTAACCCGCGAGGAAGCGCGTAAAAAAATTATAGAAGAAATGACCGAACTCGGGTTATATATAAAAACCGACGCGCTTTCGCATTCTGTCGGGGAGCATGACCGTTGCGGCACAATTATAGAGCCGTTGCAAAAATTGCAATGGTTTGTGGCAATGAAAGAACTTGCGAAGCCCGCGCTTGAAGCGTACACAAGCGGGCGTTTGAAATTTAACCGCGAACGCTTCGGTAAAATTTACGCTAATTGGCTTGAAAATATCCGCGACTGGTGTATTTCGCGGCAATTGTGGTGGGGGCATCGGATTCCCGCGTATTACTGCGAATGCGGTCATATAGTCGTTGCGAAAACCGCGCCGCAAAATTGCTCCGGTTGCGGCGGAAAAAATTTTACACAAGACCCCGATGTTTTAGATACATGGTTTTCTTCTGCGTTGTGGTCGTTTGCTACTTTGGGCTGGCCACAAAAAACAGCAGATTTGAAAAAATTTCATCCCACGAATGTTCTTGTAACCGACCGCGGAATTATTTTTCACTGGGTTGCGCGAATGGTTTTTATGAGCCAAAAATTTATGGGCGAATTACCGTTCACGGATGTTTTTATAAACGGCACGGTTTTAGACGAGCAAGGACGCAAAATGTCCAAGTCGCTTGGCAACGGTATCGACCCGCTTGAAATTATAGATGAATTCGGCGCGGATGTTCTGCGTCTTATGCTTGTAAGCGGTAACGCGATTGAAAACGACATGCGTTTTTTCCGCGAACGGCTGGAACCGACGCGTAATTTCTTAAACAAATTATGGAACGCGACGCGTTTTGTTTTAATGAACCTTGAGGACTACGAGGGATACGAGGCAAACGAGGTTGTTGAGTTTGAACAGGAAGACAAATGGATTTTTTCGCGCCTTAACAATTTGATTTCGGAAGTAACGGAAAAGCTTGAAGCGCACGAACTTGGTCTTGCGGCGCAAAAAATCGTTGATTTCATTTGGGACGAATTCTGCGACTGGTATGTAGAAATGGTAAAGCCGCGCTTGTACGCGAAAGATAATCCAGAATCCCGCAAGACGGCACAAAGCACCCTGCGTTCGGTTTTGATGGACGCGGTAAAGCTTCTGCACCCGTTTTCGCCATTCGTAACAGAGGAATTATTTTTAGCACTTCTCAACCCTTACGGAAAAATTTCACGAATCGGTATCGAACAAGATACGAAAACGATAATGCTTTCCGATTGGCCTTTGGACGATTATATTTCCGACCCCGCCGCCGAAAAAGCAATTGAGCGCGTGAAAGAAGCCGTACGCGGAATTCGTACGGTGCGAACGGAAAAACAAGTACCTCCTTCGCAAAAAATTTCTGTGGAGATAATTCCGTCGGATACATCGCAAGTTTTTGAAAATAACAAAGCCGCAATCGCGTTGCTTTCCGGTGCGAAAGAAGTTTTATTCACACAAACAACACCAAACAACGCGGTATCAATCGTAGTTTCCGGCGCAACAATTTATCTTCCGCTGGACTCACTTATCGACACCGAAAAAGAACGCGCCCGCCTTTCAAAAGAGAAGAAAAAACTCGAACAAGAAATCTCCCGCATAGACTCCAAACTTTCAAATGACGGCTTCACGGCAAAAGCCCCGCCCGCACTTGTAGAAGCCGAACGCGAAAAACGCGAAAATTTCGCCGCGATGCTTGAGAAAATCGAAAGCGAACTTGAAGGGTTGTAGGAATTAATGACAAAAATAAAATTTCCAACTCTCACAACCGAGCAATTATCCCGTGTTATTGCGGATGCCGTAGAATCATGCCCGTGTGTTGAAGCGGTTGGGCTTGTTGGAAGTTTTGCCCGTGGTGAGCAAACATTTCGCAGCGATGTTGACCTTCTGATTAAAGGGCATGGGCGGTTTTCGGACATTCTTGAATCCTTCGGTGAATATGTCCGAAAGATTTTAGATTATCAATTCAATAAACGGCTGGATATTGTAAAATATGAATTTGTGGCGGAACGCGCAAGCCGCGACCCTGTACAAAATGAAGCCTGGTATTACCGTGAAGGTTTCGCACAAATGTTAAACGAGGTGATATGGCTTTATGAAAAAAGACCGGCTGATGATTATGAAAATCGAAGAATACATCAAGCGAGTCAACCGAATTTATGAAATCATTAAAGACATGGATGAACATGAAATAATTAAACTTGATGAAAGTTTTGCTTTAACGCAATTTATTACAAACATTAATTCGCTTTTCGATAGGATTTCCAGTGAAAAAATCGCGGCAAAGCAAATAGAAATGGGAATCCGTTCGCTAAATATATGCAGGAATATTTCCGCACATGATTACGATGCGTTGAACTGGAATCGGGTTAAACAACTTTGTAAAAAACTCACATCTGAAAAAACCGAGGAACTGTTAAAAGAGTGCTACAAGATTGCCGAATGCGAAGAATCTCAAATGAAGGATTATACGACGTAGTACGAAGAGGGGGCATGAATATGCTGGATGTAAATCATATTCTGTTAGAATCGTCACCGCACGGCGTTTCTATTTGGAACAACAGACATCAGGTTGTAAGCGTGAACCGCCAGTTGATGAAACTTTATGGTGCGATAAACGAGCGCGAGTTTCTTGCGAAATACAATAAGCCTTTCGTTGAGTATCAGCCGAACGGGCTGCCGTCGCAGGATACTTTCACGTTTAATCTGAAACGCGCCTTCGACGGCGAAACGGTACGCTTTGAATGGATGAGCCAAACATTGCAGGGCGAACAATTGCCGCTTGAACTTACCATGGTCAGTTATCTCAAAGAGCATGAATTTTTTGTTGCGATGTATACGGTTGACCTTCGCGAAGTTAAGAAGGCAATGGAAGAACTTCGCGAAGCGGATGAACGCGCACAAACGCTAATCAGCGCGTTGCCTATTCCAAGCGTGTTGGTTGCCCCTGCTCCGGACTATCAGATTATAGAATGCAATCAAGCCGCCGTTGAACTTCTCGCGCTGAAACCGCGCGAACCGTTTGAATATTTGGAATCCGAAGATTTTGAAATTTATTATTGCAGCAATCAATGCGAAATATGCGGACATTATCAGCTTGCAAGTTGTATTGCGAAACGCTGTTTGCTTCGAAATTGGCGGCACACAATCAAAGGATATAAGGAAAATCCCGATGAAATAGCAGATTGGATTAAACAAAGCTGCGAGCTTGCACAAGAAAAAGGTAAAAGCGTAAGCACAAATTATCGTAAAACATTGATGGGTGAAGAAATATTTGTTGAAACAACGCTTGTGCCGGCAAAATACAGAGGACAGCAGGGCTACGCATTTTATATGCGTGACCTTAGCGAAACAAAGCTTCGTGAAGTTGCGGAAGAAGAAAGTCGTGCAAAAACGCGTTTTCTTGCGCGGATGAGCCATGAAATACGTACGCCCATGAATTCCATTTTGGGGATATCAGAAATTCAATTGCAAAAAAGTCATCCACCCGAAACCGAAGACGCTTTCTCGCGCATAAATCACTCGTCTCATCTGTTGATTTCAATTATCAACGATATTTTGGATTTATCAAAAGTTGAAGCGGGAAAAATGGAAATTATTCCGCAGCCGTATGATTTTTCAAATATGTTAATAGAAACCGTTCAGCTAAACATGATTCACATTGGCGGAAAGAAAATTGAACTAAAACTAGAGCCGGATAAAGGTATACCGCGCTTTATGATTGGCGATGAACTTCGCATTAAACAAATAATGAACAATTTACTTTCCAATGCGTTTAAATACACAAAAAGAGGAAGCGTTACACTTTCTATAAGTTATGAAGCATTGACAGAAGAAAATTCGGTCGAGCTTATAATCGAAATTACCGATACCGGGCAAGGCATGAGTAAGTCGCAGCTAAACACCCTGTTTGAGCTTGAATTTAACCGGCATAATATACAAGCGAATCGCGACGTTCAAGGCAGCGGGCTTGGCATGACAATTACTTATTTGCTTGTCAGTTTGATGGACGGAAAAATTTCTGTTGAAAGCACTCCCGGCAAGGGAACTAAATTCACCGTGCGCATTCCGCAAAAATTTGAAAAATACGAACCATTGGGCGAACTCGCCGAACAATTACAAAACGTAGATAAAATCAGAAAATTTTTAAGAAAAATCGAAAAAATTGAACGCGAAAATCTCGAACACGGCAGAGTGCTTGTTGTTGATGATATAGAGTCAAATTTATATGTAGCGGAGGGAATGCTGGAGCCGTATCAACTTACCGTTGACACTGCGTTAAGCGGCGACGAAGCTTTGGCGAAAGTTCAAAGCGGCAAAGAATATGACATAATTTTCATGGACCACATGATGCCGGAAATGGACGGAATTGAAACAGCACGGCGTATTCGCGAAGAAGGTTATACAACGCCTATTGTCGCGCTTACCGCGAATATTCTTGCGGGGCAGGAAGAAATGTTTATGAGCAACGGGTTTAACGGTTTCGTGCCAAAACCTATTGACGCAAACAAACTGGACGAATATTTGCGTATGTTTATAAAAAATAAAAGTGTTGAGGAAAAAAAATCAGCACCCGCCCCAACAAATATTTCAAAAAGATTAATCGCCGCCTTCCTTCGCGACTCGGAAAAAGTTTCAAAAGTTTTAACAGAAATTTATGTTTCGCAGGATTATTGTGAAAAATCCTTAAATTTATACACAATCAGCACGCACGCAATGAAAAGCGCGCTGGCAAACATAAACGAAACCGCTCTTTCAAACATCGCCTACACCCTCGAAGAAGCCGGCCGCGCCGGGGATATCGGAAAAATAAAAGCCAAAACCGGATTATTCTTAGAACAATTAGCGGAAGTCGTGGAAAAACTAAAACCTAAAGATTCCCCCAACGCACGTGATGAGGACATTGGGTTTTTGCGCAAGCAAATGCAAATCATCAGCGAGAATTGCCAAGTATTCAGCAAAAAAGACGCAAGAAAAGCCCTTGCGGCTTTGCATGATAAATCTTGGTCAACCAAAACACAGCAAATGCTTGACGAAATTGCTTCTGCGTTACTGCATTCAGAATTTAAAAGAGCGGGCGATATCGCACGGTCATTTTTACAATAGGAGTGAATCTTATGAAAAAAATAATTGGTTTTGTTTTATTGATTGCCATTTTCATTTTGCCCACGCATTTGGTTTATGCGAACGAAAACGACCTCTCGTATCGTTTTTGCGATGATAATTTTCGTAATTTCATACGCAGACAGGTGCAGCTAAATGACGGCGAACCCCTCACAATCGAACATTTGTATGATGTCAGGGAATTAACATTGCACGGGGAAGGAATCAGGTGTTTGGTGGGCATTGAGTATCTGCCGAATTTGAGAGTAATTAGTGCACTTGACAACGACCTAACAGAATTGGATATCCGGCAAAATAATAACCTAACCACTTTAAGAGTTCATCACAATTTTTTTGCCGCCGATTACCCCCACAATATACAGGGGTTGCGGCTTGATGATGATAATTTTATATTTGAGTTTGGTGTAAATCCTCGGCACGGCACACCGCCACCTCACGAATGCATTGGCGTTAGCATTACAGAGAGCATTACTCATGAGCCTGTCGTACCTGTACCTATTTCCGAACCCGTTCCTGCTTCTGAACCTATTACCGTTCCCGAACCCGTTCCCATTCCCGAAAATGTAGAGTATATAGCCGACACAGCCCGCGAAAACAATAATAACGAGCCGATTGTAACCGGGCGCACACCTCTTAGTGTGCAAATACCGTCCGGAGCATGGGAACGTCACGGCGAATGGACACAAGCATTAACCCTTTCCATCAATATGGTAAGGCGCGGCGATGAATGGGAAGTTGTCGGTAATGCGGAAATTATTCCCACATCTTCCGTCCTATCGGTATTTCTCCCGTGGATTATTGCATCAGCAGCGTTTGTGGCATTTTTAATAACTTTAATTTTACTTGTTATTCGTATTCGGAAGTCATAGACGGACTTCTTGAAGAAAGTAAAAACAAAAACTCTGAATAAAAAACCGCCCGAGGAAATTTTCCCGGGCGGTTTATAATTACATAGTTACTCATCCTTAACGCCGCCGATAGCCACGCCTGCGATAATATATTTTGAAAAGATGAAGTATACGACGAACAGTGGCAGTATGGTCATGGCAAGACCGAGGTACTGCGCGCCGAGAACGGTGTCGTAGATGTCGCCGCGTAATAATTGCACCATAACAGGCATGGTGCGCTTTTCGTTTGAGGTAAGCAGTATTGACGGCAGGAACAGGTTGTTCCAGCTTCCAACAAATACGAAAATTGCTTGGGTTGCAACGGCGGGCTTTAATAATGGCAGAACTATTCTGTTAAATGTGGAGAATTCTTTCGCACCGTCGATCCTTGCGGCTTCTACTAAGTCTAAGGGAAGGGATGCAATCATATATTGACGCATGAAAAATACAAGGGTCGGCGAGGCAATTGCCGGCAAAATGAGCGGCCAATATGCATTCGTCCCGCCCATTCTGAACACAAACTGGAAGTAACCGATGACGGTAACTTGCGTCGGAATCATCATTACAAATAAAATGAAAGCAAACAGCGCGTTTTTGAATCTCCATTGATATGCCACGTTTGCGTATGCGGTAAGAGACGAGAAGTATAAGGCAAGAATGGTAACGCCTATGGAAATTAATAATGAATTTTTAAACCCGACATAGGGGTTAAATGCGCGTTCTATTATCCGCTCATATTGCATTAAAGGACGGAATACATATTCGCCGTTCGCATCAAGAACAGGCTCGCCGTGCGCATTATAAAGGCGTTGGTCGCTTGGAATTTCGTTGCCTCTCGCGTCCAGCACCGGCACTTCGACATATCCCATCATATGCCTGTAATTGTCCATCAAATAATCACTTGGTCTGAAAGAAAGCGCGTTTTGCTGAATTTGCGGAGTGCTTCTTGTTGAGTTCACAAACATTATGATAAACGGCAAAACGCTGAGAACTGTCAGGACGATACACAAAAAATAAATTAAAATCCTTGCGATTTTAGTTCCGGCTCCGGGTTTCATTCGCTCGCCCTCCTTGCTCTCTCTCTTGCTTTATATTCTCTGCGAAGTTGGGCGGCATCTCTGTCGCGCGTCACAAAGAACAAAATACTTGAGACAACACAGATAATCACAAACATTATCATACTTGCGGCGGCGGCGCGATTAAACCTTTGCGCGCCTTCAAATGCTTGATGGAATATAAAAAGCGAAGTTGTGAGCGTAGAGTTATGAGGCTGTCCGTTGTTAAACAAGCGCGGTATATCGAACATTTGCATACCGCCTACGAAGCTTGTAACAAGCACGTAAACTACAACTGTGCGCAAAGACGGCAATGTTACATGGATAAATGTTTTAAAATGGGATGCGCCGTCAATCGCGGCGGACTCGAACAGGGACGGGCTGATGCCCATTATGCCCGCGATTAAAATTATCATTGTTACGCCGTACCACATCCAAAACTGGATAAACGCAACAATTAACTGTGCGTTAAAAATTCTGAAACCGAAAGGTTCTGCGAAAATTCCTACCATAATGTTTATAGATTCACCGGTGAAACCAACCCGCATAAGAAAATCATTCACCGGCCCTATCGGATGCCCGAACAGCGTGTTGAACAACAGCGCGATACTCGCTGCGGTGATAATATTTGGCATATAAAACATTATTTTGAAAAAACCTACACATTTTAATTTCATCATTGAATTTGTAAACCATGCAGCAAGCGCGAGCGCAAGAACTATCTGTGGAATAAAGTTCATCAGCCAAATGAAAATTGTGTTTCTTAAAGCGGTTCTGAAAAGCGGAGAATTTAAAACGTCATTGAAATAGTGGAGGGGGCGTAGTGTATGTCCTTCTATGCTGATTACCGTTGAATCGTTCGCGCTTGAAATGGTTAATTCGGCTATGGGAACCGAAGGCTCGTCCTGACCGCTTATTGTAATTTCTTTTTCGCCGAAAACTTCAGAGCCATCGGTTGCGGTTGCACGAACTATAACGATTCCGTTGGCAAGTGCCGTCATTTGACCTTGATTGGATATTCTTGCGTCACCGGTTTTACTTATTACTTCCCATCTGGCAGTGGGAGGTGTATGTCGTATATTTTCGCCGGATACGTTGTAACGTCCCGCGTCGGCGGGATAAACTTCCATGCTCAATTGTAAAATGCCGTTGTCTGTATAAATTTCAGCACTTTCGCTTACTACACTTATTTCCGAAACAGGAACAAACGGCGTTAACCCGTTTGTTGTTTGACCGCTTATAGTCAGTTCCAGTTCGGCGGATACGTTTGTGCCATCTATTGAAGTTGCGCGTACTGTCACGGTGCCGTCCGCAACGGCTGTTACCAAGCCTGTTGCGTTTATAAACGCGTTTCCGGTACCGGGAATAATTTCCCACACAATGGATTGCGTTGTTGCGTTTTCGGGATAAATTTCCGCATTTATACGTAAGGTGCCGCCCACCGATGTAATCGTGCGGGTACTGTTCGCAAGATTGATTGCTCTCACCGGCTCGATATGGCCGAGTATATTTATTTCAAATTCATCGTACACGCCCGAATCATCATTAGCCATTGCGCGTACTGTTACAGCGCCGTTATCTATTGCAGTAAGTAAACCATTCGCATTTATTATCGCGTTACCCGTTCCCGGAATCACTTCCCACGTTACCGACCGGTTTGTCGCATACTCGGGCGAAACATCGCTATGCATTTGCAATTCGCTTCCGCCGTCAACCACTGTATTCCATGTAAACGTAGCTTCCGACAAACCTGAACCAAGCATCACAGAACCCTGCATATTCGTAAAACCAATTGCCGTAGTAAACACTAACGGATACAATTGAAACACTAAAAATGCAAGCACAAACGGAATAGAAAATATATAACCATACTTGGCATAATTAATCCTCTTAGCAAGCTTGCGCTCTTTTTTCATGGTTCACCTCCTATGTAAAGATAAATTTAGAATTAAAACCTCAGGGGGAGAACCCTTTTGTTCACAAAAAGGTTCTCCCCCATAAAGGTTTTATTATTTTTAGCTAATGCCTAAGTTTTCGTTAACCAGCAGCATGAATGCTTCGAGAGCTTCTTCGCGTGTCATATCGCCGCGAGCGTAGTGCATTACTGATTCGTCAAGGAACCATTCGTTGATTAACTCGTCGTGTTGTGTGAAGAGGGTACCGTCTGCGTATGCACCGGCGGGAATGAATACTTCAAACATATTTTGACCGCCGAGGAACGGAATTGTTCCGTCTGCGTCTGCCATAATTACGCCGGAAGCAACAGCGTCTTTAGTTCCGCCGCCCGGGAACAAAGTTCCCGCTGCCCAGTGATATTGAAGACCTTCGTCTGATGTGTCAAGTGTAATCCACTCGATGAGCTCGCGGATACCTTCAGCAACTTCGGGATTCATGTCATTGGCGGGGATAACCCATGTTCCGCCCCAGTTGAAGCCTGCGGGAGGCACTGTAATCGCCCAGTCGCCGTAGGTGTCGCCAGCGTTGTCTGCCATAATATAGTTGATTAACCATGCAGGACCGAGGAACGAAAATACGGGGCGTTCGCCCGAGCCGGACATATCCGCAAACCACGGTCCTTCCCATGCTGCCGAATCATTAATCCAGCCGTTTTGGTAAAGCTCTCTTGCGATATCATACATTGCCATACGTTCGGGATGTATATTGATTCTGTTGTTTACAATCCACGGGCCGCCTGTGTTTCTTACTGCTTGCCAAACATCGCCTGTGCCGGATACTATACTGATTCCTTCTGCGTCAAGTTCTGCAGCAGCTTCAAGGAAACGCTCCCAGCCGGGACCTACTTTTGTGCGTACAAATTCCGGGTCATCGTTACCCCATACTTGTTGCGCAAGACTGCGGCGATAAATTAACGCACCGCCGGTATGTTGAAACGCAAGCCCGACAACTTCGCCGTCGCGTGTTCCGAGGTCTACGGTGTATTGTGCAAGGTCGGCACTTGCAATTCTGCCCATCAGATTTTCAATACCCAACTCGGAATAGGGCATTGCATAACCTGACATATCGCCCTGCGTATATCTTACAACGAATGCCGATTCTGCCGCGAACAAATCAACTTCGCCTGCCGCAAGAGCCATGTCTAACGCTAACTGATATGCGCCATTGTCTGTAGCTATAACTGTGGGATTTACTACAAATCTTTCGGCAAATTCCGGATTACGCCTGCTGTATTCATCTACTATCCGTGGTAATTCGGGGGTGAACGACCATAAGTTGATTAATGTTTGACCTTCTCCCACTACGGGTACCGGTCTTTCCTGCGGTTGATCATCTTGATTGGGTGTTTCTTCGGTTTGACCGGTTTCACCTGTTTGTTCGGTTTGTTCGGTTTCGCCTGCTCCTCCGATGCCGAAAACAGGGTCTTGTTGTGCCGGCTGGTCAGGTGTTCCTCCGCCGCAAGCCGCGAATGCAAGCATTGCGATTACTGCCAATGTTACAAGGAAAAGCAATTTCCTTTTCATTTGATTACCTCCTGTTTGATGTTTTATTTGGATAGGGAAAAATTTCCCTTCGCACATTTTACAATACTTACAATCAAATTACAAGTATATTACAAATAAATTACAAAATAAATATTTTAAAGGGTTGTTCCATATTTGTGAAACAACCCCTGTTATTTGTCATAATTCTCCATTTATTACTTTACCGCTCTATATCGTACGGCCAGTCCAGTATTCCCCCACAGTCTAAAACATTTGTGTATCCCATGGACATCAAAGTGCATGCCGCGTTTGCGCTGCGGATTCCGCTACGACAATATACAAAGATAAGTGCGTTTGGGTTCGGAAGAACCGTACGCGCCATTTCTCTGATTGTATCTTCCGGCAAAAGCATCGCGCCCGGAATTCTGCCTGTCGCATATTCACCGGCTGTTCTTACGTCAAGAATTACCGCGCCCGGATTAGCAAGCATTCTTTTATGTGCCTCGGACGCGCTTATGCGAATATGTCTGTAATTATTCATGTCGGCTCCCTTATTTGTCGCGACCAGAACAAAGGCGATTATTGCTGCGGCGATAAAAATAACGGTTATTTTTGTTTTATTGTTCATGGTCATGTCCTTTTTTAAATAATATGCAAAGGTGGACAAAATGGTTCCGACTTTAAGAGGGTGACTATTCCTGCTTCGGGGTGAATAATAAATTCGCCGAGCGCGGCGGGAATAAAAACTGAGCGTCTTTCGGGAAGAAAAACTGTGTGCGTAAATGTTTCAATAATTGCGGAATTCTTTACGGCTGTGTAAATTGAAAAAACCTGCGTGTTTGAAACTGCGGCAAACGGCGCGGAAATTTCTTTTTTTTGCACGGTGAAGTGTTCATCATATTGAAATTCGCCGGAAAAATTCGTTACGTCAAGTGCATCTTTTACGTGAAGTTCACGCGGGTTTCCATTCGCATCGAGCCTGTTGAAATCACACAAGCGATATGTGATATCGGAATTTTGTTGAATTTCCGCAACAACAGTACCGGGCGTTAACGCGTGAATAAGTCCCGCCGGAATGTTCACGATATCGCCGCGCTGAACTTTTATACGATTTAATTGCGCTTCAACCGTGCCGTTTTCATAAGCTTGCGCTAATGTCTCGCGGGTCACGCCTTTTTTTACCCCGATGATTAGATGCCCGTCCGTCGGCGGCTCAAGAATATACCAAAGTTCGCTTTTGCCTGTGTCGCCATCTGTTCCGTTCAACCGCGCATATTTATCATCAGGGTGAACCTGCACCGAAAGTGCGTCGCGCGCATCAATAATTTTTACCAATAACGGAAAATTATTCTCCTTTTCAACAAGCGCAACACCCAGCACCCCCGCCGGATTTTTTGAAATAAATTCCGCAAAAGTTTTCCCCGCAAATTCACCGTTTTCAATTATGCCCATCTCGCGCGGGCGGCAAGTTATTTCCCAACTCTCACTTCCCCAAATCATTTCCTTTTTAATAGGTAGAAATTTTATCGGATACATAAAAAATTCCTCTCGTTAATTTTTAAAATAATAACATAAAAAGTAAATTTTTTTCGGTTGACACATAATTGGCGTGAGTGTATATTTATGTCATAATATCTGAAAACTAAGATTTTACCGCATATCGGACGGGGAAGTTCAACCCGTCCTTTTTTTTGTGAGCAACAAGCCAAGAGGGAGTGATTGGTTGCCCGGTATGGTGGGAATGTGGTAAAGTTAATTAATTAATACATAGGAGGGTTTATATGATTAAAGAAGCGATTGTCGCGCTTTCAAAAAAACAAGATTTAACTTATGAAGTTGCGGAAGCGGTTATGCACGAAATCATGACGGGCGAAGCATCGCCTGTGCAGATGAGTGCGTATCTTACCGCGCTTAGCTTGAAGGGCGAAACCATTACGGAAATTACGGCAAGCGCGAAAGGAATGCGTGCGCATTGCGTGCGTCTGTTGCACAATATAGACGCGCTTGAAATTGTGGGAACGGGAGGCGACGGCGCAAATACTTTTAATATTTCAACGGCAGCGGCAATTATAACGGCGGCGGCGGGAATTCCCGTTGCCAAGCACGGAAACCGCAGTGCGTCAAGTAAATGCGGTGCCGCCGATGTTCTTGAAGCGTTGGGCGTAAAAATAGACGTTTCGCCCGGAAAAAGCGCACAGCTTTTAAGCGAAATTGGAATTTGTTTTTTGTTCGCGCAGAATTATCATATCGCGATGAAACATGTCGCGCCAATTCGCCGCGAGCTTGGGATTCGCACAGTTTTCAATATTCTTGGGCCTCTTACTAACCCGGCCGGCGCGAAAATGGAATTGATGGGTGTTTACGACCGTGACCTTGTTGAACCACTTGCGCAGGTTATGTGCAATTTGGGCGTAAAAAGCGCGATGGTTGTTCACGGCGAGGACGGCATAGACGAAATTTCGCTTTCCGCGCCAACATTTGTTTGTGAAGTTAAGGACGGCTGGGTGCGTTCGTATACCATTACTCCCGAACGCTTCGGCTTCACGCGTTGCAGAAAAAGCGATTTGGAAGGCGGCGAACCCGCTGAAAACGCAAAAATATTACGTCATTTACTTTCCGGCGAAAAAAGCGCGATGCGCGACGCTGCAGTGTTAAACGCGGCTGCTGCAATGTTTGTTTCGGAAAAATTTGATTCAATCGACGCGGCGGTTAAGGTTGCAAACGAAGTCATTGACAGCGGCAAAGCAGAGCAAAAATTAAACGATTTTATTCTGCGTTCAAACGAGGGGTGACACAATGAATATTTTACAAGAAATCTCAGAACGCACGAAAGAACGCGTTGAAGCACAAAAAAAAAATTGTTCGTTTGAGAAAATAAAAGAGGAAGCAAAAAACGCATATGCTATGGATAAAATGGTTAACAAACTTTCCGGAGTTTACGGTGCTTCGGGCGCAAAGTTTCCATTTGAATCGGCATTACGCGGCGGAGATATTTCTTTTATTTGCGAAGTAAAAAAAGCGTCGCCGTCGAAGGGGATTATAGCGGAAGATTTTCCGTATATCGAAATTGCAAAAGACTACGAATCGGCGGGCGCGGCGGCAATTTCCGTTTTAACTGAACCGTTTTGGTTCAAAGGAAGCGATGATTATCTGCGCGAAATTTCTAATGCGGTGCAAACCCCTCTTCTCCGAAAAGATTTTACCGTTGACAGCTACATGATTTACGAAGCGAAAATTCTTGGCGCAAGCGCAGTTTTGTTGATTTGCTCGATTTTGAACGATGAAACACTGGCGGAGTATCTTGAAATTGCGCACGAAATCGGGCTTTCGGTTCTTGTGGAAGCACACGACGAAAACGAGGTAGAAATGGCAATAAAGGCGGGTTCGCGCATTATCGGCGTGAATAATCGCAACTTGAAAACATTCGAGGTTGATATCACTTTAAGCGAACGCTTGAAAAAACTTGTCCCTCCCGAAATTATTTTTGTTTCAGAAAGCGGTCTTTCCCACCCCGAAGATATTCAAATACTACGAGAAATAGGTGCGGACGCCGCGCTAATCGGAGAAAGTATAATGCGAAGCTCGGATAAAAAAGCAGCGATTAATTTTTTGCGGGGTTGCGCATGAAAAAAGAATTATTCAGAATAATTAATTCATGTTTTGCAAAGGCGGTAATTTATGCATACAAAAATAAAAATCTGCGGGCTGTCGCGCCTTGAAGATATCGAAGCCGTAAACGTCGTAAAACCTGACTACATCGGATTTGTTTTCGCGGAAAGCCGCCGGAAAGTAACGCCCCGGCAAGCGCGGGAGTTACGCGGTGCGCTACACGAAAGCATTACGCCCGTGGGCGTTTTTGTAAATGAAACAATCGAAAATATTTTAGAACTTGTGCGAAATAATACAATTGACATGATTCAGCTTCACGGCGCGGAGGACGAAAACTTTATTGAAAAATTAAAATCGCAAACTGACGCTAAAATAATAAAAGCCGTTTCAATTCAAAATAAAGGCGACGCGCAAAAGTGGGAAAATTCTTCCGCAGATTTTCTTTTGCTCGACCAGAAAGGCGGTGGAACGGGCGAAACCTTTGATTGGAGTTTAATTGGCGAGGTAGCTAAACCGTTTTTTCTTGCGGGCGGGCTTTCCGCTAAAAACGTCGCGGATGCAATAAAAAAAATTTCGCCATACGCGGTGGACACAAGCAGCGGCGTGGAAATTTCGCCCGGTGTAAAATGCCCGGAAGAAATAAAAAAATTCGTGCAAAATAGGTTCTAAATTAATCTCTAATAAAGGAGCGATAAAATGAACAAAGGCAAATTCGGCGAGTACGGCGGGCAATACGTTGCCGAAACAGTCATGAGTAGCTTGAAGGAACTGGAAGCGGCATATGAACACTACTCAAACGACGCTGCATTTCAGGCGGAGCTTCGCGATTTATTAAATAATTACGCGGGTCGCCCGTCTAATCTATATTACGCGGAGAAAATGACAAAGGACTTGGGCGGTGCGAAGATTTATTTAAAGCGCGAAGATTTGAACCACACAGGCTCACACAAAATTAACAATGTTCTCGGTCAAGCACTGCTTGCGAAAAAAATGGGGAAAACCCGCGTGATTGCAGAAACGGGCGCAGGTCAGCATGGCGTTGCGTCGGCAACGGCGGCGGCTTTATTGGGCCTTAAATGCGAAGTTTTCATGGGAAAAGAAGACACGGAGCGTCAAGCTTTGAACGTATTTCGCATGGAAATGCTGGGCGCGAAGGTTCATCCGGTTACAAGTGGCACAATGACCCTCAAAGACGCGGTAAACGAAACACTTCGAGAATGGGCTTCACGCTTGGACGACACGCATTACATCGTAGGTTCTGTCGTAGGACCTCATCCGTTCCCCTTGATGGTTCGTGATTTTCAAAAAGTAATAGGCATTGAAATTAAAGAGCAAATGCTAAAAGCGGAAGGTCGTCTTCCCGACGCGGTAATTGCATGTATCGGCGGCGGAAGCAACGCAATCGGCGCGTTCTACGATTTCATAGAGGATAAAGAAGTTCGCTTAATCGCTTGCGAAGCCGCCGGTCTTGGCGTTGACACTCCAAAGCACGCCGCAACAATGACAAACGGAACCGTAGGTATTCTACACGGCATGAAAACATATTTCTGCCAAGATGTTTACGGGCAAATTACTCCGGTGTATTCCATTTCCGCCGGACTGGACTATCCGGGTGTTGGCCCCGAACACGCGTATTTAGCGGATATGCACCGCGCCGAATATGTTCCCGTAACGGACGAAGAAGCCGTTGACGCGTTCAGATATCTGTCGCGAACGGAAGGGATAATTCCCGCTGTGGAAAGTGCGCACGCTATTGCCTACACAAGAAAAATTGCGGGCGTAATGGGCGACGATAAAATCATAGTAGTAAACCTGTCCGGGCGCGGCGACAAAGACGTCGCCAGCATCGCAAGATACATGGGGGTAAAAATAAATGAATAAAATAGAAGATGCATTTTCGGGAAAAAAAGCATTAATCACATTTATAATGGGCGGCGACCCCGATATCCAAACAACAGAAAAATTAATCCTTGCGATGTCGGAAGCGGGCGTGGATATTTTTGAAATAGGAATCCCGTTCTCCGACCCCGCAGCCGACGGCCCAATTATTCAAGCGGCAAGCGTCCGCGCATTGGGAAAAGGCTGTACGGCTGATGATTTATTTAGCATGGTAAAACGCTTGCGCGAAAAAATTACAAAGCCAATTGTTTTTCTTACCTATGCGAATTCAATTTTCGCATACGGAAAAGAGCGCTTCATGGAACGCTGTCGCAACTCCGGCATAGACGGCGTAGTCGTCCCTGACATTCCCCATGAAGAAAAAGACGAACTTTCCGGAGTTTGCGAAAAATACGGCATAACTCAAATCGCTTTAGTCGCCCCCACATCGAAAGAGCGCGTGGAAAAAATCGCACTGGGCGCAGAAGGTTTCATCTACTGCGTCTCGACCCTAGGTGTAACCGGCATTCGCGACGAGGTTCGCACAAACATAACCGAAACAATCTCAAAAGTACGCAGCGTCTCGCAAATTCCGTGTGCAGTCGGTTTCGGAATCTCCACCCCCGAACAAGCACGCGATATGGCTGCTGTCTCTGACGGTGCAATCATAGGCTCCGCAATCGTAAAAATAATCGGTGAATACGGCTATGATTCCGTCGAACCCGTCAAACAATATGTGGCACGCGTTAGGGATGCGATTAATCAAGGATAGTACGAAAAACCACAATAAAATAATCCGCTTAGTGCAGAAATGCATTAAACGGATTTTTTTGTTATATGGCGATATTTTCACGTGCGGGTTTTCTTCGTGAAAGAATACTTACGTGTCCGTTATATAAGTTTATGGCAATCATTTGACTTCCATCCACACTGCGGGCATCGCATCGAATCAAAATGGTATGTAAATAAAACAGACACCGTCGCAAAAGCCGCACGAATTAAAATAATTCGCGCGGCTCTTGTGACAGAAGTAGACTGTCTCGTTTATCACGTACTGTAGATATATACGGCTTTATTCTCCTCGTCCCATCGGACGGTTGCACCTAATGTTTCGGATACATAACGCACCGGTACAAAAGTAGAACTGTTTACAATTATCGGCGTACCCATATCACCGGGCAGAGGAACATCAACAATTAAATTTATCGTTTCTCCGCGCCCTGTGATAATTACAGTTCGGGTAGCACTGTCCCAGTCAACTTCCGCGTTAAGGGTTTCCGCGACAATACGCAACGGAACCATTGTCCGTTCGTGGTTGATGAACGGGGCAACTTCTGATTGCTTTACTGTGCCGTTATGGAGAAAATTATTGCTTCCAACGGTAAAGCGCAGTGTTGGGGCTACAACGCCCGGCAATTCAATTTCACTGTATTGAGAGGTTTCCTCCGCATGGTATGAAGTCTTTGATTCCGCAGGCGTGGTACTACTTTCGGGTTCATTTTGCGTGCACCCTAACAGTTCATCAATCATTGCAAAATCCCCGGCACGCCATGATGCAATGTTATTTTCATCATGCAAATCTACGGCAACTGTTTCTGTAAATCTAATCATGTCATTAATGCTGATTTCCGTTGCAAACCCTAAGTCTGCGGTAGTAAGCCCTGATGATTCATTGTTTCCGTGTGCTACCACCATAGGCGTTATCAGCATAAGAAGATTGCTGCCATGCGCCCAATACAAATTGCGTGTGCGTTCGCAAAATAAATACTTTCCGTCAATCAAATCTTCTTCCGTTAAGTCGACACCAACTTGTCGCATAACACCATCCAGTGGAGAATTATATCCCGCCGACTCCAAATCTTCATATGTCAAACGAAAAAATTCAAGTACAAAGTATTGTTGATTGAGCATCGCATCACTTCTCGCCTCATGGGTATTTTCTCCAACAATAGGCATATATACAATACTTACCAATTCTCTGCCTGCCGTGATTTGGACAAGTCGATATGTCTCCGGAATGTTTGTAAGCATATAAATTGTTTCCAGTGATGCGAAATCTACATGCGCCATTATCCTCTCGGCTTCTGCAAGCAGATAAATTGCTTCCCGTGATGCAAAATCTACATGTTCTATTTGCTCCGCGATTCGCGAATCAGGGGAAACTCTGCCTTCGCGTGCTGCAACATAAGCATCTAAAAAATCTTCAAGCGAATAAAATGTCAAATAATTTATAAACGAGTGACATAAAACAACCTCTTGCCCGGTATGTGCAGCTATGGTTATTACTGCAATAAGAATGGCGAACATTTTAAAAAATCGTTTTAGCATAATATAGCCTCCTAAATTTTTGATATCCTGAAAACAGGTTGGTCACATTGCGCGCGATTATTCAACGTTGACTCGCTATAGCTCTTTTGCAATTTGTACACCATTCATTAAGGACGACAGGAAAAATGCCTTCTCTCATCACGCAAGGTTGACCGATATTACAGGGTATAGAGTGTGTGGCACCAAGAAGATGTGATATTTCATGCGCAGTAGTATATTCACGATTAGGAGCTCGCATTGTAACAATCATATCCCTTCCGCCTGCATGTGATGCTAGACCATTAACACTACCATGTCCGCGAGTAGGACAATCATAGCAGATAACGTGACCAACAAACCTAAAGGTGTTTATATTATTACTTTTAAGGGAATTAAGTTCAAGATAATACTTTGCTGACCTGTGATGAGATAGGTGACTTGGTTCATTAACAAAGCAAATTGAACCGCAATTCCAAGTGAAACATTGCCCAAGAGCACCGGTGCAACCATCCCTCACATTAAGGTCAGATGTTGCAACACCAGATTGCCCCATTGTTAGCGTTGTATTTAAAACATTCCTAAAACCAGGCCGTATATCATTTATTATTGCATTTGCTTCGTTAATTGTTGGACCCCCGACAGTGCTTACAAAAATTCTGTAGCTCATATCTAAATAAGGAATCCCAAGTGCCACCCTTTGACCCACTAAAAATCTGGTGAGAAGAACAAGGTCAGCTAGAGTTACCTGTCCATCTAAATCAACATCTGCAACGCGTGCATTGAAGCCCGGAGAGCTTTGACCGATTAAACGCCGCGCAAAAAGTGTCGCGTCAGCAATACATAGCCATCCGTCATCATTAACATCCCCCCATGGAATTCCGGGCCCAACCCGGATTTTAATAGTGTCAAGCTCATTATCGTTAGAAAGAATTCCAAATTGCGATAATGTTCTGCTGCCCGTTGAAGTCGAAATGCTCTTTACCCCGCCATTTCCGTCGCTGACTGATAAATTAAGGTGTTCAATAGCGATTGGCAACGCATGGTTAATTTGGCCGTTTATCCTAAACCTAACCGTAGCTAACGCACCTGTTTCATTTGTTATCTCCGGGCTGACCGCCGCAAATATTAGGCGATTAGGAAAACGTCCGCCTTCAACCTCAGGCAACGTAATACCAAAATCATATAAATCAAACCCATCTTCGATAGAAACAGGCGTTAGCTTTGTATTATCAAAAACCAAATTAGTCATGAATGAAAATATCCCCGGGTTTGTATCCAGCCTAATGGTTACATCAATATGATTTACGTTTCCGGGTACGTGTGTAATTGTTTTTGAAACACGAGTGCCGTCCAATTCCAAAGTATTTCCCGTATTCGTTGGACTCAAATTCAAAAAGCCTATACCATCCGGGCCTAATACTTGTCCGGGTGTTATGCGTCTGGTTCTTGTCCCGTCGCCCAGTTGACCGCCCAAATTATCGCCCCAAGACCACACTGTACCATCATCTCTAAGTACAATTGTATAACGCAACCCACCTGTTACCGATACTGCGTTATTAATATTTTGTACCTGTACAGGTGTTAGTTGATTGATTATTGACCCGTCTCCCAGTTGACCGCTCGAATTTAATCCCCACGCCCTGAGTG
>WRBD01000004.1 GCA_009779835.1 Defluviitaleaceae bacterium | reverse complement strand
TGTAGAGCAATACGAAAAAATCAAGCATCTGCTACCAGTACCGAGAGGAAATGTGTCAACGGAAACCATAACGTTCATAAACACAGTACTGTATGTCTGTGAAAATGGTGGCAAATGGAGGAAGCTACCCAAAGAATATGGAAAATGGCATCCTATCTATAAACGTTTCAATCGGTGGGTGAAATTATGAAAAAGGGCATTGAAGCTTTCGGAATGACATTCAATTTTACGCAAGGACAAGAAACGGCGGATTTTCACGCTTATTTGTGTCAGAAGCGATTTATTGATTTTATTGAAAAAATCCAAATGCCTGCATATTTCTTAAAAGGATGGGAAACAGAAGAGCGTAAATTAAAGTAATTGCCGAAACTTCCGTGCAATAAAAACTCGCATACCATGTCTCAATTTTTACCGGGTAATAATGTAGCCACGGTTCGCGTTATAAATAAAATTATCCGGCGGGGCATTAACATTTTCAAGATAAATATTTCCGTGATGGGTTTGTAAATCCAAGCGTTTTGTTGCGGAAATATTTGAAATAATTATACTACCGAACATAACCGACATTTCCAGTTCCTGTGTTGCCAATGCGGAAGCTCCGCGAATTTGTATGTTTCCGTTTTCCATACGTACATGAATTGTATTGAAAATAGGCTCTGTGTTTTGGGGAATTGAAATTATAATTACACTCGCGTCAGTGTCAGTTATTTGCAAATTATTATTTGCGAGTGTGTATGGCGGAAGATTTTCGCTTGTGCTTTGTATGCGGATATAATCTCCCTGATGGGGTTCGATGATTACACTGCTTTGTGTGGTTTCAAGCGAAAGATACATCGCTTCATTTGCAGGTATGCGAATGCTTGCCGCCGACATAGGTATGTTTATCGCGGATGTATTTTCGGGTTCTGATATTTCTGGTGTTATTTCGGGTGTATTTTCGTTTCTGTTTTCATTTCTATTCAATAGAAATCCTGTTGTAAATGCCAGCACAATACATATTAAAAAAAACACTCCGATAATCGGAATAAAAAACGATTTTTTTTCGGTGTCTAAAAAAGGCAATATGGGAAAGAGCTCACTTACAGGACGTTGCTGTACGCTGGATACAGACAATTTTTTTAAAAGTTCCCGGCTTTTGCGCACCGAAACATGACACTCCGCGCCTTCCTGCATTACGATGATTCCTTTGTTCCTTTCGATACCGGATAATTCTTCTTCGGGAATATTATCAAGGTTAATCACAAAAGATTTATGACAACGAAAAAATGAATCGCCCAATTCTTGCGAAATATTATTAAGAGTTCCGACCAAAGTATATTTTTTTATTTTAGTGTGCAATATAATCCATCTGGAGTTTGTGGGGTCTGTTTCAAAAAAAAGAATTTCATCGTATGCACAGGAACTGTGTCCATTTCCGCGTGTTTTGAAACGGTACAAATTTTCGTCGGAAATATAATTTTCATAATTTTTTTTCAAAAAAGCATAAACATTTTTACGGAATAATCTTTCGTCCGATTCCGTTTCGATTGTGCCCGATTTTTTTTCGCTATGCCAAGCACCGTGTCCGATGCCTATTATCGCGCCGTTTGTGTCGTACTGGCTGATGATTGCCGCCGCCTTTGCACCTTGCTCCGACGACGACAAAAAGTAAAGTCCTCTCGCTCTATGTAGTTGAATCGCGGCAATTATTTCGGAAGAATTGCCCGTCGAGATGGCGATTTCCATATCCGATTCTGTCACGATTATATATTCACGAACACACTCGGTAAGTAAATGTTTTCGATGTTCGTTTTCTTCATAAATAAAAACAAAAAACATTTTTCATTCACCTCATGCACAATAATAGCACATTACGAAAAAATTTGTATATTTCGCGCTAAACGTATGCGCCGAACGTCATCGTTACGTTTGGCGCATACTTCCGACGTTTGGCGCGTTTTTATTACAAGCACGTTTTTGTATGGTAGACTTTTCAAAAATAAAAAGGAGATGTGAACATGAACAAACAAACAGCAAAAGGATTTATTTTGGGAGTTTTGACGATTGCGTTGTTGCTCCCGACAATCGGAGTATTAGCGAGCGCGACAACACGAAGCATTGACGTTACCTTCCGCAATATCAGAATTTTTATGGACGGAAACGAAGTAATCCCACGCGATGGCGCGGGCAACAGAGTCGAGCCTTTTGTTTTTGAAGGAACAACGTACTTACCTGTTAGAGCTGTAGGTGAAGCCTTCGGCAGAGACGTTAACTGGGACGCGACAAACGCGATTGTACATTTGAACACGCCTAGCGGTATTGTAATTCCGCCCCCGCCCCCGCAACAGCCGATACCCACACCGCCGCCGGTTGTACAACAGTCGCGTCTGCTGGTTGATGTATTCCCCGAACCCACAAGCCATCTCGGATTGAGAAACCCACAGCAGCATCAAGGCGAAAACTATACAATTAACAATAGACATTTCCCTAATTCGCTAAGGGGAGTCGGTAGTCGCAATGACTTTAACCTAACCTACACATTAAACGGGCAGTATACTTTGCTTACAGGCTACGCAGGTTTTACCGCCACAGGCATAGCGGCTAGCTTCGATACAATGGGAAGTTTAAAATTCTTTGGCGACGGAGTTTTATTAACAGAAATTTCACTTGAGCGAAACGTTGACGCTGTTCCGTTTTCCGTTAATTTAACAGGCGTACAATCTCTGTTCATCGAAGCAGACAGCGACAGAGGTGCCGCCTATGTTATAATCGGCACACCGCGCATTCAATAACGATTCTCTCCTTCCTATAATCGCTGCGCCGAGCGGGAACTCACGCTCGGCGCGAAATGCGATGTAATTTCATGAACACATTTATACGAGGAGAAAATATATGCCTTTATTCGGAGAAAAAATAAAAAACGTCATTAGAGGATTAGCAGGGAAACCCCACAGAGAATGGCTTCCGGAAAATTGCAAGCCGTTAACCCTAAGTGACGGCGATGTTTTGGCGATGATTGAATATTTGAAAAAGCCCAAAGACGAGGATTATATTTATTTGGTGTTTGGAGTTGTAATATTTGTCATTTGCATTATATTGGAGATAAAAGTGAGCACAGATATTTCGTTTCCTATTGTCGGCGCAGGACTTGCGCTTTTATGCGTTTTAGGATATTTCAGAGAAATATACATCAGAAAAAATAACAGAGTTGTTAATATGTTAAAGCTAAGACAGTTCACTGCATACGAACTGCCCGTTACCGGTAAGCAGCGTGACACCACTTCCAATAGAAATTGCTTCTGCGTGATGTCGGGCAACAGGGCGTTTCGCGTTAGCAGAGACGAATACAAAACAGTTCGCGGAGGACAAAACGCGGTTGCAATATTTTTTAATTTAACTGATACTGTTTCTGTACTAAATTTACAAAATTTATAAATTAGGGGGATTTTTATGGAAACTACATTTATTTTTATCGGGATAGTTATTGTAATTGCATTTTTAATCGGATTCCTGATTAAAACTTACAACGGTTTTGTGCGGGCAAGGAATCGCGTAAAAACGCAATGGGCGCAAATAGATGTCCAGTTAAAAAGACGCGCGGATTTAATTCCGAATCTTATCGAGAGCGTGAAAGGATATGTAAAACACGAAAACGATGTTATCGACCGTGTCGCCGCCGCAAGAAGTAAAATGGTGGGCGCGGGTAATCCGAAAGAAGCTATGCAAGCAAACGCGGAACTTACAAGCGCATTGGGGAGGATTTTTGCGTTAAGCGAAGCATACCCAACATTAAAAGCGAACACAAATTTTATGCAATTACAAAATTCGTTGGGCGAAACCGAAAGTAAAATCGCGTACGCGCGTCAGTTTTACAACGATACTGTACTTATTTACAAAGATAAAATCACGCTGTTCCCCGGAAATATTTTCGCGGCGATGTTTGGTTTCAAAGCGGAAGCATTTTTCGAAGCAGACGCAAGCGAAAGAGCAGCCGTGCAGGTGAAATTCTGATGATGATTTTAACGGCACAAGCGGAAACACTCGGACTAAGAGAATTTGGAATTTTATTTGCCTTGGGTTTAGTGCTTATAGGCTATTTTCTTATTTGCGTTTTAATGGGCAGAAATAAATTCAAAAAAATTGAAAAACGAGAAAACCCAGAGGCTTACAAGGCTAAAAAGGAAGCAGCCAAAGCGCAGGCTGAATATTTACGCAAAACAAAAAAACAACGAATAAAAACAAAAGAAGAAATACGCATCAAACAAAAAATCATAAAAACCATTATGGTGGCATTAATCGTTTTCGCCGTAGCGGTTTGTGGTTTTTATTTTATTTTCTCCGCAACCGCGAATGTCGGAGGCACAATGAGCAGAACTTCACCGGAAGTTGTCCGTTTGCTTTTATTGGAGGCGATTGCATTTTCGCAATGCTTCCTTGGAATTTTCATCATAGGTATAGTTATTTATTCCGGTATACAAAAAGGGCGCGTAAAAACATTGCGCGAAAAATCGACATTCAGAAGCAGTCAGGGCATTGTGTATTATCGTGATTTCCTGAAAGGCGTAACCCCCGCCGACATGAGCATTCTGATGAATTTGAAAATCGACGACCGCAAGGATATCACCGCAACCATCTTACGTTTGTGCGACAAAAAAGTTATAGACTTCGCGGGAAACCGCATGGTTTTTTCAAATCAAGAATTAAGTTTGGATAAGGGCGAAAGCGAATTACTTCACATACTTAAAAATGGCGGAATAAATCCGACATGGGTGAAAAATTGGAAGAGCAACCGTTTTCTCGAAGCAAAAGAAAAAGGTTTCGTAAAAGATTACGTATACCACGGCGACACACACGCAGATTTATTTTCCGGTTGCGTGGGTTGTTTGCCTGCGCTTTTTTTGATGATGCTCTTTATGATGGGAGCTGTTTTTTGCGTAAATAACCTGTCGTCGTTAGGCGAAATATTTTTCAGTTTCGAAGAAATAATCAGTCAAACAAATGTCAAAGATTTAACATCGGGCGCAATATATTTAAACGGAATGATGTTTTGCACCAACATGATAGTGATAATTCCGGTATTTTTATTTTCAAAATTTTTGGGTCGTGCGAATGATTCACTGCGCAATGAACAATTTCTCAGAACCCCGCAGGGAGACGAGTTGGCAGAAAAAATCGCAGGACTTAAACGGTTTATCAATGAGTTCAGCGTCCTAAGCGAAGCAGAAAAAGAAAAGATTGTCTTGTGGAATGATTTTCTTGTGTATGCCGTTGTACTTGAAGAAAACACAAGAATTGTAAATGACATTGGAAAGCTGTACAAGAAGGAGCATATAGTGAATTGCTCACGAGGTATTTACTAATAAAACTAAAATAAAATGCCTTGTGAAAACACCACAAAGCATTGAATGTAAGCGGCCTGCGCCCGATTTTTGAGATTCCATCTTTAAGACTGCTCTTCTTCCATTGAACGTATATCCGAATTAGCCGCTACCTCGGAACTAATTTGAAATGCACCGTTCATAAATGTTCTGACATTGTGGGAGAGAAAGGTTGCCGAATCTTCGGTTTCATATTTTATATTACTATCGAATGTACGTGTCAACAGTATCGACGTAAGTAAAATCATAGCGGTAATCATAACCACAATAATAAGCAGCACCGAAACAATAAATTTGCTTGTGATGCTGCGCTTGAAAAAACCTCTTTTTTCCACTTCGACCCCATTCTATCACTCTTGGTGATGTTGTTAACTCCGTATTGCATGACTGAGTTTACCAAACAGATAGAAAAAAGGCTATACTCATTTTTTCAAATTAAATACACTTGTCATTCCTCTGAGAACATCCGATTGACTTGCCAATTCCTGTGCGGCTGATGCCGATTCTTCGGAAACAGCCGAATTATTTTGCACAACGTCTGTAATCTGATTAATGCCTATCATAACCTGACCGATAGAAAGAGCTTGTTCATCTGAGGATTTTGATATATTTGAAATAATATCGGCTACATCCGCCGTTCCGTTTACAATTGATTTAAGTGCGTCATCTGTTTGATTGGCGATTTTCGTGCCGCTGTTTATCCTGTTGATTGCTTCTTCAATCAATTCCGCTGTTTCCTTTGCGGACACCTGTGTTCTGCCGGCAAGGCTTCTTACTTCTTCGGCAACTACCGCGAAGCCTTTGCCGTGTTCGCCCGCACGGGCGGCTTCGACGGCGGCGTTAAGCGCTAGCAAATTCGTCTGGAATGCAATATCCTCAATCACTTTGATTATTTTTGATATTTTATCCGATGATTCTTTTATTTCATTCATGGAATCAAGCATATTCTCCATGTCTTTGTTACCTTTTTCAGCAAAATTTTTTAAACTTATTGATAAGTCATTTGCTTCTTTTGCGCTTTCGGCATTTTGAACGGTATTTTCGTTTATATTCGCAATTGTCGCGCTAAGCTCTTCCACGGATGCAGCCTGTTGGGTTGCACCGGTCGCAAGACCCATACTACTTTCGGAAATCAATTTTGCACCAGACGCAACTTGGTCGGACGCGGTTGAAAAACTTGAAATCACATTATTAAATTTTTCAATAATATTTAACAGCGTAATTTTAATTTCTTGGAATTTTCCTACATACTCACGTTTTATATCTTGATTTAAATCATCATCAGCTAAAGCACCGAGTATTTTTGAAATTTCATTTATATATGAAGCGATGTTTTTCACCGTGGAATTTATGGATTCTTTTATTGTAAGGAAACTGCCCTTGTAATTTCCGCTCATCGTATGGTTGAAATTTCCTTCCGATACATACGACAACACTTTGGATGCCTCGTTAATCGGTGTAATAACAGCTTCCATTAAAAGATTTAAATCATTCATCATATCCGCCCAATCACCTTTGTAGCCGCTTGCGTCAACACGGTGTGACAAATCCCCTTCAATCGCGCCAAGTACCAATGATTTTACGTCTTTGTCTATTGTTTTAAGATTGTTCCGCAAACGGTCAAGCGTTTGATTCATAACAATTTTTTTACCGGGATGTTTTGGAATATCCGCGTCAAATTCGCCGTCACCGAATTTTGAAAGACACAACATTAAACCGATGACTTCATTTATAAGCCCGTCGATAATATTATTTACACTTTTTACTACTTCCAAATATGAATTGCTGAAATGTGATGTATCCAGCCTCGCATCTATATCACCATCAACCTGAACAACGCGCCCCAAATCGTTAATTTCCCTAACAAGAGAATTTATTACAGCCGCCATACCTACGAAACTTCTTGCCAATTCTCCCGTTTCATCTGTCGCGCTAGTGTCAATATTTACGTTTAAATTGCCGTTTGCCACGTTTTCGGCAATGGATGTCAATTGTTTGAGAGGTTTACTTACTAAATGAGAAACAATCAAATAAATAAAAATGGCGACAAAAGCAATAATCACAACAGTTATAGGAATAACAAGCGTAAGAAGGCCGATTATCGGCTGTGTTGTAACGCTTTTTTTCAAAATGCCTACAAGATGCCAATCCGTGGAATAAATCAAACTTGATGTATAATATTTTTCAACGCCGGCGGAATCCGTTGCCAATAATGTTTCGGTTGACCTGTTAATATGAGACCAAAGGCTGGCATAAATACCGTTCGCCATTGTTCTCATATTGAAAAATTCACCGCTCGCGGTAGGAGAAAATTCGCCCGGATGCAATAAAACATCGCCGTTCGCATCTACAAGCATAGTATATCCGGTGCCGTTAAAAGTTATCGCTTCAACCATTTTCCTCATATCATTCAAAAGAATATCGGCACCAACCACGCCCATAACCCTCCCGTCATGTATGACCGCGCGGGAAACTGTTAAACACAGCTCTCCGGTCAGCGAATCAACATACGGAGGTGTAATATGCGTTTGTGTAATATCGGTTAAAGCTATCTGATACCATCCGCGTTCGGTAGCCCTCCACCAGTCGTATAATTCCTCAACGGCAACTCCACTACCCATAAAAGCTGTATTATCCGGCAATCCCATGAAAACGTCGAGATATGATTCGTTATCATTCATTATGCTGCTTAAAATAGGCTGAATCACATCTTTGTCGAGTTCCTCAAACGCGGAAAGTACATTTGCAAGGGTAGACATATTCGCTTGGTGCGCGCTTAACCAACTGTTAAGATTATTTGCTTCGCTCTCTGTATTTAGTTCAATTTTATTAAGAACTCCGTCAGTAATTACATTGCTTGAAATAAAAACAGAAATGCCGACCGTTATTATAATGCTTAATAACAGCCCGCAAATAACGGCAAGCGTTAATTTATAACCAAGACTTTTCATCACAATCTCTCCACACTTATCTCGGGTAAACGCCGGATAATTTTTCGATTTTATATGTAATATATGTTTGCGATGTTTGATTTGACACAAACACACGTCCGATGCTATTTATGTCTCGAATTGCTCGCATAATAAATATCACATGTAATATCTCATTAGGTATTGATATTGGCCATTATTTCTAATATAATTACTATCAAAGGAGATGAGTATATGCAAAAAAGATTCGACACTACTTATTTCAACGGCCTGCTTAAAAACAACAAGACCACAAAAAAACAGGTAGCCGTGTATCTGGACGACTTAAAACTAGAGCGCATTGATATGATTACAAGGCTATTCTCGTCTATCAGCGATTCAAAGAGTTTTGCCCGAAATACCTTAATCGAAGGCGCTATTGACAAATATATAGAGGAAGCCAGTGCCTTCCTGCTGGACGAGCATGGCATTGATGTAGATGCACTAATAGATGCGTCTCGGTGCGAGCAGTATGATACGGTAATCCTGTCCTCTAACGGCAGAGGTTTTGAGGAGACATTCCTAGGTGAAGTCGAGCCTAAATGCTGGTACCCTTGTAAAATTAGCAATGCACGGGAAAACAATTTGAAAAATATCGCTATTTATCGCGGGCAGCCTGTATCCGCCATCACGCATTATGCTGTAATAAAGGAATTTAAGCATGACCCCGAACAGGGATACAAGGTTTGCTTCTTTGAGGGCGAACCCGTTGAGTTACCCAATAGAATATCGCTGGGTAACAAAGACAGCTGTTTTTTTATAGGCGCAAAATATACAAAACTTGAATACCTGCTAAACGCCACCACCGCCGATGATATTCAGTTTAGCTAACTTTTAGTAATTACTACTATAATTCAAGGATTTCTAGATATCTGCCCGATGTAGCGAAACACAGCACTCCACCTTGCCCGTAAATGGAAACATATCAACGGGTTGTGCGGCGATCAAGGTAAAGCCGCCGCTAATCAGATGTTTTATGTCACGGGCAAGAGTGGCGGGGTCGCAGGAGATGTAGACTATTTTTGGAATTTTCGCAGCGATTAATGCATCAAGCAGAATTGCGTCACAGCCCTTGCGCGGCGGGTCAAGGAAAACAACGTCGACACCATCACGAAGAACTATCTCCGGAATAATGTCCTCCGCCGCGCCGCAAATAAATTTTGCGTTTGCAATGCCGTTTAATGCGGCATTTTTTTGTGCGTCCTTAATTGCGGATTCCACAATGTCTACGCCAAGTACCGACTTTGCGTGTTTTGCCGCAAAAAGCGCGACACCGCCAACGCCAACGTGTGCGTCAATGACAATTTGTGTGCCGTCAAGTTTTGCTTGCGCGATTGCCGTTTCGTATAATATTTTTGTTTGCACGGGGTTCACTTGGAAAAACGACGGCGCGGAAAGTTGATATACTATTTCGCCGATTTTTTCACGAATAAATCCTTCGCCGCTTAGAATTTCAAAATCATAGCCGAAAATTGTATTTCCTTTTGAGTTATTACGATTAATCAACACTGTGGAAACGCCAAGCGTGGTTAAAGCGTCTGTTAATTCTGTGCGACCGGGCAGTTTATCGTTTACAACAAGCACAACCATGACCTCGCCCGTGTGAAGGCTTGTACGCACAACTATGTGACGCAAAATGCCTTTGTGAATGGTTTCGTCGTATGCCGTAATTTTATGCCGGCGCATATGTTTTTTTACCGCAGAAAGCACACCAACGTGCGCAATATGTTGAATTTGACAGTCTTCCACTTCGATTATGCGGTGGCTTCGCGGCGCATACATACCGATGGCGAAGCCGTCTTTGTTCTTTGCCGGAACAACAGGAAAAACCGCTTTATTGCGGTATCTGCCGGGGTTTTCCATTCCGATTACATCAAAAACAGGCGGGTCACTTATCCCGCCGATTTTCTCAAACGCGCTTTTTACGATTTGCTTTTTAAATACGAGTTGCGCCGAATATTCGCAGTGTTGCCACTGACAACCACCGCAAATATCCGAAACGGGACAGGAGCTTTCTTTCCGAAACGGCGACGGCGAAATTATTTGAATTATTTTTCCGTAACCGTATCGCTTTTTTACTTTTACAATATGCGTTTCAATTATGTCGCCCGTTAAGCCGCCGTCAACGAATATGATAAATTCGCCGATATATCCGATTCCGAAACCCTTCGCGGTGACATCTTTTATTTCGATTTTATGCCGTGAATTTTTTTTGGGTTGCATTACATTTTCCCCGGCTTTCTTATATATCGTCCCAATGATTTTTGAAACGTCGTCCATAAACCCGGGCTGGTGTCTTTTTCATAAATCTCGGCAAAGGTCGTAAGCTTTGCGTCTATGTTATCCGCAAAATGCAGAATCATTGCCTCGGGCGTTGATGGAATTTTCGGCGAACCGAATTCAAACTCACCATGATGTGCAATAATGCAGTGCTTTATCAACGATGCTGTTTCATGCGGAAACCCGTCGATTTTCGCAATTTCCTTTGTGACCATCTCCAAACCCAAAATAATATGACCAAGCATTTGCCCGTCGTCGGTGTATTCATTTTGCGGCAAGGACGAAAGCTCGTAAATTTTTCCGATATCGTGCAACAACGCACCCGCCAAAAGAATATTCATATCCACATATTTATAACGCCCACCAAAGAATAAACACGTTTCAGCAACGGAAAGCGTATGCTCAAGCAACCCACCCATGTAACTGTGATGCATATACATTGCCGCGGAATGACTTTTAAAAATTTCTGCACATTCTTCATTTTTAATAAAAATATTTTCAAGTAATTTTTTTATGAATTTATTTTCAACCATTTTAATTAACTCTGTAATTTTCCCAAACATTTCCCCTACATCTTTTTCCGTGGTGGGAATAAAATCGGCGGCAATATATTCGCCCTCCATACTGCGCCTAAGTTTTATTACTTTCATTTGAAGCTCGTTCATATAAGAACCTACAGTTCCGTCAATTTTTACTACATCACCCTCTTCAAACTGCCCTATATCTTTTGTAATTTCCCAAACCTTCGCGTCAATTGAACCTGTTTTATCCTGCAATCTCAGTGATAAAAACGTCTTGCCCGTCCGCGATTCTTTACTTTCTTTTTTTTTGCATAAATAATGTTCGATAACACGCTCATTCTCCCGTAACTCCCGAATGTACCGCATGATAATCCCCTTTCGTATTATGTTTTGCAATTGTAACATAATACGAAAAATTTGAGGGAAACTTTTTTCTGATTATGATTTTTTCGCCCATTTAATGTATAATGTTTCCTAAGAAAAATTCTTAGGAAACGAGGCATTTACAAATGGCAGAAAGTTTAACAGGAATGAAGCGTTCGCATTATTGCGGCGAAGTAACGGAAAAATTGACAGGTCAAACGATTACGGTAATGGGTTGGGTGAACAAGCAACGCGATTTGCCGAATGTAATTTTTATTGTGCTTCGTGACAGAACAGGGCTTGTGCAAATTGCGGTTAATAAAGATTCGGAAAATTACGGGCTTGCGAAAACAATTCGCGGCGAATTTGTAGTTGCGGCAAAAGGCGAGGTTATTGCCCGCACGCCGGAAAATGTAAATAAGAATATGCCCACCGGGGCAATTGAAATAGATGTTAAAGAATTAAGGATTCTTTCGGAATCTGAAGTACCACCGTTTCAGGTTGCGGACGAAGGCGTTGCAATCGACACGCGCTTAAAATATCGCTACATGGATTTGCGCCGTCCGGAAATGCAACGTGTTTTTGAAATGCGTCATAAAGCGGCGCAGTCTTTGCGGAAATATCTTTCAGAGGCGGGATTTTTGGAAATCGAAACGCCTATTCTTATCAACAGCTCGCCTGAGGGTGCGCGGGATTACCTTGTGCCGTCGCGTACGCATATGGGTTCTTTTTACGCACTTCCGCAATCCCCGCAACAAATGAAGCAAATTCTAATGATTTCGGGATTCGATAAGTATTTTCAACTTGCGCGTTGCTTCCGCGATGAAGATTTGCGCGCAGACCGTCAACCCGAGTTTACACAAATAGATATCGAAATGTCCTTCGCAGATGAAAACGATATTTTGCAAATGACGGAAGAAATGATGACACAAATGTTCAAAGAAGTTCTTGGCGTGGAAATTCCAAAAAATTTCCCGCGAATTTCTTGGCAAGAATCAATGGAACGTTTCGGAACGGATAAACCCGACACACGCTTTGAAATGGAGCTTAAAGATATTTCTAATGTTGTTCGCGGAAGTGATTTTCAAGTTTTTTCCGGTGCCATGGAAAGCGGCGGAAGTGTACGTGGAATAAACGCCGAAGGTTGTGCCTCCATGCCGCGCAAGCAAATTGACGCGCTCGTTGAGGTCGCGAAAACTCACAAAGCCAAAGGTCTTGCGTGGATAACATTGCCCGAAGACGGCACAATAAAATCGACTATTTCAAAATTTTTCACGGAAGAACAGCTTCGCCAAATTGCAGAGAAGTTCAATGCCAAGCCGGGCGACTTGATTCTTATTTGCGCGGACGAAAATAAAATTGTGTTTGATGCTTTAGGCGCGGTTCGTGTTGCCGTCGCAAATAAAAGCGGCATTGCTTTCGAAGGCTTTAATTTCCTGTGGGTAACAGAATTCCCACTTTTGGAATGGTCGCCGGAAGACGAAAGGTTTTACGCTTCAACACATCCGTTTACGTCACCTGTGGAAGAAGATATGCCGTTGCTTGAAACTAACCCCGCCGCGGTACGCTCGCGCTCGTATGACTTGGTGCTTAACGGCTACGAACTCGGAAGTGGCAGTGTTCGCATACACCGCCAAGATATGCAAGACCGTATGTTTAATTTCTTAGGCTTCACAAAGGACAGCGCGGCAGAAAGCTTCGGATATTTTCTTGAAGCGTTAAAATACGGCGTGCCGCCGCATTGCGGCATAGGGCTTGGTTTCGACCGCATAATAATGATAATGGCGGGCGCGGATTCCATTCGCGAAGTAATCGCGTTTCCTAAAGTAAAGGACGCGTCCTGCCCGCTTACGAACGCCCCGAACGAAGCAGAAGCGGCGCATTTGGAGGAGTTGGGCATTAAAATTGCTAACGGATAAAAAAGAGCGGCTTAAAGAGATGCGTAAGCGGCACATGCGTGAACGTGCCGAAGTACGCGAAAACGAAATGTACGCCCGCGAAGGCGAAGATATGCGGATCCAGCAAATTCGCGATGTCATGGCGGGCGTACTTGCCGACCCTAAAATCATCTCCGAAGAACGAAAAGCAAGGCTTGCAAGCCTAAAAGCAACCATTGAGGATATTTTAGATGAGCGAGACGAACGTGAACGCGCATTCATAGAAGAAGAACTAAAAAATCATCAGCTTGAGCAGGAACTTGAGCAGGAAATCGAAGAAGAGGAACGACGAAAAAACCCCGCTCCCAAACCCCAAGATGAAAATTTAAGAATTCAATTACGCGCACGGCCGTTTATGGCGGCGGGCGCGGAACAGCTACGCAAAATAATTGAAGAAAACCGCAAAGAGTTAAACGAGGACGAACAATTTTCCACTATTCTAATCAACAACAGCGAGCGCGATAATATTCCAACCTTTGTAAAAACCCGCCGCAAAAAAGAAGAACAACCCGAACAATCTGCCCGCATAGACACAATAGTAATCAAACAGCGCGAAATAGGCATGATGTACCGCGACAGCCGCGAACTTCAAGAATCCCAGCTAAAAAAGGTCGCTAAAAAACCGGAAAGTCCCCCGCCTGATGAACACGTTCCTCTGCCGGATGAGGACGAGTATCTTGGTGATGAGCTTCCCGGTGAAGATTAATTAAAGAATTCTTCAATTTTAACTTAACGCTATTATGAGGTGTTCCAAGTTTTGTTTCATTATTTCCAGGTAGGTTATACCTGCGTTAAAATCCGCGTGGCTTACGTTGTGTGCAGAGTGGAGTTCTAAAAGCGTTGCACCTGTGTCTTCCGCGATTGTGTTTGCGATTGCTCTATTGGATAATTCGAGATGGAACACAACGGGAATATTTTCGTCTCTTATGCGGGTGATAAGGGATGCAATTGTTGCGGGGCTTACTTGGGTATCGACACAACATCCGTCGAAGGCGGCAAAATGTGTTAGCCCGTAAGTTTCCGCAAAATAGCGGAAGGGAAATCTGTCACCGACAATGATTGTGTCTCGTACACCGTTTGCGATAACATCAATAAAGGCACGGTCTAAGTTTTGCAATTCCATTACATATGCCGCCGCATTTTCGCGGAAAAATTCAGCGTTGGCAGGGTCTTTTTCCGCCAAAATATTAGTCAGTTCCTCCACGATGATAATTGCGTTTCTTGGGCAAGTCCAAACATGCGCGTCTTCATGCTCTACATGGTGCGGGAATTCGCATTCATCGTCGTCGCAGTCTTCGGTGTGAAGAACGGTTATTACTTCCACCATGTCTAAGAGTGCCACAGTCGGCATATCTTCCTGCCCAACCGCCGCCAAAATCGGCGCGACCCAATCATCCTTTTGTCCGCCGATGTGAATTAGTAAATCCGCTTGTCCTATTTCAATCATGTCGCGGGGCGTGGGCTCAAAGCCATGACTTTCCGCGCCGGGCGATATTAGCAAAGATATTTCTACTCTGCCGCCGGTGATTTGTCTCACGAAATCATATTGTGGGAAAATTGTTGCGATTATACGTAAGGGTTCTGCCTGTTGTCCGGGTTCGGCTGTATCTACTGGTTCGCCCTCGGTTGAAGATATAACTTCCGGGGTTTCGTTGCCGCACGCCGTAAAAAGCGCAAGAAACATTACAAACATAAGCAATAATAAAACTTTTTTCATTTTAAAATCTCCCATTTCTATTACGAAATATAAACGGCTTGCGCCTCGCCATCCCATCGAACATTCGCGCCAAGAGCTTCGGATACATAACGTACCGGTACAAAAGTAAGGTTATTCACTATTACCGGGATACCCATGTTATCCAGAAGGGGAACGTCAATGGTTAGTTGGATTGTTTCCCCGTTTAACGAAACTGTTACGGTTCGTGTTCTACCATTCCAATCAACATTGGCTCCCAGACCTTCCGCTACGATGCGCAAAGGTATCATCGTGCGGTTTCCCGAATCTATAAAGGGCGCGGCATCGCTTTGCATGGCGGTTCCGTTCAGCGTGAAATCACGGCTACCGATTGCCAAACGCAGTCCATCTTCCGTCGTCGCAAGATTGGGCTGTAAATCGGATACCCATTTTGTTACGCCGTTAAGCCACATCCCGCTCATCATACCGCCATCGTCACGCGAATCATAAAAAAAGATGATGAATTCGTCCGGTGTTCTGTTTCTTACATGGACATTGTTAGCGGCAACTATGTTTGTAGCGTTGCCATCTCTGGGACGAAAATCAATGGGGTAACGCTCTGCGGCCTGTCCGCCGGGATTATTCGGAAGCGGGTCGTGGGCATGGTCATGCCCTGCTCTTGTCATTGTTGCGAAATGCCTTGTAAATTGAATTGCCAACTCATGTGCCGCCGTGTCGCCGATAATACGAATTTCTCCGTTATCGCCTTCGACTCTGCCCTTGACCGTGCCGTCCTCGCTTGTAAAATTATAACTGAACTGCCCCGAAACGGTTTCATCCAGTGGAACAACTTCGCCCGCCGCGTTAATTCGCCCTAAGTTATCGTTGCCGCCCGCGGCATAAATAAGCCAATCGAGTTGAATCTTTCTTGCCGGAATGTCGGTTGCGCCGACAGTAACCGGGATTACTAAAATAAATGCCGTAATTAAAACGGTACTTAAAAATATTTCTTTCATATATATATGCCTCCTTCAACGAATTCTAACACCCGTATTTGGCAGAATCAATAAAAAGAAAAGTGTTTTATTTATTTACCACAACAACGCTTATATTTTTGACCGCTTCCGCAGGGGCAAGGCTCATTTCTGCCGATTTTCGGCGGATTGACAATAGGCGTATTTTTTGTACTGAACATTGAAGGGGGTATCCATACGGAGTCATCGTCAATAATATCGTCACTATCAAAAATGTCATCATCAAAATCATCATTGTTGAAACAAGTCCATCCAATTACCGACATTAGCATGTCATTAATCTCGCCATAGGCGGAGTGCTTCATTAATGATGCAATTACTTCATCTTCGGAACGTACAGGGGCATCTTCCGCAAAATCTTCTATTCCTACGAATATTTCATAAACTTTTTCCTCCACAAATAATTTTCTTATCAGTTCATAAAGTTCCGTTGCCTCTACTTCAAGGCATTTATCAACAAGGTAATCCAAAAAGTCATCGTTTTTTTGATAAGTCTCCAATAAATGCCTAAAATCCGCGATTAAATCATTACGTGAATAAACACCGCGTGCATATAGCCCGATTAAGGCATCAACAGCGGCTAGCCGTTGGAACTCATTAATTTCGATATTTCCGATAATTGCCTTAATTCGGTCAATATCATTTTCGGTGGCAACCGAAGCAGTCATTGCGCCCATACCGTCTGAAAGAACGTCACTTAAAATCCAATCTGCTTTATCGTCCTCAAGCTCCAATATTTCCGCAAACAAAGGGAACGCCTCATTTACGCCAAACTCCGCCAAAAGGAAAAGCGCGAAAGTAGGGTCGTCCACGCTTTCATCGAATATCAATAAATTTCTAAAGGTCTTTATTGAATCCGAAACAAAATTTATTAAAAGCGGAATAGCCTCTTCTTTATTTTCGCGAATACAACGTACCTCATCTATTGGCGGCGCGTCGGCAACGCGTTTTATGTTTTGCAGTGCTTGGCTTAAATCCATGTAAAACATTCCTTTCATACCACGATTTAGAGTTTTTTTATTTTTCGCATCTCGTCCATAAAAGCGGGTTTTCTTGCGTATTGTTGAATAATCTCGGCGCACACTTTATCCGTTGCACCGGGACATGCTTTATCACAGATTTTTATAAGGTTGCATACTTCACTGTATTGCCCGCGGTTATCCGCACCGGATGCCCGACGCCTGATATAGTCTGTAAAAATTTGCCCGACTTCAAGTTTGAATTCCGGTAAAATGTGCGAATGATAATCTACGATAGCATTTTGATATTTTTCACAATACGCAAGAATCCGAGGCTTGTGTTTTTCATGTGTAATAATTTTCAAATACACTCCTCTCGCACCTGCTTTTTCTGTTTTTTTCAACACTTCATTAAATACATTTTCCCATTCGCTTTTTGAGTAAAGGTTTTTGTATTTTAAGAAATAATCAAATTCCCCGTCTAAAAGCAAGGTAAGCGCGAGAGCCTTTTGTTCAGTTTTATTGCCCATTCCTTCATACGCCGCATATCGCATTTCTTGCAATGTTTTTATAATACCGGGATATTGACGATTTTCGTTTTCACCTTCAATGCATAACGAAATAGCTTTATCATAACCCCTGGTTGCCATGGCGGATTTTATTGCCATATATCTAAAATCAATGTTATTTAAATTTTGATTGATAAATTTCTGTGAAGCGTTTTCATCGTAAAATTGATTGATTATTTCAAGTCCCACTGCGAATTAACTGACGCGCAGACTTTAAAATATCGTCTTTTTGAGCATAGCGGAATTGAATTTCTTTTTTCATGGGCTTATAGGTTTCCGCATATTCAATTATCAATGAAATAAGCGTCTGCTTGTCCAGCTTTGATAAAATATTTTCAAGGGTTTCTTTTTTGTCGGATTTTTTGGATTTATTTTCAATTACAAGTTCCGCACCCTTTTCTCTAAGCGCGAAAAAAACAGCAATCTGATGCTTGCAGTAGTCGCCCCAATCGTAAGGGCAGTCGCAATATGTATCAATAATTTCAAAAGCATCTGAAATATTAACGGATACAGTGTATTCATCACTTCCGTCAACTTCCGCAACCCATTCATCACCGTTATGCTCCAATGACACGATATGCCCGAAATTAAAATACTCCCTGCCTCTTGCTAATATTTTGCTGTCAACATGGCTTTCAAAATTATTTAAGTTCATAGCTACGCTACACCTCTTTTGCTAATTCTACAAGTTGCTAAATTAAATTACAGGGTATAAAACAATTCTTGTCATCAATCGGAATTACTTCTTCGCACATACATATAATACCACCACAGCCCTGTTCTACGGATGCTTTATCTAAAATGCTGAACTTTCTAATCTCTCGCTTATCGGGGTTAGCGGATTTCTTTATTTCCAGCGGATGTACCAGATTATTCTGCTCGATGAATACATCAATTTCCTTTGCGTTGGAGTCACGATAATAAGTTATGTTCGATTTGTTTGGCGAATATGCGTAGTTCTTCAACAATTCTATTACTACGAAGTTCTCAAAATAGTGTCCACTGGTTGCCCCATTCATCAATGTTTCTTTTGTCGGCCACATAGAAAGATGTGCCGCCAGTCCGGTATCGCAGAAATACAGCTTGGGGGTTTTAGTAAGACGTTTAAGTGCATTGTTTGCATATGGCTGTAAAAGGTATATTACTCCCATACTCTCTAAAAGCCGTAGCCAGTCCTTTGCTGTTGGCTGTGAAATTTCAGCGGTGTCCGAAAGAGTTTTGTAATTTATCTGCTCGGAGATAAGTGCCGCACAAGCGGTCAAAAATTTACCAAAACGCAATGTGTCTGTAATGCCACCCAGTTCGGCAACGTCACGCATCACGTATGAATTTATATAGGCGTCAAAATATTCTTGTAATTGTTCGGCATCGGCATTGACGGTTTGAGGCATACCGCCCCGCCATATATGCTCAAAAACGCTGATTACATCGTTTTTCGAAGTTTGAGTTTGACGTGCTTGTAAAGTTGGAAAAGAGAAATTTTGAACATTGTCAAATAGCACACCGTTTTTTTCGTTTTTTGTAAGGCTATACATTTCTAATATCCCAACCCTGCCTGCAAGGGTTTCCCGTACGTTCTTCATCATAGAATATTTTTGCGAACCTGTTAGCCAAAATAATCCTGTTTCCTCGCTCTCATCGCATAATATTTTTATTTGGCTAAACAGTTCCGGTGCATATTGAACCTCGTCAATGATAATCGGAGGCTTGTAGGTTTGAAAAAACAAAACAGGGTCAGTTTTTGCTAGGTTACGAGCCATCAGATTATCTAAGGTAACATATGTTCTGCTTTGCTCCTTGGCTAAATGACGTAGCATTGTTGTTTTGCCAACCTGCCTAGCTCCTGTAACCAAAACAGCCTTGAAGAAGTTACTCATATTGATAAACTTACGTTCGGCATGTCTGTTGATGTAGTTCATATAATACCTCATGGTTTATGATAATATAAAGCGTGATTTATTTTATCGTAAACATGCATTGCAATCAAGATTTTTATTTTTTTATGGGCGAAAAAAGACGGTGACAAGCTGTATTTACACGTCTGAAAAAGCAAGAGTGTCATCAATGTTAAATAACGTACTCTTGTTTTGCTCAATAAATTCACCATGTTCTGTTATCGCTTTTGTGATAATATCAGCTTTTTGAACATGACCCGGCATTATTGTATAGTTGTTAGAACCTATAAATAAAATGCTCCATCCTTCCCTAACCCCACGTACATATATTTCATCAGTACAATTTTTCAAACTTTCTGTCTCATCAGCGTTTAATTCATTAGGTGATATAAACGCAAATAAAACATAATTGGCATCTTTTGGATAGTCTTTAAAAATATAATCCATGCTAAAATCCAAAACATTTCCCCGTTTATTTATACGATTTGAAACCCTTTTTTCCGAATAGTTCCGTGATATACCATGAGTTGAAGGGTTTATAAATGCTGGCTCAAACAAAGACACATGGACAATGCTATCATTTATTGAATGAGAAAGTGATTTAATTCTATTTTGTAATATTTGTATCCCAGTGTGTTTATTTTCTTCTGTTTTCTCATATAATCTTACCGGTATTAAAGGAAATAAACTTGATACCATGTCATATTCCTGATACAAACCATCCCAAATATCTGCTTTTATAACAAAACCACGAAAACCTGAAATACTGTAGCAATTATTTTCAGACAAACATTCGGAAAATGAAATAGACGCGTCAAGCAATATATCCATATCTTTCACTTCAATATACGAGCTTGTAGCAAATTTAATCATAAGTAAAGTATAGCCAAAATCATTTAGTCCTCTTATATCGGTCGCCAGTGACATTTTCTCCGTTTTGAATAATTTATAAACAGAACATTCATCGTCTTCTATATTAATTCCCTGTATCTCTGCATCGGTATGCAATTTTAGTAATATACGTGAGCTTATACCAGGGAATAAATAAACAATTAGACTACTTAATAGGTCGAATTGATACGTGCCTACATCAATTTTTTCAAGTAATAAAAACCCGTTAACTGTTTTTGATAAAGACTCAATATATAAATCAATAGCCCCCTTTATGTTTTCAATCAATTTTTCATCAAATGAAACTATATCTGTTCTGTCCACCGACAGTACAGGGCGATACTCTCCAATGCAGTTGATGAAAAGATTTGAGCAAAGTTTATATCCAATCGTTCTATGAAGTTTATCAATTAGGTCACCATATTCAGCGTATATGTTTCCAATTGATATGCCATCAACATATAAACCAGCCTTCAAATTAGAAAAATTAGAAAAAGGGAAACGGGTGTCATTTAACGTCTGCGTCAATGCTTCCAATGGTATGGATGGGGTGCTGTTTTTGGGTAGATACATTTTTCCATATAACTCCACTTCGGTAGTTGAAACTTCTAATTTGACACACTCAAGGCTATTATATGCAGACATAAATTCCTTTAATTGTTCTGTATTATATGAAGGTAAGTTAACAAAGATGGAAATATCTTCATCAGAAAGTGAACTGTAATCAAGGAAATCCGCATGACCGAAGATAGGATGTTTTATCCCGTCATTATCACAAACTGACACAGAAATTTTTTTGTGGGGGAAGCCAATCTGCTTGTTTATATTGTAAAAAAGGCTATTATAAATTTCATCCGGCATGTGTCTAATTAGAAATTCCATGTTTTCATAATACTTATTGTCAAGGACATTCTGCGTCTCTTCATTTAAAAATATTTTAACTATTGTGCCGTGTTGCCCTATACGTTCTTTGTCTTGGCGTTCAGGTTTTATATAGTAAAAACGCTCGTTAATCCCATCAAGGGAAAATGAAAAAATTTCGTCCGATTCATAATGCTTTGTAGTAATCTCAATGCGCTTGCCAATCATATAGCAAGAAAGTATTCCTATTCCAAATTGCGAAGTAGGTGCAACCTTGTTAGCCCAGCCTGCGTTATGCCTCATAAAATCTTTTGATTTGTAATATGAGTTTCCGATTTTTAATAAATGATTCCTAACAATTTCCCTTGTCATTCCTGTTCCGTTGTCAAAAAAATAAACAAATGACTCGTTTTTTCTTTTTGATTCAATATGCTTTAACCCTATTTCTATTTCAAATTCTTTGATGATTTTATCCGATTCATACTTTGCCAACATACACTTGCACGCATCAAGTGAATTTTGATATAGCTCCCTTAAACATAAATATTTATCTTTATATAATTGAACGCCCATAAGCAATTTTAATATTTTTGATTGTTCCAATGTAAACTTAGCATCCGGTTCAGGAATGAAGATTTCTTCGTCGGGCAACACGTCACTTCTGTTTACCGCAAACTCAAAAGGCAATTCATATTCATCCGCGAACTCATATCGTATAAACCTGTAGTTCTCTATTATGTTACGATAATACATAAGTTCATTGTCGATATCATCAATATAGTCTTGGATAAAGTAATAAATTTCAGGCTCGGAACAATATGCCGAAAAATTAATTTGTGTTTTGGAATTTTGAACATTTATCTCATAGCTTAACTCTTGAAATTTAGCTTTCCAGTGTTTTAGAGAAACAGAGTCTGTGATTTGTTTTTCGGCAAAAAGTGAAAGCGGAGCTCTGTTGGAACTAAAATGTATAATATCTCCCAATCGCAAAAGCATTGAAACATACTGCTCATTAACATAGTTATCCTTCCATATTTTATTACGAGGGTTCATCGCTTTAACAAAATCGAAACCTTCCCCATGTGACCTGCAAATTTTTGCAAGGCTTTCGGCAAATTGATTTGCTTTTGCAGAAGAACCAATTTCATTAGCCAAAAACTTCTTGAGATTCATAATATACTGCTCAACACGGGTATGATGGGTAACTCTAATGAATTCATGACGAATCAAGTCACTGAATTTCAGATATTCCTGGTTGGATGTTGCCAGTAAAGCCCGCAGTTTATCGGTATAGCCATTGCGAAACTCCTCATACTCACGTACCCTGTCAATTAAATCCTCTATCAGCTTCTCTTCTGTTTCCGGCGAAAAGACAAATTTAGAAGCCGTATCAAAGTTGGTGTAAAGACTATTCTTGTTTTTACAAATATACTCATTTAAAAAAGACCATTCATGCACCGGTTTAAAATCATTATTGATATGTAAAGCTTTTTTGTTGTCACATACTTTATCCGTTCCTTCTACAGCCAAAAGCAGGTCAAACTCCCACTTGGGCAACGCCATTGCGGCATCATGCATATATGCTGAAGCGTACAAAAATAAACATTCAAGCGGCGTTAATTTATCAATCCCCTCAGCCTGCAATAGTTTTTCAATATTGCTTAAAACTTCTTCACTATGAGAAGCGTCATGAATATCAAATCCCGGCAGTTGGGTAGTGATTTCGAGAAGATGTTTGTTAGAATCCTCTGTGATTTTCTTAATAGATGACCACAGTTTTTTTATTGTCTCATCTTCAAAACTGTTAATTCTATCTTCTAATAACATAATTAACATCCCTCTATCTAAGATTATCATTTTTATACTTACATGGTCATACCGGCAAGTTTTGTTCTAACCCTTGATACTCCTTCATATATATGATTCAACGTTATATATTTAAGGGAGGGCCATTCTTGAAAACTTATATTGAAGAACGGGCCGTGGAAGTAGCAAATTTTATTATCAGTTCAAACGCAACAGTGAGGGAAACAGCCAAGAAGTTTGGCATAAGTAAATCTACCGTACATAAAGATGTCACAGAAAGACTTGCGAAAATCAATCCGAACCTTGCCGGTGAAGCGCGGCGGGTTTTGGAAATTAACAAATCTGAACGCCACATACGCGGCGGTATGGCAACTAAGGAAAAATATTTACATCAGCATATTCAAAAGGTTTAAGCGTTAAGAGGGCTACCCTGAAACTATAAGGTAGTCCTTTTCAATGAATTTAATTCTATCCTTCTGTTAGGGTTGATAAAATGCGTTGATAAAGCGTGCTGTAATTTGCGTTCCAATTGGATTGGATTAGTTTTGCCTGTTCGCGGGTGACGACAGGGACGGAAATTTCCATAAGCATAGAGTCGCGTTTATCATCGTAAACGCCGCATTTTACGATGTATTCATCATTTTCGGCGTTGGGGAAATAGTGGGCTGTCTTCTCGAAGCCCTTTTTTATTTTGCCGCGATGTTCTTCTACATATTGCGTAATCATGTTTCGTACGGGGCGCGGAATTTGATTTTGAAGTAGGTCAAGGTTTTCAAGCCCTTCCTCGGTTAAGGAATAACGGGTGGTGTTTTCGTCTTGTGAATTTTCGCGGGTTGCTTCAAGAAATTTTCGTTGAACCATATCCGTCAGATTTTGCTCGAGAATAAAGTGATTCATTAAATCTTTCTGAATGATAAAATCTGTAATTTGCGAGCGTGACATAGGTAAATCCATCATATTAATTAAATAAAGCAACAGCAGTTTGTTTTCAACATCCTTGTACTCAATGGTTATTCCCATTGTTAACCCCCCACAATAGTATACCCGCCACGTACCATAAGCCACGCTTCTGTTTGGAAAACAATACCGCGACCGTCTGTAACGGGAATAATCATAAGATGGTTATGCTCAATGTTTTGACCGTTCATGATATCCGCGCCGGCAGTAACATTCGGAATGCCGTTGTTCGGCCCCGTTAAAGCAACTGCTCTTCCGCTACGAAGTATGAATTCCGTACCGGCATTAAATGTGATAGTCTGCCCCGCCTGCGGATTTAACACCGTAAAAACCGAACTGTGCGGCTCACCGGCAGGGCCGGGTATATTTCGGAGTGCCGCGTCAAGTCGTTCGCCGTAAACTGTTTCAAAATAGTACATTACCAATGCGAAAAGCTCGTCCTCTTCATCTTGCGAAAGGTTTGCCGTAGACGGCGCGACGGGCGACGGTGACGGGGTTTGCGTTGGTGCAGGCGTAACATTCGGCAAAGAGCCGGGGCTTATGTTCGCGATAATACCGCGTAAAAGTTCTATTTCTGCCGAAAGTTGCGCAATTCTTGTCTCAACGAAACTCCGGGTTACAACCGGGTCTGTATCAACTCCGGGTTGTGCCGCTGAGGTTGGCACATAAAAATGCGCAAAAGCCGCAAGTAAAACCGCGATTAACGCGAATACTCCAAGTTTTGCGCTAGTATAGTTCTTCATTTGAACCACTCCTTAGAATTATTTCTTCCATTTCGTTTACAGATTTTGCGTTGTTTATTTGGCGTCGTGTTTCTGCCGAACCGGGCAATCCTTTTGTGTACCAGCAAAGGTGCTTTCGCATTTCGATTATGTTTTCCGCCGCGCGTAAATGCCTTAGGGCTGTTTCGATAATTTCGTCGCGGGTTGGTGGTAGCGGAAGAATTCCTGTTTCTAAAAGCTTTAATGTGCGCGAAAACAACCACGGATTTCCAAGCGCGCCGCGTGCAATCATTATTGCGTCGCAACAGTTTAATCTTTCAACGGCGGTTTCCGGCGTGAAGATATCGCCATTGCCTATCACCGGAATTTTAACTGCGGCTTTTACCGCCGCAATCGCGTCCCAGTCGGCTTCGCCGGTGTAAAATTGGTCGCGGGTTCTGCCGTGTACAGCCACCCATAACGCGCCGGATTCTTGTGCAATGTGTGCCATTTCTTTTGCGTTCACTGTTGACGGCGTGAATCCTTTGCGAATTTTCACAGTAACGGGACGGAACGATGCTTTCACTGCCGCTTCAATCAGCCGCCCCGCAAGCGGCGGGTCTCTCATAAGAGCCGCGCCTTCGCCGTTTTTTACGATTTTCGGCATAGGGCAACCCATATTTATGTCAACGATGTCGAACGGAAAGTCTCCGAGACGTTTAATCGCTTCAGAAAGAATTTCCGGCTCATGCGAAAAAAACTGCACAGCCCACGGACGCACGTTGTCGTCGTTCGCCATCAACTTAAACGTGTTTTTGTTGTCGTAAACAATGCTTTTCGCGGAAACCATTTCGGAAACCGTAAACCCCGCGCCGTGCTCAAACACGATTTTACGAAAAATCTTGTCTGTTACACCTGCCATCGGTGCCATTATTAATTTATTCTTCTCAAAATAATTTTTCAACATTATGATTCAAGTTTTAACATTTTACGAATAAAATTGCAATACTATCGAAGATGCTAAAACTCTTCTCCTAAAATATAGTAATGTGCTCCCAAAGGAATTCGGCTTAAATATTTTTCAAGCGGGATAAATATTTTTAATGCGCTTGGGAAAAAAATTGTATAAATACTTCGCGATGTGCGGAAGCCTAAATTTTGCAATATTTTTTTTATGTGACGGGGCGGCAATAAATTTGCGTTGCGGTCAACCGGCTTTTCGTGCTTTGCGAAAACGTAACGGGTTGCGGGATTGTACGGATTCAGTTCAAAAATAAATATTTTTGCGTTTTGCGTAAGATTTGATTTGATTGCCGAAAGAATTTTGAAATGCTCATCTTTGGGGGCATGGTGAAAAACCCCCGCGATAAACACAATATCATAGACGGTGTTAAACTGTGATAGCGCGTCCGATTCAATCCAGTTTTCGTCAAGTGGGGCGAAGGAGATATTTTTATACCCCTTGGATTTTGCAGTTTCAATGGACTCTTGCGAAATATCCACACCAAAAATATTCGCCTCAGGAAAATATTTTTGCAAATATGGCTCTACATCCCCTACCCCACAACCAAAGTCCAAGATGTTTTTCGGTGTGAAATTTTTCTCTGTAAGAATTCGCGCAACTTCTTTTACTTTGTATTCCAAAAAATACTCTCGGCTGAAACCGGAGCCTTTTATTAAATCCGCGTGCCAGTTGTCGTAGCTGTTTGCAAGTTTATCAAATTCCGCTTTTTTACCCAAAAGTACCGCTCCTTTGCAATATCATATTTGCAAACGCATAATATTACAACCCTGTCGCCGTTGCGGGAAAAAGCAGAAGGTTTCCCGGTAGTTGATTTTATCGGCGTTTCAAAATCTTCTGTTTCAAAATGGGAAACCGAGCAGAGTTATCCCGATATTGTGCATTTTCAAAAAGAAAGAAGATACGGTTGTTATAGAATAAAGCACTAATCAAAAATTTTGACAAATCAGTCAATCGTAGAAATCACCATTAAAATTTCCCTTATAATTTTACACGCCGTAATAGTTGATACGCCACTTTGGTCGTAGTGCGGGGATAACTCCACCACGTCGCAAGCGACTATGTTTAAATTTTTAAGTGTTGAAACGGCGTTATGAAGTTCTTGAAAAGAAACGCCGCCCGGTTCGGGTGTGCCTGTCCCGGGGAAAACGGAAGGGTCCAGCACATCAAGGTCAAGTGAAAGGTACACGGGCTTGTCCCCTACCCTGCGAACAAAATTTTCTACTCCGTTCAAACTAAACTTGCACATTGTCGTGTGTTCTGCGGCGAATGCGAATTCTTCTGCGTCGCCAGAACGTATTCCCGCTTGATAAATCCGATTATCTCCCAAAATATCCCATGCACGGCGCATTACCGTTGCGTGTGATAATTTTTCGCCCAAATAATCATCGCGCAAATCTGCGTGTGCATCAAAATGTAAAATGTGCAGGTCGGGAAATTTTTTTGCGACCGCACGAACCGCGCCAAGCGTGACCAAATGCTCGCCACCTAATATAAACGGTTTGCTTCCGTTTTTTAAAATAAAACCGGTTTTCGCCTCAATCATATCCAGTGCGCGTTCCGAATTTCCAAACGGAAGCTCTAATTCGCCCACGTCCGCTATTTTCAAATCGAATAAGTCTTTTTCCGCATAAGGGCTGTAACTCTCTATTCCGTAAGAATTTTCGCGAATTGCCTTTCCCGCAAAACGCGCCCCCGGCCGATAAGACGTTGTACTGTCATACGGCGCGGAAAATAAAACTATTTCTGCCATTTCAAACGGACATTCGCAACCCATAAAACAATCAGTTTTCAACATCACTTAAAAGCTCCTCTACATAGCAAGGCAGATAAAACGCGCCTTTATGAAGGTTTGTATTGTAATATCGCGTATTAATTTGAAGTGCATTCCACGCGGCGGCATCAAGATTTTTTGTCGGGTGAATTCCTTTTGACGCAAAACCAAAGAGCCAGTGTCCGGAAGGATACGTTGGAATGTGCGCCTGATAAACGCGGCTTATTTCAAATGATTGTACAATACGCTTGTGCGCTCGCTTAACAATTTGTGCGTCTTTTTCGTAGAACGGGCTTTCGTGTTGATTTATTAAAATACCGTCGGGCTTTAACGCCTTAAAGCAGTTGCCGTAAAATTCCTTTGAAAAAAGACCTTCTCCCGGGCCAAACGGGTCTGTGGAGTCCACGATAATAATGTCATATTCATTATCGCGGCTTCGCACAAATTTTAATCCATCTTCATAAAAAATATTTACGCGCGGGTCATCAAAATCGATGGCGGTTTTTGGCAAAAATTCTTTGCAAAGCCGCACAACTTCGCTGTCAATTTCCGCTACGTCTATTTTTTTAATTTGCTTGTACTTGGAAAGCTCGCGCATAACACCACCGTCGCCCGCGCCGATTACTAAAACATTTTTCGCTGACAAATGAACCGCCATAGGTACGTGCGTAATCATTTCATGGTAAATAAATTCGTCTTTTTCCGTAAGCATCATAAAGCCATCGAGCGTCAGAAACCGCCCGAACTCGGGTGATTCAAAAATATCAATCCGCTGATACTTGCTTTGCACCGAACAAAGTTGACGCTCCACTTTAACGGAAAGTTTCACATTAGACGTGTGCATTTCACTGAACCATAATTCCAAAAAAATCACTCCACATTTAGAAGTTGCAAAACCGCTTCTGTAAGCTGGTTTGCTTGCGCAAGCATAGAGATTGCCGCTTGCCTTAGTACGTTTGACATGGTGAATGCCGCCATTTCGCGTGCCATATCCGCGTTGCGTATGCGGGATTCTGCTTCGGTTAGGTTTTCGGAGGAAATTAGCAGATTTTGAGACGTAAATTCCAATCGGTTTTGGATTGCACCCAACACTGCACGTTGACCTGTGGTAATTAACAGAGCATCGTCTAAAATTTCCAGCACCGGAGAAATATCCGCACCGGAATTTTTCAAAACATTTACTAGCGGGGTTCCGTCTTTCGCCTTTAGCCCAAGCGAGTGGGCGTTTATGTTCTCAATGTAAAGTGTCATGCCTTGTTTTGCGTTCGCACCCGTTTGAAACCAAAAACCGCGTCTTTCTACCGGTACAGGAAGGGGTTGTGTTTTGCCGTTGTTGCCGTTTCCGTTTGGCGGTAGTATAGGTCCGCTTTCGGGAGGCTCGGGCAGCCATACAAAGACATTTCCGTTGCTATCAGTTATCGCGCTGAAATTCCGTAACGTACCCTGCACGTATAAACCGAATTTAACGGCCTGATTCGGCGGGAATCCCGATAATACGGGATAGTGAAAAAGCTCATTTGCGTTAAAATCCCACACACCGCCCGGAATATTGGGTTCGTTGTTGCCGAAAGAAATGTTTCCGTCTCCATAAAAGGTTGTGCCGTGATTGTTTGCATTTAAACCCCCGCCTATACCACCTCCGGTAATTTCCAGCAAGCCGCCCGACATAAAGAGTTGCCCGCCGTTGCCAATACCTCCGCCGCCTATGCCCGCACCGTTGGTGCCGCCCCAGGCGGTTACATTTGCGTCGCCACTGATGTGAATGTTTCCGCCATTGCCGGTTAATCCGCCGCCTACGCCCGCACCGCCGTCACCGCCCGAGGCAATGACATTTGCGCTCCCCCAAATATCAATTAACGTGTTGTTACCCCCCCAACCACCACCGATACCCGCGCCGCCGATACCTCCCATAGCGATTAAGTTTGCATTGCCGCCGACGGTAATATCATTACTTCCTCCGCCATTAGCACCGCCGCCTATGCCGGCACCGCTGCTACCGCCCATAGCGTTCACATTTGCGTTGCCTTCGATATAAATACGATTACCGTCACCGCTGTTACCACCGCCTATGCCCGCGCCGTTGTTGCCACCCATAGCGGTCACAGTTACGTTGTCAGTAAAAAAGATATTGTTGGTACTACTTCCGTTGCCGCCGCCAATGCCTGCACCATTCAGTCCGCCATTTGCTGTAAGACTGCCTTCACCGCGAAAATTTAAAAAATTTCCCATCGCTTGAACCCCGGCAGAACCGATATGCGTTGATGTCATTATATTTGTACTGTTCGGCGCAAGCCACAGAGACACGTTTGATTCATGCGCTAAGGTTATAGCCGGCCCGGAATTCGTGTTTATATTTACGTCATTAAGAATAATGTCCCTTATCCACCCACGGCTTTCGCTCTCCACAACAATGCGGCTAAGCCCAAGCGCGTTCAAGCCCTCGCCGTTAATTTGAATTACATGAAGATTAGGACCGTCGTGAATGGTTAACACACCGTTTGCGCACACGCTCCAAAATTCGGAATATTCGTTACTTAGGAAATTCCCGGCGTGAATTAATAAGGTGGGTTCCGGTTGCGCACTTATCGGTTGAATTGCTTCCGTTGCGGGAGACGGGTTAATCACGGGAGAAGGCAAAGCAATAATACTGTTGTCCGGCGCAAGCGGCCTTGCATAATCCCCGCGCAGTAAATGCATTGTGTTGAATTGCACACGTTCGGAAAGCGCGTCAATTTCTTGAATAAGTTGGTCTATTTCGTGTTGAATCATTTCGCGGTTGCAAATCACGAGTGTATCATTCGCGGCTTGAACCACAAGTTCGCGCATTCGGATAATCATTTCGTTAATTGTGGCTATGCCGCCTTCCGCTGTTTGTACCAAGGCTATCGCATCCTGCGCATTGCGCCACGCTTGGTCTAACCCGAGAATTTGCGCCCGCATAGTTTCGGATATCGCAAGACCCGCCGCGTCGTCCGCCGCGGAATTTACACGAAAACCGGACGATAATCTCTGCGCGGCTTGCGTTTGCCGTAACCCTACGTTTTTGAGGTTTCTGTGGGCATTTATGGAATGTATGTTTGTTCTTACGACCATTCATCTCACCTCAAAATCACACCGATACTTATAATGTGTATCTCACTGTACTCGATACTGCTTGAAATCCTTCGTTCGTATAAAGTCGGGCGGCATTTTCATTTTCAGACATTACATTTAGTTCTACATAATCAAGATTCCGTTTCTTTGCCCATTCTTTTGCCGCGTTTAATAAAAGTGTAGCAATCCCCCTTTTTCTGTAATCTAATATTCATAAGTCAACCTTTATTCCAACACATTAATATTTTCAATGCTCATATCCTCTGGGCCGGTGAGGGAACATCCTTTTTCTTTCGCGTATGAAATATAGTTTACGATGTCTTTTGTAATTTCCTCGCCGGGAGCGATAATCGGAATGCCGGGAGGATAACACATAACAAATTCGGCGCAAATTTTTCCCACACTTTGCGCAAGCGGAAGACTTTTATGCGGACTGTAAAAGGCCTCTTGCGGTGCGGTGCGAACAATCGGCGAGATGTATTCTTGTTTCATTATATCCATTTCGGAACGGGAAAAACGCCGCTTTACTTCCGCAAGCGCGCTGATTAACATTTCAATATTTTTAAAATTATCGCCGATTGATACATACGCCAGAATATTGCCTATATCTCCGAATTCGATTTGAATATCGTATTCGTCGCGTAGAATGTCATAAACTTCAATGCCTGCAAGCCCTATTCGCAACGTGTTCACGGCAAGTTTCGTTTTGTCAAAATTGAAAACCGTATCATTGTCGATTAATTCGTCAGAGAAAGCGTAATAACCGCCCATTTTATTTATCTCTTCGCGGGCATAATTTGTAAGACTCAAAACATCGGCAAAAATTTTTTTCCCGTTAAGCGCGAGATTGCTTCGAGAAATATCAAGGCTACTCATTAAAAGATAAGACGCGCTTGTTGTTTGCGTCAAATTTATTATTTGCCGCATATAGTTTGAGTTTATGTTTTCGCCGCAAAGCAAAAACGAACTCTGTGTAAGCGAGCCGCCCGATTTGTGCATACTGACAGCCGCCATGTCTGCTCCGGCGGAAATTGCGGCTCTAGGCAAACTTTCGTGCGTATTTGAAAAATAAAAATGCGTCCCATGCGCTTCGTCCGCAAGAAGAATCATGCCATGCTCGTGCGCAAGCTTTGCAATGCCCGCAACATCGGAGCAAATGCCGTAATATGTCGGGTTATTAACAACAACAGCCTTTGCGTCGGGGTTTTCACGAATGGCGCGCTCAACCGCCGCAAGCGAACTCCCCATCGCAATCCCAAGCCGTTCGCTGGACTTGCACTCGATATACACAGGAATCGCGCCGCACAAAACCAGCGAGTTAAGTACACTTCGATGAACATTTCGCGGTAAAATAATTTTTTCGCCGCGTTTAACGGCATAAAAAATCATGGCTTGAACGGCACTTGTCGTGCCGCCAACCATAATAAACGCCTTCGCCGCCCCAAAAGCCGCCGCCGCCAACTCCTCCGCTTCTTTTATAACAGAAACAGGATGGCACAAATTATCCAGCGGTTTCATGGAATTCACGTCAATAGAAAGACACTTCTTCCCCAAAAATTCACGCAAATTACTACTACCCTTGCCCCTCTTATGCCCGGGCACATCAAAAGGAATAATGCGGTTGCTTTCGAGTTCCTCAAGAGCGGCGCAGATTGGGGTTTTATTTTGATTCAATTATTATCTCTCTCCTCCGGATTACCGAGCATTTATTAGTTCTTCCGTTTTCACATCTCAGTCGCTATTTTAACCCTTTATTCCTTTATTTTCAAATAATGCCGTAGAGAATCTTATGTCGAAAAATATTTCGCATTTATCATTCCGTAAAATTCGCTAAATATTTGCACGATTTGTGTAAGCCCTTTAATATCTCGTTCTAAAAATTTATAATAGAAATGAAAGCGAGGTAGAATAAAGAATGAACCCACAAGTCGGAGTGATAATGGGAAGCAAGTCGGACTGGGAAACAATGCAACACGCGTGCAAAATCCTTGACGAAATGCAAATACCATATGAAAAAAAAGTAGTTTCCGCGCACCGCACACCGGAGCTTATGGCAGAATACGCAAAAACTGCCGCCGCACGGGGAATAAAAGTAATCATTGCGGGCGCGGGTGGCGCGGCACATTTGCCCGGAATGACCGCTTCATATACCTCGCTTCCGGTAATCGGCGTTCCGGTACAATCGCGGGCGTTAAGCGGAATCGACTCGTTGCTTTCAATTGTACAAATGCCCGCAGCAGTTCCCGTTGCAACAATGGCAATCGGCGTTGCAGGCGCAACAAACGCGGGATTGATGGCGGCAAGAATAATCGGCGCGTTCGACAGCACTGTTTTTGGGAAAATGGAAAATTACCGTGCGGAAGTTCGCGATACGGTCTTAAATTCGCACACCTTGGAGGGTTAAATGAAAATAATTCAACCATACCAAACCATCGGAATAATAGGCGGCGGTCAGCTTGGGCGCATGATGTGTCTTGCGGCGAAGGCTATGGGATATTTCGTTGCGGTGCTTGACCCAACGCCGAATTGTCCGTGCGGTCAGGTTGCTGATATTGAAATTACGGCGGCATATAATGACCTTGAGGCAATAAAAAAACTTGCGGAAGTCAGCGACGTTGTTACTTACGAATTTGAAAATATCGACTACCATGCGTTAACGTGGCTTGAAGAAAATGCGTATTTGCCACAGGGTAGCGAGGTTTTAAAAATCAACAGACACAGATTCTTGGAGAAAAAAACCATTTCGGACATGGGAATTCGTGTTGCGGATTTTGTACTTATTGAGAGCGCGGAAGATTTGGAAAAAAACATAACTTATCCGAGCGTTTTAAAAACAACAACGGGCGGTTATGACGGCAAAGGTCAAATTGTTTTGCGAAGCAAAGCAGACTTGCCGCGAGCAAAAGAACTTGCCGACGCAAGCGAATGTATCTTGGAAAAATTCGTACCGTTTTCAAAAGAAATTTCCGTTCTTGTTGCGAGAAGCACGGCGGGTGAAACAAAAGTATTCCCTATTGCGGAGAATATCCATGTAAATAATATTCTGCATCAAAGCATTGTTCCCGCCGGAATTTCTTCCGAAGTTGAGAAAGAGGCGATTGAATACGCGTTAAAAATTGCGGAAAACTTAAATGCAATCGGTATACTTGCAATTGAAATGTTTGTTATCGACGAGCGCATAGTAATAAACGAAATCGCGCCGCGCCCTCATAATTCGGGGCATTACACAATTGATGCCTGTGTTACAAGTCAATTCGAGCAGCATGTTCGCGCCGTTTGCGGTTTGCCGCTTGGCGAAACCACCCTTCACACGCCCGTTGTTATGGTAAACATACTCGGCGACCATCTTGATAAAAGCAATTTGCATAATTTAGCCCCTTATCTTCCGCTGTTGCGGCACGGTAAAATCCATTTGTACGGAAAAGCCGAAGCCGTTGATAAACGAAAAATGGGGCATATTAGTATTTTGGGCGATATTGATGAAACGCTGAAAAAAACAGACGCAACAAAAATTTGGCAATGATTCGCCCATTAACAATTGAAAATCTTCCCGAGTATGCGGAAGTAATTCGCCAAAGCTTTGCAACAGTGGCGGACGATTTTGGAATAACACCGGAAAACTGCCCTTTGCACAATGTTTTTATTTCCGATGAAACGTTAGCGGAAAGATTTACAAAATATTTTTTTCCGTTCGGATACTTTATTGATAAAAAATTAATCGGATTCGTTTCACTTACCGACAGGGGTGAAAATATTTTTGAAATGAACCTCCTTTCTATTTTGCCGTCATATCGTCATTTGGGCTACGGAAAAGAAATGGTTGATTTTTGCAAGAAAAAAATTAGTGAACGCGGCGGAAAAAAAATAATAATCAGCATTTGGGAAAAACACACAAGACTTAAAGATTGGTACACCGCCAACAATTTCGTTTTGATAGAAGCAAAAACCGTTGATTTCTTTCCGTTTCCTGTTGTGCATATGGAGTGGAAAAATAAGGAGTTACGTTGATGAAGCAAGCAAACAATTGATGAATTGGAGACCGCTAAAAATGGTATCGAAAACGATAATTTAGGCGACTTCATGGAAGACATGGAAAATTTGATACATGGTAAAATTGATTACGTAACTGTTCCGGGGTTGATGTCTTCAAAAGATGATTGGTTTAGAGAAAATGTTCTTCGTGATGTTAAGTGGATTTATATCGCAAAAGTGTGAAGTCGCGTGAAAATCCTAAAATTCTTTGCGATTTTTCCCCGCCAATAATTTTTTAATTTATATGTTTCTTGGATTTTATTTTTAATCGAAAGGACTAAAAAAATGATTACACCGAATGAAATTGCTGAAAAAAAAATCTACGCACAAATGGGAATGACCGACGACGAATTTGAGCGCGTAAAAACAATCTTGGGGAGATTGCCGAATTATACGGAAATCGGACTTTTTTCCGTGATGTGGAGCGAACATTGTTCCTATAAAAATTCCAAGCCCGTTTTAAGGAAATTCCCCACAAAGGGCGAGCGTGTTATTCAAGGCCCGGGCGAAGGTGCGGGCGTTGTCGATATCGGCGACGGGCTTGCGGTTGTATTTAAAATTGAAAGCCATAATCACCCGTCTGCGGTGGAACCGTTTGCGGGCGCGACAACAGGAGTTGGCGGAATTTTACGCGATGTTTTTTCGATGGGTGCGACACCTGTTGCCGCGTTAAACTCATTGCGCTTTGGTGAGTTGGACAACCCTCGTACAAAATTTTTATTAAAAGAAGCTGTCGCGGGTATTGCCGATTACGGAAATGGCGTTGGTGTTCCCACAATCGGCGGCGAAATTCAATTTGACCCATGCTATGAGAGAAATCCGCTTGTAAATGCGATGGTTGCGGGAATTATCAAACATGACGGTATAAAAAAAGGAATTGCGACGGGCGTTGGCAACTTGGTTATGTATGTTGGTGCACCAACGGGACGCGATGGAATCCAAGGCGCGTCGTTCGCAAGCGTTGAACTTTCGGAGGAATCGCAAAAAATAAGCTCTTCCGTGCCAACAGGCAACCCCGCTTTGGAAAAGCTTCTTATTGATTCTTTTCTTGAAATAATGGACAACCCTGCGGTTGTGGGTGTACAAGACATGGGCGCGGCAGGGCTAATTTCATCATCTTGTGAGATGGCATCTAAGGGCGGCACGGGTATCGAGTTGAACCTTGACAATGTACCGCAACGCGAAGAAAACATGAACGCGTATGAGATGATGCTTTCAGAGTCACAAGAAAGAATGCTTCTTGTTGTGCAAAACGGTCATGAAAATGAATTAACTGACATTTTCGCAAAATACGGATTAACCGCCGCGATTATAGGAAAAGTAACTGACGACGGGCTGATGCGGATTTTTCACAAAGGCGAACTGCAAGCCGAAGTTCCCGCGGACGCTCTTGCAAAAGCCGCGCCGGAATATCAAAAACCGTCACGTGAAGCGGCATATTACAGCGAATTAAAATCGCAAGACGCAAGCATAACCGTTACGGATTACAACCAAACTTTACTGGAACTTCTTGAACAGCCAACAATTGCAAGCAAACGTTGGGTTTATGAGCAATTTGACTATATGGCACGCGAAGACACTATGGTTCCGCCCGGTTCGGATGCGGGTGTAATTCGTGTGCGCGGCACAAACAAGGCACTAGCGATGACGGTGGACTGCAACGCTCGCTATGTTTACCTTGACCCGTACATCGGCGGGAAAATTACTGTAGCCGAAGCGGCACGAAATATTGTTGCAAGCGGGGCTTTTCCCCTTGCGGTCACGGATAATTTGAATTTCGGTTCGCCGGAAAACCCCGAAATTTTTTGGCAACTTGAAAAATCGGCAGACGGCATATCCGAAGCCTGTGAAGTTTTTGAAACGCCCGTAATCGGCGGCAATGTTTCGCTGTACAATGAACGCGGCGATTCTGCAATTTATCCCACTCCCGTAATAGGAATGGTCGGGTTAATCGAAGACCTTTCGCATATCACTACACAACACTTCAAAAACGCGGGCGATTTTATTTATGTTTTAGGCGAAACAAAATCGGATTTCGGCGGAAGCGAATTGCAAAAATTAAAAAGCGGAAAAATTTTCGGCACTCCGCCGCAAATTGACCTCGCGGAAGAAAAACGAGTACAAAATCTTGTGCTTTCCGCAATACAACAAGGCTTGGTTGTCTCCGCGCATGATATCTCCGAAGGCGGAATTGCCGTCGCGCTTGCGGAATGTGTAATCTCTGAAAAACCCGCCGATGGTGTTTTCACATTAGGTGCGGAAATTTTTGTCCAAAACGACAATGCAACGGCTTTTCTTTTCTCGGAAAGTCAATCGCGTTTTATAATCAGCGTTTCGCCGAAAAATCAACAGACATTCGAAACGCTCACGGGCGCGAAACCGCTCGGAAGTGTCACAGGAAAAGGCAATCTTCGCGTGGAAATTAACGGCGAAAAAGCCATAAATATTCCCGCAAAAATTCTGCACGACATTTGGGGAGGAGCACTGGAGTGTCTTCTAAAATAAAACACGAATGTGGATTATTTGGAATTTGGAACAATGTTGAAGCTGCAAATCTTGCATATTACGGGCTACACAGTCTGCAACACCGCGGACAGGACGGAGCGGGCATGGTCGTAAAAAACGGCGACGTTCTTACCCGCACCAATGGACGGGGACTGCTCACAGAAGTTATTAATTCGGAAATGCTTACGCAAATGAAGGGTACGTCGGCAATCGCGCACGTTCTTTACGCACCCGGCGGCATGAAAAGAAACACCGCCGTTCAACCGCTTTTATTCAATTTTGATAAAAGTAGCCTTGCCATTTGCAACAACGGCGCGTTGGTTAACGCAAACAGTTTGCGCTACAAATTAGAAGAATACGGAAGCATTTTTCAAACGACTTGTATCTCGGAGCTTCTTGCGCACATCATAAGACGCTCGCGGCTTGTTACGTTTGTTGAAAGTTTGAAACGCGCGCTTTCGCAAATTCACGGCGGCTTTGCGTTCCTTTTAATGACACAAACAGCAATGTATGCGGCGCGTGACCCGCGTGGCTTGCGTCCGCTTGTGCTGGGAAAACGCGGTGATTCATACGTTGTAGCAAGCGAATCCTGCGCACTTGACACGGTAGGCGCGGTTTATGTCCGTGATGTCGCGCCGGGCGAAATTATTATTATTAACGACGACGGAATTAAATCCGAATTTTTTACATCCGAAAGAAGTATGGCACTTTGCGGAATGGAATTCATCTACATTGCCCGCCCGGATTCAAACATCGAGGGCATAAATGTTCACACATCACGAAAAAACGCGGGCATTATTCTGGCAAAAGAATCACCTACCCCGGGCGCGGAAGTTGTAATTGCTTCGCCCGACACGGGAATTTCCGCCGCAATCGGTTACGCCGAAGCGTCGGGAATTCCGTATGAAATAGGGATTATAAAAAATCGTTATATCGGGCGAACATTTATTGCGCCCTCGCAAAACTTACGCGAACGCGGCGTGGAAATGAAACATTCCATCGTGCGCTCCATCGTTGAGGGAAAATCCGTTGTACTTGTTGATGACTCCATCGTGCGCGGCACAACGGTGCGGCGTTTGGTAAAACTTCTCAAAGACACGGGCGCACGTGAAGTTCACATTAAAATCGCGTCGCCGCCGTATAAATATCCGTGCTATTACGGAATCGACACACCCTCGCCAAAAGAACTAATTTCGCACAAACGTTCGATAAAAAATATTACAAAATTAATGAACGCAGATTCTATCTCCTTCATAAGCGAAAGTGGACTCACCGAAGCGGTGGGAATGTCATTATGCATGGCGTGTTTCAACGGCGACTACCCAACACATTTACAAGATTTTGCAGGAATTGAGGTTAATGAAAATGTCTGATAATTATAAAAAAGCCGGCGTGGATATTCATGCCGGGTATGAGGCTGTACAGCGCATAAAAAAACACGTTGCGCGCACAAAAATTCCGGGGGTTGTCGGCGGACTTGGCGGGTTCGGCGGATTGTTTGAGCTTGCGGCGGCGGGAAAATACGACGAGCCTGTTCTGGTTAGCGGAACGGACGGCGTTGGCACGAAGTTGATGCTGGCGTTTAAGCTTGGCAAACACGACACAATTGGCATTGACGCTGTTGCTATGTGTGTTAACGATATAATTACCGTCGGTGCGAAGCCTTTGTTTTTTTTGGATTATATCGCGTGCGGCAAAGTAGTTCCGGACATAATGGAAGATATAATTGCGGGCGTTTCGGAAGGCTGCGTGCAGTCCGGTTGCGCATTAATCGGCGGCGAAATGGCGGAACACCCCGACATGATGCCCGAAAACGAATATGATATTGCAGGGTTCTGCGTTGGCATAGTTGAAAAATCAAAAATGATAACAGGCGAAAATATAAAAGCGGGCGATGTTTTAATCGGGATTGCATCTACCGGTGTGCATTCAAACGGATTTTCATTGATTCGTAAAATAATTTCAGAAAAAAATTTAAACCTGAATGAAATATATTTCGGGGAAAAAAATCTTGGAGAGGTTTTACTTACCCCTACAAAAATTTATGCAAAATCTATTATAAATTTATGTGAAAATTTACAGCCGAAAGGGATGGCAAATATCACCGGCGGTGGATTTATTGAAAATATTCCGCGAATTTTACCTGCAGGGCTTGGCGCGGAAGTTGATATATTTCATGACACGCGAGCATGGGAACCCCCGGCGATTTTCCATTTTATTCAACATCACGGAAACATTCCGGAAGAAGAAATGTATAATTTATATAACATGGGAATCGGTATGGTAATTGTCACAGCGAAAGAAGATGCAAAAAAAACAATTGAATTTCTGCGCTCGAATGGCGAAGAAGCGGCGGTAATCGGCAATGTAATTGAAGGTGAGGGATTAACGCTTCTTGGCGAAAGGTTGTTATGATTTTGTTTGCAACAGACTTTTCTCCATGTTAAAATATAACAAAATATTTTTTGGGGTGATATTTATGAAAGACTTTCCACGCAAAATTGCAGCTGTGGGCTTGGCTTTATCTATTGCTTCCTCTGCTACGGCGTTAGGTGCGGCGGATAACCCTGCCGATATGTTATCGGGGTTTGTTTGTCATGATGCCGTAAGTTCTTTTGCTGTGCCACCTTATGGCTTTCCGGTTGAAAGACCTCCATACGGTTTTCCCGATTGCGATATTCCCTGTCCTGAATACGGCTTCCCCTACTGTGACCTTCCTGTACCGGAATACGGCTTCCCCTACTGTGACCTTCCCGTACCGGATTATGGATTCCCCGCAGACTTTATTTTGGGCGATGTCACCGGTACCGGAAAAGTAACTTCAGCGGACGCAACCGCTCTTGCAAGATGGCTTGTAGCGCCTCCGGAAGTGCAACAACAAATGATAGATGATGAAACTTTCTGCAAGCTTGCCGCCGATATCAACGGCGACGGAGTTGTGGATGTAGCAGACCTTACAATGCTTGTAAGAAAACTTGTGGGGTTAAGCGTTGAAAATTAGACCTGTCACCGCCGTATGGGAAGTTACAATGGGGTGCAATATGCGTTGCGGACATTGCGGCTCGTCGTGCGAGGAGCGGTTGCCCGATGAATTAGCAACGCATGAAGCCCTTTTTTTGGCTCGGCAAATTTCGGAATTAGGCCTTAAATGGATTACCCTTTCCGGCGGCGAGCCTCTTTTGCGTGAGGATCTACCGCAAATTATAAGGGAATTCGTTTCACACGGCGTGGCGGTAAATATCATCACAAACGGCTGGCTAATTGACGCGCAAAAAGCGCGAACTCTCAAAGAATGCGGTATTTCAACCGTCGCAATCAGCATAGACGGCACGGAGAAAATTCACGACAACATAAGAAAAGCCGGTTCGTTTTCGCGCATTCGCGAAGCCGCTTCGCACTTGAACGAATCCGGCGTTAGAATGGGCGCAGTAACAACCGTTTCCAATTTAAACATCGACGTACTGCCGGAAATGAGTCAGATTCTGCCCGAAATGGGGTTTGAATTGTGGCAGATTCAACTGGGACAACCCATGGGAAATTTCAAGGAACGCCCGGATTGGATTATTTCACCCGCATTAGTTTCCGTGCTTCTTGATTTTTGCTACAAAACATCCGCAGAAGGAAGGATAAAAATTTTTCCTGCCGACTGCTTGGGCTACTACACAGAAAAAGAAGTGCTTGCACGCCAAAATTCCGGCATCGGCGGTGCCGCTTCCTACTGGAACGGTTGTAACGCGGGCACGCGAAATTTCGGGATTCTACATAACGGCGATATCTTGGGATGCACGTCCATTCGCGAAAAATCCTTCATCGAAGGGAATATCCGTCAAAAGCCGCTTTCAGAAATTTGGAACGACCCGGAGAAGTTTTCTTGGTGCAGAAAAATGTCAACGTCGCGGCTTGTGGGCGATTGCGCCGACTGCATATATAAGAGACGTTGTCTTGGCGGTTGCCCAAACACGCGTCTCACCATGAACGGCGATATTTATTCCGAAAATTTTTACTGCGCCTACAATTTCGCGCTGAAAAAATTACGTGAACGCCTTCTTGAGGAAGATGATGCCGCATGGCTGGTATCCGAAGCGGAAAGCTGTCTCGCAAAAAAAAATTTCCAAACGGCGGCTTTTTTTGTGCGCCGCGCATTAGAAATCGAACCCGAGAATAAAAAAGCATTGGCAATCAGCGGTTTTTCCGAATTTTTCTGCGGAAACTTCGAACTATGTAAAAGCGCAAACACAAAAGCCCTAAAACTTGACCCTACCGACACCTACGCAATGAAGGGGCTTGGCCTCGCCCTTCACGAACTGGGAGATTACGCCGAGAGCATTAAACTGCTTGAACAAGCCGCAAAATTAACCAATTACGAAAATAAAGACATCTTGAACGATTTGGAGTATGTACGTCGGAGATGTCAAACAGACTCTTAGGTTTTGGGGGGTTAAATGAAAAACATAGCCGTTTTCGCCTCACACGGCGGTTCTGATTTACAGGCAATTATTGACGGTTGCAGGGCGGGAAAAATACCCGCCCGTGTATGCGCTGTTATAAGTAATAACAGTAACTCGCGAGCATTGGAACGTGCAAAAAACGAGGGTATTCCCGCCGTTCATCTGAGCGCGAAAACCACACCCGATTCGCTTGACGAAATCACCTTGCAAACTTTACAAGCCCACAACACCGACATTGTTCTTCTTGCAGGATATCTGAAAAAAATTCCCGCAACCGTACTTAAAACATACGAAAATCGAATTTTTAACATACATCCGTCACTGCTTCCGAAATACGGCGGCAAGGGAATGTTCGGAATAAACGTACATGCGGCAGTACTTGTCGCCGGTGATACCGAAACCGGAATAACAATCCACCGCGTAACAGCCGAATATGATGAGGGAGATATTCTAGCGCAAAGAAAAGTCCCCGTACACGCAGATGACACACCGGAAATTTTAGCGGCACGCGTGCTTGAACAGGAGCATATTTTTTTGGTTGAGTTTTTGGCAGAGATTTTAGCGGTTGCCTAAAGAATTCTCATTTATCAGAGATGAGCAGCTTGACGCTTTGCGTGCCGCCATTCCGAACACAACGATTATATCCTTTCCATGTGGATAAACTTTTTAAATCATGAGGAGGAAACACAATGAAAAAACGAGCATTAATAAGCGTCTCGGACAAAACGGGCGTGCTGGAATTTGCGAAGGGTTTAGTTGCGAATGGATACGAAATTATTTCAACGGGCGGTACGTATGACTTACTGAAGACCATCGGCGCGTTGAACATCTCAGAAGTAACGGAATTTCCCGAATTAATGGACGGGCGCGTGAAAACCCTGCATCCTGCAATTCACGGCGGGTTGCTTGCGGTACGTAACAATCCCGAGCATATGGAAACACTGGAGAAGCACGGGATTAATACAATTGATATTGTTGCGGTAAATCTTTATCCGTTTAAAGAAACGATTCAAAAACCGGACGTTTCCCGTGAAGATGCAATCGAAAATATTGACATAGGTGGGCCGTCAATGATTCGTTCCGCGGCGAAAAACCATGCAAGTGTCGCGGTTATTGTAGAGCCTTCCGACTACGAAAAAGTTTTACAAGAAATTTCCGAAGGCGGCGTAACAATTCAAACAAAACAAGACCTAGCGGCAAAGGCGTTTCGGCACACCGCCGCATACGACGCGGTAATTGCGGCATATTTCACAAAAGTCCCCTACCCCGAAAAATTAACTATGACATACGAAATAAAACAGCCCTTGCGATACGGCGAAAACCCGCACCAAAACGCCGCACTGTACAGTGACCCGATTCCGGGCAATACAATCATCGCGGCAAAACAGCTTCATGGCAAAGAACTTTCTTATAATAATATCGCCGACGCGGACGTTACGCTCGAAATGGTAAAAGAATTCGACTCGCCCGCCGCAGTTGCGGTTAAGCATCAAAATCCGTGCGGCGTGGGAATCGGAGAAACAATCGCGGAAGCATACTCTCGCGCATACGAAGCCGATCCCGTTTCCATTTTCGGCGGAATTGTCGCGCTTAACCGTGAAGTCTGTGCACAAAGCGCGGCGCAAATGAGTGAAATTTTTCTTGAAATAATAATCGCACCATCGTTTTCGGAAGAGGCACTCTCGATTTTAACGAAAAAGAAAAATCTTCGCTTGTTGCAAATTGAAATGACAAAACCCGAAAACACAGAGCAAAAAATTTCAGCTGTAAGTGGCGGCCTTTTAATACAAGAAAAAGATACGGCAAGCTTTGATACTGCGACACTCACTTTCCCAACAAAACGCAAACCCACCGAAGCAGAATTAGAAACCGCAAAATTCGCATGGACGTGCGTAAAATATGTAAAGTCCAACGGCATTTTAGTTGCCCGTGACAACATGACCGTCGGTATTGGCCCCGGTCAAACAAATCGCGTGGGCGCGGCAAAAATCGCAATCGGTGACGCGGGTGAACGCGCTCGCGGTGCGGTTCTTGCTTCCGACGCATTTTTCCCAATGCCCGACACCGTTGAAGAAGCCGCAAAGGCAGGCATTGAAGTAATAATTCAGCCGGGTGGAAGCGTTAAAGATAGTGATTCCATCGAAGCCTGCGACAAGTATAACATCGCAATGATTTTCACAGGAGTTCGGCATTTTAAGCATTAATCTGCAATCAAACATATATAAAAGAGGAGATACTTTCACATGAACAAAGTATTAATAATAGGCTCCGGCGGGCGCGAACACGCGCTTGCGTGGAAGTTTGCGCAGTCGGAGCAGGTTGAAAAAATTTTCGTTGCGCCGGGAAACCCGGGCATTAGCGAAATAGAAAACTGCGAATGCGTGGACATTGCAATGTCAGATTTCGCCGCGCTTGCGGAATTCGCAAAAACCGAAGAAATCACGTTAACTGTGGTCGGGCCGGAAGTTCCGCTTGTGGGCGGCATTGTCGATTATTTCGAGAAAGAAAATCTCTCGGTATTCGGGCCGCGGGCAAACGCGGCAATTATCGAGGGCAGTAAATCTTTCGCAAAAGAACTTATGAAAAAATATAAAATCCCAACTGCTTCATATGAAGTATTCACATCTTTTGCGGACGCTTCAAAATATATTCACGCCCGCAGACCACCCTTCGTATTAAAAGCAGATGGCTTAGCGGCGGGAAAGGGCGTTGTGATTGCCGAATCTCACGAAGAAGCCGATTCTGTGCTTGCCGAAATGTTGCAAAACAAGCGTTTCGGTGCGGCGGGAAACACGGTTGTTATTGAAGAATTTTTGGCGGGAACAGAATTTTCCTATATGGCTTTTGTGAACGGCGAGAACGTGTATCCGATGGTAATTGCCAAAGACCACAAACGCGCCTTCGACGGCGACAAAGGCCCGAATACAGGCGGAATGGGCGCGTATTCGCCCGTGCCGCAAATTTCCCGGGAAATAATCGAACAAGCACGCACAGAGATTTTACTTCCGACAGCAAAAGCAATGGTAGAAGAAGGCCGCCCGTTCACGGGAATTCTTTACGCGGGTTTAATTGCGACAAAAGCCGAAGCGAAAGTAATCGAATTCAACGCCCGCTTTGGCGACCCGGAAACCGAAGTGGTTCTGCCGCGTTTGGAAAACGACCTTTTCTCCGTATTAACAGACATATTGGCGGGCAAAGACCCCGAACTAAAATGGAGCGATGAAAATGTTTTGGGAATAATTCTTGCGTCAAAAGGTTATCCCCATGAATACAAAAACGGTTTTGCAATCACGGGGCTGGATAAACTGGAAGATGAAACGCTCGTTTTCCACTGCGGAACTTCTAAAAACGAAACACACTTTGAAACAAAAGGCGGGCGCGTTCTTTTCGCCGCAAGAAAAGCCGAAACACTTGACGCGGCACGAAGAGTGTTATACAAAGATGTAAAAAATATAAAGTGCGAAAATCTTTTTTATCGCACGGATATCTAATCGGAGGCAAATATGTCAAACGAGCCCTATATCAGCGAAAAATTTCGTGAAGAAGTAGAATCGCACTTAATTGGTAATCTTTTAATCAGAGACACAGAATGCCCTTTAATCTTGGGAATTTTCGGACCGCCCGGTGAAGGGAAAACATTCCAGGTTGACGAAATTTGCCGCGTACTTAAGATTAAACAAATTGTTATAAGCCCGGCTGAATTGGAAAGCCCCGCACAATCAAGCGACAGTGGAAATGACCCCGTTGCGTTTTTACGAAAAAAATATACCGAAGCAGGAAGCCCAAAAGGCGAAATGGGTGCAGGGTATGATATGTACATGAACAAGTTTCATCCTTACGTGCTTGTCATAAACGATGTTGACACAGTTTTGGGTGACTGGGGACAGAATGTGCAATACTCCGTCCAGCGACAATTGCTATACGGGGAGCTGATGGCTATTTGCGATTTCCCAACGATGGTAGCGCGGCATACGGTAAAGCGGGTTCCGATTATTATGACGGGAAACGATGCGTCTATTTTATATCGTCCGTTGATGCGTCCCGGACGCATGAGACTTCTGCAATGGGTTCCCGACGCATCCGATAAGCTTCAAATTATTGCCCGTATATTTCCGAATATCCCCAAGAAAGAACTTGAAAAACTAATTGATGAATATCCAACGAAACCCGTTGCGTTCTGGAAAGACATAAACTCCAGATATCAAGAAAAATTATTGCTGGAATGGATAAGGGAAAAGACAAGGGACGACATGCGAAAAGATTTGGAATTCCGTAAAGAATATGCAATGGAAGAAATACTCAGTAATGCCCCCTTGACTCTTGAAAAAATTAAGGAGTTTGCGGAAGAATTTAACAAACTGGATATCAGTAAGGAAGTGTATGTCTGATGAAATTAATTTACGAAGGCAAAACAAAAAACGTGTATGATAACGAAAACGGCACGCTGACCCTAAAATTAAAAGACGACGCAACAGGCAAAGACGGCATTTTCGACCCCGGCGAAAACGCCGTCGGTTTAAGAATCGAAGGGTTTGGGCGCGAATCGTTGCGGCTGTCGGCGTATTATTTTGAATTACTGACTACTGCGGGAATTCCCAATCACTACTTATCAAGTAATATCGCGGAAGCAATAATGGACGTTAAAGCAGTAAAAATGTTCGGGCAGGGTGTAGAATTTATATGCCGTCGCAAAGCCGCGGGCAGTTTTATAAAACGCTACGGAACATACACAAAATTAGGCGCGGACTTGAATTACATCGTGGAAATAACCCTCAAGGACGACGAAAGAAACGACCCATTTATCACAAAAGACACATTAACAACGCTTGGAATAATGACCGCCGAAGAATATGAAACCTGTGTACAACTAACAAAAAAAACAGCACAACTCATCGCCGCCAACTTGGAAAAAAAAGAACTCGAACTTTACGATTTAAAATTTGAGTTCGGCAAAAACGACGATGAAATTATGCTGGCAGATGAAATTTCCGCAGGATGTATGCGCGTTTACAAAAACGGCGAAATCGTTGCGCCGATGGATTTAGGCAAGTTGATTTTACAATAAAAAAGGAGGTTTTTCTAATGTGGAATGACAATGGTTTTAATGAAGAAAGTAACCACGATTCCGTATGGGGGAGCGTTGGAGAACTGCACGAAGCGTTTGCTACCTGCATGGCAAATGTTTTTTTTAGGATGTTTGCCGCGCTGATGGTGACAACAATCTCCGCTTTATTGGTGGTTGCTTCTGCTGAGTTGCAGTATTTGGTTTATGGTAACAATGTTGTTTTCTATGTACTTTTATTCTCGCCGATTGCTCTGGTGCTTGCGATATCTTTTGGTATTAACAAAATGCCGGTTATGCTGGCGAATGTTTTATTTTTTGTTTACGCGTTTTTAGTCGGTCTTACATTGTCCACTATTTTTTTCGTTTACGACTTAGGCATTATAGCCACCGCGTTTGGTGTTACCGCGGTTACGTTTGGAGTTATGGCAGGATACGGGCTGGTGACGAAAAATGATTTAACTTCTATTGGAAGCCTTTGTATTATGGGGCTGATAGGTATTATTATTGCAAGCATTGCCAATTTTTTTATTCGTAGCTCCGCAATAGAATGGGCGGTGACATATATTGGCGTGTTTGTGTTTATCGGGCTAACAGCATACGATGCCCAGCGTATTAAAAACATGCTGAAAGAGGCGAAAGCGGCAAATCAAGAAGAAGCAATAAAGAAAATCACGGTAATAGGTGCACTTACGCTGTATCTCGACTTTATTAATCTATTCTTAAAAATATTAAGGATTTTGGGCAGAAGAAGATAATGAATCCGGATTCTAACCACGAAAGGCACTAAAAACACGAAAATCATTCTCTTTTTTCGTTTTTTTAGTGCCTTTCGTGATTAAAAAATTTTTATTTTGAGTATTTTTGAACAATTGACTCCGTAAAATTATCAAACTCCAAATCTTCTTGTTGAAGCGCGGGCGTGGCAAGAAAATTTGCCACAGATTCACGCACACCAGCATCAAAGCGGATGGTTGCATTAAATCCGGGTACAAGGGATTTAATTTTGCTGTTATCAAACACTACGGAATGTGACTTGTCACCCCAAAGAGTGCCGTCTAATTCGGGTTCTACGGCAACTAAAGCATCTGTGGGTATACATAAAATTTGCGGCGTTACACCCAACTCACGCGCGATAAGCTTGTAAATTTGATTCCAAGTAAGAACTTCATCGGAAGTAATATGCACCGCCTCGCCGATGGCGTGAATATTTCCCAAAAGCCCGGTAAAGCCCTTCGCAAAATCTTTTGAATGCGTAAGCACCCACAAACTCGAACCGTCGCCATGTACGATTACCGGTTTACCTTCGCGCATACGTTTTAACACTTGCCACGGTCCGTTATTCCCGTGAACAGCCACGGGAACGGCGGTTTTATCGTATGTGTGGCTTGGACGAACAATTGTCACAGGGAAACCGTTTGCGCGGTATTCGTTGATTAACAATTCTTCGCAAGCGATTTTATTCCGAGAATATTCCCAAAACGGATTAGACAACGGAGTACTTTCGGTTATCAGATAATTTGAAAGCGGTTTCTGATAAATAGAAGCGGAACTGATAAAAATATACTGCCCCGTAATTCCCGAAAACAATCGGATATCCCGCTGCACCTGCTCCGGCACGAAATTAATAAAATTCGCCACAGCGTCAAAACTGTGCCCTTTCAACAACGCCGCCGCCTGCGCTTCGTCGTTGATGTCTCCTTGCAAATGCGTTACGCCTTCCAAATGCATTCGCTTTCCGCGGTTAAGTAAATAAACCTGAAAACCCATCTCAACGCACAGTCTTGTTATGGACGCACTTATTCGTCCCGTTCCTCCGATAAATAATATTTTCATGTAATCACCTCTCGTAATAATATACCACATTTTTGGAACAATACCGTTAAAGGAGTGAACCAAAAATGCGATATATTATTTTTTTTCTTGCGTTAATAATTTTTTCCGTGCCGTGCTTCGCAAACGAAATTGAGGAAGAAGAATTTGATACAGAAGTATTTTTTCGCCGAGTGAAGGAAGTTGAACTTCCAATAATAATGTATCATCTTGTGACAGAAAAATCCAAATACGTAGGGAAATACGGAATAACCCCGGAACAACTTGAGTCTGACCTGAAATTTCTAAAAGCAAACAAATACAATACAGTGGTAATGAAAGATTTAATCAACTTTGTAAACCGCGGCAAGAGACTTCCTAAAAATCCCGTTATGTTAACATTCGACGACGGCAATTCAAGTGATTTTCATTATTTGTTGCCACTTTTGGAAAAATACGATATGAAAGCAGTTATTGCCGTTCTTGGCGAAACGGCAGACCGTTTCTCCCAGCAAGCGGAAAAAAATCCGAACGCCCGCTTTCCGCATTTAACATGGCCGCAAATTATCGAGCTTCACGAATCGAGACACGCCGAAATCCAAAGTCACAGTTACAACATGCATAAACCCCCGCTGGGAAGCAGTAACAGACACGGTGAATCCCCTGAAGCTTATCACGCCCGTTTGCGCGCAGACCTTCAAAAATTCCAAGAAGCCTGTGCCACGCACTTGGATTATGTTCCTACAACTTTTGTTTATCCGCTTGGCGCAATCGGAAAAAATTCCCGCGAAGTTTTGGAAGAGCTAGGAATGGTTGCAAGCATTTCCTGTCAAGAAGGGATGAATATTATCCGTCAAGGCGACAAAGATTGCTTGTTCAGGCTACATCGAACTAACCGCCCAAGCAGCCGCTCCATTGAAGATGTTTTAAAAAGTATAAAGAAAGCACTGTGAAATATTGCAGTGCGTTTTTTTTTCTGATAAAATCAACTTGAAACGTACTTAGAAGTTTAAAGGGGCAATTTCAAAATTGCTCCTTCTTACATAGGAGGCCTTCAAAGTGAAACCCTTCGTTCATCTGCATGTTCACACGGAATACAGTCTTTTAGATGGCTCGGCAAAAATAAAGGAACTAACCTCACGCGCTAAAGAAATGGAAATGAACGCGATTGCGATTACAGACCACGGCGTTATGTACGGTGTAATCGACTTTTACAAGGCGGCAAAAGCGTCGGGAATTAAGCCTGTTTTGGGTTGCGAGGTGTATGTCGCGCCAACCGGGCGAAAAGTCAGAGAGAAAAGCGATGAAGGAAACTATCACCATCTTGTGCTTTTGGCGGAAAACTTGGAAGGCTATCACAATTTAATAAAACTGGTTTCTATTGGATTCACAGAAGGATTTTATTACAAGCCCCGTATTGATGTTGAAATTTTGCGTGAACATTCAAGGGGGTTAATCGCGTTAAGCGGATGTTTGAACGGCGTTGTGGCAAGCGTTTTAATGTCCCATGGCTATGACGCAGGAAAGGAACGCGCACTTCTTTACTCCGAAATTTTCGGAGAAGGAAATTTTTTCTTGGAGATTCAGGAAAACGGAATCGACGAGCAAAACAAAGTAAACCAACTTCTTATGCGAATGTCAAACGAAACGGGTTTGCCGCTTGTCGCTACAAACGATATTCATTACATCGAAAAAAGCGATTCCAAGCCACATGATGTTTTGTTGTGCATACAAACCGGAAAAACCGTTCTTGATGAAAAACGAATGAGCATGAGCACCGATGAATTCTACTTAAAATCGCCGGAAGAAATGTACGAGCAGTTTTCATACTCGCCGGCGGCTTTGGAAAACACACAAAAAATCGCCGACCGTTGCAATGTTGAGATTAAATTTAACGAATACAAACTGCCCATTTTCGATGTACCAAATAACGGCGACGCGTTTGAATATTTGAGAGAACAATGTGAAACGGGGCTTTCACAACGCTATCCGAATGTCACCGATATCGTGCCGTATCAGGAACGGCTTGACTTTGAGCTTAGCGTAATAAAAAATATGGGATTTGTTGAATATTTTTTAATCGTATGGGATTTCATAAAATATGCGCGGGATAATTCAATTATGGTGGGGCCGGGGCGCGGCTCCGGCGCGGGAAGTATTGTAGCGTACACCTTGCGGATAACGGACGTTGACCCGATTCCGTATAATTTGCTGTTCGAGCGATTTTTAAACCCGGAGCGCGTTTCAATGCCCGACTTCGATATAGACTTTTGCGTCGAGCGGCGGCAGGAAGTCATTAATTATGTAAACAGAAAATACGGCGCAGACCATGTTGCGCAGATAATTACATTTGGAACAATGAAAGCCAAAGCCGTAGTGCGCGACGTTGGGCGTGCGCTTGCGATGCCTTACGCGGACGTTGACCGCGTTGCGAAAATGATTCCCGGCGACTTGGGTATGAATCTGAAAAAAGCACTTAATATAAACCCCGAGTTAAAAACCGCGTACGAAGAAGAAGAAGACACAAGAAAACTATTAGACATGAGCCTTCGCCTTGAAGGGCTTTCGCGTCATGCGGGAACACACGCGGCGGGCGTTGTAATTTGCGATAAGCCCGTAACGGAATATGTTCCGCTTAACTTAAACGACGGCGTTGTCACCACACAATTTCCAATGGGAACATGCGAAGAGCTAGGCTTATTAAAAATGGATTTTCTTGGATTGCGTAATTTAACCGTTCTGCGAATTGCCGCGGAAGAAGTAAAGCGCGGCAAAGGAATCGAAGTTGACGTTCATAGCTGGCCATACGGCTACGATGACCCTGCCGTTTACGAATTAATTTCGCAAGGCAAAACGGCGGGTATCTTTCAATTGGAAAGCGCGGGAATGACATCGTTTATGCGGGAACTTCAACCGCAAAGCCTTGAAGATTTAACGGCGGGAATTTCCTTGTACCGGCCCGGTCCGATGGATTTTATTCCGCAATATGTTGATGGCAAGCGCAATCCCACTAAAATAAAATATCTCCACCCCTCATTGAAACCAATATTAGAAGCAACTTACGGCTGTATCGTTTATCAGGAACAGGTAATGCAAATCGTGCGCGACTTGGCGGGGTTCAGTCTTGGGCGAAGCGACTTGATTCGCCGTGCGATGTCAAAAAAAAACGCCGATGTTATGGCACAAGAGCGGCGGAATTTTATCCACGGTCTTGAAGAAGCGGGCGTTCCCGGCTGCATAAAAAACGGCGTTCCCGAAAAAATCGCAAGTGAAATTTTCGACGCGATGGATAAATTCGCCGCATATGCGTTTAACAAATCACACGCGGCATGTTATGCGGTAATTGGTTATCAAACAGCGTATTTGAAATGTTATCATCCCGTGGAATTTATGGCGGCAATGATGACTTCCATCATGGGCGACAGTACAAAAGTTGCCGCCTACATTGCCGAATGTAAAAAAATGAATATCAGACTGCTTCCGCCTGATGTGAACGAAGGCTTCGGTTCATTTTCAGTGAGCGGAAATAATATTCGCTTCGGGCTTTCCGCAATAAAAAACGTAGGACGAGCCACCGTTGACGCAATTGTTGCCGAACGCGAGAAAAACGGAAAATACAAAGGTATTACGGATTTTATAAAACGTCTCACCGATTCCGATATTAACAAGCGTTGCATTGAAAGCCTGATTCGCTCCGGCGCGTTTGATTCCGTCGGGGGAAAGCGTTCGCAGTATATAGCGGTTTATCAGGGCATACAAAGCGGTCTTGTGCAACAGAAAAAAAATACCCTTTCCGGTCAGCTTTCTCTTTTCGATATGGAAGACTCGCAAGAGGAAGCCCCCGATACGGATGAACTCCCCGAAATGGGTGAACTGCCAAAACGTCTGCGTCTTTCTGATGAAAAAGAACTTTTGGGAATTTACGTAAGCGGTCATCCGTTTGCGGAATTTGAAGAAACCGTTCGCCCGCACGCTACGGTGACAAGCCTTGATTTTGGCGAACCAACCCAAGAAGAAGACACGGGTTTTGATGACACGGGTGTCGTAAAAGATGGCGACACCGCTAAATACGGCGGAATGATTACGGGCAAAAGCGTAAAATATACCAAAGCCGATAACAAACCATTTTGCTTTTTAACCGTGGAAGATATGCATGGTTCCGTTGAAGTAATCGTGTTTTCAAAAATTTACGAAAAGTTCGGCTCGCGTTTACAAGACGACCAAGTTCTTGTAATACAAGGCCGCGTTTCTGCGCGCGAAGAAGAAGCAACAAAACTTGTAGCGCAGGATTTTCTTTTCTACGAAGAAATGCCGCCTGTTGTACCGGGAACAGGTACAAAGACAACAAAAAAGCCCACCTTTTGGCTGAAAGTCCCGAAAGGAAGCAATATTCCGTTGAAAAAAATTACCGACACTCTTTCCGCCCACCCCGGCGAAACCCAAGTTATGATTTACAACGAAGCTTTAAATAAAAAATTTCTTGCCAACAGCGCGTTTTGGGTAACGCCAAGCGACGCACTTACTCAATCAATGCAAAATTTGCTGGGTGAAGGTACGGTGAAGGTTACTTGATTTTGGGACAGACGCTTATTGCATAGAGGAGAAAATACCATGAAAAAATTCCGGTTCTGATTCCGAATTAGATTTTTTCAAACCAACCGCAGGCTTTATCTTTCCTTTGCATTTTAAATAAAGTTGGTTATAATTAGTTTCAGCTACATATAAATTAAACAGCACAAGTCGGAAGGGGCAGGAAATGAAACGCATTCAACTACGAAGCAGGTTTCCCAAGTTACCAAGACGTAAATTGCGTTTTCCAAAAGTGAAGAAGCGCAAACAGTCCATTTGGGTTTACAACGACGGACAATTGGAGCAAGAAAGAATTTGTCCCGAAAGACTTATGCGTCTTATTTATGAGAATCCGGTTGGCGGAGCGGGTTTGCTTTGGCTTGTAAAACGCAAAGCGGTCAGCCGGCTTTACGGGCTTTATTGTCGTACAAAGCTTTCGGCAAAGGGCATTCCGCAATTTATCGAAAAGTATGGCGTTGACATGACGGGTTGCCACGGGACTTATAAAAATTTTGCGCAATTCTTTGCGCGTGAAAAAATGGGCGTGGAGTTTCCGAAAGAAGCACATGTTTTGGGTTCGCCTTGCGAGGGGCTTGTTAGTATTTTTTCGGATATAAAGCCCGCACAGATTATTGCCGCAAAGGGAACGGATTTTTCGCTTGAAGAACTTTTCGCGGATGCCAAGCTTGCACAGGAATATTCCGGCGGCACGATGGTCAGTATTCGTCTTACCCCCGCGAATTATCACAGAATGCACTTTTTCGACGCGGGCGTTGTAACGTCTACACGTCTAATCAAAGGCGATTTGTATTCAGTCAGTCCGCTCGCGCTTAATCGTGTTGTAAAACTTTATTGCCGCAACAAACGTGCACTTATTCAATTTTCTACGGAAAATTTCGACGACGCGGTTCTTGTTGAAGTGGGTGCGACTTTTGTGGGAAGCATTGTTCATTGTTTTGAAGAAGGCGAACGGGTGAATCGTGGAGATGTGGCAAGTTATTTTAAGCCGGGCGGTTCGCTTGTGTTACTCTTTTTAAAAAAAGGCACGTTCAAACCGAACCCCGATTTAATTTTACGCACAATCGAAGGCGTTGAAACAAAAATTCCGATTGGCGAAAGTTTAGGAGTCAAAAAATGAGAAGTATGTTTGTTCGTCTTTTCCCGGCATTAAAACATTTGAATATTCCCAACGCGCTTACCACGCTAGGAATGGTATTTGGAATTTTTGCTTGTTTTTTTCTTACCAGGAAGGATTTACGAACCGCGTTAATTTTTTTATCTTTAGCGGGACTGATGGATTTTGTAGACGGTTTTGTTGCTGCAAAACTGAAACAGCAAACGGAGTTCGGGCAATATGTAGACACGCTCGTGGATTTTTTTACATGCGGAATAATACCGATTTGGATAGTTCTTGATTTACTTGTTTTTGAAAGCAATAATCTTTTTGATAATGTAATTATATTTTCCGCAATGGTTTTTTACAGTGTTTGCGCACTTTGGCGGCTGGCTTATTATAATATTATCGAGGCGGATAAATATTTTACGGGGTTGCCCGTACCTGGTTCCATGATGACCGTTGTGATGTCAGTTTGGTGTCGTCATGTGCTTGGGTTTCCTATATGGTTTCCTGCCATTACATTTTTTATTATCGGCGTTTTAATGATTTCAGGCATTCAACTAAAAAAATACGGCATGTGGCAGAAAGCCATGAGCGTTGTGTCGGTCGTATTTCTTTTAGTTGTTATTTTTTACAAGCCATAGCATACACGCCGCCGATTAATATTCCGCCGATAAGCCCGCCAAGGTGTGCAAAGTTTCCTATGCCGGGTGTTGCGAAGCCTATGACGAAGCCCAGCCCGATATAGATTAACATTATATACCAACCGATTCCTTCTATGGAGCGTTTTGTAATTCGAGTGTAAATAAAAACCGCGCCGACTATTCCGTAAACCGCGCCCGAAGCACCTGCCGATATAGCGTGCGGCTGAAAATAATACGAATGAATCAATGTGAAAACCGAACCAAGCAGACCCGAAAAAATATACACGCTGCAAAACATTCTTCGTCCGAGATATCGTTCAAGGCGTGTACCGAAAATAAGTATTCCAAAGGCGTTAGAGAAAAAATGACCGAAGTTGAAATGCAAAAACATCGCGTTAAAAAGCCTGTGCCATTCGCCCTTGTAGATTACATTTTCAGAAACGAGCGCGCCAAAACGCACAGGAACCATAATATTGTTCTCGTTGTAGCCCTCTAAATACATAAAACCTAGAATTAATGCGTTGATTAAAATTACCGCGATTGAAATAATCGGCCAGCGATGCTTCGCCACAGAGCGAGGGATTTCGACACGGCTTTTTATTTCCGTAAAAGTGGTTTCTTCGGTTGTGTTGCTCATTTCTTTGTACGCATTAGAAATCATTTCGCGAAGATTAAATAATTTTTTCGGCTGACCTTTTGGCACGGTAATCTCGCCCGTTTCAAGATTTATATGCCAAAAACTGATATGAATTTGTTGCCCGTAATATTCATCAAATTCCACACCGTCAAACATTGAAGCATCACCGCCCGCAATCACAAAAACACCCACCAGATGCCCGAAATTGTGTGCATTTGATTCCCAGTCGGAACGTATATTTTTTTCGTATTCAAGAAGCATTTGCATATTTGTTTTTTCGGCATTAAATACATAAAGCGATAACACTGTTGCCATCTCAGATTTTTGAGCGATCCAATATGTTGCGTCGGAGATAGTTTCGCCGTCGGATACGGGAAGTTGGTAGTCTTCGTTTTTTGCTAAACTATACAATAACGCGGAAAATTGTGCGAACATTCTTCTTCCTCTTTTCTTTTCCTGCAAAAACTAATATAATCCATATGCGCAAACAAAAGCAACAGGGGTGTGTAAGAATGTTCAAAATAAAAGTCCCGGCGACCACAGCGAATATGGGTCCCGGTTTCGATTGCTTCGGAATGGCTTTGAATTTATACAACGAGCTTATAGTTGAAGAATCCGACCGCTTTTTAATTGAAATCAAATCGGAAACCCCGTCAATGTTTATGACTACGGAAGATAATTTAATTTATCAGGTAATAACACGGTTTTACGATAAAATCGGAAAAAAAATGCCTAAGCTGAAACTCACTCAATACGATAAAATTCCTATGACACGCGGGCTTGGGAGCAGTTCGGCATGTATTGTGGCGGGACTTTTCGCGGCAAATGAACTCACGGGCAAGCCCATGACAAAGGACGAGCTTGCACAAATGGCGTGTCAAATTGAAGGCCACCCGGACAATGTTGCGCCTGCGGTTTACGGCGGATTAATCGTAGCTGTTTTGGAAGGCGAAGAGAAAATTCTTCATCATATTAAAATTTCCCCGTCGGACGAGCTTTCTTTTGTGACGTTTATTCCCGATTTTCAACTATCCACCGCGAAGGCGCGGCGCATTCTTCCCTCCGGATATTCAAAGGCGGACGTAATTTTTAATATTTCGCGTGCGTCTTTATTTATTGCCTCGATGATGAGTAAAAACTGGGATAATCTGCCTGTTTCTGTAAATGACAGAATACATCAACCATTCAGGGGAGCATTTATCCCCGGCATGGATAAAATTTTTGAACACGCGAAAAACGAAGGCGCGAAAGGCGTTTTTATGAGCGGCGCGGGCCCGACAATAATTGCGATAACCACGCGAAAAAACGAAAAATCTTTCGCGGAAAAAATGAAGCTTCACTTACAAGAACTGGACAACGCATGGGAAATACAAATTTTACACACAGATTTGGAAGGAGCGCAAATTTTATGAGGTATTTTAGCACACGCGGAAATAAAACCGCCTTAACGGCTTCACAAACAATTGTAAAGGGAATTGCGGACGACGGAGGGCTTTATGTTCCCGAAGAAATTCCGTCTTTGTGCGGAATTCCCAATGAGCGTTCAGATTATAATGCCCATGCAATTGAAATTATGCGGCATTATCTGACGGACTTCACGCCCGACGAGATAACGCATTGTGTTGACAGTGCGTATAACAAAACAAATTTTTCCGCGCCGGATATCGCACCGCTTTTTCAAACGCCGCAAGTTTCGTTTTTGGAGCTGTTTCACGGGAAAACTTTGGCGTTTAAAGATATGGCATTATCATTGTTGCCGCATTTAATGCAGACATCGTTGAAAAAAACGGAGAACCCGAAAACGCAGGTAATTTTAACCGCAACTTCGGGCGACACGGGAGTTTCCGCATTAGAAGGCTTTAAAGATATTGACGGCATAAAAATAATTGTTTTTTATCCCGAAAACGGCGTTAGCGTAATTCAAAAACAGCATATGATTACACAAACGGGAAAAAATGTATTTGTAGTCGGCGTAAAGGGCAATTTCGACGATGCGCAAAGCGAGGTAAAGCGGATCTTTCTTGATGCTCAACTTAACGCACAACTTGCGGAAAACGGTTACGAGTTTTCTTCGGCTAACTCGATTAACACAGGCAGGCTAATTCCGCAAATTGTTTATTATTTTTATGCGTATTCGCAACTTGTTAAGGGTGGAATGGCGGCTGACACCCCCGTTAATTTTATTGTACCCACAGGGAATTTTGGAAATATTTTGGCGGGGTATTATGCGAAAAAAATGGGGCTTCCAGTTAGCAAATTAATTTGCGCAAGCAACGAAAATAAAGTGCTTTACGATTATTTTGAAACGGGAACTTTCGATTCAAACCGCCCGTTTTATCTCACGTCGTCTCCGTCTATGGATATTCTTATTCCAAGCAATTTCGAGCGATTGGTTTACGCCCTTGACGGCTCACTTGAAAAATTAAATTGTCTTTCGGGCAAGAAGAAATTTGAAATGACTGTTCCCGAAGATTTTATTGGCTTCTATGCAACGGAAAATGAATCCCGTGACGCAATTAAAAAAGTTTTCGCATCGCAGGGCTACTTAATTGACCCGCACACCGCCGTCGCCTACACCGCATATGAAAAATACGCAAAGTCCAACGAAAAAACCGTAATAGTTTCAACCGCAAGCCCGTACAAATTCGCAAAAACCGTAATGACAAGCCTTGACTCAAAATACGAAAAATACGACGACTTCGCCCTTCTCGAACAAATGTCAGAGCTTACAAAACAAGAAGTCCCCGAGCAATTCAGGGACTTAAAAAACAAAGAAATTTTGCACAATAAAGCCGTTGAAATCGGCGAAATGAAAAACACTGTTTTAGAAATATTATAAAGTTAATATTTAAGCGAAAGCAGTAATTGATGCCCGATAATTTTTCGGTTTAACACCCGCCCGAGTGATTTTTCTGCGGAGGTGTCGGCAGTTAAATCCAAAAGATTTCCCAGTGCGATTAGTCCTTTGTTTTCTGCGGAAAGCGCGAGGGTTATTGCATCTGAAATTTCAATTTCCGTGTTAATTTCCGCTTCTTGCGGTATGAAATTTTCCTTAAAATCTTGTTCAAGAAGCGTGGTGTATAATTCCAGCCTTGATTTGGAATCCTTTGCTAAAATTGCAAAGGGTTCTTTTATTTTTTCTTCTTGTTCATTTTCTGCAAAATGTGTGTATAAAATAAACGCATTACGTTCGTCCTGCGCCAGACGCTTGAGCGTTTCTGCGGTTTCAGGGGGTAAGGTTTGCGACGGTGCGGGCGCGGGCGGTTGAAAGGGAATCATCGGCGTGCGCGCACTGAAAGGTTGCGAAGTTGACGGAGCTGGTGGAGTTGGCGAAGTCGGCGGAGCTGGTGGAGTTGGCGGAGTTTCAGGCATTTGAGCCGCGGGCTGAAGGTTTTTTACGATATTATTCTGACGTAAAATTTGCATGATTTCATCGTCCAGTGGCTCGTATCGAACTCCGTCGGGAAGGGTTCTGTTCATGCGGCGAAATTGTTCGGCTGCTTTTTCGGGCGGCGTTTGCGGAATCATCGGCGGCTTTGTGAACTGCGGCATTTGCGGAACCATCGGCGGCGGTGTGAACTGCGGCATTTGCCGCGGCGGATTAAATTGCGGCGGCACCATAGGGGGACGCGATTGCGGCTGTTTTAACAAGTGTTGCAGTGGGGCGACTTTATGTGGCGGCATCATATGCGGCATTTTAGTACGCGTCAAAGGCTCAACAGGCATGGTTCTTCTGTTTTTTTGTGAACGCTCCGGGTTAAGCGGGTATAACCTAAGCCCACAATCGTTCCTGTGTTCAGCTTTTTGCGATTCATTCTGCACTTCGTTCGTGCGTTTAAAATACGCAGTTGGTGCGGGCGGGAAAACTAAAGGCATAGTACACACTCCCAAAAGACTTCATGGAGTATACTATGCCTTTTCATTAAAATTTGTGCGGAGGTTAACGAGTATTATATCCGCATCTTGAACATCCACCGTGCGGGCAAAGTGTACTGTAAATGCCGACAAGCCGTCGCGAAAGGCGAATAAGGTCAGAGATATCTATATCGCCGTCGCAGTTTATATCGGCAATGGGGTTGCTCTTGTTTTCACTTAACAGATACACCGCCAGCGCAGTTGCTTCTGCACTTGTTACACGTCCGGTACCGAGAAGGTCACCGACTATAAAGTTTTCATTGCGAATAAGAACGTAACCGGCTTCCGATTCAACGGAACTCATCATATAAGAAACATTTGAGGCAAACGCATTATTTCCCAAGGAAATATGTGCTGTGCCTAAATCGGCATCGTCCAAAACATTAAAGCCCAAAGTCATAATTGTATAACCCTCGTTTTCGATGTTCGCTTCCAAATTATAACCCGTGATAAGAAAGAAACGTGAGCCGGGCGAGACATGACCGGGAAATATTTCAACATCGTTCGGTAACTGATTGGTAAGCGACTCCCACTCAATCAGACCCGGCTCGTAGTTAACCGAAAAACCGATGCTCCAAAAGCCTTCGTTTGTGACAATGTTAATAGGTACTTCAACAAAATTTCCACGCAAGGCAGGAACCCGCCCCACGGAAAGTTTTACGGAACTGTCTCCGAAATTTTGCGCTGATGTAAAGGTAATAGGCTGTTCCGCAAGACCCGCCAAAATTTCGGTCAACAACCTGTCATCTTGGTCGTCAACCGTGCCGTCTTTATTAATATCCGCCGCTTCACTGCTTCTCATTGGCCCTTCGATTGGGTTGTATACAAAGTGTCCCGCCAAGAACTGCCGCAACATTAACAGGTCAGTTGCATCAACAACGCCGTCCTCATTTACATCGCCCGGAATAAATACCGGATTAACGCTACCGTTTTCATTTTCGATAAAAACTTCTTCGTCCGCAGAATTTTTGGCGTTGACATTCACAATGCGAACAGGAATTTCTTCAAACGGTATGCCCCTTTGCACATCGAATATCGCAGTAAGTAACGTGCCGTTTGTGTGAACATTTTCGTCAGCGGTGAATATAAATTCATTTCCTTCGCCCTCGTTCGCGGCAAATACATTACCAATATCATAACCGATAAGCGTAAGCAATGTATCGTCATATTCCAAGCGGAACGACAATTCGGTCATTCCCGGATTATATGCGGCATTTATAGGAATCCGCGCGATATGCCCGCGTAAAGAATTCGCGCGACCGGCGGTTAATAAAAGCGGCGGTTCCGCAACAAAAACATTGGGTTGAATCACAGCACGGGTACCGTTGCCGCCGGTTATGATAATTTCCGGGCTGTGTGTTCCTCTTGTAAGATTGGGGTCGGGCGAAATAGTGAATGTACGTGATTCACCCGGTGCAAAGGTAAGACCCCACAGCTCTCCCTGAACCAAAACCCAACCGGGAACATCGGGTAATGTATTAAGCAATACATTTCCCATGCCTGTGTTGGTTACGGTAACGGTTTGCGGAGCGGGCTGTGTACCCTCGGCAATTCGCCCAAAAGAAAGTGCGGCGGGCGAAACATCTATCCCGTAATTTGCCGTCAAAAGCAAATCAATAAGAACGATATTATTTTCGTATACTTCTCCGGAAAAAATATCTGCGTAATCGGGCTGGAAAAATTGTAAGGTTGTGTTGATTCTTCCTATCCCGCCCGCAAGATTATCTGTGGTGCTTCTAAAAATTTCCCATACGTTTGTGCCCGCGATATTCACAAGCGCGTTTGTTGCCGTGCCGTCTGTAATTGAAACGGAGGGCAAGGGGGTGGCGTTGTCCGGGAAGCCTTCTACACGCGCTAAAATAACGCGATTACCCGCCGCCGCGCTTGTAGAGAAATCCGTTCTGTTTCGTACATGCCCGTTGTTATTTACAACAACCGGAGTTCCGCGCCTTGCGTTACGCCCCGCCAGCGTAAACACGGGAATATAAGTTCCGTTCGGCACGTTTTCAAAAATGTATTCGCCGCTTACGTTTGTGGTTGTGTGTAAGCGTTCAAATGTTTCCACGTTTACCAAGGTGACATTTACGTTAGAAACAAACGCGCCCGTTGCGGTTTGACGAACGCTTCCGCTTATTGTTCCGGGTGTAATTTTATTCTCCGACATATCTACATTAACAATAGAGATTAAGTTTTCATAATCTGATGCGGTTACTGCGCGTGTATAGTCGTAAAAACCCGGTACGCGTACCGTTACCGTGCCTATTCCGCCCGCCACGCTGTTGGCAGTGCTTCGCTGGCGTGTGAACAAATTCATTGTTACTGCGTTTTGAATAACTTCGTCATTGCCAATCAAAACCGAAGTTTCGGGAAGAAACTCATCGGGTAAGCCTGTAACATGCACCATAATCAACCTATGGGATGTGCCGGTAGCAAAGTCTGAAAGATTTACATTATGTGAGTTATTATTTACTACAACCCGGGAGTGTCGTGAATTGCGCCCCGACATAGTGAAAACAACTCTGTATGAACCGTTCGGTACATTTACGAATTGATAATCTCCGTTTGTGTTCGTCATTACTACTTCGCGGATTTGTCCCGTTGCTTCGTTGAACAAACTTACGTGCGCGCCGGAAATTCCTTCGCCGCCGACAGTCGCGCTTACCCTTCCGGTAATAGTGCCGGCAGGCATGGATAAATCAGCCATATTAATTGTAATAACGCCTACATTATTTTCATAATTAGCGGCGGCAACTGCGACAGTGGTAGCAACAAAGCCGGGTGAAGAAACCGATACCGTGCCGATTACCCCGGTTGTTGCATTGGTCAATGTGGTTCCGAAAATATTCCAGAACCCGTCGGTAGAGTTAAGCTCGGGCGCGATAAATTCACGTGCTCCTACAAATGAAACCGTTGTGCCGGGCGGGTTTTGGCTTGGCATACCGGTAAGTCTTACAAATAAAACGCGCGGCTCATTTCCCGTTGTGGAATTTGATTCGTTTACATTAACGATATTGTCGTCCATAATAATTGCATCGGACACCCGTGCATTTCGTCCGCTTGCCGTGAAAACTAACCGATATGTCCCGTTGGCAACACCCGCAAATGAATAAAAGCCGTTTGCGTTTGTTGTGGTGTTGGTTCGCGATCCTGTGTCCATGTTCAGCAAAGTAACATGCGCACCGGAAATACCCGCTCCTGCGGGCGATGCTTGCACAAATCCGTGAACCGTGCCGGACGTACCTTGAAAAACATTCACAACAGGGCGCACAATTGTTGACGCGCCGCCGCTTCCCGTTACGCTTATCGCGGGGTAATGCGCGCCGACACCCAAAACGCCCGTGTTCGGGCGCACGGTAAATTGGCGCGTACCGCCCGGCGGAACAGGCAAATTCCAACCCGTGCCGGGCGAAATAATCCAACCGGAAACACGCGGAAGCGGGTTAAGGCTGACAGGTACTGTACGGTTATTTGTAATGGTAACGGTTTGCGGCGGCGGAATAAGCCCCAGCGACAGTGTTCCGAAATCGGGATTGGATTGCGGGGAAATAAATCCCGCGTTCATATTTATTGTGACAACCGCCACATTATTAACATAATTTGCGGCGGAAACCGACGCGCTTGCGGGGATAAAATCGGGCGAAGAAGCTGTTACCGTGCCGATTACCCCGGGTGATGCGTTTGAGGCAGTGGTACCGAAAATATGCCAAAAACCATCGTCTGTGTTAAGCGAGGGCGGAGTAAGTTCGCGTGTGCCAAGAACCAAGCGCGTGCCGTTCGGATTTTGATTTGGCACACCTGTCAAACGCACAAGCAAAACGCGTGAATTTGTGCCAAGTGAAAAGTTTACTTCATTAATAACATGCGCGTTACCCGTCATTGTGAAAGGCGCGGAAATTCTTGCGTCGCGTGCGGCAGTACCTGTTGCCGTTGATGTAAATACAACACGATAAACACCGTCTTCCACATAGCTGAAAAGATATTCGCCTTGCGAACCTGTTACCATTCCGCGTCTTTCACCTGTATGCATATTTACAAGCGTTACCTGAACATTGGAAATTCCCGGCTCGCCCGGCGCGGGGCTTGCGTGTACGCGCCCGCTTACGGTTGCGGGAATGTCTTGCACAACTTCAACCGTGGGCAAAATTGTTACAACCGCGCCGCCGCTTCCCGTAATGCGAATTTCCGGGGCGTGTCGCCCTATTCCAAGCTCCGCGATATTCGGCTGAATTGTAAAACTGCGTGAAACACCCGAGCCTGTCGGAACAGTCCAACCCGTGTTCGGCGATAAAATCCAACCCGGAATTTCGGGCAGTGCATTAAATGTAACTTCCGTGTCGCGATTATTTCTTACGCTTATTATTTGCGATGGAGGAGATAACGCCTGCATCATATGCACCCCGAAGTTAGTCGAAGTTGGCGATGCCGAAATATCGCCGAGGCTCATAGTGACAAACGCAAATAAATTTAAATAATTTTCCGCTGTTAGCGGCGTACTAACAGAAGCAAACTCTCCCGAAAACGCGTTAAGCACACCGATTCCACCTGCGAGGGAGTTTGCCGCACTGCTAATCAGATGCCAAAAAGAGTTTTCATCAACGGAAGAAGTGAGTGCGCGGGGTGTAGCGGTTCCTGCGACGGGGGCAAGCGTAACATTTGTTGCAGATAAATTTTCGCCGTTCGCGCCGATAAGACGCACCACCGTAACGCGTTGCGCTGTTGTTCCCGTTGTGAAATTGGTTATATTTGAAATTTGCCCTTCACCCGTCATTGTAATTAAATCCGAAACACGCGCATTACGTCCCGCCATCGTAAAATATAAACGATAACGTCCGTTCGCTACGTTTGAAAATCTGTAAAAGCCCTCCGGGTCTGTTACGGTAAAACGCACCTCGCCCGTGGTAAAATTAACAAGTGCCGCTTGCACACCCGCCACACCCGCGCCTGTCGCGCTTGGGCGTACAGTGCCGTTTATTTCGTTTCGTTCGGGACGTTGGTCACGAACATTTATCGTAAGAACAGCCAAGTTATTTTCATAGTCTTCCAATGTGATGATTCTTTGCTCCAACGAAAACCCGGGTACGGATACAATCAGATTGCCCAATCCGCCGCGCTCGTTATTTTCAGTGTTTCCGCGAATATGCCAAAAATGATTTTCAGTAGGCGCGGTTAAATTACGCACACGGCTTGAAAAAGTCAGCGTTAAGTTCGCGTTTGCGGGGTGTTGTGTCGGAACTCCGGTTAAGCGCGCAAACAAAACACGCTGATTGTTTCCCGAGACAAAATTTGCTTCGTTAACCGTAAGACCGTGACCGAACTTCTCATGCGCGGCAGAGATTACCGCATTGCGTCCGTTAGCGGTGAATACAAGGCGATATATACCGTCAGGCACATCATCGAAACGATACGCGCCGTTTTGGACGGTTACTGTGTTTCGTCTTTCTCCCGTTTCCATGTTAATGAGCGCGACATTCGCACCCGAAATACCCCAACTGTCCGCACTTACCGCACCAAGAACCACACCTTGTGGCGGCATAACGTTAAAAGTGGGGTGCAAAAATGCCCCTGCTCCCCGCGTCACACCCACGCCTTCTCCGGATATGCGAATTGAAGGGGCGTAAGTGCCTTCGGGAAGCCCGTCATTGGGGCGGATTGTAAATGTTCTTGTTTCTCCGTAATCCGCGGGTGCCGACCAATTTGCACCGGCGGTTAAAGTCCAATTGGGTATATCGGGTAATGCGTTTAAAACTACGGGAACCTCCCCGGCGCTTCTTACGGTAATCACTATTTCGTTAACGGGCGCGTAATCCGCAACAACATTTTGGAAATTCGGCGAAGACGGGGTAAGGGTTATAATGGGACGCGGGCCGGTTGGCGCGTGGTACATATTTACAAGCCCCGTACCGTAACGACGGTTAAACCCGTCGGGTGTATCAACATATTCACGCAACGCGGCTTGAACCGCGGCGGGGGTTAAACTCGAGTCATTCAATAGATACATTGCCGCCAAAGCCGCAACGTGAGGTGAAGCCATGGATGTGCCGTTAAAACTTCTGTAGCCGCCGCCCGGAACTGAGGAAAGAATATTTACACCGGGCGCGCCCACATCAACAATCGCGCCGAAGTTGGTAAAGCTTGCGGGTCTGTCGTTAATATCAAACGCCGATACAGTGATTGCCGCCGGAATTTGTGCGGGGGTAAAGTTTCTTGCATCGGCGGAACTGTTACCTGCCGCTACAACCACGGTTGTATTATGACCGACCGCATACATTACGGCTTCATACATTTGCTGGTTAATAGAACCTCCGGTAGAACCACCAAGGCTCATGTTAATAACATCGGAATTGTGCGCAGACCAACGAACCCCGTTCGCAATTCCCAGTATAGAACCGCTACCCGCGTTGCTTAAAACCTTTACGGGTACAATCCGGATATTTTCCAGCCCGGGGGTTGCATCAACAACGGTTCCTGCAACGTGAGTTCCATGACCGTGCCTGTCGTAAGGGTTGTCGTCATTTCGTATAAAACAACGCCCCGGTTCCATTCTGCTTGCAAGGAACGGGTGATGGGATTCTACACCGGTATCTAAAACGGCTACGTATACTCTTTCCGGGCTTCCAAGCAAATACGAAGCGTATAAATCCGCGCTGATTCGCTCCACACCCCACGAAAGAAATTCGCCGCTTTGCGGTTCTGCGATTTCGTCGTCAAACTCCATCAAAACGGCAGACACATACATATCAGGCTCGACCCATTCAACCCCGCAAGCCCCGCTTAAAAGTTCATATGTATCACGGGCTTCTTCCAATGTGGCGAACTGCAAAACTGTCATGTAATCCGGTCCTCTTACGACATCAGTCGCGCCGGAAAATTCAAAACAAGCATCGAAATAACTTTTCACAATCAGCCGCCGCATTTGAAAGCGGCTTGTTATAACGAGTTGACCTTCTTGCCATTCTGCTTCAAGCCCCAAGTCGTGTTTTGCATCAGCATCAAACGTATTGAAACTCAGTGCAGACTGCACATGAAAAGGAGCGTCTTCAAACGGCACTTGCACATCGTCAATCATCATATACGGCTGTCCGGTTGTGTATTCAATATACCCGAAAAAATTGTCGCACCAATTTTCGGAAATAAGGCGCGAGGATTCATCGAAAAAATAATCAATGCAAAACGGCTCAAGAAATTCGGTAAACGCTTGAAGACCGGGAAATTCTTCGTAATAGTATTCGTCTTGCGGAATTTCGTCTTCGCATTCTTCTTCCTCCGAAGTATCATCCTTTTCAGAGATTTCATGTTCCGGTTCTTCAATGTGAACTTCGATTTCGTCTACAACGGAAAAATTATCCGTTGCAGAAATAGGCGTTATTGTCGAAAACGCCATCAAAACACACAACGCGTAAGCAATAAAACGTTTGTAAGTATTTTTCACTAAAATACCCCTTCCTCAAAAATGTACTTCTAGAATTGTAAGCTAAATGAAACATTTTGACAATAAGTTTTCTCTTAATTGATAATCACAGCAAACAATGATATTCTATACAAAATTACGACAAAAGTAAGGGGAATTACATGTGAAAGCAATCGCCATATACGCAGAAAACGGATTTATAACGGATACAATAAAAGACAACGACGAATATCAATCTGAATTTCATACCGATTTTTTTAAACAAAAATACGAGGCACTATACGAACACGCTTTTTTGGAAAAAAGCGGATATGATGTGTCCATTCAATTTTTGATTGACATTGCTAAAGCTGTTATCCGTGATGTTTCGGGTAGCCCGGATGTGGATTTTTCCCGCGTCGCTCCCGAACCGGATTCGGAAAATTTAATGCAACTTATGCGGCTTGCACCATATGTTACCGGTTGCGAATTTATAAACTTAAATTGGATTCGGCAAATATACTCGAAAATCACGGATGTGTTTAATGCGCAGTTTGCAAAATTTCCGGGTAGTCTTGAAGAATATATTAAATCGAAAAATGCGTTGCTTAATGTTGCCGGGCGCGTTTTTTTTCATTTAGTAGAGAATAAGACTGAAGATTATCCCTTCGCGTTTCTTGCTACGTATTCCGAAGGAAAGACAGAAGATGTCAAGCATGTTCCACTGAAAAATGTTTTGGAATCAAAAAACAAAAACGAAAATTTACAGGAAAAACTTTTACATTTACTTTCGGCGGTAAGCCGCGCGGCGGAAAAGAGCGAATTTATTTCCGACCTGATTGAAAGCGGAGAACTTTTTTCGCCGTTAAGGTTTACATCGCAGGAAGCGTACACATTTTTGAAAGAAACCCCGGTCTACGAAGAAAGCGGGGTTATTTGCCGTATTCCGAATTTCTGGAAAAGAAAGGCGGGCGCGCGGCTTAAAGCAAGCGTTGGAAGCAAAGAGCCTGCCGCCCTTGGCATGGACGCGCTGATGGCGTTTTCACCGTCCATTTTCCTGGGCGACGAAGAATTCACGCGCGAAGAAATTGAACGGTTAATTTCCGAAAGCCACGGGCTTGCTTTTCTAAAAAACAAATGGGTCGAGGTAGACCCGGAAAAATTGCAATCTTTACTAAAAGCATTCGATGAAATAAACGGAAAAGAATTGTCGTTTGCGGATGCAATTCGTATGCAATCGGGATTGATGCCTCTTGATGAAAACACCGAAGATGAAATAGAAGTAACAAACAGCGAGTGGCTGAACGAATTGCGCAGTAAAATGACAAACCCGTCCAAAATAAAAAAACAAAATCCCTCAAAAACATTCACAGCAACCTTGCGTGAATATCAAAACGCGGGCTTCAATTGGCTTAATTTCATGAAAGGTTCGGGCTTTGGCGCGTTGCTTGCCGATGATATGGGGCTTGGAAAAACCGTGCAAATTCTGGCACTTTTGGATTTTCTGCGAAAAGATAAAATTAAAACCTTGCTGGTCATTCCCGCGTCGCTGATTGAGAATTGGAAAAAAGAAGCCTCACGTTTCACACCTAAATTAAATGTAAAAATCATTCACGGCACGGAAAAGGATTTTGAAGAATCGGAAGCGGATTTGTTTATAACAACATACGGCATGGTGGCGCGATTGGAGCAACTTACGGAAAAAACGTGGGATTTGTTTATATTGGACGAAGCGCAGGCAATAAAAAACCACAGCAACAAGCAAACAACAGCGGTAAAAAAAATTCAAGCGAAAAGCAAAATTGCCATGACGGGAACTCCCGTGGAAAACAGGCTTTCGGATTTATGGTCTATTTTTGATTTCTTGAACAAAGGGCTTCTTGGTACGCAAAAAGAATTCACTACTTTTACAAAAAATCTTCGCGACGACAGGCAAGGCTACGAAAAACTTCGTCGCGCCGTAAGTCCGTTTATTCTGCGCCGGTTAAAAACGGACAAGTCTATTATCAACGACCTTCCTGACAAAGCCGAAATAAAACAATTCACAACACTCACAAAAAAACAAATCGTGCTGTATAATCGGCTTGTTAATGATTTAGAGCAAGCAATGGAATTAGAAATGCCGGGAATTCAGCGTAAAGGGTTAATCCTTTCAAGCATTATGAAGTTCAAGCAAATTTGCAATCATCCCGACCAATACTTGGGCAACAAAGAATTTTCTCCGAAACTGAGCGGAAAATTTGAAACCCTTGCCGATATCTGCGAAACAATCCGCGACAAGCGCGAGCGGGTGCTTGTTTTTACTCAATTTAAAGAAATGACAAAGCCCATCGCGGATTTTCTGGAAGAATTATTCGGGCGCGAAGGCATGATTTTGCACGGCGGAACCACAGTAAAAAAACGCGGTGAGCTTGTAGAAAATTTTAATGACCCGGAAAAATATGTGCCATTCATGGTGCTTTCGCTTAAAGCGGGCGGCGTGGGCTTAAACTTAACTGCCGCAAATCACGTAATCCACTTCGACAGATGGTGGAACCCCGCAATTGAAAACCAAGCTACCGACCGCGCTTTTAGAATAGGTCAGCAAAAAAATGTTTGCGTGCATAAATTCGTTACAACAGGAACAATTGAAGAAAAAATCGACACAATAATCGAAGAAAAGCAAAAGCTTTCCGCCGATGTAATAAGCGAAAAAAGCGGCGAAGGCTGGTTGACCGAAATGAAAAACGAAGAACTGTTTGATTTATTTAGGTTGGAGGTGTAAAGCATGGGTTGGTATGGTTACGGCGACTATGTTCCCGTTGCGAAAAAAAAGGAAAAAGCCGCAAAGCAAATAGAAAAATTGCGCAAAAAAGACCCTAGCCTTGCCCCCGTGGTAATCGAAGGGCGCAAAATTTCTACAACGTGGTGGGGCAACGCTTGGTGCAAAAATCTTGAATCCTACGCGGATTTTAGTAATCGCATCGGGCGCGGTAGTGCATATGTAAAAAACGGCTTCGTTGTGGATTTGAAAATCGACGAGGGCGTTGTAACCGCAAAAGTGATGGGAAGCAGTCTGTATACTCAAAAAATCACAATAGCCCTTCTGCCCGATTCAAGCAAAAGTAAAATTGTTCAAGCCATCGGTCGTCGAATTGACAGCATCGAAAGTTTGGTAAGCGGCAAATTCCCGAAAGAATTCGAGGAGTTATTTCTAACGCAAAAAACAGGTCTTTTCCCGTCACCCAAGGAAATAAAAATGAATTGCAACTGCCCCGATTGGGCAACAATGTGCAAGCATATTGCCGCCACGTTATATGGCATAGGTGCGCGTCTTGACCAAGACCCGTTGCTGTTTTTCAAATTACGCGGTATAGACGTGAACACATTTATTAAAGCATCCATAGATGAAAAAATTTCATCCATGCTGAAAAACGCCGGACGTACAACCGGACGTGTTATGGATAATGCTGATTTATCCGAACTTTTTGGACTGTAAAGCAAATCATAAACTTGGAGGAACAACCATGAAACATGAAGCACAAATTGAAAAGGCATTTATTGGAATATTAACCGAGCAAGAGAAGCAATGGACATACAGAGAGGATATAAAATCGGAAAAGGCTCTTTGGGATAATCTACGAAGGCATATAAACCGAAAAAATATTGCCCAACTTGATGGAATACCTCTAACAGATAGCGAGTTTACGCAAGTGAAAAATGAATTTAGGCGTGAAACACAAACGCCTTTTTTAGCATCGCAATGGTTGCGCGGCGAAAATGGTATTGCGAAAATCGTCATAGAGCGTGAGGATAACGCTAAGGGTCGTGTTACTCTTATATTGTTTAGTAATAAGGACATTAACGGCGGTATTTCCAGTTATGAGGTTGTCAATCAAATCGTGCCCATTACTGACGGTGCTACTAAGCGCGGCGATGTTACCTTGCTTATAAACGGCTTACCTGCCATACACATAGAGTTGAAAAGCGAATATGCGAAAGACGGCTACAGCCAAGCATTTGACCAAATAGAGCGTTATGCACAATCAGGATTCTTTGACGGTATTTTTGCGACGGTGCAAATTATGGTGGTAAGCAATAAAGTATCAACAAAATATTTTGCCCGTCCAAGTTCTAATAGCAATTTCAAGTCGGCAAAAAAATTCCTGTTTAATTGGCGCGAAGATAATAACAAGCCTGTTGAAAATTTATTTGATTTTACTCGAAATGTTTTAAGCATACCAATGGCGCATGAGCTTATTAGCCGCTTTACTATTTTGGTTGATGATAAAAAAGACCAAAAATATATGATGGTGTTGCGCCCTTATCAAATTCACGCCATAAAAAAAATCCAAAAACAAGCATCAGCACATGAGGGCGGCTTTATTTGGCACGCTACCGGTTCGGGAAAAACTATAACCAGCTTTGTAGCTACGAAATTGCTTGCACAGTCTGCGATTGGCGTTGCCCGTACTGTAATGATTGTTGACCGCAAGGATTTGGATAGCCAAACAAAGGGCGAGTTTAGTAAATTTGCTTCGGAATATAATACAGGACAAACCACCAAAACAGAAAAAGTTAAAGGCGGAAAGAAAAAACCAAAAGAAAATGCCTTGATTGTGGGCATTGACAATAAAACAGAGCTTGTGAATAACCTATTAAGCAGAGAAAACAATAACACAATTATTGTCACAACAATTCAAAAACTAAGCCGCGCCATAAGAGAGTGCAAAGAATTGGAAAAAAACAAATTTGAAAAGTTAAAAGGCGAGCACATTGTTTTTATAGTTGATGAATGCCACAGGGCTGTTTCTGATAAAGAAATGAAGAACATTAAAAAATTCTTCCCAATGTCTACATGGTTTGGGTTTACCGGAACGCCCATTTTCAAAGAAAACAGGAAACAGGAAAGCGGTAAATATGCCCGAACCACACAAGACCAGTACGGTATCGGCAAAGACGGAAATCCTTTGCCTAACAACGGGCTTCTTCATGCCTACACAACCAAAAACGCTATGGATGACAAGTCCGTACTTGATTTTCAAGTAGAGTATCATTCACTGTTGGGCGAAGAAGATGAATTGGCTCTGTATTTAACAAAAACAACGCAAGACGAACTTGACAAAATGGACGATTTACAAAAAGAAGCCTTGCTGGCTCGTGAAGATTATGAAAATGAAGGGTATATAAAAGCGATGCTAAAAAAAATTTTTAAGCATCACAATGTAATAGAAAAATTCAAAGTTAAAAATGGCATTCCTACAATGAGCGCGATTTTAACAACCCATTCTATTCCACAAGCAAAGCGAATTTATAGCATATTGATGGAGTTAAAACAGAACGGAGAATTGATAACAGGCAAAATAAACGAAGCCCGAAGGCTTAACGACCCGGGCTTTCCTCGTGTGGCAATAACATATTCATTATCTGAAAAACAGGGTGATAAAAACAAGGCGGCGGAAGAGTTATTAGAAATTATGCGTGAATATGATGCAACATTTAATACGCACTATGCAGAAAGCGCAAAAAAAGGCAGAAAGAAATTCAAAGCCGGTATTGACGACGACGAACAAGTAATAGACGACAGTAACTATAATCAAAATATCAATAACCGCCTTGCCCGCAAAGGTGTGCAGTATCAAAAAGACGGCCAATGGTTGGATTTTGTAATTGTGGTAGAAAGGCTTCTAACAGGCTTTGACGCACCCACAATCCAAACTCTCTACGTTGATAAAGAACTAACATGGCATGGGCTTTTGCAAGCATTTTCCCGCACAAACAGGGTTATGACGGGAAAAAACATAGGTATGATTGTAACATTCCGTAAGCCACACACAATGGCAAAGAATGTGCAGGATGCAATCCGGTTGTTTTCAAACGAAGAAAGGGATTGGGAAAGTCTTATCCCTAAGCAATATAAAAAAGTACGTCAAGATTTAAAAAATGCGAATAAATCCTACACACAAGCAAAGCAAGAACTTGAAAAAGACCCTAACGACTTAAAGAAAAAAATTAATACCATAAGAACCTTCCAAGCAGTAAAACGCCTTAGTGAAGCCATAGAGAGCTATGAAGAATTTGAAAACGACTTTGACAAGCTAAAACCTATTCTTGAAATTATTTCCAACGATTTTGGAAATATCGAAAATCTAAAATCCGAAGTTCGTGAAGCGATTGAGGATTTAATTGGCGACCCGCCGGATGATATTTTAGAAATTGAATTTTCAGCCGACCAAAGGGCAACCTTAGAAGAAACGATTGACAGTTACTATATCAGCCAACTTTTGAAGGACATCAGAAACGAAGAAAGCAAGCGTAAATTTGACGAAATCCTCAAAGACAAGCCCACAATCGTACAAATTGTTTACAAGTATATAATGAGAGATATTGAAAACGACGATGAAGCCGCCCAAAGAGCCGCATTTTACTTCAAGATTGCTATTGAATCTGAAATCGGGGAAGCCGCGGCTAATTTACGTGTTCCGAAAGAGGATTTACAAACGAGTTTTAACGAATACAACAAGGATAAGGGTGATGTGCCATACCTCAACACCCTCATTGAAAAATCCGGTTTGACTAAAGAAATCTTTGAACAAGTTTTTCCCGGTGAAAGGTTTAGGCGAAAAATAGTTGTCATAGGTGATTACTGGAAAAATGTAATGGACAAAAAATTGATGCCGTTAAAGAACGAACTTGCAGTACACAGCAACGGGGTGAATGATGATGAGTAAAGGAGAAAAATAAAATGGCAGAACTAAACACAAAATTATGGGCAAGCGCAGACATACTCCGTGGCAAAATGGATGCAAGCGAGTATAAAAATTATCTACTTGGGCTTGTATTCTATAAATATCTTTCCGACCAGCAGTTGCGCGCCGTTTATGAAGAAGAAAACGGCAAGGTTGCAGAATACCCCGACAGAGAAACACAGCTTACAGGGCTATTAGAGTGGTATGATGAAGATGCAGATGATTTACGGCAGATAATAACCAAAAAGTTAGGCTATTTTATCGAACCTAAACACCTATTCTACTCGTTACGGAAACAGGCCGGTGAGTACGAATTCCAAATATCAGACTTACAAAATGCTTTTATTGAGCTTGCGCGGCAGGGAGAACATTTCACGGGCTTATTTGATGATGTTGACCTAACATCTACAAAGTTAGGCTCTAACGCCCAACAGCGAAACGTAACCATAACGGAAGTAATTAAGACCCTTGATGAAATAAACCTTTTCGGGCATGAAGGCGATGTAATTGGCGATGCCTATGAGTACCTTATCGGGCAATTTGCCGCAGGCGCGGGTAAAAAAGCGGGCGAATTCTACACGCCCCAAACTGTAAGCAAAATTATTTCCGAAATCGTGGCTATCGGGCAAGAAAATATCGCGCCGTTTCATATTTACGACCCTGCAATGGGTTCGGGTTCGTTGATGCTTAATATTCGTCAATTTGTTAGTAATCCGGGAAACGTGCATTATCACGGACAAGAGTTAAACACCACGACATATAACCTTGCCCGAATGAATTTGATTCTGCATAACGTAGAACAAAATCAAATGCGTTTGAAAAACGGCGACACGCTTGATGAAGACTGGCCAACAGACGAGCCATATCTTTTCAACGCCGTTGTTATGAACCCCCCATATTCCGCAGTATGGAGCGCAGACAACAAATTTTTGAGCGACGCACGTTTTGAGTTATGCGGCAAGCTTGCCCCAAAATCAAAAGCCGACCTTGCCTTTTTGCTTCATGGGTTTTACCATCTTAACGATAAGGGAACAATGGGAATAGTATTGCCACACGGCGTTTTATTTAGAGGTTCTGCCGAGGGCATTATTAGAAAGACATTAATTGAAAAAGGCGCGATATACGCCGTTATTGGCTTGCCGCCGAATATTTTCTACGGAACAAGTATACCAACCGTGGTGCTTATCTTGAAAAAAGGGCGAGAGGATAACGGGCGCGATGTTCTGTTCATTGATGCTTCCAATGACTACGAAAAGCAGAAAAACCAAAACAACTTGCGGAATAAGGACATTGCAAAAATCGTTGAAGCGTATAAAAACCGAAAAAATATTTCCAAGTACGCCCACCTTGCAAATTATGAGGATATTATCATCAACGACTATAACCTTAACATACCACGCTATGTAGATACTTTCGAGGAAGAAGAGCAGATTGACATTGTGGCACTAAGCAAGGAAATGACCGACCTAAACAGCAAGATAAAAGCAAGCGAATCGGAGTTTTTAGGCTTACTTGACCAACTCGCCATTACAGACGAAACAAAGGAACTTATCGAAGCCACTAAGCAGATTTTTATGTAGGAGGGGCAGGAATGAGCAAAGAAAGACAAACACAATTAAACCGAATCGTAATTAAGGGATATAAGTCAATAAAAGACAGCGATATAGAACTTGGAAACCTTAACGTTCTTATTGGGAGCAATGGAGCAGGAAAATCTAATTTTATGTCTATTTTTCCTTTGTTTCAAAATATTGTGGTGCAGAATTTAGCTCGCTATGCCGGTATAAAAGGCGTTAATTCGCTTTTTCATAATGGCACGAAAGTTACCGACAGTGTTTTGATTGAATTTCATTTTGATTCATATATATATGCCTTTGAGTTGGAGGCATCAGAAAATAACAGTTTAATATTTTGTGAGGAGCGTATTGAAGCAGGCGGTTTAACATGGGGAGATGGAGGTCACAATGAATCTAAGTGGGAAGAAGGATACCTAACGTTAAACCTTGACAGAGATGACATCCGAGCGTTGTCGAGAGAGACAATTCCTTTGTACCATTTCAATGATACGGGTTCAACATCGAAGATAAAACGTGAGCATAATTTATCCAACAGTAATATTTTAATGCGGGACGCTTCTAATTTGGCGACGTTTCTTTATCGTTTACGGAAATATTATGAAGCGGAATACCAAAAAATCGTAAAAGCTGTGCAGCGCATTGCTCCATATTTTAAAGACTTTATATTAAAGCCGGAGGAGGATAACAGTGAACTTATTTTTCTGCGCTGGCAAGAAAAAGACTGTGACGAGATTTTTAATCCATCACAGTTATCGGATGGCACATTGCGTTTTATTTGTCTTGCTACCTTGCTTTTGCAACCGGCAGAATTACAACCGGCCATCATAATTATTGACGAGCCGGAACTTGGTCTGCATCCATACGCAATAACAATTCTTGCGGAGCTTGTGAAAAAAGCGGCTACAAGAAAGCAAGTAATATTGGCTACGCAATCTGTAGAACTTCTTGACCACTTTGAAGCAGAAGACGTTATTGTAGTTGACAGAAGCCCTAGCGGGTCGGAATTTAAGCGATTAGATGCAGAACGGTTAGCGGCATGGCTGGAAGATGATTATACATTGGGTGAGTTGTGGAACAAAAATCTCTTCGGGGGGAGAGTTGCACGATGAAACGGCTTTACATCCTCTGTGAAGGACAAACGGAAGAAGATTTCGTTAGTATAATCCTCAGCCCCTATCTACAAAATATAGGCGTTATTACTATCCCTATAATTTTTACAACAAAAAGAACACCTACCAAAAAATACAAAGGAGGCGTAAGCAGTTTTAGTAAAATCAAGAAAGAACTTCAAAGGCTGTGCGGCGAACACCCTAATGAACTGGTAACTACGATGTTCGACTTGTACGCTTTTCCATATGACACACTCGGTCTTGAAAACATCCCAAATGATATTTATGCAAAAGCGGAACACATAGAAAAGGCTATCGCAGATGAAATTGGCAACAAATTCGGCAACATGGTTTTTAGTCTTGTGTTGCATGAGTTTGAGGGACTTTTGTTCTCTGATGTGTCTGCATTTGAAAGTATAGCCGACAATGAGACGGTTGCGGTATTGCGCGGAGTGAGAGCCGCCGCGCTAACGCCTGAACATATCAATGAATCACCCGAAACTGCGCCCTCTAAACATATCGAGAGGGCTATTCCCAATTATTCAAAAGTTGGCGACGGAATAGACATAGCGGAGCAAATCGGCATTGATAAAATCAAAAACGAGTGCCGCCATTTTGCGAACTGGTTAGCAAAGCTAACAGCTTGGGCAAAGGAGAGCGCACAATGATAAACACACCTGAGATTAGGTTTAAGGGCTTTACTGACGCTTGGGAACAGCGGAAGTTAGGGGAAATTATTACAGAGAAAATATCAAATGGCATAATGAATCGACCGGGACGAAATGAGCAAAACACTAAACACATAAATGTTGTAAATTTGTATTCGCCTAGTCATATCCATGTTGATGAGTTGGAGTATTTTAACGCAACGAAAAAAGATATAGAAAAATGCAATGTGGAAATTGGCGATATTTTTCTAACGAGAAGCTCATTGAAAGTCGAAGGGATAGCACAAGCTAATATTTTACTGGAACATGGCATTTTTGTTTTTGATGACCATATAATGCGAATGAAATTATCAAAAGATTTTGAGCCTTTTTTTGTTAAAGAATCGCTGAATCATTCTTCGACAAAGAGAGAATTTATGATTAGGTCAAAGACAGGTACAATGACTACCATTGGACAGGAAGATATAAACTCAAGTACATTTTCATTTCCAGCAAAGCCCGAGCAAATCGCAATAGGCACATTCTTCCGTACCCTCGACAGCACTATCACCCTTTATAAGCGTAAGCTAATGGGCTTGCGGGAACTGAAAAAGGCATATCTGCAACAGATATTCCCGCAAGTAGGCGAAACCGTGCCGAAGATGAGATTTGAGGGGTTTAGTGAGCCGTGGGAGCGGCAAAAGTTGGAATTCTATTTCGAAGAACGTTCTGAGAGGTCTGGCAATGGCGAGCTAATCTCTGTTACTATAAATTCTGGCGTTGTAAAAGCCAAAGAATTGAACAGGCAAATAATATCAAGTGAGGATAAGTCCAACTACAAAGTCGTTAAGATTGGTGACATTGCCTACAACTCCATGCGTATGTGGCAAGGCGCAAGTGGGTACTCACCATACAATGGAATTTTAAGCCCCGCCTACACCGTTATAACACCAAAGACTAATGCTCACTCGTTTTACTTTGCCTATCTTTTCAAGCGACCGGATATGATTCAAGCATTTCAAAGAAATTCACAAGGTCTTACATCAGACACATGGAATTTGAAATTTCCTTCTTTCAGCCAAATAGAGGTGTGCGCGCCTTCTATTAAAGAACAGAAAGCGATTTCCGACTTTATTAAAGTATTCGACAAAAGCATTGAAACTCTATCTCATAAGATAGGGAAGTTACATCAGTTGAAGCTGACTTATTTAGAAAAAATGTTAATTTAACAAGAGACCAAGGCTTCCAACATTAATTGACGATATGGCTATTAGATTTTTAAGAACGCAAAGAATTCAACCTCCTGTCATATTCAAGCAAGGGCTATTTACACATTGTTTACAAGGGGATGTTGCAGAATAAGTTTTCAAAGATTTTTTTGACCACAAAAGGCACAAAAAACACGAAAATTTCACTCTCTTTTTCGTGCCTTTCGTGGTTAAAAAATCTTTGAAAAATCATGGAAAACTTATTCTGAAACAGCCCTTTTTTTATTATGGCACTTACAACTAAAAATCAACCTCTTGACAGCGAGTTATACAATGTATATACTGCCCTTGAGGTGATAGTTATGATTGCAACTATTCAAAAATGGGGCAACAGTCAAGGGGTTCGCTTGCCTAAAATCTACTTGGATGATTTGAATATGCGTGAAGGTAACGAGGTTGAAATCTTAAAACAAGACAACATAATCGTAATCAGACACGTCACACAAAAGCGAAAAACAATTCAAGAATTGTTTGCCGATTATGACGGCGATTATACACCGGAAGAAATAGACTGGGGTAAGCCTATAGGTGGTGAGGTATGGTAAAGCAAGGTGACATTATTAAAATCAATTTTAATCCGCAATCAGGGCATGAGCAAGCCGGAAGCCGTCCGGCTATAGTTATTAGCAACACATTCTTTAACGAAAAGGCTAAACTTGCTATTGTCTGCCCGATATCGAATATGGATAAAAATTTTCCGTTACATGTGCGGCTTGACGAGCGAACTAAAACGACAGGAGTTGTTTTATGTGACCATGTTAAAAGCCTTGATATTAACAGTAGGACATACAAATTTATTGAAACTATGCCCAAAGACATTTTAGAGGATATTATCAATAAAGTGTTTGCGGAAATTGAAATGCAATAAATCAATACTCCTTCTTATCAAAAATCAAACTCCCCGCCATAAAGAAAGCCACACCATAGCCTCCGACAATCGCAAGCGCGTGAATAAGCCGCGACGCGCCGGGCAAAGCACCAACCCACATACGATGCCAGCTTAGATATGAAGTAAAAAGCATATTAAAAAGTACGGGAAAAATAAAAGTTAATACATTCAAAGCCAAGTAAATGATGACAAGTAAAAACATAGTAAGCGTGGAACTGCGCCCGAACAATGCTACAAAAATTGCAAACGCCGCCAATACCGTTAAAGGGAAAACAGTAAGTGCATATGAAATAAGCGTGGTAAAAAATTCACCCACACTCAACACCCGCCCCGTAAAAAGATTAAAAACGGTGCTTACAACTAAAATACAGGCCAAATAAACGACGGCATAAGTAACAATCGCAAGCAATTTTGCGGAATAAAGTTTCCACCGTGCAATGGGACGGCAAATCATGGCTTTCATTGTTCTGTCCGCGGATTCCGCGGTAAATAAATCGGCGGAAGCCATAAAAATCAAAAGCGGAATAATCATATGTGAAAAAAGCGGTAAAATCCCCGTCGGTGAAGGCGCAAGATTTATTGTGAATCCGCTCCACCGCGCGAAAATACCGGTCGCTAATGTTCCAAGCATCGTTAAAACAACAGAAATAATTATCCCGATTATTAAGAAAACTATATACTTTTTTCTAAAAAGCACTTTGTCTCTTTCGTTTCGATAAGCCGCTCTAATTGCCGTCATGCGGGTTCACCCTTTATTTTGGATAAAAAATAATCTTCCAGACTGCCGAAGGTTTCTAGAATTTCGTCAATTCCAAGAAGCCCATGTAGCCGTCCGTTGTGAATTATTGCCGCCTTTGTTGCCACCTGCTGAATCTCATGCGCCAAATGCGAGGATATAAGCACTGCCGCCCCTTCTTCCGCCGCCTGACGCACGGCATCGCGTACATAAACCATGCCCTCGATATCAAGACCGTTTGCGGGTTCGTCAAGAATCAACAACTGGGGCTTTGATAAAAGAGCCATAGCAAGCCCCACGCGCTGGCGCATTCCAAGACTTAACACTGTTATTTTATCTTTTTTATACTTGTCCATTTGAACAAGTTGCAAAACCTCTTCAATGCGGGAATCATCCACGTTTTCATGAAACCGCGCCGCCATTTGCAAATTTTTAAGAACCGTAGTGTGCGCATACAGCGCGGGCGATTCGATAAGACTGCCAGTATGATGCATCGCTTCTTCGTGCCGGGAAATTGCGTCAATACCGCAAACGCGAATACTTCCGCTTGTTACGCCTACAAGCCCCGTAATCGCCTTCATAGTAGTGGACTTGCCGGAACCGTTCGGCCCAAGCAAGCCCAGCACTTCGCCGGGCGCAAGCGAAAAGGAGATATCCTCCACGCCGCGCCCGTTTTTATATAATTTCGTTACCTTTTCCAATTCTAAAATCATATGCGATTACCAACGAGAAGGGAATCTATCCCGGTTGATTTGGTCGGTTATGCTTCCACGGTCAATGTTTCCGTCCGCATCAAGCGTAAAATAAAGCCACGACCAGTTCCATTCGGTATTAGCTTCCATGAATTCGGGAGTAAACAATTCAACCAAGCCCGGAACAGGGCTTTGCGGATTACTTGTTCCTATGTCCGAAAAACGGAGAGTAAACTCTGCATCAGCAGTATGGTTTGCGCCGTAAACATCTGTAAGTGTAATTATTATATTGCCCCCGGCATACGTAAGATTCCCGTCGGAATCAACAGAAGCTTCGCCGCGTATGCGGTTGATTGCAAAACTTCGCACTTCTATATCCTCAATATCTATGCCGCCTTCTTCATTCGCAATGTCGATTAACAGCTTAACAATCTCCGGCAATTGACTTCCCGTAATTTCTCCGCTGAAATGCCGTGTGCCGCCGCGTTGGCTCATGCTCACATTATGCCTTAAATCTCCCACCACAAGGTCTAAGGCAAGTTCCATAAACCGCACGTAATTGGAGTCGCGACCAACATCCCCAAACATACTGTAATTTTCCCAATTATCGCGCGAACGCACTTGATACCACTGCCGTCCCGAATTATCTACGCCCCTGCTCATACTAACCGTGGAAACGGATAGCTCGCCGGTATTGAAACTAATATGTCCGCTTGAACTTATAGATAACCTTCCGGTATCTCCGCGGCTTTCAAATGTTGTATCATGCTCCAAAATTTCGCCATTTAAGCGTAAAACCGCTTCGCCTTCCATTGTGAAATTTTCAAAAAACATTGCGTCAATCGCAGCGTTTTTAAGTTGCTCGTAGGGTGAACCATTTACCGCCGAAACCGTAATCGCGCCCGCGAGAACTGCGCACGCAAGCACAAGACAGATTACACGTGTGGGTAATTTTCTATCCATTCAAATTCCTCCATTTCACTTTCTATCGGATTACATATATCGCAGTCGCAAAGATTATCAATATCTCGAAATGAATCATTCCGGTTAACTCTATCGGTTATGCTTTCAATGTCTATATTTCCGTCCGCATCAAGCGTAAAAAATGCCGAGTAACTACGCCATTGACGTTCAAAATTGGCTTGCATAAATTTAAGCGTAAACAACTCCTCCACTCCCGGAACAGGGCTTTGCGGATTGCTTGTGCCTATGTCTGAAAAACGGAGAGATACATCAAACTCAATATCATGGGTTTCATCGAAAGTATCTGTAACTATAATATTTATATTACATCCGATATACGCCAAATTCCCGGCTGAATCAATTTCCGCTTCGCCCCTTATACGGTTTATTTCAATGCTTTGTGCCCGTATATTATCTGTAATATACATATAACGGTCTTCCACCGACATATCGACTAACAATCTGATAATTTCCGGAAACTGATTACCCGTAATTTCTCCGCTGATATACCGTGAACCGTCACGGGTGGTCATGCTAACAATATGCTTTAAATCCCCAACCACAAGGTCTAAAACAAGCTCCATAAGCCGTACGCTGTTAGAATCGCGTTCCGTATCCCTACCGTAAAACATATCGTCAATAAGTCTGTTGCTGTTTGAACGTGAACGATCCCAATACGTATCATCCATATTTTCGTACACTTCCACGCTGTACCACTGCTGCCCCGCATTTAAATCCCATCTATTTGCTGATACAGACAATCTATCGGTGTAGAAATCCATAAATTTTGTTCTGTACTCCCCGCTTGTATTCATGGCTAAACTGCCACCGGTTGTTGTGTAGTTTAAGCTATCGCCGGTTGTGGTCTGAAACGAGGGTGGCGCGGTGTATTCTAAACTTCCACCGGTAGTGGCATTAAACGAGGACATTGCGGTGTTACTCCAGCTTGAATTTATATTTAATCTGGCTGTGTTTCCTTGACTTATAAATGCTTTCTCCCTGTCTGTAATTTCGCCGTTTACGCGAATGGTAAATTCGCCTTCCATTGTGTAATTTTCAAAAAACAGCGCATCAAATACAGCATTTTTAAGCTGTTCGTAGGGCGAACCGTTTACCGCCGAAACCGTAATCGCGCTCGCAAGAACTACACACGCAACCACAAGGCAAGTTACTCGTGTTGATAATTTTCTTTTCATTTTGAAGTCCTCCTTTTAATTTGCCATTGGCGTAATATAGATTGTTTTATGGTAATCATAAATCACAAACCCCGGCTTTGCGCCCGCCGGTTTGCGGACGTGCTTTCGTGCCACGTAATCAACAGGGACTTGGCTTGAATTTTTTGCGCGGCTGTTTAACGCCGCCAAATTCGCGGCTTCAAGGATTGCCGTTTCGCTTGGCTCTTTGCCGCCCGTTACTAAAATTACATGGGAACCCGCAATATCTTTTGTGTGAAACCAAATATCATGGGGCTTTGCTGTTTTTAATGTTAAAAAATCATTTTGCGTGTTGTTTTTTCCTACATATATATCAAAACCGTCCGACGATGTGAATTTTAACGGCTTTGCGGGTTTGTCTGCTTTTTTATTTTTTGCTTTGGCACGTTTTTTTGCGAAACCCATTTCCGCGAGTTCGGCACGTATTTCGGCTATATCGGCTTCGTCTTGCGCGGCTTCAATCGCAACTGCCACACTTTCAAGATATGTTAAATCTTCTTGGTTTTTAGCAATTTGTTCTTGCAACGCGGCGAAGGTGCGTTTTTGTTTATTGTACTTCTTGAAATATTTTTGCGCGTTTTCTGCGGCGGTAAGCGCAGGGTCTAAGGAAATTTCCAACGGTTCGTTGTTATTATAAAAATTTTCCGCAGTAAAGCTTTTCGAGCCGGGCGGCGCCATATAAAGATACGCAGTAAGAAGTTCGCCGTTTATTCGTAGATCGTCGCGGTTTTTTATTTCTTCAAGTGTTTTGTCATATACGAAAGATTTTTTTCGGCAACGTTCTTGGTGGGTGGTAATCAGCTTGCGCATATCCGCCGTTTTTTGGCTGATTCGATGGGCTTCGTCACGTTTTACGTAGAATACTTCAAGCATTTCAGACGGTGACTCAAATTTTTCCGCGCGTAAATGCGTGTACACAGAAAACGGTAGAATGGTCAAGTCCGTTGCCTTTCCTTTTTCGTCCCAATAAATTATACTTTCAAAATTATTTGACTCAATTTGCGAAAACACATCTGAAAAAACTGTGTGCAACCTCGATTTTTCTTCTTCGCTCATAAGGGAGGGAATTTTATCCTGCGGAATTTCTGCGCGATTGCAAATTTCGGCGGCAAGAATGGGGCTTATTCCCGTGTGGTTCTGATAAATTGATTTTTGCAGGTTTTCGCCGCTAATAACTGTTGCAAAAAAATCTGCTATGTTTTTTGCGGTTTCCAATGGATTAAATTTCTCCTGTGAAGGAGGACGCGAATATACCGCTCCCGGCAAAACAGGACGCACGGAACTAACGGAAAACGGAACGTGTTTAATCGCATCTAAGATTTTCCCGCCGGAGAGCAAAAAAATATTGCTGTGCTTTCCCATTATCTCTATTGTAAGTATTTTTTCCGAACGGTCGCCCATTTCGTCCAAAGCATCTATACGAATTTCCACAATTCGCTCGAAATCGGGCTGTGTTATTGAAATAATTCGTCCGCCACTTAAATATTTACGTAATATCATGCAAAAAGTCGGGGCAGTCAGTGGGCTAATTTTACTTTGCTTCGTAAAACCAATACGCGGCGCGTTTGAATTTGCGGTAAGTAAAAGCTTGTAGTTTGTGCCTTTTGACCTAACGCTTAAAAAAATTTCGTCCGGCTCGGGTTGGGCGATTTTATCAACTCGCCCTCCCTCCAAAACAGATATTTCATGCACAATTCCCGCAAGGGTCGTTCCGTCAAATGCCATTTCCGATTACGCCTCGTCAAGCAAGCCAAACAACCGCGCCAAACCGACCACCGCTTCCAACGCAATAATGCGGGATGCGGGTTCAAGCGGACGGAAGGTACTGTCGGGATAACCTACCATTAAACCGTGGTTTACGGTTTCCTGCACGGGAGTAATATGGTGCGGCGTGAACAGTCCGAAGTCTGTGAACGCGATTGAAAGCGGACGAAATTCCGGTTCACGGAGCGAATTGCCAAGCATTATCGCCATGCCAACTGTCGCAGCAATTTCTTCGCGTGTAATAATCTGATTGGGGCGGAAAGCGGCGCCGTGAACGCGAGGCCCCAAAAGTCCCGCTTCAAACAAACGGCTAACGCCATCAAAGAAAACACTTGTGGGAAGAACATCAACGAAGCCGGAATCATTCGCGCCGGCTCGTGGCAATTGCAATGCGGACGCAAGCAACTGCGTAAATTCGCCGCGTGTGATAGGAGCGTTGGGTTGCAATTCGGCTACAGGGAAAAGAAGCCCAGAATACGCCGCTGTATACGATTGCGCAAAGCCCCAATGCATATTGTAAACATCTTCAAAGTGGACGCGGTTGTGAATTATTCCCTGTGTGCCGGGAAAAATTGAACGCGTTGTTATTTCGTTGGGCGAAAAATTCCGATACGGCACGAATTCAAGCCATGATGGTTTAAATAAAGTCCCGGCAGGACGCAAATGCGCCGCATTATTCATCATAACAAAGGTCATGTCAAGCGGTTGCGTGAATTCCTGCGCGGTGAGAATTATTTCATCCGTAATCGTATTAATTAAATCAACGCGCAAATCAACAAGCGGCGTAAGTTTTTCGCCGTTCGGATGAAACGCGTCAAACAGATGGTTGTTATGTCCGTTGTCGCTTACGTCGGTGAGTGTTATTCGCAAATCTACGTCACTGTAATTTAACTCGCGGCTTACAATCGAAAAGCGTCCGTCGTAAATCAAGCACAAAATATTTACAGGAACGTGCAAACGCGCCATTGGCGTAACGATTTCAAAAGTTTGACCGGGTAAATTCCAGCTTAGATGGTCTAAAACATGGGTGCGGATTGTTACTTCCGCCGCACCGTTTTGAATTGCAGGGTTTACTCGCGCTCGGTATAAATCCCAGCGCAAATCGCTGATGTTTACGGCTGTTCCGCCTGTTAAGTACATAAAGTTTTCATTTGGATGAAGCGGTGTTGCGGGCGGCGCGGGTGGCGGCCCCGGAATAATTTCGGGCGTAGTGACAACCTCTTGCGAAGAATCAATAATATTCATAATAATTGTCGGGTTTGCGCCACGATTCATATGGAAAGTCAAGTTCCATTGCCCTATCGGAAGCCTCTCCAAAAACGAGCTTTTTATCTCAAAATTATGATTTACGTTGCGGATATAATCCTCATCTTCGATTAATTCAACTGCACCGAAGCGGATTCTTCTGAATTCAAGTCCACGCGGGTTAAGGTTAACGGAAGCATTTCTGTGCTGGGAGCCGTAACGGTTAAGGTCGAAAGTGAAAGATGCCGGCCATGAGGTCGCGCTTGCCGTGATTTCGTCGAAAGAAAGCCATTCGCGAACCACATGAGCCAATACATTCGCATGATTATGACGGATATTTCTTGCGGCGATTGTGTGGGGTACGTTCACCAAATTTTGCGTGCTTGTTGTGGAAAAGACAGGCGCACCCGTGATTTTTACGGAAACCATTGTGTTACTAATCCGTTCCGCTTCTTCCGCAACAAGTCCGCTCGGCAAACCTGTTACCCAAAAATCCGACGGGTAAATTTCATCAACAAATCTGCCGCCGCCTTCTAGTGTGAAAAGCACTCGTGCATCAACAGGCACATTCGCGAACAAATCATGAAGTCCTTCCAGTGTTGCGATAACAGCCATATTACTGAAATGCAATGTGAATTCTTGAGTAAAATCTTCTCCGTTTGCGCGACCGTTCGGAATTGTCGCGCGAACACGCACCGAACCCTGCCCTTCTCCCGATGTTGAAAGAACTGCACCGGAAACAGACGCGGAAAACGTATTCGGAGATATGTTTATAACTTCCCAGCCTATATTAGAAAGCGTGGGATATTGTTCTCCTGTCCTGTTAGGCCAAATTGTCGCATGAGAATTAAGATTAAAAGGATTTCCCGTTTGCCCGAAATTTGACGAAAGATTTATGCTTGATACTGCTCTGAAATTTGGTGAAGGCGTTGGTATTGGAGACTGTGTGGGCGACGGCGTTGGTGTCACGCCGTTTCCGTTTACCGTTACGCCAATCGGAGCTAACACGAAAACCACCAATGCTATAATAACTAAAAAAAATATTTTATGAAATATTGTATTCATTCAGAATTCCCCCGATAAAAATATTTTTACAAAATTAATTCTACTATAATATTTTGAAAAATGATACGCGAACGTATATATCCATATTATTACACGAAGTGCATTTTACTACCGAGTGAATATTTTCTTAGTGCGTTTTTTCTTTAAACTATTTGACATTTCATGGCACCTGTGATAACTTGCGCGTTGTCACTCGTCCCGATTGGGGCGCGAAATTTTTTTACTTCCGGTATATCCGGGAACGGAGGATTAGCTTCATGAAAACAGGCACAGTGAAATGGTTCAATGCCGAAAAAGGATATGGGTTTATCTCTATCCAAGGCGAAGATGATGTATTCGTACATTTCTCCGCAATCCAAACAGACGGCTTCAAAACCCTCGAAGAAGGTCAAGAAGTTCAGTTTGAAGTGGTTCAAGGCGCAAAAGGCCCACAGGCCGCCAACGTGGTTCGCGTATAATCTTTGGTTTGGGTATGTACTGTCCCACGCCAATTAAAATAGCGTGACAGTTCCAAGCATCGCAAAAGCAAGGTGAATCCGCAAGCCCTTCTTGTATAAAGAAGGGCTTTCTTGTTAAAGTGACCTAGCAAAACAATCAAAAAATGAGGTAAAAATCATTGTTTATACGAATAAAAAAAGAATTAAAATGTTTGCTGCGGCCAATTTATCGTAAAATTATGAATCGGATTATTTTTAAGGTAAAAGTAACTTGATTATGCGAGAAAACAGGTCGATTGTTTAATCGTATTTATTGTTGAAGAAAATAAATCTTTCTTTCCTTTTACGGACAAAATTGATTTGGTAAAAAAAGGGGTAGCCGAATTTGAAAATGTTATTATTGTGCCAAGCGGTACTTTATTATAAGTACTGTGACCTTCCCCGGTTACTTTGTGAAAGACAATCCCAAAGAAATTGATATAGACTCATCAAGGGACGTTATGTTATTTGCAAGAAAAATCGCACCTGCCCTGAATATATCAGTAAGGTTTGTCGGTGAAGAACCGTTTGATGTAGGTTCGTAAAATGCTGGAACAGCGCGATTTTGAAGGTATTGCACAAATAGTGCCTGAATCAACATTAATGTATTTGAAAGAGACTAATGTAATGAAAGCTGGGGATGCATGTTGAGTAAATTTTTTGTAATTGAAGGGCTTGATGGAAGTGGGAAAACCACGCAAATCAACCGTTTATCGCAGTGGTTTTCCCAAAAAAGCAAGCCGTGTTTTACCACGCGCCAGCCAAGCGACGGTCAAATCGGCGAATTAGCGCGAAGCGCGACATACGGCGCGTTTCCCGCGGAAAACGAAACGCTCGCGTTACTTTTCGCGGCGGAGCATTATCAGCATTTTTGCGAAAAAATTGCGCCTGCATTAAGTCGCGGCGAATATGTAATTTGCGACCGCTATTACTATTCAAATTTCGTTTACCAAGGCGTGGATTCCGCAACTTTACAACGAGTTTTCACATACAACCAAGCCGTTATGAGCGTGAGAAAACCCGACGCAGTAATTTTCCTCGATGTTTCGCCGGAAGAATGTATGCGAAGGATAACCACAAGCCGCGCACAAATAAGCATATTTGAAGCCCTCGACAAATTAGAAACACAGCGGGAACGCTTTTTTGCAATATTTGAACGTCTTAGCGAAACAGAAAACATCATTGTAATAGAAACCGAAAACAGCAACGAGAATGCTGTTTTTGATAAGATTGTGAATAATATCAACCCACTTTGCTCAATATAAACAAAAATATTGAGTAAGGCGGTTTTTTTATGAAAAAAATATTTGCGTTAATAATTTTTTTAACCATAGTTTTCGGAAGCCAAACAATTTTTGCGATGCCGCTTTCAAAAAAAGTAGTTGTTCTTGACGCGGGGCACGGCGGTTGGGACCCTGGCATGGTGCAAGGCAAAACAGAAGAAAAACATATTAATTTAAGCATTGCGAAAAAATTACAAACATTTCTTGAGCAAGGCGGCGCAACGGTAATAATAACCCGTATAGACGATTCCGATTTAGGCAGAAGTAAAACGAGCGACATGCACGCACGCCGAGTAATCGCGAATTCTTCTCACGCGGATATTTTTGTAAGCATTCATCAAAATTCGTTTGGAAAATCCGGCGTACACGGTGCGCAAGTTTTTTATTTTAACCAATCAGATAACAGCCAAAATCTTGCAACGCTCATACAAGACCGACTGGTAGAATTCGTAGACCCTTCAAATAAATTAAAAGCAAAGGCAAATAATAATTATTTCGTGCTGAAGCAAACCGCAATGCCCGCGGTCCTCGTTGAATGCGGATTTTTGACGAACCACGGCGAACGCAAAAAGCTTTTAACGGATGATTACCAAGAGAAAATCGCGTGGGGAATTTATCTTGGAATAGTAGATTATTTTAATCCTGAAAAAAAATACTAGAATATTGTTGCAGAATTTTCGAGTTAGTGATAATATGCACCTGCCAAGGTTTTATATAACAATTTTTTGCCTATTTGAGGAGGCTCAACAAATGAGCGAACAATTAAAAAATCAAGAAAACATTAATGAAACAGCAGAATCCAAGGAATTTCGGGAGATGCTGGACGATTCACTGATGACATTGAAAAACGGGGCGGTCGTGAAGGGGACGGTAGTTCGCGTCTCGGCAACGGAGGTAATTGTTGACCTTGGTTACAAGTCGGACGGAATTGTGACAAAATCCGAATACACGGATGATTCTGCCGCTGTACTTACTGAAATAGCCAAACCGGGTGACATAATTGAAGTTTTCGTTATACGCGTAAACGACGGCGACGGAAACGTGCTGGTATCCAAGAGAAAAGTGGACAGTCAGCTAAACTACAAAACTTTAGAGCAGGCCTTCACTGAAAAAACACCATTGCCCGGTAAAGTTACAGATTTGGTTAAAGGCGGATTAATCGCGAACATTTTGGGTTGCCGCGCATTTATTCCCGCATCACAAATTTCTTCCCGCTTCGAGTCAAATCTCGAAGGATTTAAAGGTAAAGAATTTAATTTTAATATAATTGAATTTGACCGCGCGAAAAGGCGCATTGTCGCGGGCCGCAGAGAACTTGCGGCAAAAGAAGCAGATGAAAAACGCAATGAAGTATTCGGAAAAATCGCAATCGGTCAAAGCGTTGCCGGAGTTGTCAGCCGCATAGTTGATTTTGGCGCATTTGTAGATTTAGGAGGCGTAGACGGTCTTATTCACGTTTCAGAGGTTTCTTGGAAGCGTGTGCGCAAGGCTTCGGACGTTCTTTCTGTCGGGGATAATGTCACCGCAACCGTGATTGCCTTTGACCCGGAAAAAGGAAAAATATCCCTTACCCTCAAAGATGTGAACACCAATCCGTGGAACGGTATTTTAGAAAAATATCCCGTCGGCTCAATTGTTGACGGAACTGTGGCTCGTCTTACTTCTTTCGGTGCATTCATAACCCTTGAAGACGGCATCGACGGTCTTGTACACATTTCTCAAATTGCCGGCCGCCGTATTGCAAAACCAGACGAAGAATTGTCAATCGGTCAGGAAATCCAAGTAAAAGTTATGGACATCGACTTTGAAAACCAAAAAATCAGCCTTTCCAAACGCGAGGCAGATTATATTTTAAATCCTCCTCCGGCGGAAGAGCCGGCAGAAGAAAAAAGTGAAATCCCCGAAAAAAAAGTTACGCCTGAGAAAGCAGAACCAGCGAAAGTTGAAAAAACAGAAGAAGAAACCCCCGAAAATGAGTAAACCGGGCAGTCGCGTGTGTTTGTAAACACATGAGGAAAGTCCGAGCACCATAGGGCAGAATGCCGGATAACGTCCGGTGGAGGCGACTCCAAGGATAGTGCAACAGAAATAAACCGCCGTTATAATATTTACGGCAAGGGTGGAAAGGTGCGGTAAGAGCGCACCGGTACTTTGGAGACAAAGTACGCTATGTAAACCCCATTCGGTGCAAGACCAATTAAAGCTATGAGGTTGCCCGCCTCGCTTTAGGTAGTGTCGCATTAGCCGCGTGGCAACACACGGCATAGATAGATGGCTGTCCACGACAGAACTCGGCTTACAGGTTTGCTCATTATTTTATTTGGAGATGTACTCAAGTGGCTGAAGAGGCTCCCCTGCTAAGGGAGTAGACCGTTAACGCGGTGCGGAGGTTCAAATCCTCTCATCTCCGTCTTTATATTGTACTCCCGAAGTCGGGAGTACAATATCCCATCGAAACCTCGTTTATAACGGGGTTTCTTTTTTTGTTTCAAGCGCGTTTTGAAATTTGTATCTTATTTCAATCGCGTATTGCTTTTCGCCGTTTACCATTGTCGGCTCGGAAATGTGGATTGATTTTATAAGACTTGTAACGATTGCGCGGTTTAATTCGTTGATGTCGGCATAACTACGGAGTTTCGCAAGTTCTTTTGATAAATCCGCTGTTTGGCTTTCTGCTTTGAGTTTTTCGATTCGCAATGCGGCAATATCATCTTCCAACTTGGATTTTTCCTTTTCGTAACTGCTCATTAAATTTGCCATTACGGAATCGGGCAATAAACCCGCGCAGTTTTTTTCAAATGTCTTTTGCATCAATCCGTCTATTTCCGTCAACCGCTTTTGAATTTGCGCTTCGCGTTTGCGGTATTGCTCTATCTCGGCGGTATTTTCCGATACGCTGACATTGTGCAATCGTTCTGCAAATGCTTCTTTGTCCTCGTTGGCGAGTTTTGCATTGTTTTGAATATCGGCAAGCACAACGGAAGCAAGTGTTTCAAGACGTATTCTGTGCGGAGTACAGGCGGCTTCGCCGTGTTGCAACTGCCGCGAACAACGGTAAAAACTTGAAATACCATTGCCGGATTTTATTTTCTTTGTCGTTAAAGTCAATCGCGCATTACAATCGCTACATTTTAAAACATTTGCAAAAAGGCTAACTTCGCCATCTTCGGTTTTTCGGGGCTTACTGTTTCGGTTAGAAACAAGCAAAAATTGAACGGCGTTCCATGTATCAATGTCAATGATTGCTTCGTGAGTATTTTCCACAATCGCCCACATATCCGGCGGTAACTCCAGTCGCTTTTTTGATTTGAACGATTTTCCCGTTACTTTGCCTTGCACCATTTGACCAATATAAACTTCTTTTTTCAAAATGCTTATTACGGTCGCACTACTCCATGTTTTAGAGTTTTTGCTAAAAGGGTTTTCTCGCCCGGACGTTTCGTAATAGTAATGTTGCGGGCTAAGAACATTTTCGCGGTTCAGCTTGTCGGCAATTTGCCTTGCGCTTTCACGATTTTTGAAAAGTTCAAAAATTCGTCTTACGATTTTCGCCGCGTATTCGTCTATTTCGAGTTTATGTTTATTGATAGCTGAACGCTTATATCCATAGGAAGTTATGCTTCCCATAAATTTACCCTGTTTTGCGGCAACCTTACGCATGGAGCGTACTTTTTTTGAAATATCCTTTGCGTACATTTCATTTAAGATATTTTTGAATGGCGCAATGTCGTTATCCTCGTTGCTTGTGTCTACGTTATCGTTAATGGCGATGAAGCGTACATTGTGGTCGGGAAAGAAATTTTCCGTATACTGCCCTGTCATTACATAATTACGCCCAAGCCGTGACAAGTCTTTCGTGATTACCATGTTTATCTTGCCGAGCCTAATGTCGTTTATCATGCGCTTAAAATCGGGGCGGTCATAATTCGTTCCTGTGAACCCGTCATCGGAGTAAATGCCGACAACCTCATACCCGTTATCTTTCGCATAAGACAGCAACATATCTCTTTGAGATTGAATACTCATACTTTCCGCGCTTCCGTTGTTATCGTCACGCGAAAGCCGTAGATACAATGCCGCCTTATAAACAATGGCAGTTTTTCTGCTTTGTAACATCGCGCTTAATAACGCGCTGTTGTAATCCATATTGAGCGTTTCCGCTGATAGCATTTTAATCCCTCCAAAAATGAATTAAAACGTCCAATATGGCTTTAATCTTCCCCTGTATTATAACGCGGGGAGTGAGGAAAGTCACGGTCTATAAGGGGATTACAAAAGATATTTTCGCTTACTGCGGAAAACAATAAGTCGGAGAGCATTGTATTTTTATTAAAATAACTTGTGATGTAAAACAGGCTTCTATCTAATTCAATTACGCTTTTAACACTGCTTTTTGTTGCCTTTCTTGAAATTGTGTTGGCTATATTCAAAAAACCACCCCTTCGATTATTTATGTAATGCCGTAAAAGTTAAGCTATACGCAGGGGATATGTCTGTCTATGAGGAAAATTCTTGTGAAAACAAAAACAAATTTCTGCGTATGGCTTAACTTTTAAAAAATAAGCGTAAACAAACGGTCGTTGGCGCAACCTCACGGGAATTTCACCCCGGCATGGTTCTCATGCCGCCGCCATCATTGCCGGGGACGCTTTTAACGCTCGGACTGTGACTTGACGGGAGTATCATTATTCCGACTTATGAATCATCGCCCGCAAGTTGCCACGCTTGCGTTGCGGCGTTGTGGTTATCGCTCGTTCCCATTGGGAAGTCGTGGCGTACAAGCCGCGCGGCTCGGCATAAACCGAATGTATTTGTTTTTGCTTTATAATGCGCCGCCGTTATCTTGCGGGCTTTTTTTTTGGTGTAAAAAAATGGCATCTGCTTAAATAAAAGCCAATAAATCAAGGAATTTCAGCGATGCCAATAAACAACCCGACTGTTTTGGTAAATTTTGCACACCTTTTTAACTGATAACGAGAATTATCAAGCATAAGACCATAACAACACTTGAAAAAGAATAAATTAATGGTACTTAAAAGCCCCTTGTCCTTACGGAAAAAGGGGCTTTTTCATTTTATGAATTTTAGACCTTATCCGCATCTAATTTCATTCCAAATTTTAAAGGCACGTTAAAAGTTTCAATATCATCATTTGAATACGCGCAACTGTCAAAACCAATCAAAGTAAACCCCTGCGAAATATAAAACGCTATTGCGTGTTCATTGCACGAACGGGTTTCTAAAAATATTGCCCTGCGCTTTTCATCAATGGCACGTTGTTTTACCACGTTCAGTAAAGCTGTCGCAATTCCCTTTCTTCTGTGTTTTTCGTCAACCCACATTTCGGAAATATATAACCGATTATTGTCGCTTGAAGCGGTTTCTATTATTGCAATAAGATTATTATTGTCTATAACACCCCATGCTTGCACATCTTTGAGCCACGATGCAAATAGACTGTTGGGGTATTTTATCGTTCTACGTTGTTCAAGGGGTTTATTATTAAGTGATACCGAAAAATTTTTATTTTCAAGCGTCACATCAACGTCATAGCAATTATCAGCATAATCACTAAAAATAATTTCGTGTCCCTGCCATTTTTCTTTTTCAAGGGCTTGTATTATATATTCCATTTTCGCACCCTCCCCTTCAACTTTGTTTACGACATTTTCATTTTCTGAAATACTCCATACAGGTAACGTCATTTACTTCTACAAATTTTTCTATTGTTTCCGGCAAATTATATATTCTTTCCTTTATGAATATTGGATAAAAAACTTCATTTTTTAACTCGTTTGTTTTTACCCATTTGAACTCATAGACACGCTCATCTTCGACAATTTCAAATTTATCAGCATTTGACTTGAACTCCGAAATATCAGCGGAAAGAAGATAATAATAACAAATTTCATGGTACTGCTCACCATATATCTCAAAAAATTGTTCACCTACCCATAAGAGTTTATCAATATTGACATTAATATTTAGTTCTTCTTTCATTTCTCTAATCAATGTTTGCTCTGTGTTTTCCATGAACTCTACACGCCCACCGGGTAATGCGAAAAAATCATCGCGCTTCAAACGATGAATCAATATGCGATTATCGTGAAAAATCAGACCCGCTACGCGAAAATTAAATTTTCCGTTATTTACTTTGAAAAAAATCATCACTCTACACCCAACGCCTTAAATACCGCTTCTTCCGGGCTTCCGTAAAATGCCGTTTGAAACTTGGTGAACAAATCCCCCGGCACGGTTGAAATATCAGCCGCCGAGGACATCGGCAGAAGAATTTTCTTTGCTCCGGCATCGAAACAGACTTGCATGGCATTTGCCAATTCATCAACCTTGCTAATCGTGCCGCCTATGCTCATGTTGCCGAGTATACACATTTGCGATTGCACAGGCTTTCGCAAAGCCGCACTACATAAAGCAATCAAAGCGCATAAAGCCAAATCCGAAGCAGAACCTACGCCTTGACTGTCTGCAACGTGCATTAAATAATTACAACTTTCAATATTTATAGAATTACTTATTTGTTTTTTATTTGCCTTGAAATAATTTTGCGCGGTTTTAAGATTTTCTTTTCCTTCACGCCCCGCGCCGTTGCCCGTGGTTTCAAATTTACCGTTGCCGCCGACCATTTCTGTTTCCATTTTGTAAACGCCGAGCATACCCGTATCGCCGCGTTGCACGGAGTATAAATGACCGGGCTTGTTCTGCCCTTCGGGAATCAGTTTGCCGCTTCCTTGTTCCGGCACGGGTATAAAATGTTCCTCGAAGGTTTCATTATCCAAATATGAAAAATGCACATCGTAAAACTCCATACCTCCGATTTTTTTTAATTGCTCCTTAACGCGGCGGCGACCTTCAAGCGCGTATTTAACAACTTCCTCTACTTCTTCACGGTCAAATTCGCCGTGCGGGTAAAGTAATTTCAATAATCCCGAAACGGTTTTGCGAACAGCTATTGTGTCACGTTGATTCAAATTGCTGCCAAGCCGAAAATGCTTTTCTATTGCATCGCCAAACGAACGCTTACGCATTTCGCGCAAAAATTCCGCTAAATAATCCGTAATAAAACCGTATTCGTTGGTAAAAAATTCGGGACGCATTTTTGGAATTTCCCAACCCGGCAGATAATAGTGCATACGGTCAAAAAACGCGCTGTCATATGCCATTGCCGCAGGGAACGGCTCAAAAAGGTGCGAAGTTTTCATAATAACGTCTACGCTTTGATTGATGTTTCCGACAAAAACCATTGAAGCATTGGCGTTTTTTTCTTCCTTACCACGCGCAAACGAGCCGGAAGCCATAAAGTCCTTCATAATTTGTATACCGTCTTTGTCTTTGAAAGTAATTCCCGCTACTTCATCAAATGCTACGCAATCCCACATTCCAACCAGACCGATTGTGCGGTTTCCCATATTATAAAATAAATTTGCAACGGTGGTTTGCCCGCCGGATATGAGAATCGAGTTCGGAGAAATTTCTTTGTAAATATGGGATTTCCCCGTTCCTCGCGGCCCAAGTTCGCAAAGATTATAATTATTTTCAACCAATGGAATCATGCGGAGAAGCAAATGCCATTTTACGCGGTAATCAAGTTGGGTAAATTCCATGCCAACGCTGCGGAGAAGAATGTCAATCCACTCGTCTTTTGTGAATTGCTTTCTGCCCTCAAAAAATTCTTCCATATCCATGTTTGCAAGTTGAATCGGCGTAAGTTCTTCAATTTCAAACGGGCTTATTTTTTGTTTTTTTGATTTCTTTGGCTTTGGGTCTGCGCCGAATCCGATTGACGGTCTTTCATTGTCAAAATCATCAAAGCGTTCTTCCAAGCGGTTATAATTCATGCGAAGAACACACCAAATTCCCCCGGCAAGGAGTTTTTCATATTTTTTGATGTAATTATCTTCAACAAGTACATTCCGCAAATTCAAATTTGAAAACATTGCAAGGTAAGTGTCGCTTTCCGGGTCTAATTTTGCTTCGACCTTATCAATGACGGTGTATGTTCCCATTTCACGGATTTTTGATTTTATTTTTTCGGCTTCATCGGGACGCACAAAATTATCCGCTAAAATATTTTTTACGCGGCTTACGCCTTCTTGTATGCTTTCTTCATCGTCCGAAGCGCAATACATACCAAGCAAATACTCTAAAACATATACAGGGACGTTTGCCCCTTCTTTAATTTTCTTCGTTAAATCCTTGCGAACGATTTTACCCGCAAAGGCTTCTTATAAAGCTACGTTAAGGTTATCTGTCATGGGTCTGCCCCCTTAAAATTGAATATTCCCGCCAAACAAAAGGTCAATAACGAAAGGAATACGTTCCAATTCTTGATTGACGGATTCTTTTTCATCTTTCAAAACAAGATAATAATTCTTTCCTTTATCATAAGCCATGTTTTTTAACGTGAATTTTTCTTTGTAGGCTCTGTCTTGCGGCTCTTTGCTTGTACTGTCGGCAATAATGATATTTTCGCTTGAAATACGTTCGCCGGATTCATCTTCAAAAAAAGCTGTTATGTGAATCGGTAAATGTTTTTCGTCAACGGGTTCATTTTGAAAAAATGTTAAATGCGTGACAATGCTCGTCACTTTATGCGAAAGGCTTGTAACACTTACGCTTACTTTTTTTGTGTTCATGGAGGGATTGGCTTTTTTATCGCTGCGGAAGCGAATCACAGGAATCACAACTTCCTGTAAACTTGTACCACCGTGGACGTAACAACTACCCGCACCCGATAGCTTAAAGCAGTTAGTGCTTCGGGGTAAAATTGCGTACATATCGCTGTTTTTATCAAGATAAGACATTGGAAAAGACTGTGTTCCTTGCTGTTCCAAGTTTTCATTCGCAATGATGAAACGCCGTTTTGATTTTACTCCCGCCAAATCCTCTTTTGGGGTTTTATCTCTTTCTTGCAACGGCGTTCTTCGGTAAATATAGCCGTGGTCAGCGGTGATTACAATGTTTTGTATACTTAGGTCAAGTGTGCGTAGTTTTCTTACAAGCGTGAAAATTTCATTAAACGCTTTTTCTGTTGCTTCAAACACTTCGTTTTCCGTGGAAGCATTGTCGCCCCTTGCATCAATCGTATTGTGATAAATGTAAATCAATTTATTTCCGCTTTCGCTTAGTTTTTCATGTAGCTGCTGTTGGTTAAGATTAATAATTTGAGCGGCACGAATGGCAAGGGCTTCTTTTTTTACTGTTTGTAAAATTTTTTCACGGTTCGCCGTTCCTTCCGTTGAAATGCCGTTAATTTCAAAATCACCTTTGCTTGTAATTTCAATGGTTTTATGCGGAAGAAGCGCAGCCATACCAAGCGCAGTGTACGAAGGAATAACGCCCAACATTGCATCAAGTTCACTTTTCCCTTTTTGTCCCCGGTTCAATTCCTCGTTTAATTGAACGGCAGATTCATAACGTAAGCCGTCAGAAATAATTACGACAACACGCTCGTTATCTGAAACATAACGGCGAATGTATCTGTCATAAAATCCTTGTTGGGACGTAATGCCGGATAAATGCCAACGGGTTTCGCCGTCCCAAATAGCACACCATTTTACGGATAAATCGTTGAGATAGCTGTTTGTATAATCTTGTTCGAGTTTTTCAAAAAGTGAATTGAATGGGTCTGTATCGCCTAAACGGTCAAAGGCTGTTATGAAACAGCGGTATTCGCTATCGAATTTATAAAAATCTTTTACATAATTTTCAAACATTTCTTGCGTGTTTGAGCCGGGTAAATCCTTGTGCTTCAATGTCAATTCAAAATACTCGCAAGCATGGAGTAGTGCGTTGTACTCCGTTTCAAAATGAGTATAATAACGGCGGTTTTTGCGGCTGTTTATTACTTTGCGATAATGTCCGTATTCCTGTCATCAATATTCAATGTGTTGGCTATGTTTGACATTCGCTAACTCCCCTCTGTAAAAATGAAAAAACCCCCGCGCATTAATGACGGAGGTTAAAAAGTGTTTTTGTAAATTAATTATACTGCCGCAGCTTGTAATTCCGTTTGTAATTCGGCAACCCGCGACAAATCAAGCCCTGTGTTTCTTGATACTTTTGAAACATCATCACCATCGCGGAGCATATTCTTAGCAATTTCAATCATTTTTTTATTCATGCTCCGTTCTTCTAACATTCTAATAGCTGGGTTATTTTCTAATGTCGGCATATTTTCCTCCCAAATTCTATTTTGTTCTTCTTCGCTTATAAACGTACTCGTAAGCAAAATTAAAAGGTCTTGTAGCTTGTGTTGCGTGTGTTTATTTTCAGATACTATCGGGGTTAATTTTATTGCCGTGTTCAACAGTTCAAAAGTTGTTTTTCCGCTTTCGCTTCCGTACAGCGGCAAATAAACTACTTCCAATAAATTTATTTTACTTTGTTCCCCGGCTTTCAGCTTCTTATCAATCTCCGCTAATACCTTATCGGCATCGCGTTCTTTAAGATTTATGATTTTTGGTGTGAATGATAATGACGGGCAAGTATAGCTTGTTACGCTTGGTTTTTTTGTTGTAATAATTACAGTGGTGAAAGGGATTTTATGAAGTCGGGTTAAATCAAGATTGTATGAAGCGAAACGAATCATATCATCTTTGCTGATATGGGCTTCACATTCCGAATGTATACCCATGTTGGTTGAAAGTTTTAATGCTTTGTCACCGTAAGCCTTTTTCGTTGTTGTTTCCGTTATTTCTGTACTTAATATATCCGTGACTTCGCCGGAAAGTTCTTCATCAAGAAATTCCAATGAGCCGCCTGTAAACAGACTTAGGCTTTCTTTCAAAACTTTGTCTTGGTTGTGAAGCGTGTCAACAACACGATTTTGATTCTGTTCGTCACTCATATTATCCCCACATTTCCTAAGTTAAATTATAACTCACATTTTTTTTGAACGCAAGAATCATTAGCCAATCGCCAACTTTTTCAAATTATGGTAAACAATTTGCGGGCGTACCCATAACCGCTGAAACTGCTGTGGACTTCAACAACCCAGAAAATGACATTTGACGTGTAAAAATAGCCATTAAATGTCAATGGACGTATTGAAATTTCATAAAAAATCAAAAAAATTGCCCGTTCCCTGCTGTAATAATATGGCAGGAATGGGCAATTCGCGTTAAAAAAATATTTAAGGTATCAAGAAAGAAAACTCATCAAAATGAATCATTTAGATGCATTCGATTGCGCACAGTGAGTTATTACGAGTTGTTACGCTGTTTTTTTATGCAACCTTTTCGTAATAGTGATACAACCCACCTAAAACAGGCTTGGAAATTAATTTTGTATCCGAAATCAACGATTTTTTCGGTTGGATTATTCCTTCCGGTGTATCGCAATCCAATGCCTGATGCGTTCGGTGATTATTGTAATAATCAACATATTCTTTCAATAAACATTCCAAATGACGCTGATTGAAAGGGATTACGTGGTCAAGCAAACCCCGGCGGACGGTGCCTATGGGCCTTTCTGTGACACCATTTTGCCAAGGGCTATGAGGAGCGATGCTTTTTGACTTAATGTTCAAGTCCTTTAAAAATTTCTGAAAATGTTTTTCCTTAAATACGGAAGCATTATCGTGGATTAGATGTCTCGGTTGTTTGCCGTAAGGCGTAGCGTTCCGAATTTGCTGTTCCATCCAATTAGCGTTCGGATTTTCGATAACGGCAAAGTGTTCAATTTTCCGGCGGTCATGGCTGACAATAAATAAAATATGATAAACTTTAAATAAAAGTGTGGTGACTGTGGCAAAATCCATAGACCAAATGTTTTTTCTGTGGTTATGCAAAAAAGTCCTCCAAGATTGTCTTTGCTTTTCGGTAGGAGGTTTGCGCATTTTGGGTATATACTTTGCAATGGTGTTGGGCGACGGCGCGTCCATAATGTTTAAAGCAACTAACATTTCATGGATTTTTTCCGGAGAGAGTAGAGGATTTTCCTTGTGGATGCGTTTAATCATTGCGATGGTGTCCTTAGAAATTTTGGGTCTTCCGCCTTCGGATTTTTTTCGCCAAAAAAACTTAAACAGACGAGTATGCCATCGTTTTACTGTTTCCGGCGTAACTAAAACCAACGATGATTTCAAATCGTTGAAGAGTTCGCACAGGCAAGCCAAATGAATTCGGATTTTATCATCTACCGGGTATTTAGGTATTTTTCCGTCCTTCATTCGACGTTGAAAATGTGCAAGCTGGGTTTTCAATAACTGATTTTCAAGTTCTATCTTTTTTTTGGACATAAAACTTGTTTTTAAAATGGCACCAAATATTTTAATTATACTCAAGAGAACACGTAAAATAGTCAAACCACACCTCCGATGTAATGCGTTGTGCAATTCTACATAAAACAGTGCTGGACGACAAGTTTTTTGCAGTAAAAATTTAGCAAGAATCAAGAAGAACACTAAACGGGCAAAAATTACACCACGACTAGCCTGAATAATCTCGGCGGAGTGTCGAAACGTTGGCATGGGAATGCCGTCGTGCGGAAGCATTGCGGCAGTGCGTCAGCGGGCGAAGTGTCGGCGCGTCGGCACAGGGCATCGGCACGCAACGTGTAATTCGCTGGCGCGTCGCAGTTTGGGCGACAATCGAATAGCTCGAAGCATCTCGTCGGGTCGTCGGCATGGGTAGTCGGCACGCAACGCGCCCGCCGCGACCGCGCAATGCCCACGCAACGGGCAACTCGCTTCGCGGGCGGGGTTCTGCAAGCGCATAGGCAACGCCCGAACAGAAAAAAATCACCGCGAATGCGTTTGTGATTTTTTTCTGTTCATGGGCTGGTTGCCTGC
>WRBD01000003.1 GCA_009779835.1 Defluviitaleaceae bacterium | reverse complement strand
TCCGGTTTGCTTCACTATACAAATCTTCATCCCGGAGGTTTATCACAAACAGCTCATGGTTGGAATAATCCTGTTCCAGCTAGCTTTTTTGGAGGGTGACATGATATGAAAACATGGAGGAAATTTATTGTGATTGTATTGTCTCTGTTAATTTTTATAACATTGGTTACATTTATGCCTATGTTAATAACCCCTAAACGGAGGCCCTTAGATATGGTAAGGAATTATATCTTAAGAATCACGCCATTGGGAACAAATATAGAGGATGTTATTAAGGTTATTGAAAGCAGAGATGACTGGAGTAGACCTTCTGTTGATTACGAAAGGGGGTTTTATCGTCAAACAACGGCAAGACCTCCACCGCCGGGTGTAGAACCCCGTTTTCCTGTAATTGGGGAAATGTCAGTGTCTGCGGGCATTGGGCATTACCGCTCTTGGCATAATTTATTATTTATTGATGTAATAAGAGTAGGTGTTACTTGGGGTTTTGACGGAGACGGAAACCTAATCGAAGTTCATGTACGCAAGGGAGGTGGCCCCTAGAAAAGGCAGGACAGGGGTGAAAAAAATGAAGAATAACCTCCATTTTTCTATAATGTTTCCGGTGAAACCGGTATTAAACTCAAATATGTTGTATTCGACATATCTTCAAGAAGATATTATGTCAAAATATATATATTTTTGCGGTGCTGTACCGATTCTTTGAGTATGATGTTTATGTATATTATCAGGATTTATTTGCCGTGCGAAGTGTCCGCATGAACTCTGACATTAAAGCCGCGCATTCATCTTCGCATACGCCGGAAATTATTTCGGCGCGATGATTGAACCGCGGCTCGTTTAAAAGATTTAAAATGGAACCGGCGCAACCGGCTTTGGGGCTTTTCGCGCCGAAAATTACAACAGGAATACGCGCCTGAACAATCGCGCCGGCACACATGGGGCAAGGCTCGAGCGTTACATACAAACGGCAACCCTCAAGCCGCCAGTCTCCGAGAGCTTCGCAGGCTTGATTGATTGCCGTAATTTCCGCGTGAAAAAGTACATTTTTGCGGGTGGCGCGTTCGTTTGCGGCACGTCCGATAATTTGCCCGTCATACACAATCACACAGCCGATTGGCACTTCGCCCATGTCAAAGCCCCGGCGCGCTTCCGCCAGGGCTTCTTGCATATAAAAAATATCGGTTGTCATGCCCGCGACGTTATGCCGCTGTCTTTCAAGTAAACATCGTGCGCTCCGCCCTCGATTATGCTGGACGGTGAAACGCGGGTTAGGCGGGATTTTGCTTGGAATTCCGCAATGGTTAAAGCACCACAGTTGCACATTGCGGCTTTTATTTTACTTAAAGTTATATTTAAGTTGTCGCGCAGACTTCCGGCGTAGGGTACATATGCGTCAACGCCTTCCTCGAACGGTAAAGCACCACCGCCCTCGTAGCGTTGCCAGTTTCTGGCGCGCTCGGTTCCTTCGCCCCAGTATTCCTTCATATAGTTACCGCCGATGTTTACGCGCTTTGTGGGGCTTTCGTCGAAGCGGGCGAAGTAGCGGCCCTGCATACAAAAATCCGCGCCCATCGCAAGCGCGAGCGTAATATGATAATCGTGAACAATACCGCCGTCAGAGCAGATTGGCACGTAAATTCCTGTCTCGTTGAAATATTCATTGCGTGCGGCAGCAACTTCCATTATCGACGTTGCTTGTCCACGCCCTATTCCTTTGGCTTCGCGGGTAATACAAATCGCGCCGCCGCCTATACCTACCTTCACGAAATCCGCGCCGCTTTCAGCAAGGAATCGGAAACCTTCGCGGCATACAACATTGCCCGCACCTATTTTTACCGTGTCGCCGTATTTTTCGCGAACGAAAGACAGTACACGCTTTTGCCATTCGGAAAAACCTTCGGAAGAATCTATGCAAAGAACATCCGCGCCCGCTTCAACAAGCGCGGGAATGCGCTGTTCGTAATCGTGAGTATTTACACCCGCGCCTACCAAGTACCTCTTGCTATCATCAAAAAGACTTAGTTTGTTTTCTTTGTGGCTGTCGTAATCCTTGCGGAAAACAAACGACGCAAGCCGTCCTTCGTGGTCGGTAATGGGCAGCACGTTTAATTTGTTGTCCCAAATAATATCATTGCATTGGCTTAAAGTTGTGCCTTCCCACGCAGTAATTAATTTTTCAAGAGGCATCATAAATTCGGAAACGGGAGTATCGGGCGACATTCGGGTTACACGGTAATCCTTGCTTGTTATAAGTCCCACAAATTTTCCGCCGGTTGTGCCGTCTTCCGTAACCGCAACGGTTGTGTAACCCGTTTCATCTTTTAATTTTAAAATGTCTGCAAGGGTTTGATTCGGGTGTACATTCAACGAACTTTGCACAAAACCCGCCTTATAATTTTTCGCGCGGCGCACCATTGCCGCCTGACTCTCTACGGACTGCGACACGAAGATAAAAGAAATTCCGCCTTCTCGCGCAAGCGCAATCGCCATCTTGTCGTCAGATACCGATTGCATTATTGCCGAAACCAGCGGAACATTTAATTCTAGCTTAGGATTTTCGCCGCGTAAGTGTTTAACAAGTGGCACTTTCAGAGACACATTTTTCGAGACGCACTCGATGGAAGAATACCCCGGAACCAACAAATACTCGTTGAATGTGCGCGACTCTTTTTCGTAATAAAAAGCCATTGCAGACACCTCCCAAATGAATTTGGGACATTATACCGCAAAAATTATTTATCTGCAAAATTATCTTCTTTCGTGCCGACCCATTTTGTAACGCGGTAGGTGATTGGAATAACCGCCCATTCATATCCCCATTTTAATAAAATATTTACAAGAATCATTCCGGGCAATGCGTACCAGGGAATTCCGGTGTCTGCAAGGAAAACAACGGGCGCAAAAGCTATGAATACAAAAATATTTGAATCAATAATATGCCCCGCTAACGACGAAATAAGTGCGCGAAACGCAAAACCGCGCATATTTTCTTTTCCTTCATACTTCACACGATTTTTTTCGCGGAAATAACGAAAGATTCTGTCGTCCACAAGGTCGCCGATACAAAACGCAAGAAGCGATGCAATTACTATCCGCCATGAATTTGAAAGCGCGTTTGCGAAATAAATTCCGTCATACCATTCCGGTTGTGGCAGTCGCACTATAAGAATAATCAGAAGCGCAAACGCGGCGTTAAGTCCCAATGCCGTCCAAGCGATTCGCCGCGACCACTTATATCCATACACTTCCGATATAACGTCGGATAAAATATAAGTTACGGGAAACGTAAGTGTTCCCGCGTCAACCGAAAACGGCCCAAGCTGAATCATGTGGTTTGCTATCACATTGGAAATTACCAACACGGCAACAAACATCACGGATAAGTACATTAAAAGCGGTGAAGATTTCATAAAAAATACCTCCTGCATAAACAGCACGAGGCACAACAAAACAGAAATGCCAAAGGCATTTGCAATCCGTAGTTTTGTTTTACGACAGGATGGTCTCGAACTGTCTATATAATTTTTCTTATTTATACACTATTAAATGTGTTAGCGTCAAGATAAAAGCAAACAAAACCTTTGCAAATGCATCATCTTGGTGTATATTGACTGCACACTGTGCGAATCACGCATTAATTGTGACGCGAATATACAAAAGTAGGAGGTTTTGAAATGAAAATGACTAAGAATTTCCTTGTCTTTGCGCTGACAGTTACGCTAGTGTTTTCCGGCGTTTTGTTAGCTATAGAGTCGGGAGGTGAGGGATATTCTATGGGTGGAATTCTATGGGGTGATATTAATGGGGATGGCCGCATTACAAGTGATGACGCGACGGCTCTTGCGCAATATCTGCTCAACCCTTGTAGGCTTGGTAATTGTAATAGAATCAACAAACGGGCTGCTGATGTTAATATGGATGGGCGGATAGATGTAGCTGACGTTGTACTTATCGCAAGGGCGTTAGTGGGGCATAGGGTAACTCTTGGACCTGCTCCAACGCCCATTCCTACTCCCACCCCAAGACCAACGCCTACTCCTATTCCCCTTTTAAATATGAGCTACAGAATTTTTGTAAATCCTGACGGGGGTGAAGCGAACGTTAGCAGAGCAATAAATGTTTTGGACTATATAAAGCCCGGATTCAGGAATAATTTAAATGTAAATTTAATCCGACAATCTATTAACTTGTCAAATGACCTTAATATGATTGACGGTTGCTCTGTTCCCGAAAATAATGCAATCTGTGACCCCCGAAGATGTGGAGGACTATTAAATCAAAATGGCTCAAATTGCCATACCCGCCCCCACCACAGGTCGGCAGGGCATTTAATGGGTCTATTTTCCGAGAGCAATACAAATACCTTTAGGTTTGTTAACTACCGGATATGCCGGTTCGACTCAAATGCAAACCCGCCTCATTTTGAAGTGGCTGGATTGGCAGTTCATGGGGGCAATGATATGATTGTATCGCTTACGTATGATTTTACGAAGCATCTTGTATTTACTGCGCATGAAATATCACATCTGCTTGGCGCACGCGATGATAGATGCAGGCCCGGTGAAGCTTGCGTGATGAATGGACTTAGCTTCGATGAATGGTGCGATACTTGCTTAAAAGACATAGCATCTTTCGGTGCTAAATAATCACCCATAATGTGACCCGCCTGATTGCAGGATAATATAATTTTAGGAGGCTATATATTATGCTAAAACGATTTTTAACAATGTTCGCAATGCTTTTTACGGTATCAACAATAACAGGGTGCATACAATACAGATCCGAAAGCACATCAAATACAGAACCGGTGACTTCAAGCCATGCAGAGGATGTCTCTCAATATAGTGAACCTATATATTCTTCCTCGCGAATAAATCATTTAAGCTTTGCTTCGCTTGACGAGTTTTTAGATGTTTATGTTTCGGCACGCGAAGGCAGAGATTCTTCGGATTTGAACACTGCGGCAATAATGAGAAATATAGATTTTGTATCACTTGATACAATTCATCTGCTTGCAAACATTCCGGAGGAATTTCATATTGCCGCAATCCATGTTCATGAAACAGCAATAAGTATTTGGTACATTCCTATTGCTGAAGAAGTTACTTGGGAAACGTGGAGTAATGCGTTCTCCAATCATCAATATTTTGAGCTTCTGGTTATTCGTTTGACAAATGAAGATTTAGAGTCATGGGAGGACAATTCTCCTATGGATGGCATTATGCGGCAAACCGGTTCTACGGAAAATGATTTAATTGATGGAAAGTATTTATTTTGCGAACGCACACGCAAATTGTCCTGGATGCAGGGCAGTAATCGTTTTATGCTAAGATTGCCTATTCTCACACACGAAAACAATGATTCATCAGGGCTTACTGCCGAAGAATTAGGGATTGTGACAGAAATGAGCGTCCGTGATATGCTAAAATTTGCAAAAACAGTTGCCGTAGATTTACAAAATGAAAATAACATTGCAGCATGGAGCGCCGGGGATTTTACAATGATTGAGGAAATGTTGCAATACGAAATAATCACAACTACGGAATTTGAATAAGGCATAGAAGCCGGGTAGAAACATTCCTTTCGGGTTTGTGTGTACTCGGCTTCCCCCTTTTTTTAGGAGGCTATGTATTATGCTAAAACGATTTTTAACAATGCTCGCCATGCTTTTTGCACTACTATCAATAACAGGGTGTATGGAATATGAACCCGAAAATGCCGCGACTGAGGAATCTATGGCTTCATATCATACGGATGATACGTCACAAGTGCGAAGGTATTCTTCTGACCCGCGAATAAATCGCTTATGGTTTACTTCGCTTGACGAGTTTTTATATGATTATGCTGCAGCAAGAGAAGGCAGAATCTCCCCGGATTTAAAAACCGAAATTATAACGGAATATATAGATTTCGCATCACTTGATACAATTCATCTGCTTGCAAACGTTCCGGAGGAATTTCATATTGCCGAAATCAGGGTTCATAAAACATTCATAACTATTTGGTATATTCCTATTGCGGAAGAAGTTACTTGGGAAACGTGGAGCGATGCATTCCGCAATCATCAGTATTTTGAGCTTATGGTTACTCGTTGGACATATGAAGATTTGGAGTCATGGGGGGATAATTCTCCACTTAATGGCATTATGGGACAATTCGGTTTTACGGAAAAAGATTTTATTGATGGAAAGTATTTATTTTACGAATCCACACGCAATTTGTACTGGGCACAGGGTAGCAATCGTTTTAGGCTAACATTGCCTATTCTCGCACACGAAAACAATGATTCATCAGGACTTACTGCCGAAGAATTAGGGCCTGGGACAGAAATCAACGTCCGTGATATGCTAAAATTTACCGAAACAGTTGCCGTAGATTTGCAAAATGAAAATAACATTGCAGCATGGAGTGCCGGGGATTTTTCAATGTTTGAGGAACTGTTTACTACGACTGTGGAGTTGATAGGTTCATATCCTGTGGAGGATACATCAAAACACAGTGAAAATGCACTTGATAAGATGGAAATTAACGAACCTCAAGAGCAGGCGGAATTGTGTGTCTTTCCGGTGCCTTGACAACGGGGTGTGCACACGAAGCGCGACGAATGCGCTGGCGATGCTTGTCGTTGCATTCATCTACTTTTATTTGCGGTTTTTAATTTTTAAGTAAAGCCGAGGTCACGTGCCCCCGGCGGGTGCCGCAACGCACATTAAAGGTGCATGCGTGGGTAGCAAAGCCGAGCCGGTACCGGAGCCCGGTGCGCTACCCCCTTTTATGTGGTGCGGCGGGTAAAGCAGTTGCAACATAATGCAGAGGTTAGAGCGGAAGCGGTGCGGTTCGTTTCAGGGCGCGAAGCCCCTTCCGAAATTGGCAAAACCCGTACATAGCATAAAACGTCTGTTCGACTGTTGCGAATCCATGATATCACGCAATGAGTATCTTGTCAATACATGTTTATTCATCCGGTTTATGCAACAAATCCGCGTCTTCCTTGCAATAGAGATTGAAGAAATGCGCCATATATGGTACATTGTGATAAAAGGGCGCGAAGTTAAAGTACATAATATAATGAGGTAAATAGATGAAAATAAAAAGCATTCCCGAAGAGCATTACCCGCAATACCGCATGAACGTAATGTTCGATGGATACAAATGGGACTTACAAGCGGGGGAACAAAGCACAATAAGCGATAAGGTTCTATTATTTGAGCCAAACGAAATCTCATCTTTAATTAAAGACGCTGTCGCGCTGTATAACGAAACAATTGCAATGGAATGTGCATTGCAAAAAAATCCGGGGCTTGTTCTTGAAACGGGAATTTCACAAGAAATGACCTACGCCCTGTGCAATTGTAAACCGAAAGCACATATACGCTTCATGCGTTTCGACTTTCACCCGACAACAGACGGCTGGCGAATTTCGGAAGTAAACAGCGACGTTCCTGCAGGGTATCCCGAAGCATCTATTTTGCCGGAATTGGCGCAGGTCTATTTCCCCGGGTATGGTAAGTGCGGTTGTTTTGGCGAAGTATTTGCAAAAAAAGTATCGCAAATTTTCCCGAAAAGTTGTATAATCGCATACCTGCATGATACTCACACTGTGGAAGATTATCAAATACTGCACTACCTTGGCGACTTGCTTGAAACTTTTGGATACAACTCCATGTATGCATCGCCGGAGAATATAAAATGGCAAAACAACAAGGCTCTTGATATAGGCGGAATAATCAGATACTTCCCCGTAGAGTGGATGGAATTTACAAAAGGCGTTGATTGGTTAAGCTTTGTAAATTCCGAAACACCGTCGTGCAACCACCCAATCGCGCTTTTAACGCAATCTAAGCGATTACCGCTGGTATGGGACAGGTTGGGCGTGGACGTTGCAACATGGAAGAAACTGCTTCCCGAAACAAAATGCGCAAGTACTTTAACCGACCATAACGGTTGGATTCTGAAACCTGCGTTTGGCAGGGTAGGTGAGGGCATTAATATACCCGGAACAATGTCATCACAAGAAGAAAACGAAATTCGCAAAGCCGCACATGAAAACCCGACTCAATGGGTCGCACAAAAGATGTTTGAAAGTGTACCGCTAGACGGGCTTCATGTAAATGTGGGTATGTTTGTAACAGACGGCGAATTTTCCGGGTGTTATGCAAGGGTAAGCAGTTCGCCAAAAATTGATGAAGACGCAAGCGAGATTCCAATTTTAGTAAGGGGTGCATAATGAACGGACGGGATTTGTTTGAAATATGGGCACCGCCGTGGCAGGAACGCTGGACAAAATTTGCAAAACCGGCATTGTTTACAAACATTCAAGGATATTTAATTGGCGACGGAACTTTTAGAATGCCGCCCCTTCCGTTAGAGATTGCCCAGTTAAACAATCAAACCACGGCAATTATTGTAGACTTGCCCGGTGCATCCGGCGTGGAAAGCGGGATTGCGCTGGCTGAACAGGGGTTCAGGCCGGTGCCGCTGTACAACGGCGTACATGAAGAAAAAATCGGTTCTTTACTCCAAGCAATTGACAATACCCCAATTGTTGATGCACTAAAAGAGGGGGCAGGGTATATGCGGAAATCAACAATCAGGCATGATGCCCCGCCTGCGTTTTTGTTGGATTATAACCGCGACATGGTTCTTCTTGAAAACTCGGAAGTGTACGACAATCGTTGGAGCTTAGACTTTGAAGATATGCCCAATGCGGAATATATGAAACAAGCAAGCATCAACAGTGTAATGGTTTGGACAAATGGTGAAACGCGCAATGATTTACTGCCGATAATTGAAAGCTATAAAGACAGTGGAATTGAAATCGAAACATACACCGAAAGACAGCCGTTTCAACCAAACGCCCAGGGTATAGCAACGAATTCGTTAAACACAAGCTCAATTATAATTCCACCAATGCGGGAAGATGTTCGCAAATTTGAAAACGCAAGATTTGGCTTGTTACTTATTATTGGCGTGGCTCTTATAAATTTGTTCTTTATGTTTTTTGGTCATGAGGAACCGATATTTTGGACAGCCCCAAGCATTATGTGGTTGACATACCTTTGGGTGCCGGAAATTGTCGGGGATGTGTTTGCCGTTATATTGACAGGCGCGTATGTAGCATTATATTTCCTGTCGCAAAAGCGGCGTGTTCTAATGCCGGCTGCGTTATCTTTCTTTGGCTTTGATACAGCGGTGTTTTATATATATGTTGTATATTACTCAGTGACTAACAATTTGATGGAATGGATTGAAGGCTTTGGTTTGTTTTTGCTTGCCGCGCCTATATGTTTTCTTGTTCTGCTGATACGCGGTGTTATGGCGTATGAAAAATTGCATAGTTTAGATAACGATGAATATTTATGTTCGTTAGATGAACTAGATGATTATCATTATGGCGTAGCCCACAGCCACCGCAGACATTTTAGGGGATACAGGGGTTACGGCGGTTATGGCGGAAGTGGACTCGGCGGTTATGGCGGGCATGGGTATCGCGGGCACAGAGGTTATGGAAGTGGATTTGGAGGTTGAGTAAAATGAAAATTATTGATATCACACAAGAATTATTTTCTTGCCGGGTGTATCCCGGCGACAAATTGCCTATGTACGAACGGGTTGCTTCCGTGGAGCACGATAAATTTAATTTAACAAATATTTCAATGAGCGTTCACAACGGAACACACATTGATGCCCCGAATCATTTTATTTCAAATGGGAAAGCGATTCATGAATTAGACTTATCTACATTTTACGGAAAATGTACAGTCGTGGAATTTGAAGGAACTATCGGTGATGCTGAAATAGCTGACATTTTAAAAAATTGCCATAAACGCTTGCTTTTCAAAGGTCAAAATGAGTTAACGGAAAGCGCGGCTGTTTTAATCGCAAATTCCCATGTAAAATTAATCGGTGTAGAGAGTCAAAGTGTCGGAAGCATGGAACACCCGTTGGATGTTCATTTGATTTTACTGGAAAAAGAAATAATTCCGCTGGAAGGTTTGGATTTATCCAATGTAAATACAGGAGAGTATACTCTTTCGGCGTTTCCGCTTAACATGAAAGACTCGGACGGCTCGCCCGTGAGAGCGGTACTGATTGAGAATTAATCAAAAACCGTAAAAAAATAAAAAAGCGGCGTAGCCGCTTTTTTACGTTAAATATTTTTCAAATATCCTGTAGCAGTTGTAATACGGAATTTGTAAGTTGATTAGCTTGCGCAAGCATGGAAACAGCCGCTTGCTGTAAAACTTTTATTCCGGAAAGGAACATCATTTCGCGCGCCATATCTGCGTTGCGGATGCGTGATTCGGCTTCGTTTAAATTTTCGGAAGAAATTAAAACACTTTCCGAAGTAAATTCCAAACGGTTTTGCACAGCACCCAAATTTGCGCGAACTATATTTGTGTGTGTAAGTGCATCGTCTAAAATTTGCAGCAATGGCGAAATATTAACGCCGGATTCATGAAGAACGCTGATTACGGGATTTCCCGCAACATCAATAAGCCCCAACGTTAAAGCATCCGTTGCTTCAATGTACAAACGCAAGCCTTGATTTGCGTTCGCGCCGGTTTGAATCCACAAACCATCGCCCGGCGTTTGCGGCGTGGGTCTGGGAACACGAGCGTTGTTATTGTTATCGTTATTGTCCGGGGCAATAATTATCGGCGGGTCTGTAGGCGGTTCGGTAAGCCATACAAAAACTTCGCCGTTGCTGTCGGTTATTACATCAAATCTTCTGTAGTCGCCGCTTGTATACAGCAAAAACGACACGGGTTGATGCGGCGGTAAATTTGTGTCAAGAAGAATTTTATATGAAGAAAGCGTATTGCCGATGCTGTTAAAAACGCCGGCGAGAATTTTGGGCGCATTGCCGAGAAATGATAAATTTCCGTTGATGTATGTTGTCATGCCGTGACGACCGCCCGATACAGGGTCTTGTTCGTCACCGCCGCCAATCCAGTCGTGAGGGTGAAGAAGTTCAAGTACGCCACCGGAAATTGTTAAAATCGCACCCAAGCCGGGCGGAATAAGCCAATCGGCAATATCCTGCCCACCGCCAACAGCCGCCGCACTGTCACTTGTTGCCATAACAATTCCGCCTGAAATATTTATTATTCCGCCGTTTCCACCCATGCCGCCACCGATTCCCGCGCCTTGGATGCTTTCGGTAAATATATTTCCGCCGCTTATTTTAATATTACCGCCGTATCCGAGAAAACCGCCGCCAATACCCGCACCAAAATTGTTACTGTGGCTATTGTGAACAGTTATATTCCCTCCGGTTATTGTGATATCACCGCCGTCACCGTGTTCTCCGCCGCCAATTCCCGCACCAAAAGCGCTACCGTATGCAGTAATAATTCCTCCGGTTATCGTTATATTACCGCCGTTTCCGTAAAAACCGCCGCCAATACCCGCGCCGTCAAAGCTGCTTTCGGCACTTATATTTCCTCCGGTTATCGTTATATTACCGCCGTTTCCGTAAGAACCGCCGCCAATACCCGCGCCGTCGTCGCCGCCCACAGCAGTTATATTCCCTCCGGTTATTGTGATATTGCCGCCGCTTCCATAAGAACCGCCGCCAATGCCCGCACCATTACCGCGGCTGCGCGCAGTGATATTTCCCCCGTGTATAGTAATATTCCCGCTGTCTCCGTTCAGTCCGCCGCCAATCCCCGCGCCGCTATCGTCACCATCATTCTCAGTACAAGTGGCGTATGCGTAAAGTGTGCCTGTGCCGTTTATTGTTAGACTGCCGCCCGTTGTTTCAATTCCGGCGCGGTCTTTGTGAGTGGTTTCCATATTACTGGTGCTGCCGTGCGCAAGCCACAAATTCACAGTTGCTTCGCGCATATCTAATGCCGCGCCTGTGCTTGTGTTAATGTTCACGTTATTTAAAATAATGTTTGCGGCTGCACCCGATGCTACTACAATGCGGTCAATCTCAAAACCATACTCGAATAAATCCGTATCTCTGATTTCAATTATTTCGTTACTGTTATGAATTGTAAGCACACCCGCGCTTGCACTCCACGTCCCGCTGGGGCATACGGCATTCGGGCGGAAATTGGATGAATCAATAATAATTGTAGGCACAGGCGGAATGTTAAACGGAGAAACAGGCGCGGGGTCAAGCGTTGCCATAACGCTGTGTGCAAGTTGTTGAGACGTTGGCAAAATAATCGGGCGGTATATTTCGACCGGTGGTTTCTTTGCGAAATCTCCGCTTAATAAATTCCGCGTGTTGAATTGCACTCTCTTAGAAAGCGCGTCAATTTCTTCAATGAGTTGATTTATTTCCCATTGAATCATATCTCTGTTGGAATGATGTTGTATTTCTTCATCGTCAATAATAATTATTTTGCCCGGATGAAAAGATGTATCGTTTGCGGCTTGTACAACAAGTTCGCGCATACGAATAATCATTTCGTTTATGCTTGCAATTCCGCCTTCGGCAGTGCGAATTAAAGCAATCCCGTCTTGTGCGTTACGGAGCGATTGGTCAAGCCCTCTGATTTGCGCGCGCATTTTTTCGGAAACAGCAAGCCCTGCGGCATCGTCCGCGGCGGAATTTATACGGAAGCCGCTTGAAAGCCGCCGTGATGCTGTCGCTTGTCGCGTTCCGATATTCGTAAGATTTCTGTGCGCATTAATTGCCGGTATGTTTGTATTTATATTCATAACATTCCAACCATCTTGCGAGTAAACCGCTTTTTATCATTTCATTTGCCGTCACATTTAGCACTGTAATTTATTTTATGCTTTAATTATAGCATATACGACCATAATTGCCGCAACCACATATTGGGACTGTAAAAACAATTGTTTTTTTTAATTACATAGCTTCCCGTTCCGAATTTCAAATAACAATTCCGCTTTTTTTATTACGTTTAAATAGCTAATGAAGCTATATACCAATCATACAAAGCAAACACATACTCGCCAAACCAAAGTGCGAAAAGCGTTCCGGCGCAAAGAAACGGCCCGAATGCTATATACGCACCGCGTTTTGTTTTCCCTGTTATCATTAAATATATAATGAAAAACGTAGCGGAAAAAAGCGCGAAAAGATATGCTGGAAGCATCATTCGCCAGCCGATGAACAATCCAACCATCGCCATAAGTTTTACATCGCCGTAACCGAATCCGTCTTTTTTCAAAACGAGAAGCGTAATTCTGTCGATGATTAAAAGCGGCGCGGCACCTGCAATAACGCCAATCAGCGCGTTATGCCAAAGTGGAGGGCAGGGGAAAAGCTCGGGGAAAAAATGCCCGCCGGCAACATAAATTATTCCCGCAATCACACCGATTATCACAAGCCCGTCGGGAATTTCCTGTGTGTCCGCGTCTATAAAAGAAATCACAAGAAGCACAAACGCGAAAACCGAAAGCGGCAAAACGGAAAGGGTAGGGGAGTAATGCGCCATCGCCGCGAAAAGCAGCCCGCAAAGAAGCTCTACCAAAGGATACCGCAGACTTATTTTTGTTTTACATTCGCGGCATTTTCCAAGCAAAAAAAGCTGACTTAAAACGGGAATCAGTTCTAAAAGATTTAAACGTTTTTCGCAAAAAGGGCAAGCCGACGGCGGAGTTATAATGGAAAGATTCTTTGGCAAACGATAAATTACAACATTCGCAAACGAACCAAAGCAAAGCCCAAACAATCCGGCACAAATAATTATAAATAAATCCGGCATGGCTACCTCCCCAAAATTTGTAATTGTATTGTAACAAAAAAAGTTTTTTCATGCTATAATTCTCGTTGAAAAATTGTACCGGAGAGGAAATTTAAAATGAAATTAGGAATAGTAGGCCTGCCGAACGCGGGAAAAAGTACATTATACAACGCAATTATGCAAACAGGTGCGGAAGCATCAAATTATCCGTTCAGCACAGTAAGCCCAAACGTTGGACGCGTTCCCGTCCCCGATGAGCGATTGGGAAAACTTAATGAAATTTACAATGCTAAGTCTGTGGTACCCGCCGCAATTGAAATGGTTGACATCGCAGGGCTTGTAAAAGGCGCGTCTCAGGGCGAAGGATTGGGGAATCAGTTTCTTTCACACATACGCGAAGTGGACGCGCTTGTCCATGTTGTGCGTTGCTTCGAAGATGAAAACGTCACGCATGTACATGAAACCATCGACCCCGTTCGCGATATCGAAACAGTAAATCTTGAATTAATTTTCGCAGACCTTGAAATGCTTGAACGGCGGCTTGCTAAGGTTCAAAAAACCGCAAGAACCGATAAATCCTTCAAACGTGAGGAAGAAATCCTTACAAAAATAAAAGAGACGCTAGAAGAGGGACAACCCGCACGTTCCCTTGTTTGGGATGACGAGGACGATTTAAAACTCGTAGAAAGTTTCACATTAATTACACAAAAACCGATGTTGTACGCCGCGAATATTTCCGAAAGCGATATCGAAAACGGCGCGGGCAATGCCGCGTTAAAAGCACTTGAAGAATTCGCGGAATCGGAAAACACACGACTTTTTATTTCATGCGCAAAACTCGAAGCCGAAATCGCAACCCTCGACGCGGAAGAAAAAGAAATGTTCCTTGCGGATATGGGAATAAGCGAAAACGGCCTTGCCCGTTTAATATCCGCCGGATACGAACTTTTAGGATTAATAAGCTTTTTAACCGCAGGCCCGAAAGAAGTACGCGCATGGACAATCCGGCGCAACTCGAAAGCCCCGCAAGCCGCCGGAAAAATTCACAGCGACCTTGAACGCGGTTTCATTCGCGCCGAAGTCGTTGCCTACGACGACCTAATCTCGGCAGGAACCTACGCCGCCGCAAAAGAAAAAGGACAAGTGCGCGTGGAAGGCAAAGAATATATAGTAAAAGACGGCGACGTGCTTTTAATTCGGTTTAACGTGTAAACGCCTGTTTCATGGTTTCGTAACCATTATTAAAAATTATGCGGAAATCATTCTCCGATGGTGAATTTAAAGTTGTCGGATAATTTCGCGCAAATTCATTTTCCGGGTTGTGTCCGATTTTCAGATACAACCCTTTTTGATTGTGTACAATGGAAGAAATAAAATCGCGTGTGCGGAGTGCATCCGATTGCGATGTTGCAATATCCAAAAGTCTCCGTAAATTTTGTACGGGTCTGCTACGCCCTTGCTCCCCGATTGCCGCGCCTGCGTTGCTTACAATCGCAAAATTTATTTCCCGGTCAAGACCCGTGCCAATTTTATGCAACGCATCAAGCCCAAGATTATCGTAAACGCCGCCGTCCCAAAGGGTGTATTCATCCAAAACCTCGTCTTCGGGCAGTTTGCCTTTTTTATCTTTCGTAAAGCGCAGCCCGGCGGTTTTAAGTACATACGGGCCTATCAAAACAGGAAATGCCGCCGATGCTGCAATCATATGCGAAATCGGTAAATTCGGATTCTGCACATATCCGATTTTTTGGTCACCCATGTAATCTCTGCGAAAACGAAACCTATTGCCCGTTTCAAAAGTAGTGCAATTTATTTCCCAAAACGGAAACGACGGCAAGTCTTGCAAATCTCCCGTTATCCCCCATTTTTTTTCAAGCATATCGGCAAGCATTTCCACTCGATGCCGCCATTTTAGCGGCGAAAATGGCAAACGAACAAGAGCGGCGCGTTGAATATTTTCCCCAATAATTAAACGGCGAACCAGCGGCTGAATATTTTTTTGAAATTCCACCGCCGTCGGCCATTTATTTTTATTTGCCGCAAAAATAAGCCCAATGCAAATGCTTGCCCCCGAAACCGACGAAATACTGGTAATCTTTCCGTATAGCCCCGTCTCTGCCAAATATTCCAACACTCCTAAATGAAAAATCGCCGCCCGAATCCCCCCGCCTGAAAGTGCCAATCCGATTTTCATAAAAAACCCCCCTTGCCGTTTTTTTATCCTATTCAAATACGGCATAGGGGGTTCTTTTGGTTTTTATCTGTTTAATCGGTAAAATTAAATTACACGGCCAGCAAAGAAAACTCCGTTGCGATACAGTTACGTGTGCCGTGGTAACGCATATAAAAGGTATATCCCGGTGCGATTTCATCAATCAAACGCGGGACGGCGTAAATATCCTCGTATCCGTGGTATGTGCAGATAGCGAGTTTTGGGCGGTTTTCCCGTATCTGCCGTGTACAGCCGCGCAGGGCTTCTTTTTCCGCGCCTTCTATATCCATTTTAATAAAGGTTATGGGTTCGGAAATATCATCGTCTATCATCACGGTTTCCACGGCAATTTCGCCGTTTTTTGCCACTTGATTTCCCGCCTCGCCTCTCGGAAACTCTTTCAGATACATTGTTCCGGAGCTACTCCATGCCGCTTTTTGATTAATTATTACATTTTCTGCATTTTTATAGATACACTTCAATTCATCGACAGTCGAGGGTGTTATATCGTAGCAATAAATGCGCTTATACCTGCCCATGTTTGAACAAATAAAGTGCATCGAACTGCTGCCAAGCGCACCAAGGTCTAAAAACACCTCGTCAAAATTTTTTTTAAAAACAGAAGGGTCATAATATTCGGGATACACACGCTCCCTGTATTTTTCAAATGTGGTACAGTCCAAGTCAATCCAATTGGCAAGCACCGCATACAGCACGTTTTTGCTGCGGGCATCTGCAAGCCTTTCATGCAGCCACATCAAATCATCGTAATGATTTTTAACCATGCTTGCGCGAAGGCGAAAGTCGTGATAATCACTGTTTGCAGGGTCAAGTCTCCCCCAACAATTAAGCGATTGAAAACTTGTGCAATATATAATCAGCCCTGTCTTGATTTCATCGGAAGCATCCACAAAATTATTCAAAATCATAGTAAATATTTCATCCTCGGAGCGGTTGGCGATGCGCTCCATCAATTCATAAAAACCCGGGTCAACCGCTTCACTTTCCGCGGCTTGGGCAAAGGAAATCCGCTCTTGAAGCAGGACAAACAAAGGCGGAAGTGCAGGGTCTTTTGAGTTGTTTTGCCCGTGCATGGTCAATAAATCCAATGCTATATTAAAAAGACCATACTCAATAAATGTGTGTATTGCTGTTATTTCAGCTTCATTCATCATAAATTCCTCCGTTATGGCAAACTTCAATATGTTGTGCGCACAGCGGCAAGTAATGCTTCATCCAACTTTCGGCGGTGATTCTTGCCCGGGTATTCGCTTCATCGTATATCTGTGTTTCGTTTGCGTACTTCCACCAAATTTCATTAAGCCTTAAAGTTTTTGGGTGCAAACACGTTATTGGTATGGTTGCGGCATCTTTGGCCGCGACAGGATGCTTTGCCATAAAATCCGGTTTGTCAAAAACCATGTTTATCACTTCATCAGAAAAACGTAAACCCCATGGTTTTACCATAGTCGCGTAGTGCAGAACCACAGGCTTGTAATCCGAGCGCTCTATGAATTGATGCCAATAAAATGACGTAAAATTATAGGGCATGTACGAAGGATCTTTGTGTTTCGGGTATCCGAAAAATTTTATATCGCCACAAAACGCGGCAGACAAAAAGCCCTGGTCACCAAAATATGAATATTCCCCTAATTGCGTGTTTGCCACCAATATTCCACACAATCGTGTATAATCGTCAAGTGTGTAGCCCTCTTTTCTAAATTTATCCACGTTTATTACATAACAGCCGGAGTTAAACAGTGAATCACTCTTTGCAACTTTCAGCATATCGTCTTTTGTGTGCAATTCCAACTCTTTTGTCACCGGGTTTTCTTTAAATCCAATATAAGGGGTAGCAATTATGGATTTTCCCTCAAAATCACCAAAATAATACGGTGCAATATCCCCGTTAATAATGACGTCCCCCGCGTCTATATACATTATTCTGTCTACATCGTTGGGGATATGGTCTTGCACCCTTAAGGTGAAGTACGCTTCACGCGGCCACATACCGCCATTGCTTACCAAACTTTCATAAAACGAAATATTCTTTGTCACTTTTGTCTCGTGAAAAGTAATACTTGTTCTTTCATTTGCGAAATTTTTCAACATTTGAATATTTTTCGGAAAAATACGGCTGTGTGCAAGAAAAAAATGCACATCGTACTCGTGCAAATTTTTGTCTATGGCAACAAGCTGCGGCAGAATATATTTAGCAAGGTTATCATCGCAGGAAGTCATTATATTTATTCTTTTTTTCACACGCTCACGCCTTGTTGGGATTTTTTAGTTTTTCAACTTGATGAAGGGCTTTGACATATTGCGCGCACATGGGTAAATAATGCTTTACCCATGTAGCGGCGGTGATAGCTGCTCTTGTTTTTGTTTCTTCGTATATGGGAGTTTCCTTTGCGTATTCCCACCATACCTCCGCTAATTTTAAGGCTTGGGGGGTGAAATCGGCTTTGCTGATTATAGGTATGCTTAGGTCAATCACACCAAAATCCAAGATATCTATATTTTTTTTGTCATCTTCTGAAAAACGAGCAACCCAAGGCTTGGTCGGAATCATGTAATGAAGAACCACAGGTTCATAGTCCGGCTCACCTTCAAACTGTATCGAATAACTCATTGTATAGTCATACGGCGTATAACATGGGTGATCTTTATGTTCCGGATAGCCAAAATATTTAACATCCCCTACAAAGGCTGCCGCCAAAAAACCTTGGTCGCCAAAAAATGCAAACTCACCGGGTTTCCTTTCTTTCTTAAGCGCTTCGCGCAAGTGTACATAATCGTTAACCGTACTGCCCTCGTTTCGGATTTTACCCATGTTCATTACAAACGAGCCCGAGCCAAACGGTGTACCTTTCTTGGACACCAAAAACATATCATCTTTTGTAAAAAGCTCCCGCTCATTGGTCACGGGATTTATTTTGTATCGCGATGGGGTTACAATTAAGGACTTTCCCTCAAAGTCATCAAAATAATACGGCGCGATATTACCATGTATTATCACGTCGCCGGCATCTATATACATAATTCTGTCTATGTCACAGGGCAAGTAATCCTGTGACCGCAGGGTAAAATACGCCTCTCTCGGCCACGGTCCGCCTAAACTTGCCAAGCTTTCATAAAACGAGATATTTTTTGTCACCTTTACTTCGTGAAATGTAATGCCTGTTTTTCCATTTGCGAAATTTTTCAACATTTGAATATTCTTCGGAAAGATGCGGCTGTGCGCAAGAAAAAAATGCACATCGTACTCGTGTAAATTTTTATCTATGGCAACAAGCTGTGGCAGAATATACTTAGCAAGGTTATCATCACAGGAAGTCATTAAGTTTATTCTTTTTTTCATGCGCTCACACCTTGCTAGTTCTCCAAATTTTTCAGTTTAGCCAGTTGATGACAGGTATCAACAAACTGTGTGCATAATGGTAAATAATGCTTTATCCATGTGTCGGCGGTGATTCGTGCTTTTATATCTGTTTCTTCGTATATCGGGGTTTCTTCCGCGTATTTCCACCAAATTTCACACAGCTTTAAATGTTGCGGAATCAAGCCTGTAATTGTAGAGATGGCCCAAGAATCGACTACCCATAAACGTTTTTGCACAAAATCCGGCTTATCAATAACCATGCTTATTGTCTCATCTGAAAAACGCACAACCCAAGGCTTTACAGGACTTGTAAGATGCAGAACCACAGGCTTATAATCCGGTTCACTTTTGTTCATCTCGTAATAAAAAGAACAAAAATTATATGGCATATAATGCGGAGAGCCTTTATATTGCGGGTAACCGAAAAATTTAACATCCTCAACAAATGCGGCGGCTAAAAAACCCTGGTCGCCAAAATAAGCGAGTTTACCGGTTTTTTTGTTTTCAATCAAAGCATCACGAAGTCTAAAATAATCTGAAACCGAGTAACCGGCTTTTCGGAATTTGTCCATGTTTATCACATAAGAGCCGGAATTAAATAATAAACCGTGTTTTGAAATATGCATTAAATCATCTTTATTATATAATTCATATTCATCGGTAGCCGGATTTAACTTGAAATCATGCATAGACGCTATTATGGATTTTCCTTCAAAGCCACCGAAATAATACGGTGCAATATCACCGTTTATAATGACATCCCCTGCATCTATATACATTATCCTGTCTACGTCGTCCGGGATATAATCCTGTAACCTTAAGGTAAAATATGCTTCTCTGGGCCAAGGCCCGCCATCGCTTACCAAACTTTCATAAAATGAAATGTTCTTTGACACCTTTGCCTCGTGAAAAGTAATGCTTGTTTTTTCCTTTGCGAAATTTTTTAACAGTTTAATATTCTTCGGAAAGACCCGGCTGTGTGCAAGAAAAAAATGCACATCGTACTCACGTAAATTTTTGTCTATGGCAACAAGCTGCGGCAGAATATATTTAGCAAGGTTGTCGTCGCAGGATGTCATTATATTTATTCTTTTTTTCATACTTTGTCACCGGGAAAATTAATTTCTTTCAATCTGTGCAATCTGATTGCATACATCTACATATCTGGCGCATAGAGGTAAGTAGTGTTTCACCCAGCTTTCTGCGGTGATTGTCGCCCTTGTGTTTGCTTCCTCGTATATGGGGGTTTCCTTTGCGTATTTCCACCATACTTCGCCAAGCCTTAAATGCTGCGGTGTCATACACGCTATGGTCGGTATCGGTACGGTAAGCCGCTTGGCAACAAAATCCGGTTTGTCAATAACCGCATTTATATCTTTTTCGGTAAAACGCACAACCCAAGGTTTGGACATAATCGCATAGTGCAAAACTACCGGTTCATAATCAGGCTCTCCGTCGAACATCCCCCAATAAGATGTTCTGAAATTATACGGCATATATTTTGAATCCTTGTACTGCGGATATCCGAAAAAATTAATGTCTCCCGCAAAGACGGCGGATAAGAACCCTTGGTCGCCGAAGTATGCCGGTTGGCCGTTTTTTGAGTTTTTTAATAATGTATCACGTAATTTTACATATTCGTTGACCGTACAGCCTTCTTTTCGGAGTTTTTCCATGTTAATTATATACGAGCCGGAGTTAAACAGCGTACAGGCAGCAACTGTTAAAACATCGTTTTTTGTGTAAAGTTCCCGTTCATTGGTAGACGGATTTATTTTAAAATTCATTTGAGAAGCTATTAATGACTTCCCTTCAAAGTCGCCAAAATAATACGGTGCAATATCCCCGTTTATTATTACATCACCTGCGTCTATATACATTATCCTGTCAACATCATCTGGAATATAGTCCTGTACCCTTAGTGTAAAATACGCTTCTTGAGGCCATTGCCCGCCGCCGCCGGTTACAAGGCTTTCATAAAACGGTATATTTTTTGTTACCTTTACTTCGTGAAAGGTAATGCTTGTTTTTTCCTGCGCAAATAACTTTAACGCTTGTACTTCTTTCGGAAAAATTCGGCTGTGTGCCAAATAAAAATGTATATCGTAGTCACTCAGGTTTTTATTTATTGAAGTCAACTGCGGCAGAATATATTTCACTAGGTTGCCGTCGCATGAGGTCATTATATTTATTCTTTTTTTCATTCTTCATCACCCCGTTAATATTGCAGGCTTTCCATGCAAAGCTGAATTATACGGTTCATGCCCGGGTTAAACTGCAATGCTTTACGCAAGCCGCGTACATAGCCCAGTATATCTCCACTGTCTTTGCAGATGAAAGCTTCTCCGGCGAAAAAAATATACGCTTCTGTTTCGGAGACTGATACTATCTCACTTTCACAATATACATCCGGTTTGTATACCATGCTTAGGTATCTGTGGCCGGAACGCATTGCCAATTCATGCAATGCTACTTTGCGAACGTTGTCCGCATTATTGTTTCCACTTATTTTCATAAAAGTGTGCATACACAGGCTTGAGATTATTCGTGCGCTTTTTATTGCTTGGTTTTTGTTAAATCGGTTTTCCGTTTCAAAAAACCTTAACAATATGTCTGCAAAGCCGTGGTTGGTAAGAAATATACTTTCGATGAATTTAGCAGAGTCGCTTATAAATACATTCTCAATAAAACCGGAAAAATCTTTGTTCCATTTCATGGCAAAGAAAATTACATCGCTATAAAAGTTGTTGAATGGTTTGTTTGTTTTTAAAAAATAATCAAGATGAGACTTATACTCTGTAGTGTTTCCTGTGGCACGCAAACGCTGTAAACGCATATAATCGTCTTCCTCTTTGGTAAGTGACGGCTCGTTAACCATTGCTTCCGCCACATGAGGTTTAGCTTCGGCAGAGATATGTTTTTCCAATATGGAAATTATGTTATCGTACATTTCGGAACCCGCGCCGTATTTAAGCGCGAAGCCGTACAACAACGGCAAGCCTGCCGCGTCTTTGTTTTCTATGCAATGCCCAACATACGCGTCTATTATTAAGGTGTCAATTCTTTCGCCCGTTTCGTTTTCATACTCCGCCACCCATTTAAACGCCGCTTCAAATTCATGGCACAACGCATTTGTAACGGCAAGCATCTTAACGCACTCGGCACGATTATCCGTGAGCTCCGACGGAAAAACCGTGTATAAACCTACTTCGGAATCAAGCTTCCCTTGTTTGTTTAAATCAAAATACTCCAGTGTTTTAAATGCGGATTCCGCCGCCTCTTTTTTTCTGCCTGCTGATATCAACCCTAAGGTATAATAATAGTACACAGGTAAAATACATTGGTTTATTTTATTGTGTTTGATGTATTCTTCAGCTGTTTTTATTAAATTGCCGTTATCGTTTACTTCATTGTAATATGTTACAAGCAAATCGGTAAAAACATGATACATAATGTTATTCACATCACTATTTGTCACTTCCATGCCCAAATCCAAATACTCTTTGAATTTTATCTTGTCCCCCGCGGCAAGATAGGTATTGGCAAGCGCGTGAATTGTCCTCGCGTCTTTGGGGTTTTCATTATGCGTTTGCAGCAGCAGCTTCACATTCCTCTCGTGCTTTTGCGCGGAATTTTTCTGCCCCTGCAAGCCCTGAGAGTAATAGCCGTAATGGTCCGCAATGCTTTCAAGATATTTTAAAGGTTGTTTATGCTGAATTGCTTCGTGGATCCTTCCCACAAACCGTATATCTTTCTCCATTTTAAAAAGTCTGATTGGGCGGGAGTAGTTAAATGTTGTATCTGTGATAACATTGCGCCAGCGGTAGCTCGCGCTTTTGAATTTTTTATATTCGCCGCCGTTAAAAAACGAGATAATATCCGAAACATCGGTAAAAATTTCATCGGCATCAACATACATAAACCATTCTCCGGTCGCTTTCTCTAAAGTATGGTTTCGCGCCCACGAAAAATCATCACGCCACTCTATTTCATAAACCTCGGAAGTGTACCCCCGTGCTATTTCAATTGTATCGTCTGTAGAACCCGTGTCGAAAATAATTAACTCGCTGTCCACTTCTTCCAAAATGGGCTGTATGCTGTTTAAGCATTCAAACAGGTACTTTTTTTCTTCATTCTTGACTATCATTCCTATTGAAAGAAGCATAATACACCTATCTTTTCCGTTTTTAATTTATCCCGCCCAATGCGCCAAGCATAAGGTTTAAAATGTCGTTTGAGAATGCTTTTGCCAATGATTCGCGCAGGGTTGCATTGTGGCTTACCCTGCGATGGAACAAATAAATGCCGGCGACCATTTCGTCATTGGTTAAATATTTATTTTTGTGAAACATTCCCGCTGTAAAAACGAGCATAGTCAAAAATTCGCCCGTAAAACCGGAAAAAGCTTCGGCAAAATTTTCTGACTTGTGTAAAAATTTAGTGGATACCAAGGAATATGCCAAATAATTTTCAAAAACATATCTGTTAGCGTTTACATATGGTACTATAAGCCTGTCAAAGGCATCAACCAAATATTTTTCCGCTGTTTCGTCTTCTATATCTTTGTAGAACCCAGCCATAAGTTTATAAAATTCTGAATTTTTTATGCCGTCCGGAATTTTTTTTGGAGGAATGGCGGAAGCGGATGCCACCGATGCCAACATCTTGAAAAAATTTGTTCGATTGTCTGAATGCATCGTTCCCATGTCTGTAATAAGCTTGTCTAAAAAACCCTTCATTTTCATTTGACTTCGGTATTGGCGAATTATCTCGTTTACGGATTTTTCAAAATTATCGATTAGGGAAACCTTGCTTACACTGCGCATAAACAAACCAATATATACTAACTTTTCCTTGATTGAGAATTTACGGTGCTGCACGATTTCTATAAGAAACTGTCTTACTTTATGTTTTTCGGCTTCGTGGCTTTCTGCGGGCGAAACCGGCATGTCCATTTCAAAAGGGAGTTCTGTATATGTGATTTTTTTCTTGCGGTATAAGGCGCATCTTACCACGTCCGGACAGGACAAAGAGAGCCAATATTCATATTTCCCATTTAGCGTTTCCCATATACGCGGATATGTTGTGCAGGTTGTGCAAAGGTATTCCGCACCTAAGTTTTTGTGGATATAACACAGCCCTTCATCCGTAAGCAATGGACAGTGACCGTGCTCAAATTCCTTAAACTTGTACCCAATTTCCGTACTTCCTTCGATGCAGTCTACGATATGGCGGCCTATCTCGCTGCCTATGTTTATGTACTTCTCATATGTATCGGCATCCACACTAATATTCCAAGTAGTGTTTCGGCAACAGTTATCCTCGCAATCGCCCATGGTACACGCAAAGTCTATTACACTGTCTGCCAAGAATACTTTTGCATTTCCCATAAGGAAACTCTCCTTTATTTATTGCCAAATATTTTCTCATAAAAATAGATGTGAGGGACTGCACTAAGGCAGTCCCTCTCACCTTTATTATTGCATTGTATAAAACTTCGTAAGATTTTAGCGAAGAAGCTGCAATAAGTTTTGTGGCATTTGATTTGCTTGTGAAAGCATGGAAACAGCGGCTTGTTGCAACACGTTTGACATGGTGAAGCGCATCATTTCTCGTGCAACGTCTGCGTTTCTTACGCGGCTTTCGGAATCTTGCAGGTTTTCGCTGGAAATATCCAAGCTACGCATGGTGAAGTCCATTCTGTTTTGAACCGCACCCAAGTTAGCGCGTACTTTGCTGATGTCGTTTATGGAAGCGTCAAGATAACTTATATAGTGTGAAATACGTGTACCATTACCAATACCGCTGCCGGCACCGGGTGCTTCCATAGCGGAACCCATCATTTGCATCGTGTAACCCGCAGCTGAAACAGCGCGCGATACGGTTTCAAAGTCGAAAGAGATACCTTGGGAAGCATTCGCTCCGACTTGGTAAAACGCGATGTTTTGACCCGATGAGTTGGCGTTCACAAATTGCCGTGCGTTACTGAACTCGGTATTAAACGTATTTCTCATGTTTTGACCTTGAGTTGTATTCAAGTTTGCCAAAGCAGTAGTAATGTTAGCAATTCTGGTATTCAAGTTATTCAGTGTTGTTGCAGCGTTCGTTGCCCATGTTGCGGCTGTTGCAATAGTTGGGGCGGTAGTAGCAACGTTGGTGCTACCATTAGCTATTAAGGTTCCGAAATCATTTTGAACCGTACCGAAAGCGATATTCGCACGGGAAAGAGCCTGTGTCACGGCATCCGGAGAAGTTGTATCTCCCATGTTAACTTCGCTGACCAAGTCCCTTGCCGCAATGGTTCTGTTCAGCATTTCATTAAGCGTTGCTGCCATAACGCGTGTATTATTGGCATCAATAGCCAATCTTCCTGTGGCGTCAATTACAGAGGTTTTCATGACAGGCCCCATTGCAAGTACGCGGTTGGTGTTAAATTCAACACGATTTTGCATACTGACAACTTCACGACCAAGTTGGTTAAGTTCTTGGGCGATAAGGTTTCTTTGACCTTGGGTGTTTGTGTCGTTGGGAGCTTGAACCATAAGCTCACGTACACGTTGCATCATGTTACCAATTTCTTCCAGGCCGCCTTCTGTTGTAAGAAGCATTGCTTGACCGTCTTGTGCGTTTCTTGATGCTTGGTCAAGACCGCGGATTTGTGCGCGCATATTTTCAGAAATTGCTAAACCTGCTGCGTCGTCGGCTGCGCTGTTGATGCGGTAGCCACTGGAAAGTCTGTTGGAAGCTGTTTTTTGTTGAAGCCCAACATTTTTCATATTTCTGTGCGCGTTAAGTGAGAAAATGTTTGTCCTTACTACCATGTTTGACATTTTTCTTCCTCCTTGAAGATAGGGTGTTCCCCTGTTATATTTGGTCACCATGACCGCGAAAGATACAGTAGCTTAGTACCCCTATATGTTTCGCGCTCATGATGTTTTCTGTTTCTAATAACATTATCGGCTTCCGGGAGAAAACACTTAATAGTAAATTTTACTTATTGCCGAAAACCGTTTCATGAAAATGTTTCCAATAATATACTCTCTTAATATATATCCGTCAAGAGATATTTTTACTTCTTTATGTTATATTAAATTTAAGAAAAGGATGTGTATATTATATGGAAGCTTTACCAAGCCCCTGTTACATCGTGGACGAGAGGTTATTAACCGAAAATTTAAAAACGCTTCGTGAAGTTGCAAATGAATCCGGTTGCAAAATTTTACTTGCGCAGAAAGCGTTTTCGATGTTTTTGTTGTACCCGTTAGTCGGAGAATATTTGGACGGAGCCACCGCAAGCGGCTTGCACGAAGCCTTGCTTGCCAACGAATACATGGGAAAAGAAAATCATGTTTTTTCCGCAGCTTATTCAGATGAGGAGTTCAATGCGGTGTTGCCGTTATGCGAATATATTATTTTTAATTCGTTTACGCAATGGGACAGGTTTAAGGAACGCGCAGAAAAAAGCGGTAAAAGTTTCGGCATTCGCATAAATCCGGAGCTTTCCACGCAAGGCGGTGGAATCTACGACCCATGTGCTCCCGGTTCAAGGCTTGGTGTGACGCAAGAAAATTTCTGCTTTGATGAATTCGAGAAAAGCGATGTATTAAACGGAATCCATTTTCACGCGCTGTGTCAGCAAAATTCCGACGCACTTGAAGCCACGTTGGAAGCGGCGGAAAAAAAATTCGCGCGCTGTTTCAAAAAGATTTCATGGCTTAACATGGGAGGAGGGCATCACATAACCCGCAAAGATTACGATATTGAAAAACTTATTTCAATAATAAAAAATTTCAAACAAAAATACGAAATAGAAATTTATTTGGAACCGGGCGAAGCCGTCGCGCTTAACGCGGGTTTTTTAATATGTACGGTTCTTGATGTCATCGACAACAACGGTAAAATTGCAATTCTTGATACATCTGCCGCCTGTCATATGCCCGACGTTTTGGAAATGCCATACCGCCCTCAAATAACCAACGCGGGCAAACCGAACGAATTTCCCCACACATATAAGCTTGGCGGCCCAACCTGTTTAGCCGGCGACTTCATAGGTGAATACTCTTTCAAAAACCCGCTTGCGCCGGGCAAAAAAATAATCTTCGAAGACATGGCAATTTACTCGATGGTAAAAAATACAACCTTTAACGGCATAAATCTACCGTCAATCGCAATTCGCCGCACAAACGGTAAAGTGCAAATTGTGCGCCGTTTTGGGTACGAGGACTTTAAAAACAGGCTTTCGTGAGGTAAACACCTTGCGATATTTTTTGATTTATTCTATAATCCATTTGAAAAAAATACACTAAGGAGTGACATAAATGGAAAAAGGTAATCTGTCAATCCATAGCGAGAATATTTTGCCGATAATAAAACGGTGGCTGTATTCAGATATGGATATTTTTGTGCGCGAATTAGTTTCAAACGGCGCGGACGCGATTACAAAATTAAAGAAGCTTTCGGATTTCGGAGAAGCAAAGATTCCCGAGGGCGAAGAATTTTTTATTAAAGTTTGGGTAGACAAAGAAAACAAGCAGCTTATTTTCGATGATAACGGAATAGGCATGACGGCGGATGAAATTCGCGAGTATATTAATCAGATAGCGTTTTCCGGTGCGAACGCGTTTATGGAAAAGTATAAGGAAAAAACCGATGCCACCGGCGAAATTATCGGGCATTTCGGGCTGGGATTTTATTCGGCATTCATGGTTAGCGACAAGGTTCAAATCGACAGTCTTTCGTATAAAGAGGGCACGGAAGCGGCGCGCTGGGAGTGCAACGGCGGCATAGAATACGAAATGGGCGCGAGCGAAAAAAACACACGCGGCACAACAATTACGCTGTTTATCGGCGAAAGCGGCGAAGAATTTTTGGATGTGTGGAAGCTTCGCGCAATTTTAACGAAATATTGCGGCTTTGTTCCTGTTGCAATTTATGTTGACGAGGTGAAAACGGCGGAAGAAAACGAAGTCGTGGACGCTGAAAAATCGGAAGAAGCCCCTGAGCCTCCCAAACCCATTAACGATACCTCTCCGTTGTGGCTGAAACCCGCAAGCGAATGCACCGACGAAGAATACAAAGCATTTTACAGTAAGGTTTTCACCGATTTCAACGAGCCGCTTTTCTGGATTCATCTGAACATGGATTATCCGTTCAGGCTCAAAGGTATTTTATATTTCCCGAAAATGAAGCACGATTTGGAATATATCGAAGGGCAAGTTAAGCTGTTTAACAATCAGGTTTTTGTGGCGGACAATATAAAAGAAGTAATTCCCGAATATCTCTTGTTGCTGAAAGGCGTTATGGACTGCCCCGACCTCCCGCTTAATGTGTCGCGAAGCTTCTTGCAAAATGACGCAACCGTAAAGAAAATGTCCGGATATATTTCCCGAAAAGTTGCGGATAAATTAAATGGTTTGTTTAAGAAAGACCGCGACGCGTACAATGGTTATTGGGACGATATTGCGCCGTTTATCAAGTACGGCTGTATAAAAGAGCGTGAGCTTTACGATAAAATCAAAAAAAGTGTTTTGTACAAAACAACAGACGGTAAATATCAAACGCTTGAGGAATTCACTGCGGAAAGCGGGGACGAACCCGCACCCGCCGAAAGCGAAAACGCAACACCTGTTAAAAAAACCGTACATTACGTAACCAACGAGCAATTGCAATCTCAATACATTCAAATGTTCAAAGAGCAGGGGCTTGCGGCGGTTCTTTTGACAACAAACCTTGACACGCCCTTTGTGAGCTATTTGGAAATGTACGAACCGGAAGTAAAATTCACCCGCATAGATTCTGATATCACAAGCGCATTAAAGGATGGCGCGGAAAATGCCGAAGAATCTGTCCAACCTGAGGGACTGGAAGCGAAGTTCCGCGAAATTCTGGCGAACGATAAATTAAAAGTGAGTGTAGAGCAGTTAAAATCTGCCGATATTTCCTCTGTGATGTTGCTTTCCGAGCAATCGCGCCGTATGCAGGAGATGTCAAAAATGTTTGGCGGCGCAAATATACCGAATATGTTCGAGGAAGACCTTACCCTTGTGCTTAACCGAAATCATTCCCTGGTTCAAACGCTTATTGAAATAGCAACAAGCGACGACCGCAAGTCGGATGTGGATTTAATCGCCCGCCACCTCTTTGACCTTGCGATGCTAAGCCATAAACCCCTCCCCACCGAGCAAATGACAAGTTTTATCAAGCGCAGCAATCAAATTTTGGAAATGGCTGCGGGGAAGAAATAACTAAAAGAAAAGCCTGCGGTCAGTTTTTTTACCCGGTCGCAGGCTTATTTTTTTATACCTCATTGAATTTTTTCTTCACTGACTGTTGATTTATTCGGTAAATCAAGTTATCATTAGCGGAGATTAAATCCACTCCGACGTTTTGGGTTGGTTTTATGATGGAAAAATTTTGGAGATATTGTATAAAAACCTCTATCTCCATTTTATAATTTTTTAGGAGCGTGGGATATGGAAAACGGGGCGCAAAAAAAGAAAAGGCTCCATTTTGGCGTAATGTTTTCTACCATGGACAATACCAATCAACATGATATTTGGCGCGGAATAGTGGATTTCGCCAACGAGAATGATATCCACTTGACGGCGTATATCGGAACATATCAAAGCGAAGATAACAGTGTTACATCGTTCCTTGAGACTTGCTTCAATACCATTTCAACAAGCAAGATTTTAGACGGTGTTATTTTAATGTCCGGGTTTTTGGCGCAAAACGTAGGTCTTGAGAAGTTCAGCGAACATATGGCAACACTTCCCAATGAGCTTCCGAAGGTATCTGTTTCGTATTCGATGCCGGGGATTCCTAGTGTTTTGGCGGACGGTTTTAACGGAATTTACAACGCTGTTGAACATTTAATAAAAACGCACGGAAAAAAGAAAATTGCTTTTGTGAAAGGGCCGGACGGTCATCCTGAAGCGGAAGAAAGACTTTCCGGCTACAAAAAAGCATTAGAGGATAACGGAATAGACGTTGATGAAAACTATATATTTCCGGGTGTTTTTATATGGGAAAGCGGATTAAAGGCTGCAGATGAGCTTTATGATGTGCGCGGGCTTACCGTAGACGCGATTGTTGCTTGCAATGACCAAATGGCAATGGGTGTCTTGACCGGGCTAAGAAACAGAGATATTTTAGTTCCCGCCGATGTTGCGGTTACAGGTTTTGACGACGACGTTGTTTCAGCTACGTTTATTCCGTCGCTAAGTACAGCGCGTCAGGATTTTTTTGAAATCGGGAAAACAGGCGCGGAAATGTTGCTTAGAATTGTTTCAGGCGAAACTGTGGAAGAAATAAAATATGTACCACCGGTTTTTGTAAACCGCCAGTCATGTGGTTGCATTGAAGAAGAATACAGCCCGGAAAAGTCTTTATTGAAATTCTACGAAACTTTGGCAAAATACAATCATATTTATAGAGACTTATCTGTGTGGCAGAAAGCGCAAAACATCATCAACATGGATATGCGTCACAATGATGAAAGAGAGAGTGCGCAATCTGCTATTTCTACAATACTTTCCGCAACGGCGTTTGTTCACGATATTATTCATAAGGAAGAAAAGAACCAAAAAGTTGCGCACGACGGTATGCGAAATTACATGAGCCGAATAACAACCGGCTTGGTTCTTACGTTTAACATGGATGCTGTGATTGATAGATTATTTTCATCGCTGCCGGGCCAATCGCTGAGTACGGTGTTAATCGGCGTTTACCGCAATCCGGTTAAAAGCGCGGATACGAATGCCAACCGTATAATTGAAACACTGCTTGGTTTTGACGGCGACAAAAAGTTTAACGTGAAGCATAATAGCTGGAATCCTATTCTTTTCTCCGATTATGCTACATTTGAGCATTTCGATTTTGATTATTACAGACGCACTATGTTTTTCGTTCCGCTTGCCTTCGAGGATGAAGAAGTAGGGGTTATTTTACTGCCATTTGAGCGTCATATTCCGTTGGATTCGTATGAAAGTTTACGTGTTAGCGTAGCAGCCGCAATTAAAGGTGCAGAGCTTCTTTCTACTATTCAAACGCTGTCTGTGACCGATGAGCTTACCGGTTTGTTTAACAGACGCGGGTTCTTCCAGTTTGTGTATTCCAGAATGCAGCATTTGCGCAGAAGTCAAAGCGTGTTGCCGTTTTTAATGTTTATGGACATGGACGGATTAAAAGCAATAAACGACACTTACGGGCACCAAGAAGGCGACGTTGCGATTACAGCGTTCGCACAAGTTTTGCGTAGTGTTTTACGCGAGGAAGACATAATTGGAAGACTCGGCGGTGACGAGTTTACCGTATTCTCCACCGTAAAATCTGTTGAAAACGGCAAACTTGTGGTACAAAGAATCCGAGATAAATTAGATGAATACAATGCAAAAAAATTGCACCCATATCTTGTTGCCGGCAGCATAGGCAGCGTTATCCTGGACGACTTGACAAAAGAATGCTTTGAAGCCGCAATGCTCAGTGCAGACAGCATTTTATACGAAGAAAAAATGGAAAAAAAGAAAAAAGGTCTTTCAAGGCAATGAGTAGATCCTAACCTATTATTGCCAGTATTATTTCTTAGAAAAAGATAATACTATTACTGTGCTAGATTACTTAGCACTTGAAATTATCGGAGGTGTCAGGCTAAATGGACGGCAATGCAGACGAAATGGCAGACTAGCTGTTATGGTTTTGTATTGTAGTAATAGCTAGTCTACTTCAGATAAATATGAAAAAATGTACTCACTTTTATGTGGGTACATTTTTTTAAATGAGAAAGTGGTATATATCATCGCAGAAAGAATCCCTTATATCTGTTGCATTTAAAAACACATTATGGCAACCGCCTTTGTAGTATCGCAGCAGAGCCTTTTCACCTAATTTATCTTTTAAGTACTTTGCGCTTCTGTAATGAACGGTTTCATCCTCTGTACACTGAAGGATAATACATTTGCTTTGTACGCTTTTGATAACTCTTTTAGCTTTTCTAAGGAATCTTAAAAAATCAATACCGGACTTCGGGCTTACCTTTGAGACGCTATCCCGGAAGAACGAGATATATTCCATGCCACCGCTTCGTAAGTCGGTTATAATATTCTTTGCGCTTATTTTCAGATTCCATAAATAAATAGGTGTGTTGATAAATACAATCTTATCAATTTTGAATAAGGCAGACAGATTAGCACTGATAAGCCCACCCATAGAAAATCCAATTAAGTTGATTTTACTATACTCATCCCTTAGCTTAGATATTTCTGTCTCTGCTGACTTTATCCAGTCCATATGAGATGTTTTGTGCAAATCTCTTTTGGTACCTCCATGACCTGCTAACACTATCGTATGTGTATTAATGCCCTGTTTATCCAGATATTCTTGCAAGTACGTAATTTCATTGGTGGTTCCACCAAAGCCATGAATGATTACGTTTACATTATCTTGGATTGAATTTTCCGGATGGTTCATTGCGGACTCCTTGATAGTTTACTTGTTTATCTTTTCAGATAATATAGTTTTAACCGGCGCAGCATGAGGGAACATATCTTTCTTGTAATCTTTCACGTCAGTAATGTAATCATTATTCAATACATGCGCGTTATAGCCTATCTCTCTAACCGCATTTGAAGCGGTAAAAGGATCCAACTGATCCCCGGCATAAGCATAGGCTACTGACTCACTCGCTACCACATCTGCTGCCACCACACCCGATAAATCATTAAGTGAAGATGCTATTTTTTTTGCATCATTATCATCAATATTATCGGCTATATTTAATGTTATTTTTTTCAATGTCAATCATCCTTTTTAGATAAAAACTTGTTCTTGGAGAATAGTATTGCGCGAAAGTATGATTATTATTCCCATCTTTATCGTACTAAATCTATATACCATGCGTCCCTGATACTTTCAGCTATGATAGAATCCGCCAGGTTAATCCAGCTGACACACTCGTTTAGTATACCTATAATCAGGATGTTTATTCTTATATGTTATTGATTCACATTCATAGCAAAAGGGCGGTTACTCGCCGCCCCTTGATTCCTCAACAATAATGTCACTTAAAACAGCCATAAGGTCATGAATGGAATCGATTCGTACATTTCTATTAAGAATACAATTCTTTAAATGGATAGACAAAGATTCAAATTGATATCTTAGTTTGGGATTTACATAAGACATTTGACTCACCTCTTAAGAGAAGGTTACTACCAATTCGGAAGCAATGATTTATCAGCAGCAATTTTATTAACAATTTCCCTGCCTGAGCGACAACTGTCGAATTTACCATTATTAATTTCTGTAATCACGGCATTTTGCAATGTAGTGTAGTATGCTTCAGGTGTAATTCCGGTTGTAGTATTATGGAAATGTTGCTGATGCTTGCTTGCGATAAAATTTGAATATTCTTCTATGACTTGTTCAATTAAATTGTTTCGATGCCTATTATTCATATTAATCACATCCTCTCTTATATAGGATGTGTAATAAAAAAAATGTTATACAATTGTTTTGAATCCGGGATACAAGACAAAAGCGCGAAGCAAAGCCCCGCGCCTTAATCATCAGTTAGCTATTCTGTGTATTATTATTGCCGGATACATCGCGATGCTTTTTGCTGCCGCTCCGTTTATTCTTTCTGTCAGATGTGGTTTTATAGTGTAGTCCAATTATCTTTTCACAATTTATACCCATTTTATCACCCTATGTTAGAGTATGAAGGGATGATAATTATTATACAAGTTAATTTTATCAAATAAAACCGACTGCCCGTTGTAATAAAACAATTGCCTCCACATGCGGGGTGCGCGGAAACATATCCACTGCTTCAATTTTTTCAAGCGCGTAACCCGCATCAATAAGTGTGGGTAAATCGCGAACAAGTGATTTCGGTTTGCAGGCTACATAAATTATTCGCGGCGCGTTAAGCGCGGAGATTTTCGCAAGTGCTTTCGGGTGAAGACCGTCACGCGGCGGGTCTACGATAATGACATCGGAAGAAAGACTTTGGGGGAGTTTTTCTAAAATTGCGAATGCGTCACCTGCATGGAATTCGCAGTTTGTGAGATTATTTTGCGATGCGTTTTCCCGTGCTGCCATGATTGCTTCTTCGATAAGTTCAACACCGATAACCGCTTGAAAATCGGGAGAAATAATCTGCGCGATAGTTCCGGTACCGCAATACATATCTAATGCGGTTGCGCCCGTATCTGCAAATTCACGTACAACTCCATATAAAATTTCTGCCGCGCGTGAATTTGTTTGAAAAAAAGAAAACGCGGAAACTTTAAATTTTAACCCGCATATTTTTTCGTAGTAGAAATCGCGTCCGTGTAAAAGTTGAATATTTTCGTTTTTAACTGCGTCTGCAACGCCATCGTTTTCTGCGTGCAGAATTCCGGTGATTTTTCCGTCAAGTGGGAGCGAGAGAAGTTTTTCTGCAAATAAATTAAGCGGCGTTTGCAAATTTGATGATGCGGAAAGAAGTACAAGAATTTCACCCGTAAATTCTCCGCGCCGCAAAACCAAGTGCCGCAAAGAACCCGTGTGCCGCTTTCTGTGAAAAAATGTTTCACCATTTTCACGAAAAAAACTTATTACACATTGCACAATTATTTTAAAATCATCGTGAATTAAAACGCAGTCGGTTGGGGTCGCCACTTCATAGAAGGTGCGCTTTTTGCGAATTCCAAGCGTGAGTTGTCCGTCTTTACCTTCGTCGCCAAATGCGAATTCCATTTTATTTCGATACCCTTCACAGCTCGGCGCGGGATGCAAAACATTGAAAAATTTCGCGTACTCGCCAAGTGTTTCCGTTAAAAAAATCTTTTTGCGCGAAAGCTCCTCTTCATATGAAATATCTAAATAAGTACAGCCGCCGCATTTTCCGAAATGTTCACACATGCATATTCACACCCTGTCTGTAAAATAAAACAAACGTAGAATAGCATATATTTAGAAAAGTGTAATCTGTTTAGGAATACTCACGGCGTAATTGGTAAGGCTAATTCTATGTTAATGAAAGGAATGAGCCTAAAATGAGCTGGAATCTTGAACACACTTATTCTGAACTTCCCGAAATTTTTTTCCGTGAGCAAAAGCCGGAGACTGCGCCCGATCCGAAAATGGTTATTTTTAATGAAAGTCTTGCAAAAGATTTAGGGTTAAATTACGAAGAAAATTTTGCAGAAATACTTTCGGGCGCAAAATTGCCGCCCGGTGCGAAGCCGATTTCTCAGGCATATGCGGGGCATCAATTCGGGCATTTTACAATGCTTGGCGACGGCCGCGCCGTTTTACTTGGTGAACAAATCACACCCGACGGCAAAAGATTTGATATTCAATTAAAAGGCTCCGGACGAACGCCTTTTTCCCGCTGCGGCGACGGTTACGCGGCTTTACTGCCTATGCTGCGCGAGTACATCATCAGTGAAGCGATGTTTAATCTCGGTATTCCAACTACGCGCTCGTTAGCGGTTGTTCTTACCGGGAAAAAAGTTATCCGCGAAAAAATTTTACAAGGCGCGGTCTTAACGCGGGTTGCGTCAAGCCACATTCGCGTGGGAACTTTCGATTATATTTCCACTTTCGGAACAACAGAAGACGTTCGCACACTCGCCGATTACAGCATTCAGCGGCATTTTCCCGAAATTGAAAATGAAGAAAATAAATATGTTTCATTTCTGAGGAAAGCCTGCGAACGCCAAGCGTCGTTGATTGCGAAATGGCAGAGCGTAGGCTTCATCCACGGCGTAATGAACACCGACAACATGGCAATTTCCGGCGAAACAATTGACTTTGGACCGTGCGCGTTTATGGACATTTACGACCCAAATACCGTTTTCAGTTCAATCGACACCGAGGGGCGTTACGCATATAAAAATCAACCCGGCATAGGCGCATGGAATTTATCACGGTTTGCAACGGCGTTATTGCCGTTGCTTCACGAAAATAAAAATAAAGCTGTGGAGTTGGCGGAAAAAGAAATTGAAAATTATTGGAAATGTTATAACGAAAATTGGTTGTGCGTTATGCGTGCCAAGCTGGGAATCACGAGCAACGAGCCGGAAGATATCTTTACAATTGAAGAATTTTTATCTTCATTGGAAAAAAATAAATTGGATTTCACAAATTCATTTCCTTCCCCGGTTGTTATTCCGCGGAATCATCATGTAGAGGAAGCTCTTGCCGCCGCAGAACAAGGGGATTTCTCCGTAATGAATAATTTATTGGCGGCTTTGTGCAACCCTTCCGAAAATTCGGAAAAATATTCGCAACCGCCCGAATCGACCCATTGCAAATATAAAACATTTTGCGGAACGTAATCATGTTATAATCTTTGAAAAATATATTTTCAAAGGAGAAAATTGCATGAGCGATAACGAGCGTAATTGGACGGTTTTAATTATCGGCGGGCCTTCCGGCACGGGAAAATCAACGCTCGCTTATGAAATTTCTAAACATTACGGGGTAAATGTTTTAGAGTTAGATGATATTTCGGAAGCATTTTTTGCCATGACAACGCAGGAAATGTTTCCTGAAATGTTTGAAGGAAAAAAAGAAAATTGGATGGATTTGGGTATCGAAGGAAACAAAAATTGGTTAATTAATGTAAGTAAAGCATTCGCGCCGGCGTTAAAAGCAATTGCGGAACGTCATGTTGATGATAACGTACCAATTATCATCGAAGGCGATTTTATTCACCCCGAAGTCACTTTACTTGAAAGAGTGATTGAGAAATAACACACCGGATTTTTCAGATAGGAGTGATTTGCATAGAATACGAAGGTCTTCACGAGATAAAAAGCAGTTTGGTAGTTTTGAAAAATGTTTCGGGCGCGGTATTTGACGAGATTGTTTTTGTGAAAGTGCCGAACGAATTACCGCGCGCGGGGCGCGTGATTCAAATTGACGGCGACACCGCCGTTGTGCTTGTGTTTGAAGGAACGCGCGGGCTTACACTGGATGAAACAAAGGTAAAGTTTACGGGTCGGCTTTTGAAAATGCGGCTTTCTGAAGAAATTTTAGGTCGGGTTTTTGATGGGCTTGCGCGACCGCGTGATGGTCTTGGAGAAGTTTTCGCGGAAGAAAAACGCGAAATATCCGGCGCGGCGTTAAACCCGGTGGAACGGATTTATCCGCGAAATTACATACATAGATGGTTAACGTAAATGACACACTTTTGATATAGCGTATCGCCAATGGTGGGGCAGCATCTTTAGATGCACCTCGATGTTATCGCTGCTATGTATTACTATGCGGTCTAAGATATTTCGGACAAAGGTATCATCTAAAACCTCATTGGCAACTATTTCATTAACCGCATTAGCTATATCAAATATAAGCCCTTCCTGTTGCTTGGAAATAGATTGTATTGCCTTCATCGTGCTATTGATTATGGACTGCTTGTCTACTTTCAAACTACTCAAGACAAGAGCCATGATATTTTCAGCATCTTCATTGCGTATGATTTTAGAGGAACAACCTACTGCGTTACCTGCATCATCTATTTTAGGCTTTCCGTTCTGGTTTGCTTCCAAACATCGCCAATATTTGTATTGGCTGCCATTCGTCCTTTTTTGAAAACGCGCTCCAAACTTATTATCACAGTTGCCGCATACAATTTTCCCGGAGAATGCGTAGCGTTTTGAACTCTTAGATTTACCTTCGGGAGATTCGGAATTTTCATCTAATATTCGATTGGCATTCTCGAACAACTCACGACTTATAATTGGCTCGTGGTGGTCTTTGATGATAATGAATTCTTCCTCTCCGTTATTACGCTTTTTTTCATGAGTTAAGAAATCGGGGGTGAAAGTCTTTTTTTGAACCAAGTCACCACAGTATTTTTCATTCCGTAAAATCTTACAAACGGCGGGACGTGACCATTTGGGGTTTCCGGTAATGGTTTTGTACCCAGACTCCCTAAGTTCACGGGATATCGTTTGCGTGCCTTTTCGTTCATGTACATACTTTGAGAATATCAGCCTTACAATCTTTGCGCCTTCTTCATTTATGGAAAGAATGCCGTCTTTAACATCATAGCCCAGTAAATTCTTGCCAAAAACTACGCCCTGCTCCATTCGCCGTGTTTGACCCCACTTTACGCGTTCTGATGTTTTTCGACTTTCATCTTGTGCCATAGAGGACATTAGTGTTAGGCGAAACTCCGAATCCGGTTGGCGTGTGTCTATGCCATCATTCAGAAAGATTACATATACACCCTGTCTCTTTAATTCGCGGGTGTAATATATGCTGTCTAACGTGTTTCTTGCAAAACGTGAAACTTCTTTTGTAACAATTAAATCAATGCTCCCGGACATTGCGGCGGCAATCATGCTTTGGAATTCAATGCGCTTCTTGGTGTTTGTGCCGGTAATACCTTTGTCGGCGTAAATCTCAAACAGCTCCCAATCCGGCTCTCTTTCGATATAATCCTTGAAATACCTCTGTTGACTCTCGAATGAGTTGGCTTGGTCACGCTTGTCAGTTGATACGCGGCAGTAAGCTGCTATACGTTTCTTGGTTTCTACAAACAATGCCCTTTCTTGATTCATCCGTTCGTATCTTGTCATGAAGATACCCCCATAATCATTTTTTTTTCAGATGTTTTAATGCCTCTACACATTTTTCAAATTGTGGATATGTAAGTAGTTTCCGTTCTACCAAAGCGAGAAGTATGGCTCTTTGGTAATTAAATATGAAGGCGGCATACTGTTCTTGTGTAAACGTAGGGACATCATCACTAACATATATGTACTCGTTTTTCTTCCGCAAGTCTGGTCACCCTTTAATGAAAATACTTGTTAAAGGGTATGAGGCCTGAGATTGTCCTTATTACAAACTCAACTGTATACACTCATTTTCACAGGGCGTTACAGAAACATTAAAATTTATATTTGCTATATTATCGGGCGAAAGTTTTCCATTAAGCCACTGCTCTATTTGATTTGCGCGGAGGATAACCGGCATTCGATTATGAACATCGGTTACATCGCCGCAAGCTTCCTTGGTTATGTCAACCTATGTTTGTTATCAATATTATAATTTTTAGCGTGGAACCGTACTATTAAAAACACCCTGTATGTTGATATATACTGGTAACAGTATTTTTATTATGTAATCCTTTTTTGCCATTGTATTGCGCGGTACGATAATAATATAATAAATTAAAATCCTATAATACCCGTTCATCTTCTAACGGGTATTATTTATTAAAGCGATTTATAATCATCGCGAAAGGGGAGAGTTCGCATGGATTGGGTTGAAAACTTAAACCAAGCGATAGGCTATATCGAAAAAAACCTAACAGGAGATATTGATTATAATGAAATCGCAAAAATTACGGTATGCCCTGTTTCGTTGTTCCAACGCTTTTTTGTTCTTGCGACAGGAATAAGCGTGTCCGAATATATACGCAGGCGTAGGCTTTCGCGCGCGGCTGATGACTTGTTAAAAACGGACGCAAAAATAATCGACATAGCTTTTAAATACCAATACGAATCTCCCGATGCTTTCGGTACAGCGTTTAAGAGATTGTACGGCATTACGCCTTCATTAGCGAAGAAAACACCGTTAAAACGATATGACCGTATTTATTTCACGCTGACAATAACCCATATTAAAGGAGATAGTGATATGATTTTAGTAAATGTTGATAAGTACCGTTATTATGACCCATTGTTTGAAGGGGTGAGAATAATTTTATCCGCAATGGGCGAAAAGTATTCTCCCGAATATATTTTAGGGGTTTCCGGTTCGGTATTTAAAATTGCGGGCGGATGCCCAAGCAGACCCACTTGTGTTAGCGATTATATGTATGCGGATTTTTTCAAAATGTGGGGTTATGAAATACAGGGGTATCCATGCGTTGGCGAAGACGGCAGCGATAAAACAAATGAAATGATAGAAGCCGTAAAAAAACACATAGACAACGGAAAACCTGCCCTTGTCTGGCACGCCTTTACAACAGAAGAATGGGACGTAGTTTGCGGCTATGACAACGATACCAAGCAGTTTATCGGCAGGGGAACACACAAGGGACGCGAAGATTATCACCGCGAGTCATGGGATAGGGCTAAAACCAGTAGTGTACACGGATTTGGGGCGGTTCTTGTTAATAGAAAAATTGGGGAGTTTAATGAAAGAGAAGCAGAAATCAATTCATTGAAAAACGCGATAGCTCATGCACGGAAAACGCTGACTGAGGGACAGCAAGATTTTGAATATGAAGGAATCGAATTTTATCGTAAATGGGCTGAGGATTATTCAAAAACAGGAAAAGAACGAAGTCTTGCCGATTCCTATTGCTATGACACTTATTCGTCCGTAAGGAGAGCTGCCGTAAAATATTTACGTGAACTTGCAAATAAATACGCTCCTGATTTTCGGGATAATCTTGAATATGCCGCAACGAGTTTCGAGAAGGAAGCTGACGAACTTGCGAAGGCGAAACCATTGATTTCTTGGGATTCGCCGTGGGGCATTGATGAGGCTCGGAGCGAACAGCTTGCACCTATCCTTTCTGTGGCGGCGGGGTATTATGAAAAAGGTATAGAGTATTTGGAAAAGTTGTTACAACAGCTATAATCACCGCTCTTTATGTTTCTTCGGAAAATATTTGCCATAACAAAACTGTGTCGCATTTCCGGGTCATAGCTCCCCTGTCGAGCGAAAGGGGCTAAACTTTTCAAGACTGTGATAGCTGACAAACACGGCTGTCGTAAAGTTTATCAGCGCGAACACCGATGTTTTGCATTTCAGTTGGAAGTGTATCATTTTTGTTAACCCCGTACATACGGGCTTTTCTGCAATAGATGGATTAATCACGCTGATTCGGGGGCAAAAACTGCCGATTTTTTCGATGGATGGCCTGCCGCATGATAAACTTGCGGCGCAGATTGCCGTACAGTCAAGTGTGGATGGCGAAAAATTTGCGGTTGTGTTCGCCGCAATGGGAATTCAGCATGATACGGCGGAATTTTTTCGCCGCTCGTTTATCGAAAGCGGACAGTTCGAGCGCACCGTAATGTTTCTTAACATGGCAAACGACCCGCCGACTGAACGGGTGGCAACGCCGCGTTTTGCTCTTACCGCCGCGGAATATCTTGCGTACGAAAAAGATTATCACGTTCTGGTAATTTTAACGGACATGACCTCTTACGCCGAAACTCTGCGCGAATTATCTTCAGCGCGTGGCGAAATTCCCGGGCGAAAAGGTTTTCCCGGTTATATGTACTCAGACCTTGCTTCAATTTACGAACGCGCCGGAATCCGTCGCGGAAAAAAAGGTTCAATTACGCAAATTCCAATCCTGACAATGCCGGGCGAAGACATAACTCACCCCATCCCCGACCTTACCGGCTACATAACCGAAGGGCAAATTGTTTTGTCACGCGCATTGCATCAGAAAGGAATTTACCCGCCGATTAACGTATTGCCTTCGCTATCCCGCTTGATGAAAGATGGCATAGGCGAAAACTTCACAACAAAAGAACACCCCGGCATAGCTGCGAAATTATTCGCAGCCTACGCCGAGGCGGAAGATACTCGCGCCCTTGCCTCTGTAATAGGTGAAGACGAATTATCGGAAGAAGAAAAAAATTCATTAAACTTCGCCCGCCGTTTCGAGAAAGAATTCCTTCATCAAGAATTCCACGAAAACCGAACGATGAACGAAACATTAGAAATCGCTAATGTTTGTTTACATTAAATTACATTACAACAGGCGCGGAAATTCCCAATAATTCCAGCCCTGTTTTTAACACTTGCCGTACCGCGGCGGTTAGAGCAAGACGGGCGCGGCGTGTTGGTTCATCGTCGGTTAGGACTTTGTGTTCATGATAGAAAGCGTTGTATGCTTGGGCAAGCGCGACTAATTGACGCGCTATTATAAAGGGTTCGTATTTTTCGGCGGCATCTTTTATTTTTTCGGGGAAGTCGTGGATTAGGCGTAATACGTCAAAGGCTTCGTCATCGGTTAGCAAGTACGCATCGAAGGTTGGGCCGGAGATTAACGCAAGCCCCAGCGCACCGAAATCCATTCGGCTGTCGTCGGGTAGGGATTTTTTCAAAACACTGCAAGCACGGGCGTGTGTGTATTGAACATATGGGCCGGTTTCGCCCTCAAAGTTTAGCATTCTGTCCCAGTCAAACATGGTGTCTTTTATGCGGGAATTGTAAAGCTTGTTGAACTTTAACGCACCCACGCCAACTTGTGCCGCTACGGTTTCTTTGTTTGCGAGGTTTGGATTTTTTTCGTTTATTATTGCCAAAGTTTTCGCAACAGCCTCTTCTAAGAGGTCTTCCATTTTTATAACTTCACCGCGGCGTGTTGACATTTTTCCGCTTTCAAAAAGATACATTCCGTATGGGATATGCTCAAGACCTGAAGCCCACGGATAGCCCATTAACTCGACTACTTTCATCCACTGCGCGAAATGCAAGCTTTGCTCGTTGCCCGTTACGTACAAGCATTTTATGAATTCAAATGTTTCGTATCGGTCAATTGCTGCGGCGATGTCGCGGGTTGGGTACAGTGTGCCGCCGTCGGAGCGCAAAATCAAACACGGCGGCATATTATATTCTTCAAGGTTTACTATTTTCGCGCCTTCGCTTTCTATCAGAAGACCTTTTTTTTCAAGCGACTCGGCTATTGCTTCCATCCTGCCGTTGTAATAGCTTTCGCCGCGTGTTAAATCAAAGTTTACATCTAGGCGGTCATAGATTCTTTGATATTCTTTCATACTTAAATCGCAGAACCATTTCCAAATTCGCAAGCCTTCTTCATCGCCGTTCTGCATTTTTACTACCCAAGCGCGGGCTTCATCATTTAAAGACGGGTCGTTGTCGGCTTCTTCGTGGAATTTTACGTAAAGCTTTACAAGGCCGTCAATTTCGGTTTTTGTGATTTCTTCCTCGCTGCCCCATTTCAAATACGCCGTGATTAGTTTTCCAAATTGTGTTCCCCAGTCTCCGATGTGGTTTATGCTTGTGACTTCATATCCCAAGAAGCGGTAGATATTATCCAGCGTTTTTCCGATAATCGTTGAGCCGAGATGCCCTATATGAAAATGCTTCGCGATGTTCGGTGACGAATACTCCACAAGAACAGTTTGCCCAAGACCGTCGCCATCGCTGCCGTATGCCACACCCATTGCCATTACTTCTTGCAAGACAGCGTCGGCAAACGCTGCACGGTCAAGAAAGAAATTTACATACGGACCCGTTGCTACGGCCTGTCCCATCCAAGTGGGACGGTTGCTTGATATTTTTTCCGCAATTTCTGCCGCGATTGCGGGCGGTGCTTTTTTTAATTCCTTCGCCAGCATAAAACACGGAAACGCAAAATGCCCCATAGTTGAATCCGGCGGCGTTTCTATTGATGCTAATGCTTTTTCCGGGGTTTGATTTGTGTGCGTTGCTAAAATTTCCGCCAACTCGCCCTTAAAATTTGTTGTTGCCAGCGATTCATAGTTTTCGTAAAAATCCATTTTGCATTTTCCTTTCGTGTTTCAAAAATAAAAATTAACCATGGAAGTTATTTCTACTATGAAATGATTATACACATATCTGAGCAAGAGGAAATAGCTAATTAATATACACGCGATATTTATTAACTTTACCACGCGCTTTTGAGATGTTTCATTTAAAATATTTTCAAGAATCATTTGCAGTACGGCAACTGTCATTAATTCAAAAATTAGAAACATGAACTCGCGCATATAAACCACCCCGAAATTATATTTATGAAAGAATGCGGCAAAGATTCCGAAATGGTGTATAACTTCTAAGAAAATTCTTTGAACTTACATTTGTGAAAAATAAGTGTTGACGAATTACACGTAAAGAGGTATTGTGTATTTGCAACAATCAAACAGACGTTTTAAGCCATGTACGGGTTTTGCCAACTTCGGAAGGGGCCTCGCGCCTTGAAACGAACCGCACCGATTCCGCTTTAGCCTCTGAGTAATGTTGCAACTGTATTACCCGCCGTACGCAAATATAAGGGGGTAGCGCACCGGGCTCCGGTACCAGCTCGGCTTCGCTACCTAAGCATGCACCTTTTATGCGCGTTGCGGCAACCCGCCGGAGGCACGTGACTCCGGCTTTACTTAAAAAATCAAAAAACTGAAAATAAAAGAAGGTGAATGTCGTCACCATTATCTAGTCCTTGACGCTTACTTTTAAGCGTCCTTTTTTTTCGTTTTAATCATCAAAAGATGAACGGTGACACCTATCCCTACTATACTCAAAGTGGCAAAAATAAAAGTTGTTCTCGTGATTAACATAGAAATAATCAAACCTGTCCAAAGAAAGGTTATACTGCCGATTTTATGCAATCTGCTGATACCTTGACCTGTGCGGTAATTTTCAATGAAAGGGGCGAATATACGGCTTCGACGTAGCCAATCGTCGAGTTTCTTGTTGCTTGTTGAAAAACAAGCAGCTGATAGCAAAACAAAGGGAGTGGTAGGCAATACCGGCAAAATAATGCCTACCAGACCCAATATTAATGAAACAACGCCCAAAACGACCAATAACAGATTTTTTATTTTCATAAGAGTTACCCCAGTAGGTCAAACCTATCAGCATTCATAACTTTATTCCATGCTGTAATAAAATCATTCACAAATTTGTCCTTTGCATCATCACTTGCGTAAACCTCTGCAATGGCTCTTAGTTGCGAGTTTGAGCCAAAAATCAAGTCTACCCTTGTTGCCGTCCACTTTTGATTACCGGTCTTTCTGTCGATGCCAATGAACATATTTGCGTCATTGGTAGGTTTCCACTCGATAGCCATGTCCAGAAGATTGATAAAGAAATCATTGGTCAATGCTCCCGGCGAATCAGTTAATACTCCATGCATGGAATGGCCATAGTTGTTGCCTAAGACTCTTAGACCGCCAAGCAGCACAGTCATTTCCGGTGCTGTCAGGGTTAGCAGTTGTGCTTTATCAATCAACAGTTCCTCCGGCAGTGTTGAAAAATTTCTCTGTAAATAGTTCCTGAAACCGTCATGAATCGGTTCCAGTACACTAAAGGATTGGATATCTGTTTGCTCTTGTGAAGCATCCATTCTTCCCTGCGCAAACGGAACGCTGACTTTGAAACCTGCATTTTTTGCTGCGATTTCAATACCCACGGCACCGCCCAAAACGATTAAATCCGCAATGGATACATATTTTCTTTTTGTACAAAATTCATGCTGGATTTGCTCGTAAATGTTTAATACAGTTTTTAATTGCACAGGTTGATTTACTTCCCAAGAAATCTGTGGTTCTAACCTGATACGGGAGCCATTGGCTCCGCCTCTCCGGTCTGAACCTCTAAAGGTAGCTGCGCTTGCCCATGCGGTACTAATTAACGGGGAAACAGTTAAACCGGATGCTGCTATAATTGCTTTCAATTCCTTGATATCACAGTCATGCAGGACATATCCTGCATTTTTTGGAATAATGTCTTGCCATAAAAATTCTTTTTTGGGTATATCATTTCCCAGATATAATGAAGTAGGCCCCATATCCCTGTGGGTGAGTTTAAACCATGCTTTGGTAAACGCATCCGCAAACAATTTCGGGTTGGCATAATAATGTCTCGCAATCTTCTCATAGACAGGGTCATATTTAATAGATAAATCGGCTGTTGTCATCATGGGACGGTGTTTTTTATTAGGGTCGTGCGCGTCCACAACCATATCTTCATCGTCACAATCTTTTGCTAGCCAAATGTGTGCGCCCGCAGGGCTTTTGGTTAGTTCCCAGTCGTACTTGAGCATCACTTTCAAATAACCCATATCCCATTGTGTCGGGTTTGGTTTCCATGCACCTTCTATTCCGCTTCCAATCGTATCACCGGCATTGCCCGTGCCGAAAGTGCTTAGCCAGCCTAAGCCCTGCTGTTCGATGGGAGCGCCTTCCGGTTCGGGGCCTACATATGTTGCCGGTGCCGCGCCATGCGCCTTCCCAAATGTATGACCTCCTGCAATCAATGCAACGGTTTCCTCGTCGTTCATGGCCATACGAGCAAATGTTTCCCGGACATCAATTGCGGCTTTAACAGGTATTGGCTGCCCGTCCGGGCCTTCCGGGTTTACATAAATCAAACCCATTTGTACTGCCGCCAAAGGGCTGTCAAGTTGTCTTCCGTTTGAATATCTGTCTTCGCCGTCCAGCCATTTTGATTCAGACCCCCAATATATGTCCTCTTGCGGCTCCCATACATCTTCACGTCCGCCGGCGAATCCAATTAATTTACATCCCATTGATTCAATGGCGCAGTTGCCGGCTAATATCATAAGGTCGGCCCAAGATATTTTTTTGCCGTATTTTTTCTTGATAGGCCATAACAATCTTCTGGCTTTATCTAAATTTACATTATCCGGCCAACTATTTAATGGAGGAAATCTTTGTGTACCGTCTCTCGCACCGCCCCGTCCGTCCATTGTGCGGTATGTTCCGGCACTGTGCCATGCCATCCTTATAAAAAATGGCCCATAATTACCATAATCTGCGGGCCACCATGCTTGTGAATTTTTCATGAGGGCATAGATATCGTTTTTTACCGCTTGCAGGTCAAGGGTCTTAAATTCTTCCCTGTAATTAAAAGCATCCGTCATTGGATTGCTTAAATTGGAATTTTGATGTAACACGGTTAAATCCAGTTGATTAGGCCACCAATCCCTGTTCTTGGTTCCTCTTGTGAAATCAGGTCTTTTTGTGTTATTGCTTTCCATGCCATCAACCCTTTACTTTTCATTTTTACTCTTATTAATGTATTCCATGACTTTGTTATGAGTTCCATTTCCAAATTTGCAAGCACCTACAAAAAATGGTAGAGTAATTAGTGTATATGCTGTTTTCTGGCAGTATGATTTTTTTATATACGGAGGCGGAATTATGAGATGGGTAAAAGAAAACATAAACGACATAATTGAATCATTAAAAACAAACGCAAAACTTGGTTTAAGTGAATCAGATGTGCTTACACGAATTCAAAAATACGGGCTTAACGAATTTGAAGAGGAAAAAAAAGAAACGCTTTTTCAAAAAATTTTACATCATTTATTAGAAATTCCTACGATGATATTGATATTTGCGTCGATAATTGCGTCCGTTGCCGCAGTTTTGAATTCGCAGGACGGTGGTTACGGAAGCGCGACCGATTGGGTAAAAGTTTTAATAATTTTGTCAATTGTAATAATAAATGTAGTTTTAGGGTTATATCAGGAAAGTAAGGCGGAAAAAGCTCTCGAAGCCTTGAAAAAAATGAACGCGTTCAAAACAACGGTAATTCGTGACGGAAAAAAACAAATTATCGAAGCAAATCAACTTGTGCCGGGCGATATCGTGGAATTAAATACGGGCGATGTTATCACGGCGGATTCGCGGTTAATCGAAGCAAGCTCTTTGCAGGTTGACGAAGCCGCGCTTACGGGCGAAAGTCAACCCGTAGAGAAAGATCCAACCATAGAAATTTCCGAAACGATTCCGTTGGGCGACAGAATTAACATGGTGTATTCGGGATGTTTGGTAACGAGCGGACGCGCAACTGCCGTTGTTGTTGCAACGGCAATGGACACAGAAATGGGAAAAATTGCGCGCTTGTTAAATTCAACAAAAAAAATGCTTACGCCGCTGCAAATTCGCTTACAGCAACTTGCGAAACGCATTTCATTAATCGCGCTTTTAAGCGGTTTGGTAATGTTTCTCGTAGGCTTTTTACTTTGGGGAAATGACGCGATTGAAATGCTGCTTCTTGCGGTTGCGCTTGGGGTTGCCGCCGTTCCCGAAACTTTGCCGATTATCGTTACGATGATTCTTTCGTACGGCGTTTTTAATATTGTTTCAAAAAAAGCGATTATTCGCCGAATTCCCGCAATCGAAACAATCGGAAACACTTCCGTAATTTGTTCCGATAAAACGGGAACGCTTACGCTTAATCAAATGAAAATTCAACAGGTTTGGCATGTTGACCACGAACCGATTTCCACAAAAGAAGAATTCAACTCCAACCAAAAAAAACTTGTCGGACTTTTAGCTTCGTGCAGTAACGCAACGATTTTTCCGCACGATGAAAACATCGACGGCAAAAATTACGAAACAGAAACCGCAATCGGCGACCCCACAGAAATTGCAATAATTCGTTTGTTGCACCAAATCGGGCTTGACCGCGTTCTGGCGGAACGCGAATATCCACGCGTACACGAGCTTCCGTTTGATTCGGGACGCAAGCGAATGACGACGGTTCACCGCACTGAAGAAGGTTATATCGCAGTAACAAAAGGCGCGTTCGACCGAATTCCTGTAGATTGGAAAAAATATCCTGAACTTCACAAAAAAGCAAAACAAATTCACGATTCTTTCGCGGAAAAAGCGTTGCGTGTTATTGCGATTTCCGTAAAAAAATTCGATACGAAACCCACGGATTTAAGCATAGAAGCCCTTGAATGCGAACAGGAATTCCGTGGCATGGTTGGAATGATTGACCCGCCCCGTCCCGAAAGCGCGGCGGCTGTTGCGCGCGCAAAAGAAGCCGGCATCAAAACTGTAATGATAACGGGCGACCATATTGTCACCGCGAAAGCAATCGCAAAAGAAATCGGAATTTACGAAGAGGGCGACCGTGCCATAACCGGCGCGGAACTATCGGCAATGAGCGAAAGCGATTTAATTTCGCAAGTGCGCGGAATTTCGGTTTATGCGCGGGTAAGTCCCGAAGATAAATTGCGGATTGTTCACGCGTGGCAAGAACACAACGAAGTTATCGCAATGACGGGCGACGGCGTAAATGATGCGCCCGCACTTAAAGCAGCCGACGTTGGCGCAGCAATGGGAATTACCGGTACAGAAGTTTCAAAAAACGCGGCAGACATGATTATCACCGACGATAACTTTGCCACAATCGTTGATGCAATTTCCGAGGGGCGAACTTCGTATGATAATATCCGAAAAACAATTCAGTTTCTCTTGGGTGTGAATTTTGCGGAAATTTTCGTGTTGCTTTTCGGAATGTTAACGCTTGGCGTTACCACGATTACCGCGTTGCAAATACTGCTAATCAATGTAATTTCCGACGGAATACCGGGCTTTTTTCTCGCGTTTGAAATGCCCGAACCCGGCGTAATGAAACGCAAACCTCTTCCGAAAAATTCGGGCGTTTTCGCGCATAACGTAGGGTTATTTATTACCGTTCGCGCAATTACTTTTTCAATTATTACACTTAGCGCGTTTTTAATCGGCTCGTATGTGCAAATTATTCCTGCGTCGCCCGGCGATATTTTATATGTTCCGTGGTGCGGCGCGTGGACTTTGGAGGCATTACAAAACGGCGGAAACTTCGCGGTAGGAACGACAATGGCGTTTATTGTTTTAAGTTGGGCTTCGTCAATAGATACTTTTAACACAAGAACTCAACAATCCATTTTCACGGCGGGCTTTTTAAGCAACAAAGGTGTTTTTTACGCGGTTATCGGCGTAGTTTTGTTTACGTTTTTTGTTGCAGTATTCCCGCCGCTTATGGACATTTTCAATATCGTTCCGGTCAGCGGAATTCACTGGATTATTATGATATCACTCGCGCTCTTCCAAGTTGTTGCGGTGGAAATTTTAAAATTGTTTATTCGTAAGCGGAAAGTTCTTGCGCAGTAAAAGATGTAAAGAACGCGACAAAGATTCCGAAATGGTGTATAATTCCTAAGAAAAATTCTTAGGAAATAAACTTGTGAGGAGAGTTTTATGCGCAATAAAATTTTTGACGGGCGAATTTTGGTTTTGTTGATGTTTATTTTTTTGCTTGTTGCTGCTTGCGGTGACAAAGGCAACAATGGCGGAGAAGAAAACGATTCTTATGTAAATTCCGAAATACCCGCGATAATTGAAGACATTGGCGGCGACCAGGAAGTTCCCGAACCGACGGCAACACCCGAACCGCCGGAGCCAACCCCACGCCCCATTCCGGAATTTGTTCCGGCGGAGGGAAGTATTTCGCTAAGAGTTGAAACAATGGGAAATACACAGTGGGACGGCGTGGGGATTCCGGCTATGATGCTGGGGCTTCAGCGCGGGAATATATATGAAATTTCTTTTGAGCTTTTTACTCCCGTAACGCAGAGCGATGTCCCTGTCAGGCTTTTATTGCAAACGGGCGGGCCTTTATGGCAGCATGTTGTGGTGTCTGAAATTTTTAATACTGAATCCGAAATGAAATGGCATACGCTTACGGGAGAATTGGATTTAACTTTCGATGGCGTTCCCGATAACCTTGAATTAGTAAAACATGTCAGCGGACCAAACGCAAATGCGAACACAACTTTCTATATTGATAATTTTACGGTTTCGCTTTCCGGCGAAGTGATTGCGAAATATAATTTCGAGGACGGAAGAAAAGAACCGTTTTTTGAAGCAGGTTCCGCACTTGTAATGACCGCCACGGCAGATCCTAATGCCCCGCGGCCATCTACGCCGGAATGGGATTTGACTTTGCCGTCGCTTGCGGAGCGTTACGCGGATTATTTTATTGTTGGAAATATAATTGAGCCTCAGCAAATCAGGGAAAACCCGCGCGGTGTAATAGAAATGTTTTTGCATCACTATAACGCGGTTACGGCTGAGAACGTTATGAAAGTGGATTCGGTTTCGGGCGGCCCTAATCAGCGTTCGCGTCCCGCCGCGTTAAATCTTGACGGCGCGCGTGCCGTCGTTGATTTCGCGGAAGAAAACGAGCTTTATATGGTGGGTCACGCGCTTGTGTGGCATTCGCAATCTTCGCCGTGGCTGTATCACAACCCGCAAACAGGCGCGCCTTTAACGCGCGAAGAAGCAAAAGAAAATTTGCGTTGGTTTATCGAGCAATACGCGGGCTCTTTTGAAGGGCGCGTTCATGCGTGGGACGTTGTAAACGAAGCATTCACAGATGGCGGCGGCCCGAATATAGTAACTAACAGGCCCGAAGGAAGCCCCATTTACGAACCGAACACATGGCAGCGCGCCCTGCGTAATAATGTGCCGTGGTATCACGCGTTTGCAAATGGCGCGGATTTTGACGCGGGCGAACGCGGATACGATTATATTTATTACGCATTCGTTTTTGCGCGCCGTTACGCGCCTTCCGCGTTTCTTATATACAACGATTTCAATGAAGAAGCACCGCGCAAGCGTAACGCGATGGCGGACATGACGGAAGAATTAAACGAACGCTGGCATAACGATGCGGAAAATAATCCGGCATACGGCAACCCGGAGCATCCGGATTACGGGCGTTTATTAATAGAAGTAATAGGAATGCAGGCGCATTATAATCATGCCACAAACATTGATAATGTACGCGACGCAATAGAGCGTTTCGTTCAAACAGGCGCAAGAATTCATGTTACCGAATTGGATATTCATTTTGGCAATGTAGTTCCGGCGCCGTTCACAATGACTGTCGAACAAGCCGAACGTCAAGCCGAAATGTATGCGCAGCTTTTCACGTGGTATGAAGAATTCGCCGATTATATAGACCGCGTAACAATTTGGGGGCGCGAAGACGCAACAAGCTGGCGAGGCTCGGATGCCGCAGCCCATTTTGACAGGTTCTATAATCCAAAACCGGCTTTTTGGGCAATTTATGACCCAACCGGATGGAGAAACAGGTAAGGAGAGACATTTATGGCACGCTCTGTGGCAGGTTACAACATGGAAGCTAAAAAAGGCCGCGATGAAGCAAGAAAATACTGCCAAGCATGGCAATTTGAATTGACAAAATTAGGCGCGGTTCTAATTGCCGACTTTACAAATAAAAAAATAACCCAAGCCGTTTATAACTTTAAACGCGAAGAATTAAACCGTCAAACCGAAGACTTGAACAAATGTATTAATTCTATGAATGCACAGGTTTTGAGGAAATGAAAATGTTAAGCTTAATTGCAACAGCCGCGTTCGGTTTGGAGGCGGTTGTAAAGCGCGAAGTTGCCGCGTTAAATTTTTCCGATATAAAATGTCTTGACGCGAAGGTCGAATTCACGTCGGAGAATTTGCACGAAGGCATAGCCCGTGCGAATTTGTGGTTGCGTTCCGCCGACAGGGTTTTATTAAAAATGGGGGAATTCACCGCCACAACTTTTGACGAATTATTTGAAAAAACAAAAGCCCTTCCGTGGGAAGAATGGATTCCCGCCGACGGAAAATTTACCGTTACAGGCAAGAGTGTACGTTCGGGCTTATATAGCGTTCCCGACGTTCAGTCAATAGTAAAAAAAGCCGTTGTGGAAAAACTGCGGCAAAAATATAAAATCGAATGGTTCAAAGAGACGGGCGCGGAATTTACAATTCAAGCCGCGATTTTGAAAGATGTCGTAACGCTTACGATTGACACAACAGGCGCGGGTAACGGACTGCACAAACGGGGTTACCGCGCCCGCGCAACCCGCGCGCCAATGAAAGAAACAATGGCAGCGGCGTTAATAGAGATTTCGCGTTACAACGGCAAAAAACCGTTTTTAGACCCATGTTGCGGAAGCGGAACTTTGCCCATAGAAGCCGCGTTAATGGCTAAAAACATTGCGCCCGGACTGGCGCGTAAATTTGCTTGCGAAAAATGGCAGCGGATTCCGCAAAAAATATGGAAGGACGAACGTGCCGCCGCGTATTCAAAAATCCGGACGGACGCCGAACCCGTAATATACGCCGCCGATATTGATCCTGCTGCAGTGGAATTGGCAAAAGCAAACGCTGAGCTTGCGGGCGTTGACGACTGCATAATTTTCGAGAACCGTGCTGTGAAAGAAACAATTCTTCCCGGTGAAACGGGCATTGCGATAATCAACCCGCCCTACGGCGAACGCTTGGGTAAAATAAAAGAAGCCGAAGCCCTGTACGCCGAACTTGGGCGCATTTTCAATCCGACAAAATGGAATGTGTATGTAATAACCCCCGATGAATTTTTCGAAACAGCGTACAAAAAAAATGCCCGCGCAAAGCGCAAGCTTTTTAACGGTATGATTAAAACAGATTACTACCAGTATTTCTAATATACAAGAGAGGAGTAGTGAAGATGAAAATTTTTTTGACTTTACTCGCGTTCACACTGATTGTATTTGCCGGATGCGGTTACGACGACTATGTCAATAATGTCAACGCAACTGTCGAACCAATCGTAACCTTTGAAACAGGTCATGGCGAAACCACATTTCGACTTGAGGTTACAGACGATGAAAATAACTTAATCGTGTGGAACGTAAGCACCGATGAAACCACAGTCGGCGCGGCGTTGTTGTCGCTTGGGCTTATCGAGGGTGAAGAATCTTCGATGGGGCTGATGGTAACAACTGTTAACGGCGTAACAGCGGATTATAACGCTGACCGTTCATGGTGGGCGTTTTATATAGACGGCGAATTTGCGACAAGTGGCGTTGACTCAACCTATATTGAAGAGGGGACAGCATATGCGCTTGTCTTTACAAGGTAAGCTGTCGGTTCGGGATTTAACAATTTTTGCAATGCTTGGCGCGATTATGTTTATGTCGCGCCTTTTAATGGCGATGATTCCAAACGTACACGTTTTAGGGCTTTTTATCGCGTCGATTACTATAACATACCGCACCCGCGCGTTAATCCCGATTTATGTTTTCGTCCTTCTCGACGGCGTATATTGGGGTTTTTCTATTTGGTGGATGCCGTATTTATATGTGTGGTTGCCGCTTTGGTTTACGTTCATGATTGCCGGAAAAGTAAATTTACCACTCAAAGTACAAGCTCCGCTTTACATGGTTTTATGCGCATTGCACGGGCTTTCTTTTGGTACGCTGTACGCACCTGCACACGCGTTTTTTTTTCGGCTAAGCTTTCAAGGAATGCTCGCATGGATTGCTGCGGGCTTGCCCTTTGATGTAATTCACGCAATAGGAAATTTCGCGGCAGCAACTCTAATTATTCCACTTACGGCGTTGTTGAAAAAGCTGGATAGGGGTCAAATTGTTACATGAGCAAAAAGACACAACACCTTTTAACCTTGGGCATAACTTTGACTGTAGCCCTTCTAATGATAGGTTTTTATTTTTCAGAAGTTCGCCGCTCACAGGAATTATTCAAGGAAAATAATCCAAGTTCGTCTTTTAATCCAATTCCGTCTATTCGTCTTGTTAATCGCGAACGAGCGGATGTTGCGGAAATTTCTTTTTACTACGAAGGAAACAGAACATATTTAACCGCGTATCCGGATAAATGGGAGTATTCCGATTCACGCGGATATATTCTTTCGCAGCGGCGTATGCGTGACAAGGCGCACGCTTCGTGGTGGCTTTTTGCGCAGTGGATTGCACATGAAAACAGGGAGGAGCTTGAGCTTTCGCAGTTCGGGCTAGACCCGCCGCTTTTGATTGCCGAAGCGGTTTATCACGACGGAAGTCGCCACATTTTTAAGCTGGGAAGCGCAACCGCAAACCGTCTGCGATATTTTTTTATACTCGACGACGACCCGGCAGTTTATTTAATTTGCGAATCCGTTGCGCAGAAATTAATGCTCGGAGTTGGAGATATGCTGGAAATGTCGCTTCCGCCAATCAGTGCGCACGATGCCATCTATATTAGGATTGCGGAACGCGACGCGATGCCGCTTGTTTTGGGGCTACGCGAAGGCAATGACACGCCCACGCTTGAAGGTATGCAAGAGGTTGGTGGCGAACAATTAATTATGCACGAACCTCTTGCGGGAATTTCTTTAAGCCATTCGCGTTTAATTGAATATGTAATTCACCCGATGTCGCAGTTGCAGCTGCTTGAACTTGCGGAGCTTCACCCCGAAGATTTGGCTCCATTCGGATTGGAAAATCCGGCGATTGAATTTGTGTTTAATGATATTCATTTTATTTTCGGCGATACATTCACCCGCGATGGAGAGGAATTTATTTATATAAAACTTGCCGACCGACCGCATGTTTTCATCACCGAAGCACACCACGTACAAAGCCTAAAAGGCTTACAAGCCCTTGATATCACAGAGCGTTCCCTTGCGCTGGTTCCAATTGCCGATGTTGAACACGTAACAATCGAAACCACAGAAAACATCTTCATGCTAACAATGAATCACACTCGCGAAACCTACGAAATCTCACCAACAATTAACGGAATCCCGGTAGATTCCGAATCCTTTCGGCGAATTTTCATCCAAATAATAAGTCTTCGCGCCGATGCCGTAATTGAACCCCGCATACCAATCGAGCCCCCTGAAATTATAATCACACACCACCGAATTCAAAACCCCGATACAAAAATTCTCTTATACAATCACAATGCAAATTTCCTAGCCGTAAGCATAGACGGCAACGAAATAATCTTCGCAACAAACCGCAGGGATGTTGAGCGGTTAATTACCACGTTAAAAGAACTCATACTATAGGGAAGAAGGCGAGATTTCTCTCGCCTTCTTTCCTTTTTATGTCTTGTTACTTACCTGCCATTTGGCGTTCTTGCGCTTCAATCATCTTTTTAACCATGTAGCCCCCAACGGAACCGTTTTGGTAAGATGTGAGGTCGCCATTGTATCCTTTAGAAAGCGGCACGCCTATTTCGCTTGCAACTTCATATTTGAAAGCGTCTAAAGCAGCTCTAGCTTCGGGAACTGCACTTCTATTCCTAGACACAACTAATCTTCTCCCCTCGTTCATGTTTCGTAGCATATATCAAAAGCTACAATGCTATTATTAACACGGAGAGAAATTGTATACTGGAAATTTCGCGAAAATTAAGCGCGGCCTAAATATTCGCCCGTGCGGGTATCTATTTTAATTTTTTCGCCGGTGCTGACGAAAAGCGGAACTTTAACGATGGCGCCGGTTTCTACGGTTGCGGGTTTTGTGGCACCTTGCGCGGTGTCGCCTTTGAAGCCCGGTTCGGTTTCGGTTATTTCGAGTTCAACAAAAAGCGGCGGCTCTATGCCGAAAATGCGTCCGTTGTGCATGAGAACCTGAACCGTATCGTTTTCTTTTACGAAGGTGAGTGAATCACCGATATCGGCGGCGTTTATTTCAAGTTGCTCGAATGTTTCGTTGTCCATGAAATAGTACAGCGTGCCGTCGTTGTATAAGTATTGTAAATCGCGGCGGTCTATGTGCGCGCGGGGCATTTTTTCACTTGGGCGAAAAGTGCGCTCAACAGTTGAGCCTGTTTCCAAATTTTTCAAAGTAGAACGCACAAACGCCGCGCCCTTCCCCGGCTTTACATGCTGAAAATCTGTGATAATAAAAATGCCGCCTTCTAATTCAATTGTAAGTCCGTTTTTAAAATCACCTGCTGAAATCATAAATAATCCTCCTAGAAATCATCTTCATCGTGGCGGGGTTGTTTGTCTACGCGCACCGCCGCGTCTGTGATTGCGCGGATAACATCCACTTCAAACTGTCCTTGCAGAATATTTAATTTTGCATAAAGTTTGCCTTTTGATGTGACAACATATTTCGGTGGACTGTTGTTCAGTGCGAATGCGAGCCTGTCCATCTCGCAACGTTCGCAACGGCAAATGTCCGGCATATTTTTTAAAACGCTCGGCATTTTACTGCGAATAATATCCTCCATGTAATTTCTCATTCCAAGTTCCATTTTTACCTCCGTCTATTCGGAAATTATTTCATAAGTCCTGACTTGTCCGCCGCTTAAAGTTGTTGTAATCCTTTGCGAATGCTGTCCATTTCGCAGAATTACCGTTCCGGGGTTTCCGGTTCCGCGGGGCTGATACATAACCCTTTCGCCTTGATGAGTCGTATGAATAAGTTCAATTCCGTCCGCAAAGGAAACGATGCGGAAAGTTTGAAATTCGGGTTCGATGGTTATAATGCTGTAACGATTGTTTACAGGGTCAAATTGAATTCCTATTCGCCTACCTTCCGTAACAGCTCTGCGTTGCGCGTACCGTAAATCTGATTGAAGCACAAGAGCGGCGTTGTGAAGTGCGCGATAGTCGTTATTATCCCCGCGCGTTCCGATTAAAACCACGCCAACAACTACCATTAAAACAGCCATTGTTACGGTTAACTCAAGAAGCGTGAGTCCGCCGTTTTTTTTCATTTTAAACTTTCAAAATATTTTTTAAGAATTAAACGCTCTACAACTCTTTTTAGTTTTACCAAAATAAAATCTTTTTCTGAAATGGGTTTTACTAAAATTGTGGTAATTTTCGCATTTTTTCCCGCCCAAATATCCGAAAGAAGCTGGTCGCCGATAATGACGGTGTGCGCCGGTTTTGTTCCCATTGTTTTCATCGCGTAACGAAGCCCGCGTGTAAACGGTTTTATCGAGTTCGCGATTCCGGGATAATTCAAATTTTCGCTAAAATGACCAAGACGCCTGTTTGTGTTGTTCGTACACAGACAAATTCGAAAGCCCATACGTTCAAGCCTGTTTAACAGCGCGACTACTTTTGCCGACGGTTGTTTTTCATCGAAGCGCGTTAAAGTATTGTCTATATCAAAAATCAAACCGCGTATATTCTTCTTCCACAATTCGTCATATGGAATTTTAAAAACCGATTCATAATAATAATCAGGCGCAAGCATTTTTCTATCTCCTAAGAACTATTCTTAGATTCTCAACAACTCTACCATTTCAACAGCATAATCGTCAAGAAAATTTATACGCGAACGAACCACGGTTTCATGTCCCGCAACATTGTTTATATATTTACGGATACTTGTTTCTATGTAAAATCCGCCGCCCTGTCTGTCGCGAACGGTTGTGACCGCCCGGAAATCATCACTTAAAGTATAATCGCTTGCGGGCAAATCTGAGAATTCCACAATAAGTCCCCACTCATGCCGATGATATTCAAAATAAATAAGCTCAAATGCATTATCAAGCTCGTTACGCAAAAGTTTTGTAATTTCATTAACAAATGTAGTTCCGTTTGCTTCTGACAACGCAAGTGCTGCTGTGCGTTGTTCAAAAAATTTTTCTTCCATAAAATAAAATATTTGCTCGTTTCCCGTAACCGCAATGTCGTAAAGTCCGAAAAAATTTTCGTAACTCGCCGTAATATTTCTGCTTGTTGCCGTAATTGTAAGTACCGCTAAAACAAGTGTCAGCACTGCCAACGACGCAACAACTACCATAATGTACGCATTGCCGTTTTTCACTATTTTCACCCTTGCGTATTATATCACGTTTCTTGTAAGCAGGGAAAAACAGTGCTAAAATGTAACACAGGTGAAAAAAATGGACATTTTCGCGGAAATTGAAATATCCGAAGCTCCGTCTGAGCGGAAAACTGTTTCGCCTAATGCACAAATAGTGGGCGGCGCGACAGACCCTGTCCGTCAAAAATTTTATGATATGCGGGGCATGGCTTCAGACAACCCATACACATGGAATGATGCGCGTCTTTTCTATAAACAGGCGAAGTTCATGGAAAATTTCACGGACAACTACGAAAGTTTTGCAGAATTTTCCATGCACTGCCCGTGTTATCAGCGAATGGGTTATGAGCGGCTGCGCACTTATTTTACTTGGCGGGCGGCGGTACGGCGCGGCGAATTTTTGGATACGAGTTTGTCGTATATTTTTTTGTATATATATGAACTTCTTGCGTGTATCGGCGAAGAAAGCCCCGTTAAATCTTTGGTGGGGCTTTGGGCGCTACGAGGGGCGTATTCAAAAAAATTCCTTGTGCTTGATGAGTATTTACCCGAATGGTTGAAGGATTTTCATGTTTATTACGAATTGCCGCACAGTTTTACGGAATTCGTTACTGAACATAATATGAGCGAATTTTATAGCGATTTGTTTTTATTTGATGGAGACGCAGAGGTTTCCGTGTGGAATAAAATTTCCGCCTACGATGTAAGCAAATCAAAATTTTACACAGAAAGCGCGGAAAACACAAAACTCTTGGATGACTGTTTTAAAGCCGTCGGTCGCGGACTTGCGGCGTTATGCGCGGAAAAGGGTATCTGCGTAAAAGATTTATTTGTTCACACCGGCAACCAACAAATCCCGTGGTTTCCGTTTCGGCGGGCATTATTTCACCGGTGGTTGCGTCAGAAAGACAGGCAGATTGAACTCCCCGGCGGGGAAATTTTTATATGCGAAAACAATGAATGGCTGACATTTCATACCGCGCCCTACGCACATAAAAAAGAGTTGGCGGCGTTTATAATAAGAAAAACCGAAGCCCAAGTACGAGCGGTTGCAGATTTCAAAACAAAAATAACCGCCGACCCGTCAACTTTGCTTAAAGCAAGCGCGGCACTTGGCGGAATGGGTGTTACCGTTCGCGAAATAGAAAACGTAATTGAAAAATCTATTGCAGAATTTTTCACAGAAAAAAATCGTATCATTGTAAACATAGACCGGAAAAATTTAGAAAGAATCCGCGTAGAAGCGGAAGACATTACGGAAAAACTTATTGTTGAGGATGAAACCCCTTTGCCCCGGGTTGCATGTGCGGACAATTCCGGTTTAAAGGAACAACCGGTCCCTGAGCTTGGGGATGTTTGGGCACAGTTTTTCTCGCAGTTATCAGATGCTGAACTCGCCGCATTGAAAATGATTCTCTCCGAAAATGATGATATTAATAAAATAAAAACCTTTGCCGACAGCAAAGGTTTAATGCTTGAAATTCTTGCGGATAACATCAATGAAAAAGCAATTGAAATCATAGGAGACAATATCTTGGAACTTACCGACACATTAACCGTTTACGATGAATATAAAAATTTCCTAGCGCATCATTTTTGTAAATGCATTGGTTGACAGAGCCGAAATATGACCCTAAAATAGAAAATCGGATACTAACAATAGTAGACACAATTTAGTCAAATACTTAGTAAATTAATACAAAAGGCTTCCATTAAAACATCGGAAGCCTTGTTAAATCGAGAGCTAACGGGGGGACTCAAACCCCCGACCTATTGATTACGAATCAATTGCTCTATCACCTGAGCTACGTTAGCGTAAGCAAATGAAATTATAAAGTAATCATGCACTTTGTCAATACCTTTCTTAAATCAAAACAACAAGGAGCGAAAATTATGCGTTTAACAGGCACTATTGCATCAGGAATCCGGCTTCCGATAATTAGCCCGGGTGAAGATTTGGTTGAAATTATTATCGAAAATGTTTTAAGGGTAATTGACTCGGATGGCAAAAAGCTTGACAAAAACGATATTATAGCCGTAACGGAAGCAATTGTTGCGAAATCTGAAGGTAATTTCGCCAAAATTTCAGATATCGCAAGCGATATCCGTGCGAAATTCGGGGACACGGAGATTGGGCTTGTATACCCTATTTTGTCGCGCAATCGTTTTTTGAATATATTAAAAGGTGTCGCGCTTGGAGCAAAAAAGGTTCATGTATTGCTAAGTTATCCTCACGATGAAGTCGGAAACCCGATAATTGATATAGATTTGCTTGACGAAATTACCGACAAACTTGCGGGGAAATCGGTTACGGCGAAGGAATTTCAAGCTGTTGCGGGCAAATACAAACACACTTTCACCGGCATGGACTATGTGGAGATTTACGAGAACGTGAACGAAAATATTAGCGTGTATTTTTCAAACGACCCGCGCGATATCTTAAAGTATACAAAAAATGTACTTGTGGCGGAAATCCATAACCGCAACAGAACACGCGAAAGGCTTTTAAAAGCGGGTGCGGAAAAGGTTTTCACACTTTCGGATATTTTAAGCGAAAGCGTAAACGGAAGCGGATTCAATTCTTTGTACGGCGTACTTGGCTCGAATCTTTCCACTGACGACACGCTAAAACTTTTCCCGAATAAATCCCAAGAATTTGTAAACGCGGTGCAGGCTGGTTTTAGGGAAAAAACAGGCATATCGCCCGAAGTAATGGTTTACGGCGACGGCGCGTTTAAAGACCCCGTTTGCGGCATATGGGAGCTTGCAGACCCCGTAGTTTCGCCCGGTTATACGGAACGTCTCGGGCAAAAGCCCACGGAAATAAAAATGAAACTGGCGGCTGATACTGTTTTTGGCAGTCTTCGTGGTGACGAAAAACGCGAAGCCGTAACCAAGATGATAAAAGAAAAAAATGCCGCTCCCGATGCGTATAGCGAAGGAACAACACCGCGCGTTTACGCCGACCTTGTCGGCAGTCTCTGCGACTTGGTCGGCGGAAGCGGCGATAAAGGTACGCCTGTTATTTTGGTCCGCGGGTATTTTGATGATTACTCTGTGGAGTAGGTGATTATTGCCGTTCTTGTTGCGGTATCCCATTCTACTTCCGCATCTATGGCTTCGGCAAGCATTCGTATGGGAACCAAAGTACGGCCTTCGTATATGGTTGAAGTTACGTCAAAGGTTTGCAGTGTGCCGTTTACGTTGATTTGGTTGCTGTGAATTACATGGGTGATGTTTGCGACCGGAGTGGCTAGAATTGCGGTGTTTGTTGCCGGGTCAAAATTAACAGTCATACCAAGAGCTTCGCCTATAGCACGAAGGGGCAACATAGTACGTCCGTTTATTATTTGCGGGGGTACATCAAAGACATGAACCTTGTTGTTTATGACTACATTTATGTGTTCTCCGGCAGGCGGCAACACAGGCCGAGGCGTAGGCGTAGGCACCGGAGCGGGTACATTGCGAAAGACGCGCAATACGGGCAGGCCATTGTTTACACCGGTGACGTGTTCCCAAACGGTTTCAAAATTCCATTCGGTGAAATAGAAAGCGACTTGCATTTGCGTCGTAGAAATACCCGTTGTGTCTCCTGTGCCTTGACCTATACCTTGCTTTTGCTCAAGGGGAATTTGGTTTCCGATTCTTTCCTGGAGACTGTCCGAATTCCAAAATGCATTGAGAATTACGCCTGCGTCACGATTAACGCCGACTACTCCCCCAACAGCCATTCCTCTTCTTACATTTACAGAGCCTGTGTTGTAACTGTTCCTGATTGAACCGCTGTTATCGCCTACAATTCCGCCGGCAGAGGCACTTCCGCGTGACGAAACGATAACGGCTGCATCACTGAAACTGTCACTTATTGTGCCGTTGTTACTGCCGGCAATACCGCCTGCGTACGCATCTGTTCCGGTAGAATCACCTGAAACAGTCCCTGTCACAAAAGAATTTGTTATTGTTCCATTGTTTAAACCGACAATCGCGCCCACTGATACAGTTGGCCCGCTGTCTACTTTTATGTCAATATTAACATTTTCCAAACCAAGATTTTTTATAACCGTATTGTTGCTTGTTTGCGCAAACAGGCCTGCATTATTATTAGAATTACCACGAGTAACCGATAGGTTGCGTATAACAAATCCCTGTCCGTCAAATGTACCGTCAAACTCACTGGCCGCACCCTGTATGGGTGTCCAGGCTCCATCGGAAAGGTCAATGTCGTTGACTAAGTGGAAATTCCCGTTTCTGTTAGTAATGCGGCATATGTTGCGCATCGCATCCAATTCCGCTCTGTTAGACACCGGTATAGAGTCCGGCAACGGTGGTTCAAGCGCGTTAACTTTTATCGTCATAAAAGTTAAACTGAAAAGCACAAACACCATCAAAATTTTTGCAGTTTTTTTCATGTTCATTCCTCTTTCCTTTTTAATTAGTATCGGTCGCATTTTATCATACTTTTCCGATTACGATAATGGAATGATTCAACCCTTCTGTGAGTTGAACAATGTCAAATTTTTCAATTTGCCCGCGGTGTTTTTTTATGGCAGGCTTTGCTTTATCCAGTTCTTCTGAGATTTCGGGGCCTTTCATTGCGAGAAATATGCCACCTTTTTTCACTAGCGGTAGTGCGTATTCCGCAAGCTTGTCCATGCTTGCCACGGCGCGGGCGGTGCATATATCGTAGCTTTCGCGGTGGGTTTTCGCATGGTCTTCGGCGCGGGCGTGTATGCATTCAACGGCCACGCCCAGTATTTCCGCCGTTTCTTGTAAAAAATTTACCCGCTTGCGCAATGAATCAAGTAAGGTGAGTTTTAAATCCTGCCTCATAATACGAAGCACAAGCCCGGGAAAACCCGCGCCCGTTCCTATATCTATGAGACTTGCGTTCGGCTTGATATACGGAAGCAATGTCAGTGAATCTATTATGTGCTTTACGGCGAAATCTTCTTCATCGGTTATTCGTGTTAGGTTCATGTGCTTGTTTACTTCAAGAACACGATTTTGATACGTTGCAAGCGCGTTTAACCGTGCTTCAGTTATTTCGATTCCGTTTGCACGTGCCCACGCTTCTACGATTGTTTTCTGCATTCTTCCTGCTCCACACCATAAATTTTCCATGCGCCGCCGTCTTTTACCATTCGCAAATGTAAAAGCCGCCGTAAATCTAATGCCGGGTTTTCTACATAAATTGAACGTGTTAAGCGATTATTTGTGTCGTTCATATAAAATGCTTTGCTAACTCTTATTTTTTCACATACACCAAGCACTTCGCGAAGCTCGTTTAAATCCAGCCCCGGAGAATATACTTTGCTTACAAACTTCCACGCGTCATTCGGATTTGTCATAACCGCATCAAGAAAACGCGAAATAACCTGTTGCTCCGGTTTGTATCCCATGAAAATTACGCCTCCGTCGTTGTACACCGCAGGCTTTGAAAATCTACTTTTTATACGAAATTCTGGAAAAGACAAAGGGATTCCTCCTAATAAATCGGGATATGTACAGAGGAAACACTTTGCCTTCCCCTTACTATATGCGCTACCCCGTTTTTTGTTTCACATAAACCATCAAGACACTTAAATCCGCCGGTGATATTCCCGTTACGCGTGATGCTTGTCCGAAATTAACCGGCCGCAAAGCCGCAAGTTTCTGCCGCGCCTCTAAACGCAAACCATGAATATTTTCATATTCGATGTCGGGCGGAATTAATTTTTTCTCCATTTTGCGAAATGCTTCGGCTTGCTCAAGTTGTATTTTAATGTAACCTTCATATTTTATTTGGATTTCTACTTGTTCCTGTACCGCTTCCAAAACAAAAAGGTCAAGTTGGCTTTCTACTTCGGGGGGTAAAGCCCCCAAGTTATTAAAGTCATTATAATTTATTTCAGGCCTTTTGATTAAATCTGCCAGCTTCGCGCCGGATTTTAATGGGGCGCTGTTTTTGTTCATTAGGATTTCGTTTGCTTCGTCGGGGGTTACGGTAGTTTTTTGCAGACGTAAAATTTCGGCTTGGATTGCGGCGGCTTTTTGTTGAAATTGTGAGTGGCGTTGTTCGGGGATTAATCCTGCGGCGTAACCTTTTGGTGTGAGACGAAGGTCGGCGTTGTCTTGGCGAAGAAGCAGGCGGTATTCGGCGCGGGAGGTCATCATGCGATATGGTTCGCGGGTTCCCTTTGTTACAAGGTCGTCGATTAAAACACCGATGTAACCGTCGGCTCGCCCCAACTCGATTGCTTTGCCGTTTTCGGAAGCGGCGGAAATTCCTGCGATTAAGCCTTGTGCGGCGGCTTCTTCATATCCCGATGAGCCGTTTATTTGCCCCGCGAAAAATAATCCGCCGATGTGCTTGGCTTCAAGGTTTAATGTAAGCTGTGTTGCGTCTATACAGTCGTATTCAATTGCGTATGCAACACGCATTATTTCGCAATTTTCCAAGCCCGGCACAGAGCGATAAACTTGAATTTGGACGTCCTCGGGCAACGCGCTGCTCAATCCTTGAGCGTACATTTCCTGCGTGTTTATGCCCTCGGGTTCGATGAAAACAGGGTGACGCTCTTTATCTGCAAATCGCACTATTTTATCTTCGATTGAAGGGCAGTAGCGTGTGCCTGTTGCTTCGATAAGTCCGCTGTACATTGCGGAACGGTGCAAAGATTCTCGGATTAAATCATGCGTTGCAGGTGTTGTGTAGGTCAGATGGCACGGAATTTGCTCCCGCGCTATTTTTGCGGGGTCTGTTTCAAACGAAAACGGAACGATTTTTTCATCGCCCGGCTGAACCGCCATTTTGGAAAAATCTATGCTTCGCCTGTGAATTCTTGCGGGTGTGCCGGTTTTAAACCGTTGCAAGTTGAACCCCAGTTTTTTCAAGCTTTCACTTAACCCCACGGCGTTTTTCAAACCGCCCGGCCCCGTGTGCGTGATGGTTTCGCCGTACAAACAACGCGCATTCAAATACGTTCCCGTGCAGACAATTACCGCGTCACATTCTACGATTTCTCCGGAGATTATTTTAACGCCTGAAACTTTGCTGTTAGCTGTTAAAATTTCTACAACTTCACCTTCGCGCAAGGAAATATTCGGTTCGTTTTCAAGAATCTGCTTCATGTATGTCATGTAATTCTTTTTATCGGCCTGAGCGCGCAATGAATAAACCGCCGGACCTTTTGCGGTGTTTAACATACGGCTTTGTATAAAGGTTGCGTCGATAGCTTTTCCCATTTGTCCGCCAAGCGCGTCAATTTCGCGCACAAGATGACCCTTCGCACTTCCGCCTATGCACGGATTGCATGGCATTAGCGCAATCGAATCAAGCGACAACGCGAAAAGTGTTACCTTCGCGCCAATCCGCGCCGCTGCCAATGCCGCCTCGCAACCTGCGTGACCGCCGCCTATTACAATGATTTTCATTTTAGACCTCGGAGGAAATAAATTGTTGTGCCGAAACCTATTTGCCCGTCAAAGCCCGATTGCAACAAATCCAGCCGCGCATAAACGCTGTTGCACGCGGAAAAACATTCTGCGCGAAGTCTGTTGCCCTGCGCCGATAAAATAGGGTCGCGCAGTGCAACCGGCGTGTACTTGGAATAACGCGTAGCAGAAATATCCGCAAGCACCAACAGTCCCCTTGTCAAAATTTTCGGCTGAGCCGCAAACCCCTTAAAGAAACTCGGCTTTTCTACTACTCCTTGTGGAGTTAGTGCGGGCGCAAGTGAAAGCGCGAGATTCCCGGCTAAAAAATTTGATTGATATGCAAATGCTCTCATAAATACCTCCATTAATATAAGTTCGCATATCATTTGTTCACATCATATAGATTATCTGTACTGAATTTTGTTGAGTCGAATTACCGCAAATGTTCGGAGGAACTACTTTCCTACACAGAACTCGGCGAAAATTCTGTCAACAATATCGTCGCCGATTTCTACGCCTAGTATTTCTCCAAGTGCGATATACGTTGCGCGAAGGGATACCGATACCAAATCTTCGGGAATGCCTTCGTGTAGTTCGCGTTTTGCGTTTTGTAAATGCGTTATGGCTTGCGCAAGCAAAATTCTGTGTCGTTCCCGCGTTATTATGTCGGTCTCGCCACCTGTGCCTATGTTTCCCGCGAAAAATAAATCCCGTATATGGGAAAAAAGCTCTTCAAGCCCCTCGCCTGTTTTCGCAGAGATGGGGATACAAGGGGGCAGTTCCTCTGTCTCGTGTAGTTCCAAGACAGAGGAACCGTCCCCTTGTATCCCATGTCCGCTCGTTATATCCGACTTGTTCATTAAAATTAAAATATTTTTGTTCTTAGAAAAACTTTTTATCGTGTTAAAATCTTCCGCCGTCAGTCCCTCCGTTGCGTCGGCTACATATAAAATAAGCTCCGCATCAAGTGCGGCTTCATGGGTTTTTTCTATGCCAATCTTCTCTATGGGGTCGTTTGTTTCGCGTAATCCTGCCGTATCCATTATAACCAGCGGAACATCTGCCACTCGTACTTCTTCTGTTAGAACATCGCGGGTTGTGCCTGCCGTCTCGTGAACAATAGCGCGGTTTTCATGCAAAATAGCATTCAGAAGCGTAGATTTCCCTACGTTCGGCCGCCCGACGATTGCGGTTCTTACTCCCTCGCGAATAATTTTTCCGACGTTTACTGTTTCCGCAAGTTTTTGTAAATCATTAATGACCGCATCCGCTTCGCCTAAAATTTCGCTTGCGTTTCGCGCTTCTTCCTCGTGTTCGGGATAATCAATGCTTAACTCAATATGCGCAAGCCACGAAAGAATCTTGTCGCGCGAAAACTTCAATCTGTGTGAAAGCCCGCCGCCAAGTTGTCGCAAAGCCGCTCGCCGCGCCGCTGCTGTTTTCGCACCAATTAAATCCGCAACGGCTTCTGCCTGTGCTAAATTTAGCCGCCCATTCAAAAAAGCGCGTTTGGTAAACTCTCCCGGCTCCGCCAAACGCGCCCCGTTTTCAATCACTGTGCTAAGCACTTCGCTAAGCACAAACATCCCGCCATGCCCGTAAATTTCTATGCAATCCTCGCAGGTAAAAGAGCGCGGTGATTTCATATAACAAACCATTACTTCATCTATAAAATCATCATCACGAAAAATTTTTCCATAATACATTTTATGCGAAATCATATCGCCGGGAAATGGACGAAAAACACGCCCAATCACCCCAATCGCGTCATCCCCTGAAACCCGGACAATCCCAACAGCCCCCACTCCGGGAGCGGTGGCTATCGCGGCTATGGTATCGCTGTTTTTAATCACTTAGGCGCGATAACCACGTGCCTGTAAGGCTCGTTTCCTTCGCTGAATGTTTTTACATATCTGTCATTTTGTAAAATTGTGTGAATTACGTGACGCTCAAAACGTGTCATCGGTTCCAGTTTTACGCTTTGGCGTTTGTCACGCACTTTGCGGGAAATTGTACGCGCCAAGCCTTCAAGTGTATCTCGGCGGCGGCGGCGATAGTTTTCGGTATCTATTACTACGCCCATTTGCAAATCGCTGTGACGACCTACCGCAAGATTTGTGATGTATTGCAACGCGTCAAGGGTTTGTCCGCGTTTTCCTATAAGAATTCCCATGTTTTCGCCGGTCAGGTTTATATAAAGATGTTTTTCTTTTTGGCTTGCTTCAACGTTTACGGTAAGCCCCATCGCAAGTGTGACTTCGCGAAGAAAACTTTTTACCTCTTCAATGGGGTCGGGTTTTAAATCAACGCGTACTTTTGCCGGGCGTGAACCGATTCCCAAAATACCTTTTGCGCCCTCGTCAAGAATGGTTATTTTTACTGCGTCCTCGGTTACGTTCAATATTTTTAACGCTTCAGCCGTGGCTTCCTCAACGGTTTTAGCAAATCTTTCTATGCTTTTTGAATTTTCCATTAGAATTCTCCTTTACTTCCTCTTTTTCACGGGAATAATATCAACAACTTCCGGTTGCGGGGGTTGCTTGGTAAAAGGCAAACGAATCGGCGTACCGGATTTTTTCAGTAAAACGATGTCTTGAATTATTTGGAATATTTGCCCGGTAATCCAGAAAACACCTACTGCCGCCACAAGATTTACCGTAAAAACCGCCATCATTACGGGCATAACAAAAAGCATCATTTTTTGTGTCATAACTGTGCGTTCGTCGGCGTTAGGGTCATATGTTCTTTGTTGCATCAGCCACGAAGAAATAAACATAGAAATACCTGTCATAATCGGAAGTATAATTCCGGGTAAAGCCATACCGCTTGGCTCTACAATGCTAATACCAAAAAAATTCTGAATTTGCGCAATTTCCGTTACCATGTTTTGAATAGCCGGCAAATCCGTTTCGGGAATATAACTGTAAACATGCTGCCATTCTTCGGGAGTGAAACGGTTTATTATACGCGCTAAATGTTCCGGTAATCCGTAAAAAAGAACATCGCTTCCGAACGCGGCAATTTCTTCACGCAATTGTTGTGCGGTAATGTCGTAAAGCACACCTTTTTCAAGAAGAAAATTTTCAAGAGCCGTGCGATTTTCAATCCACTGTGGATTAACAATTGCTTCAAACAGCCTGTTGCCGTTATCGTCTCTGATATTTCCTTCCGCAAGATTCCAAAGCACTCCGGGGGTTACTCTGCCGGTTACATCATCTGTCAATCCCACAAGCCCGCGAATGCTTAAAAGCGCGTTTGCCAAATCTACATACATTTCGCGCAATGTTGTGATATACAAAGCCGCCTGGCGCATTACAATATTCAGCCCGATAAACAACGGAAACTGAATAAGCATGGGCAAACAACCCGAAAGAGGGTTCGCTCCGTGTTTCGCTAAAAGCGCGCTTTGTTCCTGTTGCATTTTCCTCGCGATTTCGGGGTCTTTGGAATTGCCGTATTTGGCTTTAATTTTATCAAGTTCGGGCTTCAATTCCCGCATTTTCATCATGGATTTTTGGGATTTTAACCCTAAGGGCATTATCAGGAAACGAAAAATAATCGTCATTAAAACAATGGCAATACCCAGCGAATTTGCGGGACCGATTGCATGTACGATATTAAAAAGAAAATTAATTACAGCCCCAAAAATCTGCGCGATTGGCCCCATAATAGCCCCGGGCGGCGATTCAACATAACGTGGCACACTAAACAAAAAATAACCTCACATTTCCTAAGGAACCGGGTCGTACCCGCCCTTGTTGAAAGGATGACATCGCGCAAGCCGCTTTACACCAAGCCAAAACCCACGCGCCGCGCCGTAACGCGAAACCGCCTCATGCATATACTCCGAACATGACGGATAAAACCTGCACCTTTGCCCCAAAACCGGGGAAATAAACCGTTTATAAAATTTTAATGCTGCTAATAAGAAAGATTTCATTTGCTAATACCAAGCCGCCCGAATAATTGCGAAAGCGTCCTGCCAACTTTAACAAACGAGCCTTCACGCGGAAGCTCCCCGGCGGGTACGCGGGCGATTACAACTAAATCAAAGCCTTGGGGAATTTCCATAATCCTGCAACTTTCACAAATCAATCGTCTTACGCGGTTACGTTTAACGGCATTGCCAATTTTTTTACTGACAGAAAGTCCAAGCCTGCTAAAGCCCAAATCATTTGCGGCGGCGTACACAACAAAAAGCGGCATAGCCGCACTTTTTCCGTGTTTAAAAACACGCCGGAAGTCGCTCTGTTTCTTTAATGAAGCAAGCGGCTTCTTACGCACTCAAAACGCGCCTGCCTTTTTTGCGCCGTCTTTGCAATACTTTGCGTCCGTTGGATGTACTCATGCGCTTACGGAAACCATGTTCTTTACTGCGTTGCCTTTTTTTCGGCTGATAAGTCATTTTCATTATGTCACCTCTTTTTCATGCCGCTAAACGCGGTCAAAGTTACTTGTCCATTTTCTAAGAATAGTTCTTAGCAAACGATATTATAGTCATTCCTCATTTTTCCGTCAACCTTTAAAATATCCGCCGCTTCTTTGACCCGAAAAAATTTGAAATAATTTTCTTCAAGAGGAATCCATTTTTCTGCGAAGATTTTTGCGACGTTTTTGCCGTTGCGATTTTCTATTCGTTCTATTTGCATTTCCGGGGAAATATCGCAAAAAATGCGTAAGGTTGCATAGTCGCCAAAAATCGGGTGGCAACTGTATGAACCCTCGACTATGCGAACAGGCTCGGATGAAACTTCTCTTATTCCGTTAAAATCAGCTCTTGCGCAGTCAAAAATTTTATAAGAAAACGGAATAATTTTTTTTATGTACGGCAAAATTTCTTCCGTGAATCGTTCGTAATGAATATTTCCGCCCGGTTCTACCAAGCGTTCCGCCGTGCGAAGTCCGCCGGGCAAAAAAAAGTCGTCCATATGGATTATGGACGCATTCAATTCAGACGCAAGCCGCGACGCTAAGGTAGTTTTACCGGCGGCGGCTCGCCCATCTATGGCGATTACATACATTTCTAAGCTTTCACCGGGTAGCGGAATGGAATAACCCGTTCACGTTCAAGTGCCATTACAACACTTGGTATAAACGCAAGCTGAATTATAATTCCGGGAAGCGCGTAACCGAAATACGCCGAAATCCACATATGCATGGCGTAGGTGCCGTCGAACAGGAACAACGCCTGTGCCGCGCCCGCAACAACACGCCCCGCTATCATAGCCGCAAAAAGCGCGATATATAAATCAAAAGAAGCCCTGTTTGTGCGGACAAATCTAAGTACAAGCCCGGAAATAAGCCCGTACACCCCAAGTTCAATTACCATGCCCTGCACAACGCCCTGCGGCGGCATTCCTGTGAAAACATGAGCAATTATAGGGCTGACTATTCCGGCAATAAGACCAAACACAGGCCCGCAAATCAAACCTGCCAGCAAAACCGGAATGTGCATAGGTAACAAGGAGCGTCCTGCCAAGCCGTAAGGTATCATGTGAAATGCCATAGGAAAAATTACGCTGATGGAAATAAGCATGGCAGTCACAACCAGCTTTTTCAGGTTGGATATTTGAGACATTTAAAATCCCCCTTACAGATTGTCTGTCAAGTCCTGCATGGTGTAAAGACCGGGAGGTTTGCCGCGTAAAAATTCTGCGGCTTTAAGCGCACCCACGGCGAAAACCTCGCGGGATTGTGCGGAGTGTGTGAATTCAATCACTTCGTTGTGGCCTGCGAAAATAACACTGTGTTCGCCAACAATTGTGCCGCCGCGAATCGCTTGAATTCCTATTTCGTTTGCACTGCGTTTTTCGTGAATTTTACTGCGGTCGTAAACGTATTGCATTTTTTCGTCAAACGCGCTGTTGATTGCGTCTGCAAGAAGAAGTGCCGTTCCGCTTGGCGAATCCAGTTTTTTATTGTGGTGCTTTTCGACTATTTCTATATCAAAGCCGGACTCGTGTAAGAGTGGTGAAATGCGTTTAAGCAGAGCGGACAAAAGATTAATTCCCATCGACATATTTCCGGAACGCAAAATAGCCGCTTTTTCGGCGGCCTTTGCGATTGCGATTTCAACTTCCGGCGGCAGTCCCGTTGTGCAAAGCACAAGCGGAACTTGCCGCGAAACGCTGTATTCGAGAATTGCCAAAGTTGCGTCAACGGCGGTTGGCGGCAGAAAATCAATGATAGCATCTGCCTCGCCGGAAAATTCATTGATTCCACGAAAAATGGGGTAGGGGAATCCTTCCGCGTCTGGAATATCAACCCCCGCGACAACTTCCATGTCCGGGTTTTCCGCCACAAGCCTGCACACAACTTCTCCCATTCTGCCGCGGCAACCGCACACAATTAATTTCATATAAGACCAAACCGTTCCATTTCATCTTTTAGTTTTTCTTTTAAATCATCTTCAATCGGTGCGAGAGGCAAGCGACATCCGCCTGTTTCATAACCCATTAAATCAAGCGCGGCTTTTACAGGCACGGGGTTTACATCGGCGAAAAGAACTCGCATCAACGCTAAAACACTTAATTGCAATTTACGGCTTTCGGCAATATCGCCCGCAAGGAATTTTTCCACCATATCATGCACCGTTCGCGGCGCGATATTTCCTACTGTTGAAATAACACCTTTTCCGCCAAGACTCAAAATAGGCAGAATATAATCGTCGTTGCCGCTGTAAATGTCTATATTATCGCCACAACGCTCGGCAATTTCCGCTACCTGCCCGAAATCGCCACTTGCTTCTTTAATTGCGACAATGTTTGGTATTTTGCAAATTTGCTCCATCGTTTTCGCTTGAATATTAATCACGGAACGTATCGGGATATTGTAGACAACGATAGGCAAATCCACCTTAGCAGCAATTTCCGTATAATGCATAATCAGCCCGCGCTGCGAAGGCTTATTGTAATACGGTGCTACATACATTAAAGCGTCTGCGCCTGCTTGGCGGCAAGCTTTTCCCAGTGAACAGCAATCCGCCGTGTCGTTTCCGCCCGCGCCTGCAATTACCGGAACTTTACGCCCGGCCTTTTCCCCCACTTTTTTTGCGGTTTCAGCTGCCGAACGAACTACCTCTACGTGTTCCTCCAAAGAAAGCGTTGACGCTTCGCCTGTTGTTCCGCACGAAACAATTGCGTCCGCGCCGTTTTCAATTTGGAAAGTAATTAATCTTTCGTATTCGGCTTGATTAAATGCGTCTGTTTTGTCAAACGGCGTTACAATTGCTGTTCCGCAACCTGTAAATATAGGCATAAGAACCCCCTACAAATTTAAATTATGTTTTATGATACTCCAAAAAATATTATTGTGCAATTAAAAAACTTTATCACTGTATGAAATTATTACTCTTTAAAAAGTCTTCCGCGATATCTCTGGGTGATTTGCCAAGCACATCTGCCCTATAATTTAGATTGCGCATAACATCATCGGTCAGTACGCCGGTAAGTTTGTCAAGAATATCGGATAATCCGGGGAAACGTTCGTATGTTTCACTGCGGATAATAATTGCGGCATAATACGGCGGGAAGAATTCCAAATCGTCTTCCAAAACAACAAGCTCATGCTCAAAAAGCATTCCGTCTGTGGAAAATGCTTCAACTACTTGAATTTCATCGTTTGCAATTGCATCGTAGCGGTAAATTCCGTCCATTGCGAGTTCATCAAGAAAGTTCATATTATAAAGCCTTTTCAAATTCGGAATACCGTCGAATCGCGATAAAATTTCGGCACTGCCGCCAAAAATTAAATTGTGCGAAATTTCCGCCAAATCCGAGATTGATACGAGATTATTCTCTGTTGCAGTGTCGTTTCTTACCGCCAGGCTGAAAGTATTATTAAAGCCAAGCAAATTAAGCATTAGTAAACCGTATCTTTCGCAAAGCTCGTTTACAGAAATATCATAAACTTCTTCGGAGGGTCGTGTTTCGGAATGTCTTAGATAACTGCCGTAAACAGTACCGGTATATTCTACATACAAATCAACAACGCCTGTTCGTATACTTGCGAAAAGTACATCGGACGCCATATCAACTTTCAGTTCGGCAGTAAAATCTGTGTTTTCTTCAATGAGGCGCACCAGCATATTTCCTAAAATATATTGCTCTGTAAAATCCTTTGCTCCTATAACAATATCAGGTTCTTTTTGACCGCATCCGCTGAGTATAAAACAAGCAATTAAAAACGTAAAAAGCAGTTTGATTTTCATGTTAAAATCCCTCCCAATTTTTTCTTTAACTCGGTAAGTGTTTTTTCGGCAAGTTCAAAATCAAAATTATCCATCTGTTGAATTAACTCATCGCTTCCGGGTATTTCGCGGAGCTTTTCAATAAATGAAAGGCAATCGGAGTTGTTTTCTTTTAGAAGCGGATGTAATTCGTCCAAAATTTTATTTGCGGCGTAGTTATCTATAATATTCGCTGTTTCAAAAGTCGCTTTGCTTACCAAAGGTGCAAGCTCCGTAAGTGCAGCGTTTAATTCCGTTTCAAGCGTTTTTATTAACTTGGGGGGTACAAAATTTTCACCATCCTTCAAACGGTCTTCCACTTCACCTGCGGAAAGTTGCAATAAAGTTTTATTTAACTGTCCGGCGTTGCTTTTCAGAGTGTGGACTAATCTGTGCGCGAGTTTTATGTCTCCCGAATTTAACGCATTGTTTATTTCATTAATTTTATCACTGTTATTTTTCACAAAATAATTAATAATGTTTTGTATCAATGCTTCATCGCTTTGCCCATTTAAAATTACTTTACGTGCAACAGGCTTGAAATATTTCATAAGGCAACGCCACAATTCCTGCGATGTGAATGGTTTGCCGACACAATCGTTAATACCTGAAGAAGCATAAATATTTTTATCGTTTTTCATAATATTAGCGGTGATAGCAACTATGGGAATGTTTATATTGAATTCAATAATTTTTTCAGTGGCTTCGATGCCGTCCATCACAGGCATGTGAATATCCATGAAAACCAAATCGAATTGCTTTTCATTTTTTAATATTCGTTCCGTAATTAAATCAACGCCGATTTTTCCGTTTTCCGCTATTACGGTTTTGATTCCGACCCTCGCAAGGTGTTCGCAAATAACCTGCTGATTCAAAACATTGTCTTCGCACAAAAGAATTTCTCCGTCAAAGAACGGTTTTTCAATATCATCGTAGATGACTCTTTCTATGGATACATCGTCCTTATTTACGGCGGAAAAAGTAAGTTCAAAACTAAATTTGCTACCGACACCGGGCGTGCTTTCCGCTAAAAGCTTTCCGCCCATTGCTTCAATTATATTTTTTGAAATGGCAAGCCCAAGCCCTGTGCCTCCGTATTTTCGCGTTATTCCTGTTTCCGCTTGCGTAAACGGCTCAAAAATCTTTTGCAATTGCTCGGCGGTCATGCCGATGCCGCTGTCCTTTACTTCAAAACTCATGGTAACGGAATCTTCAGTAGTTTCTCTAATTGCAGAATGAAGTTTTATCATTCCGTTGTTTGTAAATTTTACGGAGTTGGAAAGTAAATTTAAAATTGCTTGGCGAAGTTTAGTCGGGTCACCATACAACGTTTTACCAACGGACGGTTCTGCGTAAAAATATATAAGCAAGCCCTTCTCAACGGTTTTAGGAACAATTGTCATGCGGCATGATTCAAAAATTTCATGTAAATCAAACGGGATGCTTTCAAGTTCCATTCTGCCCGCTTCTATTTTTGAAATATCTAAAATATCATTAATAATTTGCAAAAGCCATTCGGAATTTTGAAGAATATTGGAGAGATAATCATGAGTTTTTACAGAAATGTTATCGTCCAAAGCCAGTTCGGAAAAACCGATGATGCTATTCATAGGTGTGCGGATTTCATGGCTCATATTCGCTAAAAATTCCGACTTGGAACGGTTTGCAGATGCTAATTTAACGGTGGTTTCATGCAGGTTACGCATTACATCGTTACGCAAAAACGCGTTGCTTATCAACGAACACCCCGAACGTATAATCGCCGCTTCGTTTTCGCTCATAATCATTTCTTCTTTGCAATTGTCAAACCCGACAAACCCCCAAAATTTTTCCTGCATAAAAATAGGCGCGACAAAAACAGAAAGAACATTCGTTGCGGATAAAAATTCGCAAGTTTCGGGCATCATTTCCCGTGAAAAATTATTAACACACTCACCGCGCGATAAAATAATCTCCCAGTCGGGAATATTTTTTTGTAAAAAAATATTTTGCGTATATTCATCGGGCTGCACCGGAACCCCTTTACCCACCCATTCATAAATTTGTGATGAATACAACTCGCCGTCTTTAATAAAATTTTTCCATATATAAGCCCTGTCAGCGTTTACCGCTTTTGCCATCAAGCCCATACTTTCGTATAAACTTTTTTCAAAATCGGTGTCTTCGTCGTTAAGTAATAAAGTAGCCGCTTGGTTTACCGCCCGCAAAAGAATGTCCCGCTGTCTTATTTCAACCCATGTTTCCCTAACCTCCCGCGCAAGCTTGCCTATTTCGTCATCGCGGTTTGTGCCGTAAATATTATTTATATCGTTTACGGATTGAGAAACACTTCTTGTAAGTAAATTTAAAGGTTTAAGTGCTAAACGTTTTATTAACATCGAATTAGCCAGCGCGTAAACCATAAACGCTAAAATAAGCGCGATAATTGGCGGCAGAACATTCATTATATTAAAAATCGCGGCAGAACTGTAAAACGTAACAACAAGCCAGTTTGTACCCGGAAGCGGCGCAATGGAAAGATACTGATAATCACTATCGGAAAGCCTGATAATTTCCGGCTCAGTAAATTGCGCCTGAAATATTTCAGGGTTTCGTTGATGTCTGTTGATTGTGGAAATAAAATTCGGGTTGGAATTGAGGGAAAGAATATGCACTTCGCTTCTTGCGAGGGGATTTTCGGCGGTTCCAAGTAGCGGTTCGGGAATGGTGCTGTCCATTTGAATAATTCCCCTGTGGTCAATTACAAAACCGCGCACGCTTCTTTCATTATATGCCCCGAATAAACCATGAAAAATTTCATCAAACTGCAACGCCGAACACACTATCCCAACTGTATTTCCGTTTTGCATAACTTTATGATTAATCCAAATACGACGTGTATCCGTAACCTTGCACTTATCAAGGTTCAATGTAAAATCAAACACCGAAAAAGCCGCGTCAAAAAACCATCTGTCGTAAGTATTCTGCGGGTCAAGCGTGTCAATCGGCGCAAAATTCTCAAAATATGTATCGCTGTCTGTCGCAAACTCATTAAGCGATTCCGAAATCGCAAAATACATGCCATCAATTTGCAGCATTTCGGAAAAAAGCATCATTATTTGTAAAGCGGCGGCTTTTTTTTCCGGATTGTCTTCATCAGCGAACCATTCGATTATTTCGGGAGCCTGTGAAATATGTCGCACCAACGAAATTTCCTTATACAAATGCGAATTAAGCCTGTCCACAGAATCCCGCGTGTAAAAACGCACATAATCTCTAGCGGCTTCATCTGTCAAATTATAAATCATTGTACCGCAAACAAAAATCGTTATGGTAAGAATAAGTACAATAAACAAAATATTTATCCTGTTGAAACGAACAACAAGTTTGTTTTTGCCTTCATTCATACATCTACCACACCTAAGAATTTATTGTTAAGGCAAGGCTCTATCTAAAAAAGACAGAGCCTTACATCAAACATTTTTAGTTCCTACCCCGCAAACCTGTGTGCAAGTGAGTTTGTGTCGCTGATATAACGGCTTGCGAGTGTTACAAAATCGTTGCCGAATCTTTCGATATGGTCTATCCAAATGTGTTCTACTGCGTTTGCAAATGGTGCGGTATCTACCGTTACAACTTGGGTTCCTGATGCAAGAATTTCTTCAAGCTGGCGTGTTTCCAGTTCTACTGCAAGCTCACCTTGGTATCTACCTGCAAGCCTTCCGGCTTCAACAAGAATTTGTTGCTGTTCCTCTGTTAATGAGTTCCATAATTCCACGGAAACTATAAACGGCATTGTCGAGTACATATGATAACTCATCGACATATAATCCTGTACTTCAAACAACCGCCCTGTGTGAATTTGTCCGATGGGGTTATCTTGTCCCTCCGCACGACCGTCCGCCAAAGCTTCACGCAACTGTCCGAACGGCATTGACATTGATGCCGCGCCGAATGCCTCGTACATTGCCAAGTGTGTCGGTGCTTGAGGACTGCGCATTATCAAACCCGCCATGTCTTCCGGCACAAGAATAGGTCTTACATTATTGGTGAAATGACGCAAGCCGTTTGTCCAATACGCAAGAGCCATTGCTCCGCTGGGTACTATTACATTTTGAGTAACCCAATCACCCAACTCGCCTTCATAAGCCGCCCAAGCCTCTTCGTAGCTACTGAACACAAAAGGCAATGACTCAAAATTTGCCAGTTCGTTTATAGTTCCCCACGCACCTAATATTGTAACAACTGCGGCATCCGCCTGATTTGAGTTAACCAATTCAATAAGCGTAGCATCGCCGGGGGAATTTGCCAGCACTTCCACGGTAATCGCACCGTTTGTGCGGGTTTCGACTTCCTCTTTGAACAATAAAAGTCCTTGATGCATAGTGTGTTCTTCACTCATCATGTGCAGAACATTAAACATAATCGTGCCGTCGTCGGTTATTCGGAAAGTAACGTCTTCTTCCAATTGCGTAGCGGCGGCGGGGCTTGTGTTTGTACGCAAGTATTCATCCAATGTTCGTGCGCTTGCCGCGGCTATTGAGTCACGGCTCTGCCTTGTACTTTCGACAGGCTCTCTGTACGCATCGTCTGTACAACCGGCAAAAGCAAACAGCAGTATCAATAAAGTAAATATTTTTTTCATTATGCCCTCTCCTTTACAGCCTAAAAAATTTAACCAATTGTTGGAGTATTTCCGCTTGTGAAGCCAATTCTTGTGAAGCGGCGGCGGTTTCTTCCGAAACGGCGGAGTTGTTTTGCACCACTCTTGAAATTTGCATAAGACCGTCGCTTACCTGTGCGATTGCTTCCGCTTGTTCACCGGAGGATTTAGAAATATTGTTTATAATCTCCAAAACTTCCCCGGCGTTCTTTACGATGGTATCTAGAGATGCAGATGTAGATTCCGCAATGCCGGAACCTGCTTCAACGCGATTGATGGAATCTTCGATAAGCTCTGTTGTTTCAACCGCAGCTTTTTGACTGCGCCCCGCAAGACTGCGAACTTCTTCCGCAACCACACTGAAACCTCTGCCGTGTTCGCCTGCGCGGGCGGCTTCTACGGCGGCGTTAAGCGCAAGTAAGTTGGTTTGGAAAGCAATATCTTGAATGACCTTTATAATTTTGGAAATGTTGCCCGATGCTTCTTTAATTTGCGTCATTGCAACCAACATTTGTTTCATTGCTTCGTTACCTTCGTTTGCGTTGGTTGTGGATTTGTTGGAAAGCCCGCTTGCTTCTACGGCGTTTTCCGCGTTTTGCTTGGTTTGTTCGCTAATCATGTCAATTGAGGCGTTAAGTTGTTGAACCGCGCTTGCTTGGTCTTGTGCACCATTTGACAAATCCATCGCGCTTGTGGAAATTTGCCTTGAACCTGATAAAACCTGTTCGGCTGCTGATGATATTTCAGACATGGTTTTGTGCAGGTTTTGGGCTATATTATTAACCGATTGTTTAATATGGCTGTAATCGCCGTCAAGGTTCATAGTAATGGTACGCGTCAGGTCGCCGTCGGCAATCGCGCCAAGGCAGTCGCTTATTTCCCTCATATATATGGGAAGCTCGTGTACATAATCGTTAAAATCGTTTTTAATCGCAAGGAAATCGCCGGCATAATTCCCCGTAACAGGCGGCGGGTTAAAGCTTCCCGAATTCAAAACAGATATGGATTTTCTTATTTCCGCAATGGGTGCGTTCACAGCTTCGGTAAAGCGGTTAAGCCCCGCCATAATTCCGCGCCAGTCGCCGTTATATTTATTTGCGTTGATATGGAAGCTTAGATTGCCTTTGACTGCCGCCGCGCCAATCATTCCGCTTACTTCGGTGTTTATGGCCTGTAAATTATCCGCAAGGCTGTTCACGCTTCCCGGCAAGGCAGCCCAGTCGCCGGGCCAACCTTTCGTGTCCAGGTGTACATTGAAATCCCCTTCGCTTACTTTTCCGACAATCGTTCCCAAATTCATAATGTCCTTCGATGTTTGCGAAAGAAGTTTGTTTACAAGTTCAATCGCTTCACCGAATGAATTTTGATAGCCGCGTTCATCTATTGTGTAGTTCACGTTTCCGACAACTATAAATTCATTGTAAGCCCGGGTTAAGTCGTCAACCATGTTTCTTATTACACCCACAAGGCTGTGGACATTTTGGGTAAGAAAACCTATTTCGTCGTCTACGTTGTATGCAAGGTTTACATTCATTCTTCCTTCCGCAACTTCGGAAGCGGCATCGGCAATCTGCTTAATAGGCTTAATTACAGAGTTTACTGTCATGTAGCTGAAAATCAAGAATAATACCGCCCCGACAGCACAAATTACAATGATAATATTAATGGAGCTCGCTTGGTATTGCTCAATCGCTTTGTACTGGTCGTATACCAGCTCGTGATAGTGTTCGCTTAACGCTTGTAAATGGGAAATGGATTCGTCGGTAAGCGGCAGAACCACTTGTTCTAAGTCGCGGCTTAACAAAGCCGTGTTTATTCTACCCTCACGCTGTGCCGCTATAAGTCGCAGGGTTTCTGTGTGCATTTTTTCATTTGATGCGTCCAAAAGTGCGGCTAGACGGTTTATTTCGGCATCGGGATTACCCGCGGCATCGCGAATCCGAGTGGGGTTCGTGCTTGCACGCCACGCGCCGTACGCGCTGTGTGAAGCGTCAAGCGAGTTTGTAAAAGCTGTGTCAAAAACAATCGCAGACACCAATTCATAACGCCAAATAAGGATATCTTCCAGCACATCCATTGCGGAAGAATCCAAGTCAATAAGTACATTCAGCCGCATAGACATGGACTGAGAGCGCAGGTTGGTAAAAATACTGACAGCTCCGATGATAGCAGCCAGCATATAAATACAAAACAACCCGCTGATAATTCTGGTTTTTAGTTTCAACTAAAAAACCCCCTTTATATTAATTTATTAATTATTTTTCCACCCAAACAGCCGCAACACCACTTGGTCCAACATGCGTTCCAATTACACCGCCTATCGGGTAAATATTCACAGATGATAATTTTAATTCGGTTATTGCCAAGTCTGCAAAAACATCCATTAATTCTCTGCTACTTGTGTAACCAAAGCAAAACGGAAACGCTGGGTCGGGGTTAAAATCATTATTTATAAATTTAAGTAACGCTTTATTCGCACCGTCTCGACCTCTTGCTTTTCCAACCGCGCTGACAGAACCGTTTTGCAGGCTTACAAGGGGTTTTATGTTTAATGTAGTACCCATGAATCCTGCTGTTTTAGAGATTCGTCCGCCTTTAACCAAGTACTTCAAGGTGTCCAGTTTTGCGTACAAACGAATTCGCTTGCTTACGTCTGTAACAGCGGCGACTATTTCTTCGACGCTTTTTTTCTCGTCGCGTAGCCGAACGGCGTGTTCCACCAGCAAACGCTGCCCGATTACAACTTGATGCGCGTCAATTATGTGAATGTTGTCATACTCGGACATGTTTTTTGCAAGCTCCGCCGACTGAAAAGAACCGCTTAATTTTGACGAAATTGGAATTACGATAACGCTGTCACCGTTTTCTTTTGCCTTTTCAAAAAAATCTAAGTATTCTCCCGGAGAAATTAAACTAGTTGTGGGAGATTTTTCGGAACTTTCAAGTTTTTCGTAAAACTGCGTAAATTCTTCGTCTTCAAATTGATTGTACGGCCCTTCATCAAATGCAATTGAAATTGGAAGCACAGTGATATCCATTTGATTTGCCTGTTTTAATGTGATGTCGGATGCTGTGTCTGTAATAATTTTTATCATTTTACTTCCTCCTTTTCAATAGGGCTAAGCCCCTATTGCGCGGCTATTCTATTTTATCGCATAAGTCAGCTTCCGTTATGACAGGAACGCCGAGTTGTGCGGCTTTTTTATTTTTTGACGAAGACGAATGCGCATCGTTGTTAATTAAAAAAGATGTTTTCGCGGTGACGCTGTTTGTTACGCGTCCGCCCGCATTTTCGATGTACGTTTGTAATTCTTTGCGATTTTTGAATTGCGTTACGTCACCGGTTATTACAAAAGTTAAACCATCTAACGGTTTTTCGCCCGCGGATTCGGCGGGGGTTTTGATTCGTAAAATTTCTAACGTGCGCGAAAAAAGGTTAAAATTCTTTTCCTGCGAAAAATAAACATGCAAGCTGTGTGAAATTGCTTCTCCGAAACCTTTTATTTCGGAAAGCGTTTCCATGTAGCTTTCATTTTTGCAAGCCTCAGTGATTTCTTGCGCGTCATGCTTGAAAAATTTACACAGAAGTTTTGCGTTCGCAAGCCCCACATGGCGAATTCCCAACGCGTAAATGAAATTGGGAAGCTCAACATCTTTTGCCGTTTCAATGCTGTTTATTAAATTATCATAAGATTTTTGCCCGAAACCTTCCATCTTTTTGATTTCATTTTCAAATTTCGCAAGACTGAATAAATCCCCAAAATCAGTAATCATTCCGCCGCCGATTAATTTTTCCAGCGTCTGCTCGGACAAACCGCCAATGTTTAACGCGTCGCGGCTTACAAAATGCGCAAGTGCGCGAACTTGCTGTGCGTCGCAGCTTGGATTTGTGCAGTAAAGGGTTTCCGGGTCGTCCGGCGAGCTTTGACGAATTTCCGTTTCACCGTTGCAAACAGGGCAATTCGAGGGGATTAAAATATTTTCGTATGCGTCGCTGCGGCTTAGATTCTCCGCAACTTGCGGGATAATCATATTCGCCTTGTATACGCTGATTCTGTCGCCCTCGCACAAGCCAAGCCCGCGTAAAATGCTCACATTGTGAAGGCTTGCGCGGCTCACCTGCGTCCCTTCAATTTCCACGGGTTCAAAAATCGCGACGGGATTAATCAGTCCCGTTCGTGAAGTTCCCCATTCTACTTTAATTAATGTAGTTTCCGCAATTTCATCAGCCCATTTAAACGCCACGCTGTCACGCGGAAATTTCGATGTAGACCCAAGCGACTCGCTGTACGCGATATCGTCATAAGTAAGCACAAGCCCGTCCGACATAACGGACGCGGCGGTAATTTTTTCTTTGAATTTCGCCACGGCTTGCGCCACATTTTTCGCAGTAACAATTTCATATTCTGCAATTTCAAAACCTTGTGCGTCAAGCCACGCAAGTTGTTCTGATTTTTTCTCAAATACTTCATCTGTTTTCAATGAAAACGCAAAAAAAAGAACCCGCCGTTTCGCCGCCGTCTCACTGTTTAGCTGACGGACAGCCCCGCTACATAAATTTCTTGGGTTTTTATATTTATTCTCTTCAAGTTCGTTTATATCTTCAAAATCTGCAATGGAAATAACAGCTTCGCCGCGCAAATCAAATTTTCCTTTGTACGGCACAGTTAGCGGCACATTGCGAAAAACACGCGCATTATGTGTTATGTCCTCGCCGATATAACCGTTTCCGCGCGTTAAAGCCTGCTGTAATTCACCGTCGTCGTATTTCAAAACAACTGTAAGACCGTCAAGCTTCCATGAAAGCAATCCATTATACTCTCCAAGAAAAGCGGAAAGTGCTTCCGGTTCTTTTGTTTTGTCCAAAGAAAGCATAGGTACATCATGCGGTGATTTTTTTAAGTTGCTTACAACCTCGTAACCAACTTTGCGGGTTGGGCTTCCCGCAAGTCGCACGCCGGTTTCTTTTTCAAGACGAACAAGCTCGTCGTACAAATTATCATACTCAAGGTTGGAAATTATTTCTCTGTCCTCTTGATAATATGCACGGTTAGCTTCGTTAAGCGTTGCCACAAGTTCTTTTATTCGCACTATACTCATTCTGCTATGCTCACCATCTCTGCCGTAATTTCATCTACAAACGGGCTGATTGTTCTGTTCACAAGTTCAAGAATTCCGTCGCGGTCGGGAAGCTCGAACCAACTAGGAGAACCGCTTGTTCCAAGCGTCGGTATTGTGTACGTTGAAAGCGTCGTTTCTCTTAAATGTGTAAGCTGCCCGCCAAACCACAGCATTTCACTGTGTGACATGTCTGTGTATACGTGGTCACGGTAAATTCCGATTAGCTCGGGAATGCGGGCTATCGTTGCGGGAGTCATAAGCTCGTTAAACATGGCACGTACAATTTGCTGTTGATTTGCTACGCGCTGATAGTCTGTGATTGTCTGATAGCCGGGATTTCCCATGCGGTAACGCGCAAATTGTATCGCTTGTTTCCCGTTTAAAATTTGAGCTCCGGCGGGGATATTAATATGAAGATTGTCTATTGGGTCGTCGTAGCGCATATGGAACGCCACATTCACCCGAACACCGCCCACGGAATCTACTGCGCGTTCAAATGCGCGATAATCTATTCGTACATAGTAATCCGGCTCAAACCCGAACAGGCTTTTAACATCCGAAGTTAATTCCGCAATGCCGCCTTCATGCCCGCCGCCGTTGGCACGCCCGACGGCATATGAAGAAACCGGTTTTTTCAAGCGACGCTCTGTTTTAATACGGGTATCACGCGGAACACTTACGAGATACGCTTCCTTCTCTACCGTGTCCAAAGCCCCAACCATAATGACGTCTGTATTGTTGCTATTGTCGATTCCGAAAAATAAAAATGTGTAAAAATACGGCTTTCTTTCCATTATCGTTACGTCTTCTTCACGTGGGAATATTATACCGATGTTTTCGCGGGAATAGCCGTCGGGGCCCGCAATATGAGAATGCGGTCGTATTTCGACATACGCGGGAATAACGGGCGGTCGCACAAGCGATTGAATGCCCGAATAAACTCCGCCCCCAATAAGCATCATGCCCAAAAGCACCACAAGCGTTAAAGTACACGAAAAAATAAATTTTCGCGCTACCGAATTTTTTTTTCGTTTGTTCAAGCTGTCACTTCTTCCTCTTCCGGTTTAAAAATATTTGTAAGTTTAATTTCCATACTTTTATAATAATCTGCATAGTTATATTTTTTTGTATCCATGATTTCTGTTTTTACAGCCAATGACGATATTTTTTTCAACTCCTTCTCTTTACATTTTAACCTCTAAGATAATATCTTGTAAAGGCATACATACAATGGTAGAATTTTATAGTGAAGGAGGGGTCGTCCCATGCAAAAAATTTTCAAATCGCGTTTACTTCGTTCGATAGGACCATATTTTTTACTTGGAGTATTACTAATAATAGCGTTTCGCATAGTTACGGGAATTGGTTTTTTTGCTGAACATATCGAGCGTTTTTGGGGTGTTGTTACGCCATTTTTTATTGGCGGGGTAATTGCATATATTTTAAACTTGCCATGCAGTGCTATTCAAAGGCTTTTTGGCAAAGCAAACAATCGTTTTTTGCAAACAAGAAGCCGAGGTTTAAGTGTACTTGCGTTGTTTGTGATAATCATCGCGCTTCTTGTACTAGCGGTTAATTTCGTTGTTCCGCCGGTCTCGCGAAGTGTTGCGACATTTGTTGAAGAACTTGAAAACTATGAAGAAACATTCAAGGGCTGGATTGAATCGGTCGATTCATGGAATTTGCCGTTCCTGCCGGACATTAATGAAGAACTTATTTTTGCTGTGGTTTCCGATTTTATTGGAAGTATAGACCCGGATTTAATAACGACCTCGATAATTGCGGGGTTTGGCGCAACAGCGCGTGCTTTGTTCAGCTCAATTCTTATAATTATTTCATCAATTTATTTTCTAATCGAAAAAGACAATCTGAAATCATTTATGAAAAATGCAGTCGCCGCGCTCACTTCAACTAAAACGAACACCACAGTTTTAAAATATTCTCAAAAACTTAATCACAATTTCCATATGTACATTTACACGCAAACCATAGACGGCATTATTCTCGGCTCGCTTATGATTTTGTTGCTGCTTCTGTTTCGCTCGCCCCATGCGCTGCTTTTGGGTCTAATCCTCGGGTTTGTAAACTATATCCCATACTTCGGTTCAATTTTCGGGACGCTTTTTGCGGTTATAGTAGTCGCCTTCACGCAAGGAATTCCCACAGCGGCGGTCGCGGCAATTTTTATGTTCATACTCCAGCAGTTAGACGGCAATTTTATACAGCCAAAATTAATGGGAGGCTCGTTTTCACTAAGTCCCCTTCTTGTTATTATAAGCGTGACAATCGGTATGGCATACGGGGGTGTTTTGGGGATGCTCGTTGCAATCCCCATCGTGGCAATCCTAAAAGATATAATTGACGAATATATCATCTACCGCGAAGAAATAAAAAACAACCCGCCGTTGCCGGGGGTTGAAGAAGAAATTGAAATTAACTTCCGCTAAGCCTGTTATGCATATCTTGATAATTTACGCAGTATGTTAGGGCTGTTTCGCGCGTGATTAATCTGCGACGGAAAAGGTCTGCCAAGGACATATCCATCGTTCGCATACCCGTATTAACAGATGTTTGCAGTACATTGTCAATTTGGAAAGTTTTGCCTTCGCGAATTAAGTTTCGCAGGGCTGAGTTACATATCATAATTTCATACGCCGGATGCAATTTCCCGTCAATCGTTGGAATTAACTGCTGAGACACAATTGCGCATAATGTTATTGCAAGCTGTGTGCGGACTTGGTTTTGTTGGTTCGGCGGAAAAACATCGATAATACGGTCAATTGTTGCGCCCGCACCGATTGTATGCAAAGTCGAGAAAACCAAATGCCCCGTCTCTGCGGCGGTAACAGCAGCAGCAATAGTCTCATGGTCGCGCATTTCGCCCACAAGAATAACGTCCGGAGCCTGACGCAACGCAGCACGTAACGCAGCAAGATAGCTTTTTGTATCATTTTCAAGCTCGCGCTGGCTTATTATACTTTTCTTATGCGGATGCCTGAATTCAATCGGGTCTTCAATCGTAACGATATGGTTGTCCCGTGTTGTATTGATTCTGTCTACCAAACAAGCAAGCGAAGTAGTTTTTCCGCTACCCGTTGTTCCTGTAAACAAAATCAAGCCGCGTTGATTATGTGCAAGATTTACAATAACTTCCGGAATATTAAACTTGTTCGGGTCGGGCAATTCTTTTGGAATAGTCCGCAATACGGCGGAATGAGAAAATCGCTGAAGATAAGCGTTTACACGAAAACGCCCGATTCCCTCAAGTCCGATAGCGAAATCATCATCTCCACCCTCAAACTTTTCAAATTTACGGTTGGCAAGCTTGTATATCTCGCTGACCAAAGCTAAAGAATCTTCCGGCGAAAGCGTATCGGTGTCGGCGGGAATAAGCCGTCCGCTTACTTTAATGGCAACAGCCCTTCCCGCAACTACATAAATATCGGAAGCGTTATGCTCGGCGGCTTTACGCAGATATCTTATTATCCGTTCTGCAAATACATTGCCTGTCATTTTGCTATCCCCTGCCTAATTAATAAGATTAGGAATTGCTATACAACAACGCTTCATATTCAACTTCAAGTCTTTCCCATTCCGCACGCAAATCAATTTCAGAAAGCAATCCAGGTTCAATACTGAGATATTCAACCTGCATTGTAACATCAAGCGTGTGAAGTCCGATGGGATTAATTTCTGCCCCACGCATGAAATTAGGTCGTATGTGTTCGGGAAGATATCCTGCGGCAGGTCCGCCCGCGATTTCATCGCGCATAGAGATAAACTCAGGCACTTCAAGCGGAGACACTTCTAATTTGTAAACCACAACCCTATTCCCCAAATCACCCTGAACAAGATTATGAAGTATAGACAAAAACTGCCAATAAGACGTTTCAAACTCCAAATTAACAATGGTGGAATACAATAAGTCTCCCTCTCGTTGTTCGGAAAGACCAAAACTCAATTGAATTTCTTCGGTATGCGGATAAATTACTTCTTGTATATGCCTAAGAACTTTTGTATCGTCAAAAACATCGGGCAAGGCAGCGGCGGCAATTTCCCACCGCACACTTAATTCTTGATAGTAGGATGTCATGTGTGCATATATAGCCCTTCTATTTTGAGCGTCGCGCTCATCCGTAGCAAGCTGTTCTGTCCTTTCGTCAATTCGTATTTGCCAGTCTTCCATTTTGGCAATATGGGGTCTAAGGTATAGCCAATACCACAATGCACCAATAAGCACAGCAAGCGAACCCATTATTACAAAAATTTGAACAGTCTTATTCATTTATTATCGCACCCGCCCTTCTTTCCATAATCATTTCAGCTGTAAATTCCGCTGTTCCATCAATCCATTCTGTCGTGCCATGTTCTATAACTCTACCCGATACACCTGATGATCTAAACAGATCATGTTCCCTAAAGTGTTCAAGTAAATCCGCAACATGACTGTAATAAGCAGCCCATGCACGCACTAAAATTTTGTCTTCATAGGCTGTAATCTCATTTATACTAGAAAACCCGGCCTCTAAAAGGACAGGGACGATTACGGCGGCTTGAGCAAATTCCTCATAGAAATCATCAATGCCGTCAACGCGGGTTTCAATGAAATCTATATCAAGCCTTAAGGTTTCAACCATTTCTACCGTGGGAGACGCGAGAACAAAGGCTCTAACTCTGTTCTCTTCGACATCCAGCGCACGGTATTTGCTTTGCATACTTCTTTCCCTTATGAAAGGAACAAGCATACCTATAGCTAGCATTAATAATATCACGCCCAAAAGACTTGCTGTTATAGCGGTCATACGTGCTTTGGGATTTTTTAATAAGGGGGGCGTTTTTAAATTCAGCATATGTTGCGAACCAATAACCGCTGAAGGCAAACCAGATGCATATGTGTCCAAATAAGACCCGGGGTCATCTTTTACGGTTCCCGCAATTCCCGTGCGTAACCAAGCTTCTGTGGCAAAAACAGGAATATCTAAACCCGTAGCAAGTCTTTCCGTAAACTCCGGCTGTGTTTTTCCTATAACAAGAATTGCTTCAATATTAGCGCGTTCCTGGTATTTGATGAAATCCGCAACAAAGGAGATTTCACGTAATATTGCCTCAACATTATGTTCGCCGACTGATGCCAAGGAATTACCCGATGAATCAAGTTCATCAATAGTATTAGGTGCATGATAACTAGATTGTTGCATCGCTGAAAAGTATTGAGTACTGTAAAAAAATCCATCAAGGTACAAAGTCACATTCGGTAAAGAACTGCTTAAATCTAAAACACCGTATGAACTTGGTACGCTTCCGCCTGCCACGCAACAATGCTTAATCAAACGTGCGCGAACATTCTCGCTTACGTCTAAGTTTATAACCCTAAAGCCTGCCCACGTAACAGCAGTGGAAATAGCGACTGCCATATCGTTTGGCATAGCCGCCACAAAAACATCCATAGTGGGCATCTTGTCTTCTACGGCTTCATTGCGCTTCTGAACCTCTGCACTGATAACAAAGCCGGAAGCCGCACCGGGTAAGTACGAAGCGATTTCAAACTTCGCGTTTTCAATCATGGCTTGGTGACTAATTTCCGGCCAAGCAAACCGTTGTACAATAACTTGCGGCCCGTTTGCCACCACAGAACACGCTATATTAGAACCCTTGGGAATCTTCGCGTTACGCGCGGCATCTCTAATCTTTTGTGAAAGTCTGTCAATCCAAGTCTTATCTGCCCATATCGGGTCACCGTCTAAGCGTGCTATTCCGCTGCCGATAATCTTTCCTTTGGCATCCACCCTTAAAACTTTAACAATCGACGGGCTTATTTCAATACGGTGCAACGCATGTTTCTGTTTTGGATTCGGCTTTGAAAGCTTGACCTTTGTGCCTGTCCTTTTCTTTGTTTCACTTTGTTCCGCTGACATATGTTCACCTCTCGTAAATGGAGTGTTTGAACTTTTTTTGTATTTCTAGGCAACCCTATGGGGGAGGTATACGTTCAAATGATACTGCAGAATTAATAGACAATGTTCTGAAATTATTATTAGATGATAGCGGATTCGGTTCGTCGCGAAATCTCGGCGCAATCAATTCAATATTGATACCTATGCGCCCCCCGGGCGGTAGTACATTAAATTCTACATCATTCACAACAGCAGGTACAAAGGCATTTGGCCAACTTGGACAGTCAGCCACAGCAACGTGACAGACACATACAATCTCACGATTAAGAACATTCATGGACATTCCTGCAGGAGCAGTGAATCCATCACCTGTGTACGCCCCCATATCCAAGAAATAAGTGATTTCGATTTCTTCACCTTCGTGAATTGCGTTTAGTACAAGAACACCCGGTGTCCCCCAGTTAGCATCGTAACTCATCCGCGTATCCCTTACCATACCAAGTAAAGCCATACGGGCTTGTTCCTCAACTTCGCGAAGTGCTTGATGTCTGCGTTGTTCTGCGGAAGTATTTGCCATTCGTATCATTAGCCCCGTAGTCATCCCTACGATGACAGACAGAACCGAAATGGCAATAATAAGTTCAACCAAGGTAAAGCCTTTCTTTTTTTTAAGATGGCACATAAGCAGGTACCCCCCTTATAAAAAAATCTATGTGATTGTTCCTTTGACATTTATTATATTACTATGTCTGAAAATCCAAGTTCTTGGGTCGGGAAGACCATTGACATCAGCAATTTCATGGGCTTCTGCTCCGGCTTCCGTGTTGTATATATACACCGTAACACGGATTGATACAGCATCAGGATGCGTCCCTTGTTGGGGTGTTTCCAAAACCCGTACCCATAAGCCATTACTCTGAAAGCGTTCCCCCCAATCGGCACCGCCCCAAAGGTTGCAACCGCCAATCAAATTCACATCACTAAGTGGGTCGTTACCCCACGGTCTACCGACCAAGCTTTCCATTATCAACTGAGCCTCAATACTTGCAACAGTCAAAGACTGAGCGCGCGTACTGGTGGTTATAGCGACATGATGTACAGTTAAAATCCCGGCTATGCCAATAACCAACACTGTAACCGCTATAATTAACTCAACTAAAGTAAGCCCCTTGCGGTGCTTATATTTTATTCCGTCAAAATTATTTTGAATCATAAAAAACACCTCCCGGTACTTTCTAAGGGTATACTACCTGGTTGTGCTGACAGTATTCCAATTCTGTATGTCAGACGTAGCAACCACAGCATGACGACCGGTTCCAACCAAATTGTAATCAATAAAGTTAATAGCCCTTGTTCTGTGGTCGGCAGATTCAAAAGTAACAACAATATCTTCAGGGGGACGTACTCCATCCTGCGGAATTGCAAATCTGATGGAGAACGGCGCACCAGGGGAAGTGGTGATAGTTGTACCGGTAAGGACATTTGTTCCTGTAACAGAAAGAGGGCTCGCCAATAGGTTGCCGTTGTTTTGTACCCTTGTATCCCCTCTCGTTTGTGCATTAAAATGATTTATGGCTGCGGCAAGCGCACTGGCATCCGAACTAAGGGCGGAACGCCGCGCGTTAGCCTGAACTCCGTTAAACGCGACCACAGACATTACAGATAAAATAGCTATAATTGAAATTACAACAATAATCTCAACAAGCGTGAATCCGTCGTTTTTTCTCAAAGACTTTTTCATAAAATCACCCCTTCTTGATAATAAATAACGATTTATATTAATTTCCACTTCAATGATTGTGATGCTATCTAGGGTTTTAATAATATATAAATAAACTATTAGGGAAGAAAATAATTATTTGTTTAACTAAGGTATTACAGGATCATCTTGTGAAGAACCCCATGTTGCTATCCGTCCGGATGCAACAATAAAACTTCCGGGTGCACCTGTTACATCGGTTGGAGGTGGAATAAATGTCATTGCAGAAACAGCTCGTGTGGCATGTTTTTCAGTATCAAAATCTACATTGAAAATTTCAGCTTCCAATCCGTTTCCGGCTGCAACAGTAAGGGTAATCCGATACATGCTACCCGTTATCACAGGAGACGGAATGTTGGCGGGTTCAAAAAGAGTTCCGCCACGGGTAGCAGCAGTCGCATTTGCAGCGTTCACGGCTGTTACTAAAGCGGTAGTGTCTGAAATTAGTATGGAACGTCTTGCGTTGGCTTGTATGCCTTGTAAAGTAAAAATAGCACCTATTGCTAAAATGGCTAGAACCGCGATTACAACAATAAGCTCTACCAATGTAAAACCTTTGTGAGTTTTGACCATGCTAATCCTCCCCCCTTTAATAGATTTCTTTCTAAACTTACAACACCTATGGGGGCAAGAGGCCGCAGGGAAGGCATTAACCATACCTTGCCCCATAGGTGAAGTGAATTTAATTTACATAAATAAAATTAAAGCAGAAGAAAGTTATCTCCCATTACTATAGAGTAGGAGTATCTTGCGTATTCCAACCTTGTATTGCGGTAGTATTAAGAACAAAGGTTCCGGCTGCACCTGTTACACCAGTAGGCGGGTTAATGAAAGTAAGTGCTGCTGTTGCTCGCGCAGCATGATTTGCAGTTTCAAAATCCACAAAGAAAACTTCTGCCGTCAAACCGCCAGCCGCAGCAACAGTAATGGTAATACGATGGTTAGCATCCGCTGCCGGAGCGGCGGTTAAGAGCGTCCCACCACGCGCAGCAAGTGTTGAGTTTGCGGCGTTTAGCGCACTAGCAAGAGCATTTGCGTCTGAGGTTAGTGTAGCACGTCTCGCATTGGCTTGTATGCCTTGAAACGCAATAACCGCGCCTACAGCCAAAAGGGCTAAAACTGCGATTACAACAATAAGCTCTACTAAAGTAAAACCTTTTTGATTTTTGTTCATGATGAATCCTCCTTTTTTTATGTTGTTTTAAGTGAGAAGCCTTCCCTTGCCGTTTGACAAATCTTCTCACAACATTGTGTTTAAATCTATCTCAACCGTCCTTGAACGAGTGAAATCATGTTAAAGTTGCAAAAAATTACATATTAGCTACAACATCCATCATGTCAAACATGGGTTGCAGTACGCCAAAAAGAATGGGCACTACTATGGCTGCCATTAATAGAATCAGAGCCGGTTCCATTGCGGTAAGCATTGATTGAATTGCCACATCAGCTTCATCGTCGTAATATTCGGCAACCTGTGACAGCATTTCTTGCAATTCTCCGGATTCTTCTCCTATCTTTGTTACGCTTGCAACCAACTGGGGCATCTCGCCCATGCGTTCAATAGCAGCTGAAAGCTGAGTACCTTGTTTTACATCGTCAACAACACCTTCCAATGCTTTTTTCAGATAAGTGTTAAGTACCGTTCGCGAGGAAATCTCAAGTGCTTCCGGCATATTAACTCCCGCCGCAACCAAAGAAGATAATGAACGGGTAAACCGTGCCGCATATACTTTGTTCGTTAGTTTACTTATTACAGGTATCCGGGTTTTAAACCTATCCAAACGATAACGCCCGTAATCTGTTCTGAAAAAAACAACCAACATAACGACAGCAGCTATGACTATTGCAAGCAGGACAAGCATATTCGTTACAAGAAAATCGCTTACCGCCATAAGCATTTGTGTAAAGATAGGCAAATCCGCACCGCCATCTTGGAAAATTACAACAAACTGAGGAACTACAACCGTCAGCATTACAATCAACATACCTATAAGAACGACTAAAATAATTGAGGGGTATATCATCGCGCCTTTTACTCTTGCGTTAAGCTTTGCTGTTCTAGTAAAAGAAATTCCTGCGCGTTCAAGGCAGGCATCCAACGTTCCGCTAGCTTCGCCCGCTTCAACCATACTGTGAAATAATACCGGAAACGATTCCTCGTGCGGCTTGACCGCCTCTGAAAAACTGCTTCCTTGGCGTATGGAGGAATTTACATCATCTAAAACTGCTTTCATCTGCTTGTTTTCTGATTCACTTGCTAAGATTTCAAGGGTTCTTACAATGGGTACGCCGGAACGAAGCATTGCGGATATTTGTGTACTCAGCCGGGCAACCACTTTAATAGGAAGCGTGGGTGTACCAATGTTAATACTAAAACCGCCGACTTTTTTTATGACGGTGGGGTAGTAACCCTGTTGTTGCAACATGACCGCTACGCCTCTTTCGTCGGGGGACGCGTGCTCGCCCTTGATTTCGTTTCCGTTTACGTTCACCGCTACATAAGAATAATTAGGCACCCTCGCTCATCCTTCCATTTTATTTATGTCCCGTGAACTATATCAATCATTTCGTCTACTGTGGTTATTCCGTTTTTCAGTAATGTCAACGCCGCGTTTCTCAGGGATTGCATTCCGTTTGATTCCGCGTACTTGCGCATTTCTTCAAAAGATTTTTTTTGGTGAATCATACTTCTTAAAGTGTTGTCAAATACTAAAATTTCATGAACAGCCCGACGACCTTTGTAGCCTTTTAAATCGCAACCCATGCAACCTTCCCCGCGCATGAATTTTATTTCTGCCGCTTCTTCAGGCGTGATGTGCGCCGCTTCAAGCTGGCTTTGTGATGGAGTGTATTCAACCTTACACTGTTTACAAATTACGCGGACAAGGCGCTGGGATATAACACCTACAACAGAAGTTGCTACCATGTAGTCGGGAACACCCATGTCAATGAGACGAAGGATAGTTGAAACGGCATCGTTTGTGTGGATACTCGAAAGAACCAAGTGACCTGTAATAGCGGCGCGAACCGCAATCTCAACCGTTTCTTTGTCACGGATTTCTCCCACTAAAATAACGTCGGGGTCTTGGCGGAGAATTGCCCGCAACCCTGTGGCGAAATCTACGCCGGCTTTGGAGTTCACTTGCATTTGGGTGAGACCGTCAAGAACGTATTCCACCGGGTCTTCTATGGTGATTAAATTGTCGCGAACATCGTTTATGTCCGCAAGCATTGTGTACAGGGTTGTGGATTTACCTGAACCCGTAGGTCCCGCCGCAAGTATAATACCGTGGGGGGTGGTTAGCAGACTTTCAAACTTTGCTAAGTTTTCAGGGGTGAAGCCCAAAACTTCCTTGGGCTTGAAGAAAGAACTTCTGTCCAAGAGACGAAGTACTGCTTTTTCGCCGTGAACCGTTGATACAATCGAAACGCGAAGGTCAACGTCACGGCCAAGAACTTTTATTTGAATACGCCCGTCCTGTGGAACGCGGCGTTCGGCAATATTCAAGTCAGACATTATTTTTATTCTTGCAATCATTGCGGCGTGGGTTGCGATAGGTGCGTTTAATACTACGGAGAGAACGCCGTCCACACGCATCCTTACGCGAACTTCCACTTCGCCCGGTTCAATGTGAATATCAGATGTACCCGTGGATACGGCTTGCTCCAATAGTACGTTAACGAGCTGGATAATTGGCCCATCGCCTACGTTACCGCTCTTGGAGTCTATGATTTCTTTCATAGCGGATTCTACGCCGCCCTTGCCGTATTCGGTAACAGCGGCCTGCACGTACTGGTTACCGTACACGCGTTCAATATGAGTTTCTATGCTGCGTGTACTTGCAAGCATAGGGCGCACATCCATGTGGGCGACCGTTCGTACTTGCTGTAATGCGCGAAAATCTTTAGGGTTTTCCATCGCAACGTATAAGATATTGTTTTCAATTTTTACGGGAACGAGTGTGTTTCTGCGCGCCATTTCAGGGGGAACAAGCTTGGTAACATCAGGGAATACTTGCACTGTGTATAAGTCTACATATTGCACATTATGCTGGTTCTCTAATAAACGATACAAATTTTCTTGGGTAATGTAGCCTTGTTCAACAGCTATTTCGCCTACGCGCTTATTTGATTCTCTGCTGATTTTCAAGCAGTCTTCAAGTTGAGTTTTAGTAATATAATTTGCGGCAACAAGCATATCGCCGATTTGCATTTTCTTCGCCATATGTGAAGAACATCCTCCCCCGAGCCTTTGAAACCTCTATGCAGATTGTAAGTTTTTTAATGGAAAATGTCAATACTTTATATAAAATTTACATACAATCATTTGTAAAAAAATAAACCATTGGCATAAATGCTGTATCTATATGCGATTTCGCATTGTTTTTTCGGCAATATTTCCTCAATTAACTTCCAATCGGGAAGCTTGTCGATGTTTGGCATAAACACGTCCGCGGAGGGATTCGCGTCTACCTTAGTAATATATGCGAGTTTACAGCGATTTAATAATTGTGTGTAAATATTTTCCCCGCCGATAATAAAAATATTTTCGGGAGAGTAGCTTTGCAGAACAATTTCAAGTGCGGACAAAGAATCGCATATGGTAACGCCCGGAATTTGCAAGTTTTTTTCGCGCGAAAGCACAATGTTTACACGGTTTGAAAGAGGCTTTCCGCCAGGAAGGGACTTGAAAGTATTGTGTCCCATAACAACCGTTTTGTTTATTGTGAGTTCTTTGAACCGCTGTAAATCTTCGTGTATGTGAAAAAGGAGCCGGTTTTTGTAACCGATACCCCAGTTTGATGAAACTGCCGCTATTAAATTCATCTCTTCACCCTCCTAACAAAAATTAAAAGTATTATAACCGAAAGCAAACTTACAGCAAATAACAGATATCAAATCAAATATGGATAAAAATTCCGCGTCATGGTTTTGCAGAAAGTTCATTTGATAACAATATGTAATTTTCTCCCACATAACGGTTTACAAGTTCTCTGGTAATATTTAACGGAGCCAATGATTCTTCCAATCCTCCATATTGATATGGAATACGGACTGCACTGAAAACGGAGAAAAAAAGTTCCATCACTTGGTCTGTAACGTATCCTTGATCCAACAGGTGTAAGTGTATTTCGGGAATGTGCATACCATGGTCAGACTGTAGGATGATTACGGTATCGGGATTTTGTTCGAGTATACAATCAATAAGATTGATTACGGCATTAATGGAATAGTCGTGAGCGGCCATATATAAATGATATCCGGAAGGAAGCGTCTGCGCAAGAGAAGATTCCGGATAATACCACTTTTCGCCATGTGTGTATTTAAACTCAAAAAAACTAAGACGAGCGGAGGGATTATTTGATATTGTATATGACTGACGTGTTCCGCTTATCCAGCGCGGCTCCACAGCTAGATTTAATGGTGTTGCCAACGTAAGCAATGCAGGTAAATCACTGTTCCTGAAACGATTTATAAAAGTTAATGGGGTTGAATTTTTTGCTGCTAAAAGTAACTCCATATCGTGTCTAAACCAAAGGGGAATTTCTATCGTATATCCTGCTGATAAAAAAGCTATAAACAATTCGCTATATGGCTTTAAATCTGACAAAATGTCTATTCCGTCTTGAGTTGATCTTGATTGTTGCAGTTCGAAAATCCCCAATTCTCCTAAAACTCCGGGTTGCCTGATGCGGCAAGCCGCATATTCCACTATATCCCCAAAATAAACATCGTATAATGCCGGGGATAGCAGTGAAATTAATCCGGAGGCTGTCTGTCCGGCCTTAAGGCTAGCATCTTCATGCATAATAAACCCACGTTGTGTAAACTCTTCACGAAAGTGATTTTGACATCTTCCAAAAAATTTTTCTACGGAAGAGAAACTTAACATACCGTCTAAATGAACCCAGTAAATATCCGGGTTCGGCAAGTTATTATCCACGTTAAATCCCCATTTTATGTAAGGCAATGCCGAAATGTCTGTATATATCGCGCTCCTTCTTCCTTCGCGAATAACCCGTGCGTGGTTAATTCCCGGTACGGCGTTAATGAAAAACATAACTATAATGACAACTGCCATGGTATGGAAACATGGGCGAATCACATCAAGCCGTTTTTTATTTTGACGAAAACATATTGATACAAGCACCAAGCTTAATCCAATAATAACCATATATCCCATGCTTGAAATGATATTCGTGTATTGCATGATTGCAGTATGTTTCGCTTCGAACAGCCAAAAACAAACCCAAAACAAAGAATCAACAAACAAAGCCCCTTCAACACTTTTCACAACCCATCTAAGCAGTAAAAACAGTGCAAAACTCACTGCCGTCAACAGCCCTGCTAATGCAAGTATGTGACAAAATTCAATACGGTTCAATACACGATTACGATTATATAAGTTAAATAAAAAAATGCTAGGTATAAAAAAAGCAGCAATATAATAATGAACATTGAAAAATGAAACCTTAATTGACTTGGAGAAGAAATTTTTTAGCAGGGAGATATCCAATCAAATCGCCACCTGAATTTTATTTTCAAATTTATGCGGTTTATAGTTTTCCAATGAAAAATCATCGGGAGCGAAGTCGTAGAAATTTTTTGTTTCGGGATTTATTTTTAGAATTGGTGCGGGTCGCGGTTCTTTTTGCATAAGGTCTTTTACGATGGGGATATGGCGGTCGTAGATGTGTGCGTCCGCGATTACGTGGATTAGCGTTCCGGCTTGCAAAGAGCTTGCCGCCGCAAACATATGCAAAAGAATCGCGTACTGGCACACGTTCCAATTGTTTGCCGTAAGAAAATCCTGCGAACGCTGGTTTAGAATTGCGTTAAGCTTTCCGTCGACCACATTGAAAGTTAAACTGTATGCGCAGGGATACAAATTCATTTCGTGAAGGTCTTGGTGATTGTACATATTTGCGATTATACGGCGCGAAGTGGGATTTTCGCGCAAGTCGAATAAAATTCGGTCAACTTGATCGAATTCGCCTTCGGGATAACGGTGTTTTATTCCCAGTTGATAGCCATATGCTTTACCTATTGTGTTGTTTTCGTCTGCCCACGCATCCCATATTTTTGATTTTAAATCGCATACATTATTGGATTTTTTTTGCCATATCCATAAAATTTCGTCTATGCAGTTTTTGAAGGACAGACGGCGAAGGGTAAGCGCAGGGAATTCCGATGAAAGGTCGTATGTGTTAACCATACCGAAAACGCGCAAAGTGTGCGCGGGTGTTCCGTCCGTCCATCTTGGGCGGACTAGTTGATTTTCGTCGGAAACGCCGTTTTGCAAAATGTGCGCGCAGTTTTCCAAAAAAATTTTATCCGCCTTGCTCATTCCAGCTCCTTCTTGTTAATGTAGTCTAAAATTTGCTGGCGGATGGACGGGTCTTTAAAATGATTTTCCGTCGCGATGTTCAGCAAGTTTTCCAGTCCGCTTTTGTCATTCTTTGCGGCGTAAATATCCGCCGAAAGCTTGTATGCATCGCGAAATTCTCCGCCAAGAGATATTACCGTTTCCAGGATGGAAAGTGCATCCTTTTGGTTTTTATTAAAATCTTCTTCTGCAAGCGAAACAGCCCATTTTGTTAATGCTTTTAGATATTCGCTGAAATTTTCCTCATACTGTGCGATGATATCCATTTGCGCAGGCCCGTACCGTTTTTTTAATTCTAAATTTGTCATGGGAGTGGAAAAGCGAATCATTGTGCGGGCGGCGCATCGCTCTATTTGATTTGGGTCATTTTCGGGAATTTTTGGCAATGCGTTAAGGTCCGCCGTGTAGTACAACTCAACGTCAATATTTTTTTTGCGCACAGAATTAGCCGCTTCCTCTTCTTCCAGAAAGCGGCGTCTAATTTCATCTTGTTTTCTTTTATGCTGTCCTGACTTTATTGCAAGAAAAACAATGACAGCCACAGAAACCAAAACAAGAAAAATATTTATAGTACTCATGCACTCAGTCCTTTGACGATGAGGTTAACAGAGCGTCAAGAATTTCTGGGAATGAGAATTCGTTGGTGCGTCTGTTGAAAATTCCGAAATGGTCGCCGTCAGAGGGCGAGAGAGAGGTGCCGACGCGTCCGTTGTCCCACCACACACAGACAATTCCGCGGTTGGTAGCTTCGGATACGTAAAAATTTGTCCATGCCACGCGCGAAGCCGTATTGTCGCGGTTTAACGCTGCCATTTCACCCATTATTACAGGAATTCCTCGTGATACGAATGTGTTATACGCACGATCAAGCCCCCATATTATTGGACCTGTGTCATCGGGATTGTTAATCGACCAAAGGGTTCTCGCGGTGGCATAATCACGTGTTAACGCGAAGTTATACGGCTCGTACATATGAAGGGAGACAATTAACTTATTTTCGGTGTTTGCCGGGTCTTCCGGTAGAACAAAATCCTGTATAGCGCGGCTTGTCGAGGAGGCGGCATAGGTTGGAACCATCAGCATACGGTTTGTGTTGTTTCCGCCGATTGCGCGGACGGTATCTACAAAAACTTGGTTTAAAATATTAACATTTGCGCGTTCTTCGGGCGTTCCGCCGCGCCATTCGTCGGGACTATCTATTGTGCGTGGCTCGTTAATCCCTTCAAAAATTAACATATGTGTATAGTCGCGGAAAACATAGCCGATTTGCTCCCAAAGGCGCGTCACCACACGAATAGATTCTTCCATATCTTCATCCCATACGCCGAAAATTGATTCTTCATGGTGTGTATTTAATATTACAAACATTCCCGCGTCCAAGCCCCAATTTACCACTTCAATTACGCGGTCCATCCAGTCTTGACGGATTGTATGGTTATCATCACCGAGAATCATGCGCGGATACCATGTTACCGGTACACGCAAAACATCAAAGCCCGCGTCGCGGATTGCTTCAATATTTTCGCGGGTGGTTACGGCATTTCCCCACATTGTTTCGTGTGCGGAAACCGGCTGGTCGAAACGCAGAATGTTCCCGTGCGGGTGCGCGTCAAGTGAGTTGCCTATGTTCCATCCGACCTGCATTTGCGCTACCATTTCTTCCGCATTACGCCACGGAGACGGGTCAGGTTCGGGAGCTTCTGTCAAATTTATTTCTACGGGCATATCGCGCCGCTCGTCCGGTGGCAGTGGTGCCGGTATTGTAATAGCCTGCTGAGGCCGCGCCGCTTCTTCGGGAATATCCAAACGTACTTCTTCTGTCGGAGCCGGAGTGGCTTCGTTGTTCTCGTTATTTTGATTTGTTTTAGTATCGCCGCAAGCAACAAAAATTAACGCCGTTAATAATAAGAATAATAATTTATATTTCATTTAAATATGCCCCTTTCGATTTTTTTTATTTTAACTATTGTGCATATAAATTGTCAAATGCTATATTGACAGGAGTGTATTAATGCATATAATACACTTAAAGCATTTTACACAAACGGAGGTGTGCAATGTTCCGTATAGATTTAAAAAATCGGAAACCGATTTACGAGCAGGTTGTGGAAAATTTTAAGCGGCTGATTATTTCCGGCGATTTGTGTGAGAATTCGCGAGTGCCGTCTATTCGCGACATGGCGAAAGAGCTTGGTGTGAATCCGAACACGGTTCAAAAAGCGTATCGCGAGCTTGAAGGGCAAAAATATTTTTACACGGTGCTTGGGCAGGGTAGTTTTATTGCCGCGCCACCGGAAGAAGCAACGTCAGCAGAGATTGCCTTGCTTTACGAAAAGTTATCGGCGATTATTCGCGAGTTAATTTTTCGAGGCGAAAGTAAAGGTGAAATTCAGGTATTCATTAACGTATTGGGGAGTGAAACCAAATGATTAAAATTGAAAATTTAACAAAGCATTTCGACGGCTACACTGCGTTGAAAAAATTTAGTATGTATGTGAACAAGGGGAGTATTTACGGGCTTGTCGGGGTGAACGGTGCGGGAAAAACTACCGTTATAAAGCATTTGGCGGGAGTGTTTCGCGGTGATGGCGGAAAAATTTTAATCGATGAAACAGAAGTTTACGACAACGAAAAAATCAAGGCGCGCGTGGGATACATTTCCGATGATTTATATTTTTTCCCGCAATATAATTTAAAAATGCTTGGGAAATTTTATGCGAAAATGTACAAAAATTGGAACGAAAAACGCTTTTCTGATTTAATTGAACTAATGGGTCTGGGTTTAAAACGGCGCGTTGGGCGGTTTTCCAAAGGAATGCAAAAGCAAACGGCACTCGCGTTGGTGCTTTCTACGATTCCGGAGGTTCTTCTTCTTGACGAGCCAATCGACGGGCTTGACCCGATTGTTAGGAAAAAAATATTTCAATGGATTATAGAGGACGTTGCGGACAGAAAAATGACAGTTCTTATTTCCAGTCATAATTTAAAAGAAATGGACGGCATTTGCGACACAGTAGGCATTATTAAAGACGGGCAAATGCTACTGGAACGTGACTTGGACGAATTGAAATCCGAAATGGCAAATAATAAAGAATTTGAGCATCAGCCTGCGTCGCTTGATGAAATTTTTATTTACGTGTATGAGAAGGAGGCTCGCAAATGATTAATAAAGCCTTATTTACCGAGCAATTAAAAAGATTTTGGGCGGTACCGGCGTTGGCGGCTTTGATGTATTTACTGTTTGTTTACGCGAATATTGTGGGTGCAGACCGCCATGATGATTGGTGGGCAATGCAGCAGCTTGTGAATGTTATTTCAATGAGACACGAGTGGATGTTATATATTATGTTGCTTACGCCTGTTATAACTGCGTTTTGTGTATTTGGATGCTTCTTCAATAAGCGATCCGCTGCGGTTTTTTATTCTTTTCCGTTGAATAAAAATCAACTTTTCATTACGAACACATTTGCGGGGATTATTTTAAGTCTTATTCCCGTAATTATTTTTTGCGCTGTGCTTTTGTTTCCGCTGGAATTTTCTTTTGACCCTTCGCAGCATATGCGCGGTGAAGTTTCTGCGGTGCGTCCCAGTGCGGGCTATGTTCCAATTGCGGACTATAAGGAGATGTTTGGTATTCCCATAGGGCTTTTCCCGGGCAACAGTATCGAAAGCACGGTAATTAATTCTTTTCCGGTGGTCGCAAGTTTATTTTTACGAATGGTTATAACTACGGTGTTTTATTTCGGCGTTGCATGGCTGGCGTTTTCGTTGGCAGGGCATGGGATTATCGCGCTTCTGATTGTAGGTGTTATGCCGTTTGTTTGGGGGACTCTTATTCGTAGAAATGTGTTTAATCACACGCAGGCCGTGCTTATTCCCGCGATGATTTACATCGTTCTTGCGGTGGCAATTTTTGTAGGCGCATACTTTGTAAGCCGCAACCGCAAACCCGAAAACACGGGTAATTCCGTTATGTTCGCTCCCGTGAAAAATGTGCTGGTTTTCATGGTTTCCGCCGTGGCAATGTTTATTCTCGGCTTGCTTTTTTACTCAATGAGCGAAAGCTTTTTAATGATGTACGTTGGATTTGTAATTGGTTTTGCAATCGGATATATTATCGCGCAGATGATTGCAGAAAAATCTTTTTACATCTTGGATAAAATAAAACATTTTCCGTATTTTTTCGGAACCGCTGCGGCAATTTATCTTTTCATTTTTATATTCACACAGTATGGAATAGGTTTTTATGTGAACCGCATTCCGCCGCAAGAAAATATTTCCGCAGTTCATGTAACAAACGGATGGTTTTTCGGCGGCTTGTCCAATGAGGATTTTCGGATGATGGCAAATAATGACCCGGAATTTATCGCGGCAACACAGCAAGTACACCAAACCATCTTAAACGGAAGAAGTTATTTACAAGACGTGCCGAATTTAAACAGCGGCAACAGATATACCCGCACATTAAACGGAGTTATTCACACGCGCGAAACTTTATTCATTAAATATATTTTACAAAATGGTCAAGCCGTGACGCGGCAATATTCGTTGCCGGGTACATTTATTGAAGAAAAGGGTCTTAGCACGTTTTTGGACGGTGAAGGAGTTGTGCTTTCGCCATTCCCTGCACTTAGAATGCCCGAAGCTTTGGATTCAATTAGTTTGATGTTTGATTTTTCCGCGTGGGACGAGGAGCGCGAGCGTTGGATATATTCAGATACGGAGAACATAGTAATTACCGATAGAGCGCAAATGGGAACTGTTTTAGATTTGATTGCGATTAGCGCAGTGGAAAAGCCGCGCATTTGCGGGCAAACCCGCATATGCAAAATATCCACCGATGGGTTGCGGAAGAACAACTCGAACCACGTTTAAGCATAGGATTTCGTGTTGATAGGGATACGCATTGGAGCATTCCCATTTGGAACAGCCCGCAAATTTTCGGCGAACCCGTAATGCGCCTGCTTGAACAAGTTGAAGAGTGGTGCTTGAGAGAATAATTTTCACGCTAAAACGGAAAAAACAACGGCAACGCTAAAATTATTACCAGCCCGACAATAATTTGCAGCGGAATTCCGACTTTCATATAGTCAAGAAAATTATACTTGCCCGCGACCATCACCATTGCATTTGGCGGGGTTGATACAGGTGTGGCAAAAGACATACTTGCGGCGTATGTTACCGCCATAACGAAGGGTAGGGGACTTACGCCAACTTCCCCTGCCGCTAAAATCGCTACCGGCAAAAATAAAACCGCCGTAGCCGTGTTGCTGATAAACACACCAAAAAGAGAAGTCGTAATATAAAGCCCTGCCATTACTGCAATAGGGCCTGCGCCGCCAAGTGCGGAAGTGATACTGTCCGCTATAAACGCAACGCCGCCGGTATTTTCTAAAGCTGTTGCCATAGGCAGCATACAGGCAATAAGAATTACAATCTGCCAGTTAACCGCGCGATAAGCCTGCTCGGTGCTTCGAACACTGCCCGTCAGAACCATGAACAGCCCTGCGATAATTACGGTGATTACCGCGGGAATCCATTCGAAAACTAACATAACAATCATCGCCAAAAGAACCGCGCCCGCTAAAACAGCACGAACGGGATTGAACGCTGTTGTTGGGTCGGTTGCTTCATGGCAAATTACAACAAGGTCGCTTTTTTCCTTTGCTAAAATATCTATGTCTTTCCACTTACCATAAACCAACATTGCGTCGCCGTATTGTAGCTCGTCCTGCCCTGATGGAAGTTTCGCGCTTTGATACCGTCGTTTTATAGACAAAACAGTAAGCCCGAATTTATCACGAAAGTGAATATCTTTTAACGAGTGATTAATAAGATTTGATTGAGGAGTCAAGATAACCTCGGCGATATTTTCGTCCTGGATATGCAAACCTTCATCTAAATCGCGGGAGATTGTTTCAAGTTTTGTTTCCTTTAAAAATTTTTGCAATGAAATGTTGTCGGCGTAAAGCAGTAAGATATCTTCCGCTTCTAACGCGTAGGAAGGCTCTGCTAATATTTGCGAAAACCCGCCGCCGGTCAAAAAGGTACGTGCCTTTGCCGAGGCTTTTTTTCGTATTTTTAAAACAGTTACATTAAACCGACCGGGCCATCTTAATTCTTTCAGCTTTTTGCCGATAATCTCATGGTTGTTCGGAATTTGTACATAATGCAAATTTTCATCTATTCGATACTGGCGCAGAAGTTCGGATACATTTACCGTGTCTGCGATTTTTAATTTTTCTTCATAGGGCTTGTTAAGCAATTTCCGCCCGACAAACCACATATAAACGATACCTGTAAAAAGAATAATTAGACCTATGGGAGTAAAATCAAAAAACGATAAACCCGGGAAATCGTTATTAATCAACACTTCTCTTGCAAGCAAATTTGGCGCGGTTCCAATAAGCGTTAACGCGCCGCCCATGCTTGCACCAAATGCAAGCGGCATTAACAACTTCCCCGGGTGAATGTTCATTTTCATGCTAAGGCTGACAACTACCGGCATTAGAATTGCCACCGTTCCCGTGTTGCTGATAAAACAACCGATAAAAGCCACTGTGAGTTTCACGAAAAGCAATAGTTTAAACTCGCTGTTGCCGGTTAATTTCACAAGCAAATTACCCGCTTTTCCCGCAAGTCCTGTTTGGGAAATTCCTTCACCCACGATAAATAATACAGCCAGCATGACTACCACCGTACTGGAAAAACCGGCTAATGCCTGCGGCACGGTTAGTACTCCTGTCAAAAAAAGTGCCAAGAGCGAACATAACGCCACCAAGTCGGAGCGGAATTTTGGAATTGCGAAGCACACCGTCGTCGCGATTAATATTAAAAAAACAATTTCCATTTCACCGAACAAAGAAATCTCTCCTTGCGTTTTTGTAAATATTATATTAGAAATTTATGGTATGATTCAATATAAATTTTATGATGGAGGTTTACATGTCAAAAATACTATTGGCAATATCAGCATTTTTTATAATTGCATTAACGGCGTGTACGAAGAAGCCGGCATAATAACACTTCCGTTTCATTTTACTTGCCGTTTTATTTACCTTGCGTTATAATGGCGAACAATTGAATATTACTTGTTTGCAGGGGGACTCTTTGGAGTTGAGAAGGTAAAACCTGACCCTTTGAACCTGTTGGTTAATACCGGCGTAGGAAGCAAATTGGGGACGATTATTTTACCCTTGCCGGATATATATGGTAAGGGTATTTTTAATATAAAAAAGAGGGGATAGAAAAATGAAAACAGCACTATCTATTGCGGGCTCTGATTGTAGCGGCGGCGCGGGAATACAGGCAGACCTTAAAACATTTTCTGCGCATGGCGTGTTTGGAATGACTGTGATTACGTCGGTCGTGGCGGAGAATACTTTTCGCGTGACGGATTATCAGGATATTAGCCCGGATATTATCGAGAAGCAAATTGATGATATATTTGATGATATTCCGCCGGACGCGGTTAAAATCGGTATGCTTTCCTGCTGCGAAGCCATGCTGGCTGTGGCAAAAAAACTCCGCGAACGAAAGCCAAAAAATATTGTTGTTGACCCGGTTATGTATGCGAAAAACGGTAGCCCGTTAATGGAAGAATCCGCGATTGGCACGTTAATATCCGAAGTTGTGCCGTTGGCGGATTTAATAACGCCAAATATCCCCGAAGCCGAAAAAATGATAGGCACGGAAATAAAAAGTCACGAAGATATGCGGAAAGCGGCGAAGCTGATTCATGCTATGGGTTGTAGTGCCGTTGTGGTAAAAGGTGGACACATAAAGGGCGATGCCGTGGATATTCTTTTTGACGGTAAAAATTATTTTGAATATCCTGCCCCGCGCGTTGACACGAAACATACTCACGGCACGGGTTGTACTTTTTCGTCGGCTATTGCGTCAAATCTCGCGCTTGGGTATTCGGTTAATGAAGCTGTCAAAAAAGCCAAGGAATATATAAACGCGGCAATTAATCACGCGCCGAAACTTGGAAAGGGCAACGGCCCCACGCATCATTTTTATCAATTGTATATGAAAGCGGGGCTATAAATATGAAAATCGGAAATTTATTGGAGCAAGTGCGCGAAAAAAAACCACTGGTTCATCATATTACGAATTACGTTACAGTGAATGATTGCGCCAATGTTACACTTGGAATAGGTGCTTCGCCCGTTATGGCGGATGCAATTGAAGAAGCGGCGGACATTTCGGCTATTTCAAGCGCGGTGGTTCTGAATATTGGAACGCTCAACGAGCGCAAAAATCAATCTATGATTGCGGCGGGAAAATCGGCAAACGCAAAGGGAATTCCCGTTGTCCTTGACCCTGTTGGTGTTGGTGCGTCTAAATTTCGCAATGATACCGTGGCGCGTTTGATTGACGAAGTAAAATTAACGGTGCTTCGCGGAAACATATCGGAAATTAAATTTATGGCGGGTTTGGATGCGGAAACAAAAGGCGTTGACGCATCAGAAAGCGACACGGTAAATGTCGATGATGCAGGGCAAATAGCAAAGGGGCTTGCAAAGAAATTAAACTGCGTCGTTGTCATAAGTGGCGCGACCGACATAGTTTCTGACGGGAATAAAATTGTTTACATCGAAAACGGGCATCAGATGTTGGGTAACTTAACAGGTACCGGCTGTATGTGTTCTTCGCTGATAGGCTCATTTTGCGGAGCTTTGCCGGAGGATTCTCTATATGCCACCGTTGCCGCTATGGTTTGTATGGGCACTGCGGGAGAAATTGCGTATGAAAAAGTGGGACATCTTGGCGGCGGTAGTTTCCATGTAGTGCTCCATGACGCTATTAGCAAAATGGACGCTGAAACATTCGAAAGGCGGGCAAAATTCCATGAAGCAAGTTAATGTACCTGAACATTCAAAAAACAGATGTTCAGCGGGAGTTGATTACACGCTTTACCTTGTAACCGACAGAGAACTCATGACTGCCGATACCATTGAAGAGTGTGTTGAGCAAGCAATTTTGGGCGGTTGTACGGTTGTACAGCTTCGCGAAAAAACCGTGTCGTCGAGTGAGTTTTTTCAAACTGCCTTGCGTGTGCGTGAAATTACCGCACGTTTGGGTGTGCCGTTAATCATAAACGACCGCGCCGATATCGCCTTGGCTGTAGATGCCGATGGGTTGCATATCGGGCAAGATGATTTACCCTATGAAGCGGCACGCAGAATCATTGGACAAAATAAGATTATAGGTATTTCCGCACATAATTTATCCGAAGCAAAAACGGCGGCTGAGATGGGCGCGGATTATATTGGCGTAGGTGCTATGTTCGCAACCGGAACAAAAACAGACGCAGACCCAACCGATATAAACGAACTTCGGCGCATACGCGAAGCAGTTAAAATACCAATGGTTGCTATTGGCGGTATAAATAAAAATAATGTGACGTATTTAACGGATACAGGTATAGACGGGATAGCGGTGGTTTCAGCCATTGTTGCCGAGCAGGATATTACAGGCGCGGCACGGAATTTGAAAGCTTTGTTTAAAGGTGGATATTTATGAATCATGCAAAAAAACTAACAATAGCCGGGGTGTTAGTGGCTGTCGGGGTTGCCTTATCGCCTTTTTCAATTCCTGTGGGGATTGCTCGTGCCTTTCCTGTTCAGCATATGATAAATGTTATCGGTGGGGTGTTATTAGGCCCCGTTTATGCTGCAATTATGGCATTTACAACAGCATCAATCCGAAATATGTTAGGCACGGGTACGTTACTGGCTTTTCCGGGAAGTATGATAGGTGCTTTGATGGCAGGGCTTGCGGCTAAATATGTACGCGGAAATTTACTGCCCGCTTGTGCCGCCGAGTTGGTAGGGACGGGGCTGTTGGGTGCGTTAATTGCCTATCCCGTTGCCGCGTTTATCTTGGGACGGGAGGTTGCATTATTTGCTTTTGTTATACCATTTACGGCAAGTTCGATTACCGGTGCGGCTATCGCTTTTGTTTTGTTGACCGTTCTAATGCGAACAGGCATTTTTGAAAAATACATTAATGCAACATGAGTACAAAAGCGTATATTTTTGACCTTGACGGCACATTGTTTGATTCAATGGGTGTGTGGCTTGATATTGACGTTGCGTTTCTTAAAAAACGCGGGATTGTTACCCCTGAAGATTTTGCCGACAAAATTTCTGCAATGACTTTTCACGAGGCTGCTGTCTACACAATCAAACGATTTGGTTTGCCCGACAGTGCGGAGAGCATCATGCAAGAATGGAATAGCATGGCGGCGTTTGCCTTCGAAAACACTGTGCAAATGAAAACTTACGCGAAGGAATACCTTACGGAATTGCGAAAATGCGGCGTAAAATTAGCCATCGCTACAAGTTTAAACCCTGAACTTTACAAACCCGCGCTCCGCAATCATGGAATTTACGATTGGTTTGATGTAATTTGCGACGCAATCGAGGTCGGTTGCGGAAAATCGCGCCCGGATATTTTTATTCTTACGGCAAGAAAGCTAGGTGTTTCGCCATGTGAGTGCATTGTGTTTGAAGATATAATAGCGGCAATAAAAAGCGCGAAAAGCGCGGGTATGATGGTGTACGGCGTTTACGATAAATCGTCGGCGGACGATTGGGAGCAAATAAAAAGAATAGCAGATAGCGTGATTACAGACTTTCGCAACGCGCCACTGCCAAAATAGGAGGCAAAAAAATCATGTCATTTTCAAGAGGATTAAAAGCAAAAGCAACAAAGGTTTGGGAGGACGGATACAATCACCCCTTTGTCCAAGAACTCGGAAAGGGTACGTTGGATAAGGAGAAATTCAAATTCTATTTGTTGCAAGATTATCTTTATCTGTTGCAATACGCAAAAGTTTTCGCAACCGCCGTTCTTAAATCCGACACGGAGGAATATATGACAGGATTCTCGAAAACACAGCACTACATTCTCTCGGGCGAAATGAATGTGCATAGGGAATACATGAAAGGTTTTGGCATAACGCCGCAGGAAGTGGAATCTGTTAAATCTTCCCTGTACAACAGGTCGTACACGGCGAATATGCTTTCTTATGGGTTGACGGGCGGGTTGGCTGAAGTTCTCGCCGCCGTTTTCCCTTGTGCGTGGACGTATGCGGATTACGGCAAAAGATTGAAAGAGCAATATGCCGATAAGCTGGACGGCAATTACTACAAGACATGGATTGAGAATTACGCAAGTAACGAATTTTCCGATTCATTCGAGTGGTTCTATGATGCACTTGATGAACTTACCGCAAATATGTCGGACGAGCAACGCAATAAAATAGAGGATATATTTATTTCCAGCGTCGAGTTTGAGTATTTGTTTTGGGATATGGCATATAAACAGCAAATGTCATATTTTTAATTCGGATAAGCAGAGTTCAAAATATTTTTTCACACACATTAATTCATACGCTGTCATTAAAAACTTCCTTTGCGAGAAAACGTCCCGTAAAAGATTTTTCGCATTTTGCGATTTCCTCGGGTGTACCGTGCGCGACAATTTCGCCGCCGCCGTCTCCACCGTCCGGCCCGAGGTCAATTACATAATCGGCAGATTTTATTACGTCCAAATTATGCTCGATTACCAAAACCGTATGCCCCGAATCCACAAGTTTATTTATGCTTATAAGCAATTTTTCAATGTCGGCGATGTGTAAACCGGTTGTCGGTTCGTCTAAAATATATGAATTGTGACTGCCGCGTTTTATTTTCGCGAGTTCCCACGCAAGTTTTACACGCTGTGCTTCACCGCCGGAAAGAGTGGTTGAACTTTGCCCAAGCGTCATATAGCCAAGCCCTAAAGCGTCCATGATACTAAGTTTATGGCTTATATATTTTATTTCTTTGAAAAATTCACGCGCTTCTTCAACGGTTAAATTTAAAATGTCGCCGATACTTTTTCCGTTCCATTTTACTTCAAGACCTTCTTCGGAAACTGTTACTGTCAATCAGAAATCCCTACCTTATGGCAAATAAAAACCCCTATTAAAAAGGAAATAAAAGCCAAGTGAGAAGCAATAAAGAAAAAATACAAGCCGTATGTTTTGAGAGTGC
>WRBD01000002.1 GCA_009779835.1 Defluviitaleaceae bacterium | reverse complement strand
TCACATCTTACCTCCTGTGTCTTTTTTAGCTTCAAAGATTATCACAGTCGATAGATTTTTGTTTTTTGGAAAGTAGGGATTTTTGTTTGCCATTTCGCGACCATTTTAGTTTACCAGTCACAAGTCATATTAGCTAACTTGACAGATGCGTCTTGGGGCGTATGGGGTGGTTGGGGTACATGATTTCGAGGTGGTTCTATATTTTTCATTCATTACTGAAGTGCTATTGACCTTTGCTTTTGAAATGTTCGTACAAGGCTTTGAAATCTGTGTCATCGAAAAACACAGCGAAGATGTTGCCGCCATCTGCTTCAGCAAAGTCGGATATAACAGGCATTGGATATTCGCACCCGCGTTGAAAAAGGGTGTATTTCTCATATTGGGGAATCCAACGCATAGTCCACAAGCTACGCGTTACCTCATTCTCCATGCCTTCGTTGTACGTAATCGTATAATAGTCCAAGTCCTTGATTATGGACGGGTCGGGAGGTTCATCACCAATCCACTCGTATAGCGCACCGGAAACATATTCAGCGTAAGCTAAGTCGGGCAAAATCCAACTAACACTATCCTTAAAAATATCCGCCACCCTGTACAGCACGTATTTGTTAAACCACCATTTGTCACTGTCCGTCTGGGAAACAATGTGCGAAAGCACTATATCACCTATTTTCCAGCGGGGCTTTTCCCACAAATACCCAGACGGCTTGGATGGTTTTTTCTTTGACAACGGCGGGGCAAGAAGTTTTTCTTTTAATTTATCGAGAACTAGCAACTGTTCTTTATGCCCTCGTATCTTGTTACGGGCTCGTTTTATCTCCAAGGGGTTTTTTGAGGTGGCAATGGTTTCCTCACACGCTTTTCTAACTTTTGGACAGCACCAATAATGTAATTTCGTTACCCCGCCTTTATCGTTATCTTCGAAAACATAAAGTACATCCTTTATCTTTTCGCTATCCCTGTTCATTGAATAGTCCAGTAAACCATATTCGCGGTCGCCAACGTGTGAAAACAAACCCTTTAATGCCTCGTCGCTGTTATCTATACAGTAAAGTGCTTTATTCTTCACCTCCTGCATAAGTGTACCGCACCCCTGTTGTACGGCTGCCATTGTCAGCCAAAAAATACACTCTTGGTTTTCTTCCGTAAGTTTTGGCAAATAGTGATTTTTAACCAAGTTGTACGCTTCATATTCCGATACATCAAATGCAAGCAATGTCCTATATTCCCTCCATATGCCTGCGTGCTTAGAACCGCAAAATAAATTATTTCCCCATTGTCCCATTAAAATCGTTCCTCTCTTTTATGAAATCAACCCAAAGGGTTTAGTGGGTGTATGTGCATAAATTCAAGCATTTTAGCTTGGTCTATTCCTAGCCGAATGGCAAGCATACGTAGAGCATCTTCGTAATCACTGTTAACGGGGCGACCATCAAACTTGTCCGGTGAAACTGCTCGCCGTCTATTTTCTATCGTTGCGGTAATCGCAAAGTTTGCAATAAGTGCTTGTTCGTATACAAAAGCTTCTTCGGGCTTAAGCCCAACTTGAACCGCTTCCAATCGCCAAAATTTACGACTTGGATGCCTTTGGTGTTGACTTTCTCTTTCCTCAATGGTTTGAGTTGTACGCCCTACATATATAACATCTTCTGCCTTGAATGGTGCATTACTTTCATACAAACCCTCCCGCCGAACAACATACACGATATACCTGTCCGGGGTTTTGCTTCGGCGGTTAAGCCGATTCCTTGCAAAATTCGCCGCAACGTCAGCCGTAATTGCCGTTGTTATTGTTTCCAACTCCGCCGGTGTCAAGCTTATTTCAAACCCCGATTGCCATACGGTGTCAAGGCTGCCTTCCGAAAATTCATACCGCGGCTGTGCCGTAATGAGGGGTGGCGATAATATTATAGAAGGAGGGCTGAAAAACGGTCGCCGCACTATTTCAAACATGGGGTTAAGGTCAACATGTTGCAGGTTTCTTATCGAATGTATCGCATACAGCGTTACAATAATAGTAACACCGGCAATGACAACGACAACAACTATCGGCACTTCAAAGACCGCCATCGGCTCAACCGAACCATCTTCCGCGAGGGCAAGCGGTATTGCATTATCCGCGGCTTCCACCACTGCGTCTGTGATATCTTGCCCGAAGCGTTCCTGTATTTCCACAAGTGTCAGCATCATAACATCACTGTCTTGCACTGTCATTTCAAATACCCTGTCACCTACGGCGGGTTTATTGAATGAAAACCAAATATCGCGTTGAAGTTGAACAAGTTCGTCCTGTGCGTATTCCATTGCTTCGCGCAGTATGGAATCGGGCGGCGCAAACTGTCCAATCTTACGCCCGGCTTGGTATATATTACGCAATAATGAAAATGGTTCTAATGTATCTTCTGAAAGCGGCTCCGCTTCTTCGGTAAATGTCAAATCTCCCACACTCAACCGGTTATCGCCGTTTAACACATACAAATGCCCGGTCAGCCCGCCACTGCTCATGTCACGCGTCATTCCCATGTAAACATTTCGGTAATCACCGAAAGAATCTACGGGGCTGCTTGTAACATATATTTCGTGGTTAAGCTCGTCATCGAAGAACATTGTCCAGCCTGCGTTGCCTACCGCATTGAGAGACATTGCCTGTGTTACCGCAATAGCACGTACTGCACCTGCAGAGCCGCAAGTTACGGTTATGGTTCCCCTTCTCGGCATTATCTCCGAGTTTGCTGTTGCTGTTATTTTAAATGCTCCGCTTCCGTTCCCGCTTTCATTGTCAACAACAAGCCATTCCGGGGCGTCGCTTTCCACCGTCCAGTCGCCGGGAGCAATTATATTAACTTCGGCTGTACTTGTTTCCGAAGCGGGCGACCATGTTGCCCGTGACAAAGTGAGCGTGTCTGCCCCTGCTTGTCTTACCGCAATTGTGTGTGTAACGTCGGTTTCGGTTACGAATATTATTCCCGTGCGGTCGGTATTTCCCGTGTTCGCTTCCGCGTTTATCCTAAACGAGCCGACGCCGCTTCCGCTTGAAATATCGGTGGTAAGCCAACCTTCGTCACAGTGTACAGTCCATATTGTGCCGGATGTTACGGTTACATCCGCGCTGCTCGCGTTAGCTGCCGGACGCCATATATTCCCCGACAACCCAAAAATCGGGCGGGGGTTTTGGATGACTGATATCATGTCACGCGGCGACACGCCGGAGGAAAAGTAAGCCCGTATATTTCCCGTTCTTGGCAGTGGTTCTGTGTTTTCTTCAACATTAATTGTGAACATTGTTATAAAGTCGTACTGATCCACATCGGTTATCGTCATCCACGAAACATTACTTTTCACGTCGTACGGCGTAATGGTTACATGCCACGGAACCGACAAATTCGCGGAGCGGGACTGTTGCTCGGCACTAAAGGTAACGGTTCCCACTACAAAGGGTGAAACATAATCCCCAATCAGTTCAAGAGCTTGTGTTGCTTCACACCATTCGACCGGAATATCCCAGCAGAAGTAATAATTCTCCGCAACGGTTTCAAATACCGCTCGCAGAATCAGGCCACCGTAAGGCATGACGGTTTCTGCGGTTGCACCTAAGGAGGTGATTGCCGCGTTACCTTGTACAATATCCCATCTTAAAAAGCGGTAGAGGGGTTCATCGGTTGAGTTTATAGTTAATTCGACCGCGCTTCCGGCAGTAATATCTGCAATCGTAAAAATACCGAGCCCTGTTTGATATGTGAAAGGAACGCCATCAACAAGCAATTCCAGTTCCGCCTCATGCAACGGATTGTCCGCGCCGTCATATGTGATGACGGTCAAATTTCCCGGCTGATGTGTGATAGAATTAAGAAAAGCCTGCGCCAAACCCAGTGAAGCAACAAAAGCATCTCGGTTCTCTTGCGTAGACCAGTATCTGTCCTGCGGCGTATTCGCTCCCGGATGTACGTCTACAAGGGTGTCGAATAAAAGTACATTTCCGTTATGGATGTTTTCATGGAGTTGTTCTGACAGTCTTGCTACAGTAACTTCCGACGCAATTTCCTCAACCGCCAATGCGATTCCCGGGTTTTCAATAGCCATGAACGCCATTATAAAACTTAGCATGATAGCAACGGTTTTTCGCATTACAACAGCCGTTCTTCCTATTTTCAACATAATTCTCACTCTTGAAACTATTTTTTCCATATTACACTATTAAAAGCCAAAATACACCAATTATTTTAAATATGTATCAATGTAAATATTTCTGCACTACAAATATTCCGGAATTCCCGGGGTTCTAAGTTTCTCCCGCAACATAAAGATACCCGCCATAAATTGCGCGGGTATTTTTATGCGAACTATACAATTTTCTTATGATTTGCCAACAAAATCAGTTTTCTACGGGCACATCATCGTTGCCGCAACAGTCGTCGTCATCGTCGCTTTCACAGTCTTCCAATGATTCGTTGATACTGCACGCCAAATTATCCAGTGCGTCTGCGGCTTTTTCTAATGCGCTTTTGCTGGCTTTTTTTATTTTCGGCTCGGCGTTTTTGTAGGCTTCTTGCAGTTTGCAACCTACTTCTTTTGCAAATTTGTTGCAGTCCTTCGCGAACTGTTGAATCTTTTCTTCTACGTTTTCGCGGGTTTCTTTGTTCATCAGGCGTGGGGCGTTTAATACGCTTATAAGCTCTGCCGCCTCTGCCGCGTTAATTTGTCCTGCTTCAAGAAGGTCCAGTACGCGCATCTTTTCGTTTGAGTTTGCCATAGAAATTCTCCTTCAAATATATTTTCTTTCTCTAAAATATACGCCGGTATATGCAGAAAGGTTTACGTTCGTTATTACTATGGGAAATTAAAATTTCGTACAAGCTGAGGATTGCGATGGTCTATTCCGTATATTCTGCCGTCGTTAACCCAAATATAGCTTGCCCATTCTGTTGCGGAAAGCGTGAAAAATTCGTTAGAATCCATGTTGTATGCGCGGGGAACGTGCACTCCTTCTTCGGTGAAAACAAGCCACTGGAAGAAAACATCATATGAGCGTACATTTTGCGGCGAATGTGTTTCAATTTTCCGTCCGTCAAAAGTTACACTTTGCACTTGTCCGTTATTATTTATATAAAACAATGTTTCATTGAATACGCGCAACCCCCCGGCAGCATCGGTTGCGATTTCCAATCGGCTTGCTTTGTCCAAGTCCCAAGAATAAAGAGTTGCTCCGTTTGAATCTTTCTCAATGAAAAATAAATGAGAACCCGATGAGGTAATGGCATGAATGGGTGTTTCACCAAGCTTATCAAGCCTGTTGTTCTTAATATCATAACGCCATAAGCTATGATTATCGGCAACAGAGGTGTAAAAAAGATAATCGTTAACCACAGCTAAATTAAGCGCGGCACCTTCGGTAATGCGCGTTATGTTATTGCCTGTCGTTGATACGCGGAAAATTGCACCGTCCGAAGCAGCGTCAACAAAATAAAGCTCTCTGTCGTGGCCCACCATAAAAGAAGGGATTGCATCCGGTACAATGCGCCTGTCGTTGGCAAGGGCGGTCATTCCCACCGCGCCGGGTATAAATGCAATATCGCCGAAAAGACGGCTGTACATACCACCTTCGCCGCGGAAGAAAATAAAACCGTCAAATGCGGCAAAACTTCCGTTCAATGGGTCGGCGGAATTGCGCGGGTGCGTTAAAACGATATTTGAAAAATCATATAAAGGCGGGGGCGGAGAGGATGAATCCGCGAAATTTTCGGGGTTTGCCCAAAAAGTTGTTTCTATGTGTGCACGAACCGCGCCGTAAACAAGCACCGTTAAACTAAGCACGAAAATCACAAAAAGCACGGCAATTGTACCGCGCATGGCAGCAAGTGTTCTTTTGCCCGCATCATTAGCGGATTCCATTGTTCCTTCAATAAGCGATTTGAATTTTTTATGAAAATCATCCAACGAACCGTAAAGAATATCCCCGCCCAAAATCTCCATGATAAAAGATTCAATGCGTGGCGGAATATCAATTCCGTATGCGGAAAAAGCCGGCGCGCCTTGCTCGGGAGCTTCGGCACCCGTCACAAGCCGGTAATATACTCTTGCCAATTGAATCAGCGGCTTATGAAAATCATTGTCCCATGAAGGCGGCGAGCAAAGCACCACTTGCTTATACGAATTAACGCGGAAATCCGCATAATTTATATTGAAAAGCATACCTCTTTCGGAAACAACCGCCATGCCGGTTATAAGCGAACGAAGAAAAAAATACGCCTCGTCAAAATCCATTGTAGCACTTCCCATGAATTGGTCCAGAGACGTTAATCCGCATGTGCGGCGAACAATATATGCCGTGTGGTTCCGCTCGAAAATTTCAACAACGGGGTGCAAGGAAGCATTACCCGCTTCCCGAAAACCCTCTGCACGCCTTATAAATTCTTCGCGGTCTTGTGTGTATTCCTTCGTAAACCGTTCGGAAATTCCAAGCGTACCGTCGTCTTCGCGCTTTACCATGTATGCCGGATAAAATTCTGTAATTATAAATGACTCTCCGTCATCGTTTGAAGCTTTGTAATGTGTCAGATAATTGTCTCCGCCAAGAACGCCGTTAAGCACATAAGGCTTTACATCAATAGGAAGCGGCAAATTTTTCACCCCAAATGAAAAGTCTTAGAATAGTTCTTAGAGTATATCATTTATTTTGCGAATGTACTATATTTTTTATGTCCTCGATATAATGCGGAATAAGCGGCATGGACGATGCTGTCCTTCCGGTTTTTCGCATTAAAGACAACAACGATGCCAAAGTTTCGTTATGCAGCGAAATATGCTTTTTTTCGCTGGGCAGTATAAAATTTTTCTGTGACAAAATGAATTCGTAATCTTCACGGCTGTAACGCCACGGAATTAAATTCTTTCCGAAATCCACACAGAGTTTATCCGCGAATTCCAGGCTTTTAAAATTAATGTTGCCGGCGTAGTGCATGGTATTCCCCGCTGCGAGAAATATTCTTAAAAGATGCAAAAATGCCGCGCTGTTTCCGTTTGTCGGGTTAATTATTGTGCATCTGCAATCGTTCAGACGCTCGCAAACGGCGTTGAAAATTAATGGGTCTTCAAAAATAAAAACTTTTCCGCCGTGCGCGGAAATATATTCTAAGCAGCTAATATTTTCCAGTGTGAGTATTTGTGTGCCCGATTGAATCTCGTGCATAGTTACGCTGCTTATTCTTCCGCATGTCAATAAACCCGCGCGAAGATGAAGGTTAATGCAGTCCTCTGTGCAGGTTGGTACGGGTTGTTTGAACTTGAACGCCAACGCTTTCAGAAAGAGTTGCCCGTGCTTTTCATGAAAATCTAACGCGTATGGTGAATTTGCAAATTTTTCTGAAAACTTCGCAAGCGGTGTAGGCTTCTTTTCTTGCGGAAGATTATTTAACGCTTCCGATACGGATTGAAGCATTTCTATCACCGGTGTTGGCTCGATATTGTATCGTTCCGTCCATTCGCGGTATTCGCGGCGTGTTTGGCGCGAAAGTTCTTTCAACCAATCCGCTGCGGGGGGTTCGTCAAATTTCGGAAGAAGCTCCGATAAAATTACAGATGCAAACGAGCCCTTCTGCAAAGTTTCTTCAAGTTGCTTTTTAGGCGTTCCCATGTATTCCGCCAAAAAATCCCCCAGACGAAATCCTTCGCCTTCTTCGGGGAAATTTTTTTGTATTTGCCGCTCGAAGTCCCCAAGACCTATTCGTATTAACGCTTGATTATGGTAATCGCGTTTGAAAAACTTCGAAAGCGCGGCTTCCTCGCTTTCGGTTGGGCGCGTGAGACGCACCGCTCCGAAAATTCTCCCGTTATGCGAATATGTGTCATGCATTGCGCGAAGTACGCGCTCGAAACCGGGCGTGGATTTAAAAAACGGAATTATTTTTGACAAGTGGCTTCATCCTCTCGTAAAATTAAAACAACTATAAGCGAAGGATGTTGAATATGGCAAGGATTTTTAACAACTTACCGGATTTAATTGGAAGAACACCTCTGATGTGTTTCAAAAATTACTGTGAGATAAAAGGCGCGAAGGCTGAAATCATCGGAAAGCTTGAATCATTCAATCCCGCGGGAAGCATAAAAGACCGTATTGCAAAAGCAATGCTTGACGACGCGGAAGCGAAAGGTTTATTAAAACCCGATTCGACGATTATTGAACCGACAAGCGGAAACACGGGAATCGGTTTGGCGGCGGTGGCGGCATCGCGTGGCTATCGCGTTATTCTTACAATGCCGGAAACAATGAGCATTGAGCGGCGAAAATTATTGAAAGCCCTGGGTGCGGAACTTGTTTTAACCGACGGCTCGAAAGGCATGAAAGGAGCGATTGAAAAAGCGGAAGAGCTTGCCGCGCAAACGCCGAATTCATTTATACCGGGGCAATTTGAAAACCCCGCCAACCCCGCCGCTCACAAGGCAACAACAGGCCCGGAGATATGGGAAGATACGGGCGGTAAAATTGATATTTTCGTTGCGGGAATAGGAACGGGCGGCACAATTTCAGGCACGGGCGAATTTTTAAAATCAAAAAACGCCGCGCTGAAAATAATAGCCGTAGAGCCCGCCGATTCGCCGATACTTTCGGAGGGCAAAGCAGGCGCGCATAAAATTCAAGGAATCGGTGCGGGTTTTGTACCGGCGATATTAAACACGGAAATCTACGACGAAATCATCACGGTCAAAAACGAAGATGCTTTTGAGACCGGTCGCGTTATCGCAAAAACGGAAGGGCTTCTTGTGGGCATTTCGTCGGGTGCGGCAATGTGGGCGACAACGCAAACCGCGCTTCGCCCGGAAAACGCGGGAAAAACCATCGTAGTAATTCTACCCGATTCGGGCGAAAGATATTTATCTATGGAGGGATATTTATGACAGCAAAACAAGAACGTTCGGTGATTTTCAAGGAATTCCAATCTAACATAAAGAAAAAAGCATCCTTCGACGAGGGTAAGGCAAATTTACTTGCACTCCGAAAGGAATTGTCAATCATTTGCGATTATATTTTTGATGTTTGTGCCGAGGAGGATTTTTGCAAAATGCCCCTCAAAAACGATAAACCCATTGCATACCACCTTTATCATATTAATCGGATTGAGGATGTTGTATCAAATATTTTAATCGCGGGTAAAGAACAGTTGTTCATTGCTGAAAACTTTAATGAGCGTCTAAATTCTCCCGTTATTACCACAGGTAACGAAATCTCCCGCGATGAGTTAATTGAATTCAGTAAAGCATTAAACAAAAATCAACTTAGAGATTATATTGCTGCGGTGATGGCAAATACAAATGAGATAATAAAAAATTTGAGCTTTGAAGAATCGAAAACAAAAGTTTCAGCGGAGCGAAAAGCAGAAGTTATAAAATCAAAAGCCGTATCAAGTCATGATAGTGCCTTTTGGCTAGTTGATTACTGGTGTAATAAAACTTATGCAGGATTAATGCTGATGCCTTTTTCAAGACATTTATTAATGCATCTTGATGCGTGTTTGCGAATGGTTAATTCAATAAAAAGAATTTAAAAGGAGCATTCACATGAAAACATTTAACAATCCGATTCTGCCCGGCTTTTATCCCGACCCTTCGGTTTGCAGGGTTGGTGACGATTATTATTTGGTAACGTCTACGTTTGCGTATTTTCCGGGTGTTCCGGTTTTCAAAAGCAAAGACTTGGTTCACTGGGAGCAAATAGGAAATATTTTAACTGGGCAATCGCAGCTGCCGCTTGAAAACGCGGAGGTTAGCCGCGGAATTTTTGCCCCGACCATTCGATATAATGACGGCGTTTTTTATATGATTACAACGAATGTTTCTTTCGGTGGTAATTTTCTTGTAACCGCGACAGACCCGGCGGGAGAATGGTCGGAACCGTATTATTTAAGCGGTGCGGACGGCATAGACCCGTCGCTTTTTTTTGAAAACGGAAGGTGTTGGTATCACGGTACGTGCGAAAAAAAAGACAAAGCATATTTCGGTGATAATGAAATATATTTGCAGGAACTTGACTTGGAAAAAATGCAACTTGTCGGCGAACGGTATGTAATTTGGCACAGCGCATTAAAAGATGCCGCTTGGCCGGAAGCACCGCATATTTACAAGAAAAACGATTGGTACTACTTACTTATTTCCGAAGGCGGTACATGCCACGACCACGCAATAACCGTAGCCCGAAGCAAAACTTTAACCGGTTACTATGAAGGCTTTAAATGTAATCCGATTTTAACGCACCGCCATTTGGGAAAAAATTATCCGATTGTAAATGTGGGTCACGGTGATTTGGTTGAAACGCAAAATGGCGAGTGGTGGATGGTTTTACTTGCTTCTCGCCCTTACGGCGGGCGTTTCAGAAATCTTGGGCGCGAAACATTTCTTGTTCCCGTTTCGTGGGAGAACGATTGGCCTGTTGTGAATTACGGAATCGGTCTTTTGCGAGAGGAAGAAAAATTTCCGGATTTGCCTGTTACGCCGATTGATACGCAAACAAGTTTTGATTTTCGTAAACTGCGCGATATTCCGTTAAATTTAATGCACCTGCGCAATCCTGTCCGGGAGCATTATAAATTGGATAATCGCGGGCTTGTTATGCGCCTAAACAAAAACGCAATCACGGAACTTGAAACGGTTAGTTACTTATGTATTCGCCAAATGCATAAAAGTTTTGAAGTGCGCACGAAAATTGAATTTTCCCCAGCTTCCGAAAACGAAAGTGCGGGACTGGTTATTTTTCAAAGCCACAAATATAATTTTCAATTTGTTCTCACAGGAAAGAATTTCTTGCGGGTGATAAAAACAGAAAACGAAAATCAAGAAATCATTTCGGAAACGCAAATTAATTCTTCCGCGGTATTTTTAAAAATTTCCGCGCAAGAACAAAACTTGTCATTCCTGTACAGTACCGACGGGGAAATTTTCACTCCCATACACGAAAACGCAAGCGCGAACATCCTAAGCACAGACATAGCCGGCGGATTCGTCGGAAACACAATAGGTATGTACGCGTTTTCAAACGGCGCAGAAAGTGAAAACTACGCCGTATTCGCGGAATTTTCTTACAATAGGTACCCAACAATAAGCATCACTCGAAGATAATAGAAAATCTATACTTGAAATTTCCGCAATGCGTATGTTATGATGTTTTAGACAGTTGCAGACATCATGCGCAAAAATCGCGCAAACCTCGACAGATTAAGATTTGGCGAAGGAAATAGATGTTAACAACATATCTGCGCAGAAAATTGTTTGATGAAAAATATAAAAGTTAGCCAATGACCGTATTGCGGAATTACAGCAAGATGCATTTGAGGATGAACTGGCAGAGATTGCAACGATTGAGGCAGAAAACTCTGTTAATAAATCTAGCAGCTCTGCAAAAAGAAGGACACCCGTTGACTTATCTATTTGTCGCATTGTAGAACTACACGATTTTGCCGGAAATTTATATACCCTTGTGGAACTTACGCCGATTGGCTACATGATTTACCACAACGATTCAGGCATATTTGTTGAACGCTCGGCGGCTACGTTATCGCCATATTCGGGAATTTATGGCGAACTGTATTACGGCGGGTTTACTCAATACTATCACGGCATTGAGAACGGAGATTTTATCCATACCATTTCAGGAAATGTAGTTGAAGCCCGTATCGTTGAAGAATATAATTGGAGTGGATATAGTGCAGAATTAACCGATAATTTTCTTGCGACTGCTGACTTTGCTGTGCTTGAATATGTAGAGCGCGGCACTATGCCAATGCAAACAATGAACAGTCAGCCTACCGCATGGACTAATGTAGCTTATATGACATTTATTCAAAACCAAACTACGGTAAATAATCCGGGGGGAACTTGTCCTGTTACAAAAGTAGCCGGTACGGGATTTTGTTCTTATGTAGCTTTGGCTATACAAATTGGATATTTTGACCATGTAACTGCAAATAGGCAAATGGGGATTATATCAGGTACTACCCATGTATTAAATCGGCATACGACAACCGCAAGAGTTCAACAGGCTTTTGTTACAATAAACGCCGCCTATTGGGTTTATTCCAAAAGGTGGCGTTTTGCTTTTCTTATTCTATATCAAATGAATACGCTACATAGTGCTGTCCATTTTCTTCTTTGAAATTAAGAATCACCTTGCCATTAATAAGCGTTATATCGGCAGATGAATAACCTAATTCCCGCTTATGAAGCAGCCCGTATAATATAAGTTGACCGTCATTTTCTGTTATTTCATATAAGTTAAGACTTTCATAAAATGCCTTGAAATCTGCCATGTCACCATAAATTTTGTAATAATGACCGATTCGATGTGAAAGATTGTGATTTTTATGCACATCAGAGGAATTTTGAATATCATAAAGATAAAAAAGCAAATGGTCATCAAATAAATGATAGGGTATATATGTTGCAATATTTTCTCCATCAACTTGCCAAAAGTTTTGAGCAAATACGTCTTGGTCGAAAAACCTTCCCTGCATTGGCATATAGCCAAACGCCCTGTTATCATCCGTATTTATATCTGCCGTACCGCTTGTTAAAACTGTAGGAGCAATCATTGCATATTGCAAATCCTTAATATTTGTGCGAATAATAATGTAGTTTTCTCTAACAAGTTCCACGTTAATTTGTATGTTGGATTGTATATTTTTCATCGCTTCATAAAGTGAATTGATATTTTCATGTTTAATCGTAAATATTTGATTCTCGTGAGGTGCTATGCTACCGTCAACATAGTTTTCAAGATTAAGTATTAAAATGCTATCGGTAGTTGGGGGAATAGCAAAAGGATAAAAAAGTGTATGAAATGTAACGGTATCTTTCATTTTGTATCCCCCCTGTGTTTGTTTGTTATTTGTAAACATATAAAAAATCGTTGCACTGATAATAATTGCAACGGCTGCTACGATAATTATGATGTGTTTTTTTTTCATAATTACCACCTATTTATTCGTTATCGCGTTGCGGGTATGGTACGCCATAATGCTTACATAGGGCGGAAAGTATTACAGTATTTAAACTTAAGCCTTTTGTATTTTTCGTAGATTCCATAGCACCGTATAATTCGGAATTAAAGCGAACACGAGTTTTATTATCTCATACCGTGGACGGTATGTAAAGTCTTTTTTGGGGTTACGGGTGAAAGGCACGACGGAGTAAAAAAAGGTTTTATGTATTTAATTGACAAAATTTTATTGAAAATTCTTCTTATATAATCTGTTATTGGGGCGGGAAAAATTGCAACAATACTCACACCCTCTGCATGGCAAACGAGCACGGGCATATCATTCATAACCTGTACCGGGAAGGTGAGTGATACTATTTCCGCGCGGAAACAGTATTCTTATCAATAAAAAAATTATGTATTGAGCACTTGCCGCATACTTTTATGTAAGTCTTTTATTTTATTTATTTTTTATTTCCACCGCGTGCATATATTTTGCGCAAAATGGGTATTAACCACGGAATATTCCATATATGACAAGCGGCGAAGCGGTTTTCCGGCCGGAAAAACACCTTTGGTGAAACAGTAAAACATTAGGTAAGCTTCAAGACATACAAGTACAGCGCGTGTTAACAGGGCCGGTGTACACCGCAGGTATGGTTGCTTGATATCTGCAAGTCAATCCCCCGGTGATTATTTGCGTAAACACGCTATCGGGTGATATACTCACGAAGGGGGTGAGTTATTATGAATTTTAAAATGCATCTTCAAGAAAATTTTTTGAAAAAACCATATCGAGTTCACAGTGTTTTGTTTATTTTGTTTATAATTGCGGGGTTTATTTATTCTCCTTTGGAAATTTTCAGCGGACTATGGGTAATTATTATCGGCGCGGATATTTTGGTTACGGATTATATCTACATGGGCGGTTTTGGGGCGACGTTGGTTAATGTTGGGCTGTCCGGACTTTTGGCGGCGGGTGCGTTGGTTTTGGCAAAGCACGAGCCGATCGGCCTTACGATGGGAACTTTTGGTTTAACTATTGGGTTGTCTTTTTTCGGAAAAAATCCTGTTAATATGCTGCCAATTATTCTTGGCGGCTTTTTGTATGCAAAATATATGAAGCAATCGTACGGAGACTCTGTTTTGCGTGCGATTCTTGCAACATGTCTTGCACCGGCGGTAACGCTGCCCGCATATGCAACGGATTTGCCTGTTGCCGTAAGCGTGTTATGCGGTATTGTGATTGGTTTGTTAATCGGCTTTCTGATTAATCCGCTTGCAATCCATATGCACGCCGCGCACAGGGGTTATAATTTGTACAATGTAGGCTTTACGGCAGGAATTATCGCAATGGGAATGTTTGTGATTCTCCAGCTTTTCGGCGTGGACTACGAACTTAAAAATTATTGGAGCAGCGGCTATGATTTACATTTGAAAATTCTTCTTGTGGCTGTTTCGTTTTATTTTATTTTGTGCGGCGCAATTACAAAGGGCGAAAAAATGCCTTTTATTCAATTATTTAGGTTTCACAAATACGGGCTGGATTTTTTTTCGCAATTTCGTGAAAAATCTTACATACACATGGGAATACTTGGACTGGCATGTCTTTTATTTATGTTTATCATAAACGGCGCATACAATGGCCCGTTGATTGGCGTAATTCTTTCAGTTATCGGATTCGGTGCGTTCGGGAAAGCATTGTTTTCCACAATTCCCATAGTCACGGGCGCAATGATTGCCGTCGGCGTAAGCCACCTTTTAACGGGTGTTCCCATCAACGACTCCGGATTTCTTCTTGCGGCTTTTTTTTCCACATGTCTTGCACCGCTTGCAAGGAAATTCGGTTTTCACTGGGGCGTTGCGGCGGGGTTCTTACACGTGGGTTTTGCCACAAGCATTGCACCGTTCCACGGTGGGTTGAATCTTTATAATAACGGTTTTGCGGGTGGCCTTACCGCAATGCTTCTTGTTCCGACCATATTTTTTTTACGTCGAGAGACAGAATAGACTTTTTGTGAAATTCCATGCTATAATGCGATGATAGGAGGTTTTAAAATGAAACTTGTAATGGCAATCATACATGACGAAGATGCGTTTCACATTATGGACCAGCTTAGCGCGAAAGGATTTAGCGTTACAAAGCTTGCCTCTACCGGAGGTTTTTTGCGTGCGGGTAACACGACTTTAATCTGCGGCGTAACAGAAGAACGCATTCCCGAATTAATGGAAATAATTGAAAAGAAATGCAAATCCCGCAAGCAAATTACGTCTGTAAACGCAATGAACGTAAACGCAAGCGAAAGTTTCGCTCCGTATCCGGTTGAAGTAACGATGGGCGGCGCGACAATTTTCGTCCTGAATGTGGACGAATTCAAGAAGGTGTAAAGATGGAAACAAATATGAAAGTTTCGGAAATGCTTGCCGCACGTTTCAACGAGGCTAACTCGGTGGAAAGAAAAGCCCCGCAGGAAGATTTCCGTTTTACACTAAACCGTCTTTCCGACGAAGGCTTGGCAGACCGCTTGCAAGGGCTTATCGGCGAAATCGCGTTGCAGGGTAAACGCGTTGCGCAGCATATGGACTTTGGCGAGTTAAAAACTTATCGCGGTTTAATCACCAATTTTATAAATGAAGTTGTAACTCACTCACACGAGTTTAGCCGCGAAAACTTTCTTGACCGTCGCGGCCGTCACCACGTATACGGAATAGTGCGACTTGTTAATCAAGACTTGGATGAATTGGCACAGGAACTTTTGAAAAAAGAAAAAGACCACCTCTCAATATTAGATAAAATCGACGAAATTAACGGTCTGCTTTTGGATATGATAGTGTGAGCCACGCATATATTTTTGAAGGGGAAGACAAAAACGCAGTAAAAGCCAGCGCATTGGCATATGCCAAGGGTCTTAATTGCGAGCTTGAAAACGCGTGCGGAAGTTGCCTTAGTTGCCGTGTTTTCGACAGCGGCAATCACCCGGACACGATTTATGTAACCGGCACAAAAGTGGAAGATGTTCGCGGGCAAATAATAATGCCGATGGCAGTGAAGCCGTTCAAATATAAGTACAAAATTTTTATCGTAGAAAACGCAGATACCCTTACCCCGGCGGCGCAGAATGCCTTGTTGAAAACCATCGAGGAGCCTGCGCCTTACGGGGTGTTTTTATTTTTGGCAACAAGCACGTTTAATTTTTTACCGACGATATTGTCGCGATGCGTTGTAAAAAGAATTCGCGGCGACATTATTGGCAAGGCAAATCCCGAATTGCAATCCCTTGCAGAAGAAATTTTCACCGCTGTCGGGAGTGCGGATATTCCCGAAGCTTTTGCCCTTTATCGCAAATTAGAACCGCTTAGTAAAGATGCTTTACAGGAATTCCTCGATTTGCTATACATTCTCTATGGAAAAAAAATAAACGCCGCCGTAAAAACAGGGCAGCATCCGCCGCAAGTATGGTTAAACGCTACTACGGCAATCACCCAAACAAAAAAATATTTATCTCAAAACGCAAACACGCAACTCTCAATTGAATTAATGCTATTAAAATGCAGAGGTGCTACATGATTATAGTAGGTGTACGTTTCAAGGACGCAGGCAAGGTATATTATTTTGACCCGCATGATTTCACAGAAGAGGAATTGACGCTTGGCTCGCCCGTTATTGTAGAAACGGGGCGTGGAGCGGAGTACGGCATTGTCGCGCTGGAAAAACGCGACGTGAGTGCGCGTGATATAACCCAGCCGATTCGCAAGGTGCTTCGCTTGGCTACCGAGCAGGACACCGAGCAGGAAGAAAGCAACCGTCAACGCGAAGAAGATGCAAGAGCAACCTGTGCAAAAAAAATAAAAGAACACGGGCTTGACATGCATCTTGTAAATGTGGAGCTTACGTTTGATTTAAGCAAAATTGTTTTCTTTTTCACGGCGGACGGGCGTGTAGATTTCCGCGAGCTTGTAAAAGACCTTGCTTCAACCTTCCGTATGCGCATCGAACTGCGGCAAATAGGTGTGCGCGACGAAGCAAAAATGTTAAACGGAATAGGCATTTGCGGGCGCACTCTTTGTTGCGCTACATTTTTGGACGAATTCCAACCGGTCTCCATTAAATCTGCAAAAGACCAGGGTCTCAGCCTTAACCCTACAAAAATTTCGGGCGTATGCGGAAAACTTATGTGTTGCCTAAAATACGAAGAAGAAACCTACGCCGAACTAATGAAAGGAATGCCGGGTATTGGTGATTTAGTTCGCACCCCCGCCGGCGACGGCGACGTTCTAAACATAAACATCTTACGGCAGACCGCAAAAGTAGCCGTACGTGTCAAAAACAGTGAAGAGCCCGCATCTAACATCTATCATATTTCTGACATAAAAATACTCGAACACCGCCCGCAATGCGAACGTGGGTGTAGTTGTACTAAATGCAAAGGAGAAAAATAATGAAGACAGATATTGAAATTGCACAAGCGGCACAAATTAAAAATATTTCGGAGATTGCGGCGAAGGTTGGAATTCCGGCAGAAAAATATTCACCGTACGGGCATTTTAAGGCAAAGGTGGATTATAGTTACAATTCGGGGAAAACGCCGGGTAAAGTTGTTTTGGTAACGGCGATTAGCCCCACGCCTGCAGGCGAAGGAAAGACGACAACGACAGTGGGCTTGGGTGACGCGTTCTCGAAACTTGGCAAACGGGCTGTAATTTGCTTACGGGAACCGTCGCTGGGGCCTGTTTTTGGCGTAAAAGGCGGCGCGGCAGGCGGCGGATATTCGCAGGTTATTCCAATGGAAGACATCAACCTGCATTTCACGGGCGATATTCACGCAATCACGGCGGCGCATAACTTGCTTGCGGCAATGCTGGACAATCATATTCAGCAGGGCAACACGCTAAATATCGACACGCGGAAGGTTGTTTTCCGTCGCTCTATGGACATGAACGACCGTCAGCTTCGCGGCATGGTAAACGGGCTTGGCGGAAAAGTAAACGGCACTCCGAGAGAAGACGGCTTCGATATTACGGCGGCATCGGAAGTTATGGCGGTCTTTTGCTTATCCGAAAGCATTTCCGATTTGAAAAAAAATCTGGCAAATATAGTTGTTGCATATAATTTCGATTCGCAGCCCGTAACCGCAGGAGACTTGAACGCTGCCGGCGCAATGGCTGCATTGTTGAAAGAAGCGTTCAATCCGAATTTGGTTCAGACGCTGGAAGGAACACCCGCAATCATTCACGGCGGGCCGTTCGCAAACATTGCCCACGGTTGCAATACAATCACCGCGACGCGTCTTGCGACGCAACTTGGGGACATCGTTGTCACAGAAGCGGGCTTCGGCGCAGATTTGGGTGCGGAAAAATTCATAAATATAAAATGCCGCCGCACGGGTATTGAACCAAGCGCGGTTGTTCTTGTAGCAACAATCCGTGCGTTAAAATATCACGGCGGTTGCGATAAAACCGAACTAAACAAAGAAAACCTTGCCGCGCTTGAAAAGGGTTTGCCTAACTTACAGCGGCACATTGAAAATATCACAAAAAAATACGCCTTGCCCTGTGTGGTGGCGATAAATAATTTTCCGTCAGACACAGCAAACGAAGTTGATTTCGTGCGAAATTCGTTAAAAGAAATGAACGTACCCTGCGCACTTTCCGAAGTGTTTGCAAAAGGCGGCGAAGGCGGCACAGAACTTGCCCGCGCCGTTCTTGACGCAATGGAAACGCCCTCGAAAATTCAATTCACCTACGAATTAAATGCTCCGCTTAAACATAAGATTGAAGCAATTGCGAAAGAAATTTACCGAGCAGAAAAAATAATCTTCGCCCCCGAAGCATCATCTGAAATTCGTAAGCTTGAAAAACTTGGCTACGCAAATCTCCCCGTATGCATAGCAAAAACACAATACTCTTTTACCGACAACCCCAAAAAACTTGGCGCACCCGACGCATTTGAAATCACAATAAAAAAAATACGCCTATCCGCCGGCGCAGGTTTTATCGTTGCACTTGCCGGCGACATAATGACCATGCCCGGCCTGCCAAAAGTTCCGTCCGCAGAAAAAATTGATGTGGATGACCGCGGGGTAATCAGCGGATTATTCTAAAAACCTGTGTTCTAAATCCCGAGGGGGGATATCATGGAAACATTGGCATTGAAGGATTATCTTTTTGAGGTTTTAGGGCGGGAAACTGCGTTAATTACAGCAAAATATGTTAACAACGAGATAGAAAAAAATATAAGAGAAACTACCGATGCGCATAAATTTGTGAAAATTCCTGATGTTCCGCAAAAGCATGAGCCTAAATTTGACCGGGGTGAGATTATTAAGGCACTTTTAGGATTGAGGGGATTAGCAATAGGCTGGGTTATCGGTAGTATTGTTTTAGTTGTTATTTCCATTTTAGGTTGGATTGATGCAGTCCGGGTTATCTTGCCGATTTTTACGATTATTTGCGTTGCAATACCTGTTGGAATGATTATCAAAAGTTTCTGCGAATACCTTTCTAAAAAAAATGACTCTGAAAAAGTTTTTATAGACGCATATGAAAAATATCAAGAAGATAAAGAAGAAGCCGAACTTCAAGTGGAAATTATAAAAAACAATCAACATGTCATCATTTCAGAATTAAATAAAAGAAAAGCACAAAATAATAGCCTTATCAGTAAAACACAAAAGGTATTAAATGAACTTTATAATTTTAATATTATTTTCCCAAAATATAGAGGTAATATTGTGCCGATTGCAAATTTTTGTGAATATATCGGGTCTGGACGCTGTAACAGTCTTGAAGGACACGAGGGCGCGTATGACATATATGAAAATGAAGTTCGCTTGGACAGAATTATTGAACGGATTGATGTTGTAATTAAGAGTTTAGATAAAATCGGCGAAACGCAATGCGTGTTGTACAATGCAATAACCGAATCTAACCGAATGAGCCGTGCTATTGCACATGAAATAAGAGGATTAGATGCTGATATGGGCAAACCAAGTACCTCCGGTACAGCGGCAGAGTTCTATTCCAAAGAAGCGGCTATAAACCAAAAGATACTAGAAAACATTGCCGATGGAGAACCCAAATGAACATTGTTTTGCATCAGCCGGAAATTCCGCATAACACCGGCGCGATTGGGCGTACGTGCTTAATGACGGGCAGTGGGCTAAGTTTAATTCGCCCGTATGGGTTTTTTCTTGATGAAAAATCGTTAAGACGGTCGGGACTGGATTATTGGCATAAAATAAATGTGCGTGAGTACGATAATTTTTTTGAATTTGAAGAATATGTAAAACAAAATTTCCCGTACGGGCGTTTCTTTTTCGTGGAAACGTCCGGCGGGAAAATATATTCGGATGTTAAATTTGAACCCGATGATTATTTAATTTTCGGAAGCGAAACCGTGGGACTGCCGCAAGAAATTTTGCGAAAATATCCGGAACAAATTATTAGAATCCCCATGACGGGCGAAGAACGCTCTTTAAACCTTTCCGTTGCGGTCGGTATTGTGCTTTATGAAGCACTGCGGCAAACTAATTTTATTTCCCTTTCTTAATTTCCTCATACATATCAACATATTCTTTTGCAGCGTCGTGCCATGAGTAATTTCCGGTCATTGCGTTTTTAATTAGCACGTCCCAATCGGGGGAGTTGTAAAGTTCCAGTGCTTGCCGGATAGCCCACATAAGGCCGCTTGCGACGTAATCCTCGAAGGCAATGCCGTTGCCCTGACCTGTTTCGCGATTGTAATGGGTAACAGTATCGGCAAGGCCGCCCGTTTTGCGTACCAGCGGAATTGTGCCGTAACGCATTGCAAAAAGCTGCCCCAGTCCACATGGCTCGTACACAGACGGCATCATGAAAATGTCGGATGCCGCGTAAAGCTGTTGTGCTAAATCCGCGCTGAACCTGATGTTGGCGCTGACCTTATCGGGATAACGCCATGCGTAATGCTTAAACATATTTTCATAACGACCTTCGCCCGTGCCAAGCACAACAAGCTGAACGTCCATTGAAAGCAACTCGTCCATTATTACGGAAAGAATATCAAGCCCTTTTTGCTCTACAAGACGTGTAATCATGCTGAACATAGGCATTTTTCCTACGGGAAGACCTAATTCTTCTTGTAAGCGATACTTGTTCATGCGTTTATTCTCTAGCGAACCGGTATCGAAATTTACAAAAATGCGCGGGTCGGTTGCGGGATTATTACCTTCAACGTCTATGCCGTTGGTTATTCCGTAAATTTTTCCGATATCGGCGGCGCGGTTACGCAGCAATCCATCCATTCCGTAACCGTATGACGGGGTTTGAATTTCGTCTGCATAAGTTTTACTGACTGTGCTTACCGCGTTCGCGTGTAAAATTCCCGCTTTAAGATAACTGATATTTCCGTAAAATTCTAAATCTCCGCCAATGTAATAACCGTCGTTCAAACCAACCGACCAAAGCACATCACGCCCGAAAACGCCTTGATAGTGCAAATTGTGAATAGTGAAAAGGCTTTTTGTTTTGGAATAATAAGTAAAACCCTTGTAAACATCGCGCAAATACGTCGGGCCAAGACCTGTGTGCCAGTCGTTGAAATGAACAATATCCGCTTGAAAATCTATTTGGCTTAACATTTCAAGTGAGGCCTTTGTGAAAAATGCGAAGCGTTCAAAATCATCGCCGTAGCCGTAAAAATTGTCGCGGGAAAAATAAAAATCGTTTTCAATAAAATAAACAGAATCACCGTCGCCAAAAGAATCCAGCGCGTAGACAGCCGCATTCTGCGCCCGCCACGAAAGATACACGGTAAATTCGGAAGTTTTTCTTGCATCTGTTAAATATTTTTCGGGAATGCTCTTGTACTTCGGTAACGCGACACGCATATCAACGCCGATATCGCGCAACGCTTTCGGAAGTGAGCCGGCAACGTCGCCAAGCCCCCCTGATTTTGAATACGGATTAACCTCTGTGGAAACCAGCAAAATCTTCAAAGCTTTTTTATCGAATGCCATTCAACTCACACTCCTGTTGTCAAACATTATAACATCTGTTACATAATTGTAAAGAAAGAGGTGAAACATGTACAAAAATATTTCCAATTATTTAGAAAAAGAAATATATCCGTTTCATATGCCGGGACACAAGCGAAACGCGGATTTTTTCCCACCGCATTTACATTTGCTTGATTTAACAGAAATTCCGAACATGGATGTTCTTTCCGAGCCGACCGGTATAATAAAAAGTTTTCAAGAAAAAATCGCAAATTTTTTTGGCACAGAAGAAAGTTTTTTTCTTGTAAACGGCTCATCTGCGGGAATTGTTGCCGCGATGTGCGGAATTTCCGAAAATAGACCGCTTTTTGCGGCGAGGAATTCTCATATAAGTTTGTACAATGGTCTTGTACTTTCCGGCGCAATGCCTGCATATTTTTTGCCGGAAATAATGAGTGACGGGTTGGCAGGCGGAGTTTCGCCGTGCGTTTTTGATGATTTACCGCAGCGTGCGGCGGTGTTTATCGTAAGCCCCACATACGAAGGATTTGTTTCTAATATCGCGGCAATTGCTAAAAAAGTTCACGCCCGCGACGGAATTTTAATTGTTGACGAAGCGCATGGCGCACATTTTCCGTTTCACGAGAAATTTCCGAAATCGGCGTTACAATCTGGCGCTGATATTGTAATAAACAGCTTACACAAAACACTTCCGGCGGTTTCGGGCTGTGCGCTCTTACACGTTAACACAACGCGTGTGGATTTATCACGCTTGCGTTTTTTTGTAAACGCCGTGCAAACAACAAGCCCCTCATACATGCTGATGGCTTCCTGCAATTTTATGCTGGAAAAACTATGGAACGAACCCGATTTATTTGAGAAATATGTAACGCGTTTGGGGAAAATTCGCGAAGAATTGGCGGCGTGTGAAGAAAGCTTGCAACTTTCCGGGCGCGAAAGAATCGGAAAAAACGCAATTTTTGATATTGATGAAGGGAAATTTCTTTTTTCTGCGGCCGGAAAAGCAGAAGAAATTTCCGAAATCATGGCGGACAAGTATAAAATTCAATTTGAAATGGCGAAGGGTAGGCACTTGCTTGCAATGACTTCTGTTGCGGACAGTGAAAAGGGTTTTGCGAGGCTGAAAAATGCGATTTTACGGTATAATGCCGAATACACCACAACTTGCGCGGATTCGCATGACACACTTTCATATGCACTCCCGGAAATAGTTCTAACTCCGCGTGAAGCAATGCAATCCGAAACGGAAATAATTCCAAGCGAAAAAGCCATAGGAAGAATTTCCGCCGAAATAATTGCCGAATATCCCCCCGGCATAGCAAAAATCGCCCCCGGCGAACGAATCCGGGAGCGATTTAATAAACCATTTGTGCGTATTGTACGCGATTTTAAAAAAACATAATATACGAAAAAGCAAATAGCCCGATAATATTCAGCGCACCAATAATCAGTATTGACTTCCGGTATCTGTCGGTTTTTCTGCGCATACGCATTGCGTTGAAGATGAATGCCGCAATACTGGCAAGTACAGACAGGACAAGCAGACCAAAAGCAAAGGGCAACAGTGTTGCGTCCCATGTTGTGCGCGCTGCTGCACCAATGTTAACTTCCGATAAAAAATTTCGTCTCTCCGGAGCGGCCATTTGAATCACAGTAAGGACGAAAAACGCAACAAGCCAAGAAATTACACTCAAAACCGTAGCCGCGTTTATTACCCAGTCGGCTTGACGTCTGCGTTCTTGGAAACTTCCGCCTCCGCGACCGCGTTCGTTGCCGGAAACAGGTTTTTTCTCCTGCATGGAAACCCCTCCACATCCTAGAATTACTGTGATTTTATAACCTGTATTATAGTAAGTCAAGTATGGCATGTTCCCAAATCAGCCGTGCGGCGTTTTGCAATTCGTCCAGAACGCTGTCTTGCGTCTCGAACTTAAACATCTGTGGCAAATCGTTGTTTAAGATAAAAGAAACCGCCGACATTGCGGATTTTGACATTTCAAAAGAACCGCCGTGTTTTTCGCACAGCACACCTTCTTTTCCCCAAAAAAATTTATTTTGTACTTGCATACCGCAAACTGCGCAAACATCGGTTGTTGGGCGTAGTCCGTAGAAGTCGAAAAATTTCAGAAAAAAAACTGCTGTTATTTGTTTCGGTGGAAAATTTTTTTTCGTTAAAATAGAAAGAGATTTTAAAACCAGCAATAAAAATGCGTCACAATTGCTGTTTTCCAATAATGTTTTGTCGCAAACATCCGCGATTAAATGCGCGGCGCATAACGTGTCGTAGTCTGTGCGCAAGTCGTAGAAACTTTCTATTACATCGGCTTGCGCAACTGAAAAAAAGCCGCGTCCTTGCGCCAGCACAAAATCTGAATATGTAAAAATTTGCGACGCAGCCATAAACTTACTGCGCGGCTTACGCGCCCCCCGCGCATAAGCCATAATCCGTCCATGTTCTTTGCACAAAAGCAGAAGTCGTTTGTCTGCTTCCCCTGTCTCGTATTCTTTAAGAACTAATCCCCGTACTTTCAGAGTTTTCATTGCTCCGCCCCTTGTAGCCCGTTTCGTTGCGGCGGCTATGCGTAAAATTCAGATACGCTGTTGGGTCGCCCGTTGCCGCAAACGCCCGCCACAAAAATTCACTTGGATTATCATTCATTCTCTTGTCCCCCTTGGGTAAAATATATTTCATTTTTGTTACAAAGTTTATAATTCGCCAAAAAGGGGGATAATATCCTGTCAATGTTTGGGTTCGCTATACCCAAAATTTTTCAAAAGAAAATCATTGTCGCGCCAATTCTTTTTTACCTTCACCCATAATTCAAGATACACGGGGGAACCCAGCAGCCGTTGAATATCGCGGCGGGCGGCGGTTCCTATTTTTTTTAACATCTCGCCCTTTTTGCCTATGATGATTGCCTTGTGCGATTCTTTTTCACAAAAAATTGTCGCCCTTATGTCAACAATGGTGTCGGGGTCTTCACTGCGGGGCTTCATTGAAGTGATGTCTACCGCAAGCCCGTGTGGAATTTCTTCTTGCAAATATTGCAACGCCTTCTCGCGAATAATTTCGGCGGTAATTTGACGCTCGGGCTGGTCTGTAATCTGGTCTTCGGGGAAATACATAGGGCCTTCTGGCAGCATTGTGCAAATTATATCAAGCAATGCCTTCGTGTTTTCGCCCGTCAACGCCGAAAGCGGCACAATTCCGCTAAACTTATACGCTGCGCTGTACTCGTCAATTATTTTTAATAAACGCGGCTTGTCCACCGTATCAACTTTATTTACAGCCAAAAAAACCGGGCTTCTTACACCCGCAAGGCTTTTTATAATTGCAATATCACCCTCGTGAATTTTTTCGCGTGGCTCTACCATATAAATAACCGCATCCGCTTCATTTAGCGCGGAGTTCGCGCTTTTCACCATGAAATTTCCAAGCTTCGTTGCGGGGGTGTGAAGCCCGGGTGTGTCTATAAAAATAATCTGATACCCCTCGCCCGTTAAAATGGAACGAATTTTATTTCGCGTGGTTTGCGGCTTGTTTGAAACAATAGATATTTTCTCTCCGATAAAATGATTCATCAGCGTAGATTTTCCAACATTCGGCCGCCCGATTAGCGTGACAAAACCCGAATGAAAATTATTAAATTCATTAATGCGATTCATAAAAATGCTCCTCTCGCGAGGAGTATATCATAGACAAAACATAATTTGTAATATTATAATTGCGCATAAGGTATGTATGTATAGGAAAAAATAAAAACGCAAGACGAAAGGAAGTTTTTTATGAAGAAATATTTTTTACTTGCCGTTATCATGGTGTTTGCAATGACGGCAACAGCTTTAGCAATTGCAATAATTGACGAGGACGGAAACATTATTCAAGAAAACGAACCATTGCCCGGCGGAATTGTGCCTTTAATGGGTGATTTGGAGTTGGATTTAGATTTTGACGGCGAAGTTACTTCCTTCCCTGCATTCGGTTTCACTCCGGGCGAAGTTGTTGAGTTTTGGAAAAATGAAATTGCGGACACGGAATTTATACGAATCCGACATGCTGTTCCCGTTCCCGACGATGAGGAAGGCCCGCAATACAGTTATACAGACTTCGGCATTGACAGCAACACGTTTATCATGGGCGAATTCCCCGAGATAGGCGATACAATCACCGGCTTTTTCGATAATAACCGCCCGATGATTATGATTTACCCGCCACAGCACATTGCCGTTGTGATTGTAAACCGTACCGAAGATTTACCGCGAATAATCGTAGACCGCTTCGATGATGAATGGATTAGTTCCTGCCGTCAGTTCCGCCTAAACATCTCAGACGAAACGGAAATCGTATTTCAAGGCGGCGATAAATTTGAAGGCGACCCCGAAGAATTAATCGGGCGCAAGCTTGTTGTAGAGTTCATGATTTCTCACCGTGATATTCCCGAAACAATACCGAATCCGCAAAAAATCATCGTTTTATATGAACGTGCCGTTCATCCCATAATTGAAATTGACCCGGATTTACTTGAAAAGGATATTGTTTTTAACGATGATGAAGATTTGGTTTTGTTCGACCCGTGGGATAAAATCGAATGGAGCGGCACCGAAGGTGTTGATTGGAACAACTACGAAATAATTATCACGATAAACGGTCTTTCGCGCGGCGTTCCGAATGCACGTGTTGCATACGTCACAAACACAACATCATACAACATAGCAGACGCGTACAGAGAGGGCACGCTGGTCTATGTACCGCTTCGCGCTATAACAGAATTGCTTGGCTTTGTGCCGGAATGGAACGCAGAACGCCCCTGGGCATTATATGTAACGATAGACGGCCCGCTTGGAAAAATTTCTCTTAGTACAACAACTAATGAATACGAATTAACAACCCAAAACGGCATAGTTATGAAATATACAATACCCCCTCCGCTTCTTCACAACGACAGAACCTACGTACCGTTGGAGTTCTTCCGTGAAATATACGGTTTTACCAACGCATGGTTTGAAGGCGGACAGGTTCATCTTGACAATTCGCCACAAATGGAATAACAAAATTTCAAGAGAGCTGTCTTGCGAAGGAAAAGCAAGACAGCTTTCTGCCTTACCGAATTTCGTCATCCGCGCTTAATTTTTTCACAAAATACTGATAAACAAGTGAGATTACAACCAAAGCCGCCCCAAGGAAGATAAACAGAATAATCCTGTATCCTTCTGTTTGACCCCATAGGTCAAATATAATAAGTTTCACCACGGAAAACATAGAAAGAGCCAGCCCGAACCTGCGAATATACGAATATCTTTTCATAAATCCAAATACAATCCATAGAACCGCGGTAACGGCAAATATCATACTTACAATCATGCTGGAAAATTGCAAATAAAATTGAACCATTAGATTTTGGGTTAAAAGCAGAACAAAAAACGCGGAAACGATTATCGGATAAAATTCCACGCCCAGCTTTTTGCCTAAAATAATTTCTTTTATAAAATCATTAAGCCCCATTAATGCGACGATATTCGAAAGCACCATCATCATGGTTCCGGTTGCGACAACCAAAACCGTTGGTTCATCTACATAGAAGCTTCCCGTAACACCGTTTATAAACAAGGAAACAATTACCCCTATGACGTATAAGCAGAGGGCAAATTTTCGTGTCGCGCCGTCGGCTACAAGAAGGCTTCGAGATAAGACCCGCGCAAGCAGGAAAGCCGCAAGAACAAAAACAGTACCGGTAATATAATTAGATAAATTCTCTGCCATTTTTTGCGACATTGACTCGGAAAAAATATCTAACAAACGGGGATAAGCAACCGCGCTCATAAAATAAATAATATAAATTGGCAGATTTAATGCGGTTAAAATCCGGAATACGGTTTGATTTGGCAGGAACTGTTGTTTTTTATAGATAAACGAGGCAAGAATTATCAGGCTTGCTAATGTTACGGCAAAGTATTTATATGAAAAATTCTGCGACAAAGAACCGGGTGGCATATCTACCAGAATAAAAGTGGCAAGGCATAATGCGTTGATAAAAAAGCCGGATTTTATGAAAGATTTCTTTTCTTTTACTATTCCATATACAGATAAAAGCGTTCCTTGAATAAGCCATCCAAGGCTAAACCATTCAATATTAAATTGGAACGGGATAAAAAGAATTACAAAAGTAAGACCGGTTAAATAAAAAAGCGCAGAGACATTTTTTTCGCTGTGCAATGTTTTCATCACAATCCAGCCGAGTGACAGATAAACAGCCGCGAATGCAACGGAAATAATTCCTGTATAATCCCCAAACTCCAGCGCGTAAAAAAGAATGTAAATAATAAAGGAACTGATAACGGTATTTAACCCTAAAAGAATAATATCTTCGGTTTTAAACATTTGCCTTGTACGGAAGGTGCTAATAACCGGCACGGCTGTATAAACCAAAAACGCGAAAAATACATAAATGACAAGAGCATGTTTATTTATTAATTCGTCCATATTTAATGCGCCTAATGAAAGAGCAATAATAAAAATCGTACCAATCAGGTTTAGCGAGAAACCAATGAAATAACAAACATTCCATTTTTTATAATAAGAAATTAACAACGCCAAACAGTTTAGGATTACGAAATAAACCATCGCGCCGTAAATTATCGGAAGCCCACCGTCGGGAATCGCGAAAATAGGCATATATCCGCCTATTAACGCAAACGCGGTTATTGTTTGGGAATTGTACCGCATAGACAAGAAAAAAGCCGCCGAGGTAATCATCACACAAATAATTAAGGCGGAGTACATTCCAAGAATCCCAAAAGTAAAATAACAAACCGCTCCGGATATATATAAAACCGCGATGCCGCCAGCCGAAAGCCCCAGTGACGCGACCCCCGCGATTTTGCTTCTGCGGTTTAGGAATTCGCCGACACCAAGCATTAAGCCTCCCGCGGTGAACATTAAAATACCCCTTATTACATCGGAAATGTTCTCATACACAAAACGAGACAGTAAAATAAACCCGATTATTATTAAAAAAATCCCTATTTTGTTTACCAGATTTACCCCGATAAACGCTTCCAGATTATTCTTCTTTGTTACTTCGTTAATTTGCTCGTCGGTTATTTGTTCGTCCATTAAATTTTTAAAATTTTTGTCTCTTTCGGATATAAATTCTTTTGCTAAACGGGCGTTTTTCTCCCTTACCTCGGCGATTTTTTTATCCGCAAGAGCCGTGACATCATTAAGCTTTGCAAAAACTTCATCAGAAATTTCCACCGAATTTCGTCTTAACTCGATGCGCATTTGAGTTATTTTTTCATTTAAATACTTGGAGAGACAATTCAAACGGTTTATTTCTTCCCTGTGGGTATCATTGAAATAAATATTTATCTTTTCCTCCACATTATTAATGAAGGAAATTTTTTCACTGAATAACTGTTCATATATTTTATTTTTTAAATCCGCGTTCTTCTGCTGCTCCTCCCGTAATTTCGCGGCTGTTGCTTTTTGCTCCATCACCATCTTTTCAATTGCGGCGTTATACTCCACCTCAATTGTTTTTAAAGTATTTTTATGCTCCGATTTTAATTTTTCTATCTCTGTTTCTTCCGAAAGTTTTTCAAGCGCGATTTCATATTTGACCGTAATTCTATCCATTACAGCATCATGCTCTGCCGTAATTTTATTCATTACAGCATCATGTTCCGTTTTTAAATTTTCGATTTCCTGCTTCATTGCGGCACTGTGCTTGATAAAATCATTTTCCGCAATAGCAGCTATCTCGCCCTCAAGCAAAAATAATGTGTCCTGCTGCCTGTCAAGCGTATCCGAAAGCTGTTTGAAAAGCCGTGTTTTATAATTAAAACTTGATTCCTGCGTATCCCTTAATTTCTCCATTGCGGTACGCTGTTGCGCGTTAATTTTTTCTATCTCTTGCCTTAACGCCGCACTTTCCCTGCTCATATCGCTTTGCGCAACAGAGTCTATCTCCGATTTAATCAGTGATATCGCATCCTGTTGCCTTTGCAGAATTTCATTTAAATTGTCAGACATTTCATCACGCCTTTCAATAATTGAAAATCGCCACGTCTCTTTATTTTCTCCTGAGTTTAACACTTGCCTCTATTAAAAGCTATTTTTTTATCTTTATCTATATAATCATCCGTGCGAAGGGGCGTTAGAGTTTTCCTTACGCAATAAAAGGCTTCCTTGCCATTGCTTTCAAATCGGCAAGGAAAGCCTTTTACAGCACTTCTTTTATTTTTTTGTTTGCATTACCCATAAAATTGAAAATTATTCGAAATGAATTTCCGTATTGGATATTACCTGTTCGGTTTGTGTAGGTCGTGTGGAAAGCCAATTTTATTCTTTAATTTTTGCTCTTTCAGCAAGCCAAGTGTCACGATATAGTTGGCTTGATTCAATGTTTCTTGCTTGTTCTTCATTTGTCCAACTATATCCCCAGCCATAGGTTATGCTATAGCTTCCAATATCCTCGCCGCCTGCAGTAATCATAAAATGATGTATTTCCATCATTTTACTCTTTGAATCATATTGTATCCCCGGATTCTTCACGGTTACTTTTGTACCATTCAGCATTAATTCCAAAAGCGAATTATCTATAAGAGGCTTTCCGTTTTGCAGCTTTGTTGCCGTTCCCAACTGAGTTAATGCTGCCGGGAAAATTGAACTTCTGTCAGGCGATACAGACTGCACAAATTCACCCATTAATTTTTGGTATTCTTCGGAAGGTTTTGTACTCCTTAACGTTGTATCTAAATTAGACCCATCAATGCCATTGCGTGCATCTTGTTTAGCTAATTCGACAATAGCGCTTCTAATCTCACAATCACTTCTGTTAGTTGTGGTATGTGTTGGCATTAAGCCCTTGCCCCAACCAAACCCCGGAAGCTGAACACTTTTCATTTGGTTTGCTGTATTTGTTCTTGCATTCGGATTATAAACTGATATTCCGCCAAGACTATTTATTTGCATTTTATCACTCCTATTTCGTTGTCAGTTAGGGGTTGTAAAACGGAACACAAATTTTGAGCAAAAAGCCCAGATTTGTGTTCCGTTTTACCGTTTTTGCCTATCAGATATTTTTAACTAAATGTAATTGAAAGTGTGGCATTCTTGTACGACCTTGTAGCTTGATTTACCAAAGTCATACCAATATAATACCCGCTAACATAGGAACAGTTAAACCAAATATCGTATCTGCCGTTTACTGCATTTCCGTAAAAGCCGGGAAAATTAACCCTTTGGTTTGCTGCTCCATTCCAAGATACTCTTTCAATTTGACTGTTAGGATTACGCATACCAAGATGATTTACTGTCATAACCCCAGTGTTGTTTGTCGAGCTACCAACCGTTACATGAAACGCTGAAACAGTGCCGGATACTCCGGTAACATTAAAGAATGATTGGAATGTTGAATCCACATTAACCATTCCCGGTGTTAAAATAGCACCCATGCCGTTTGCGCCGGCTTGCATGCTGAATGTCCTTGTAGTGTTCGCAAAAGCAGTTGTGGAAAAAGAGAACACCATAACAAGAGCCATAATTAAACTTAAAAACACTTTACTTTTCTTCATTTTAAAACTCTCCTTTTAAGTATAAATATTTTTTGCTGCAACTCAAATCTAAAAACCTCTATCCTCCTTCCGTAAACTAAATATTCTCGGATATACAAATCGGAACTGTACTTCCGAAAAACTTCTGCAATTATTCTAAAATTGCATTGTCAATAATGAAATTAACAACCTTTTTATAAAGAGCAAGTTTCATTAAAAATGGCCTACCGTACATATTTTCAAATAACGAATATTCTCCAAACCCAAAGTTTGTTAGCATGAAATCATCTAAATCCTCTTGGCTAACGGTAATACCCTCATTTTCTGCTATTGCCTGTGCTGTGAAGGAATATATAGCTGTTGCTATATTTCCTTCACTGAATTTCTCTAACAGCTCGTGCTCATTTGAAACACCTACAGTAAGAGAAAGAAATTCGTCCAGCTCCATCTCGTTATCTTCTGCCAATTTTCGATATTCCGCCACTAAAGCACTTTCAATATATTGCATCAAATGGTTGGGTATCGGTTTAAGTAATTCCCCAATAGAAAGGTGTTGCTCTACATATAGCATGATTAACTCTCTTTGCAATTCTAGCCGTAACCCTTCTTTTAATTCGTCAACTGTTGCCCAGCCGATACCATCTGAAAGATTAGCAACTACAAAATCATCGGTTAATTCAGATTCTGTAATTTCATAAAAATCAAGAAAATTTTTCATTTCGTTTTGGAGAGCACCCATAGAAACATAATGAATGTGTCTTGGTATCTGTAATCTTAAATATTTTTCAACATTAACATAATCGTTCGCCCGAATACCTTCCCAAAATCCATTCTCGTCAAGAATCCTGCTATAATCGAATGCCACTTCTTCTATGTTGCTTGTTCCATCGTTAGACTTAGTACAACCCCCCAATAAAGCAAACAACATTATTGACACGAAAACAAGGTAGCCTAATTTATTTTTTCGCATCGCGTTAACGCTCCTGGTGTTTTTTTGTATATATATTCTGAACTTAGAGTATCATGCAAATTGATTAATGTCAATACATGTTTTTACAAGCCTTAATCCGTCGCATTATGTGCGATTAATGCGAATTTAGGATGAGGATTAAAAATGACGTAAATCATAAAAAAATGACCGCCGCGTATATTGGCGCGGCGGTCTGAAATTATTTTACTGGATTCCATGTATTCCTCACTAAATCTGTAAGGACAATTCGGCAGGCCCTTACGGCTATTTAAGTTTCCCCGCCATCTCTGCGGCTTCATCGAAGTCGCTGTAAATGAACAGTGCGTCGTGAATTTTTTCAAGAGTTACCGTGGTTTCTTTTTGCCACGGTTTTTCTTTTAGTCGCTCTATTGCGGCATATGCTGTTTTTGCGTCGTAGTTTTCACAAGCGGTTTTTATAATTTGCAATTGCTCGGCAAGGTATTCCTTGTCCTCGGATATGTTTAAATTTTCTTCGGCGGTTTCCGCCGGAGTATTTTTTTTGACTAATTCTTCAAGCGTTTTGACAAATTCCTCAAGATTTCCGGAAATAAAACTTGTGTCGGCAGTAAGTCCGGCTTTTTCCAAAGCTTCTGCCCTTGACGACGCACCGGGCTCACCCACGTTCGCCAGTGCGGATTTCATTGCATGTACCGTTATTGTAAATAATTTTATATCACCGTCTGCAAAAGATTTTTGCAATGTAATAATTGCTTTTTGTGCGTCTGCACAAAAAATTTTAAGAACCTTTTTATTAACTTTATGCGTTTTGGTAATAGTTTGCGGTGCGTATTTCTTTGCTTCATCGGGGTATCGGTCGCGGATAAATTTATTTAAAAGAGCGTTTAAATGCCGAATGTCAATGGGCTTTGGCAGAAAACCGTCAAAACCGTTTTTAATAAACATTTCTTCGTTGCCAACCAATGCGTTTGCCGTAAGCGCGACAATCGTGCCTTTGTAATCAAGCTCGCGCAGTCTTTTTGTGGTTTCTATGCCGTCCATTTGCGGCATCATGTGGTCCATAAAAATTATGTCGTAGGTTTTTCCGTTATTTATTTTTCGCAGCGCGGCAAAACCGCTTTCTGCCGTTTCAATTTTTAATTTGTACGGTGAAAGTAAACCTTCCGCTACATATAAATTGGTTGCAACATCATCAACAACCAAAACGTTTCCGTAAGGCATAGGCATATGAGAGATTTGCAAATTTTCCTTTTGCCCGAGAAATTTAAAATTGCGAAGCTGATCGGCAAGTTCCGCACCTATTGGCAAGTATTCTTCCACTTTTTGTTTTACCGTTGCTGTAAAGATACTGCCTATGCCGAATTCGCTTTTAACTTCTATTCTGCCGTCCATCATTTCGATAAGCCGTCTTGTAATGCTTAGCCCAAGCCCAGTTCCTTCATTTTGACGGTTTGCCTCAATGTTAAAACGCAAATATTCCGAAAATAATTTTTTAATATCTGCTTCTTTCATGCCCTGCCCGGAATCCTCAACGGTGAAAATTAAATTTACATCATCTATGCTCTCTTTCGTTTTTACTGTTAGCCTTACAAAACCTTCGTCTGTGTATTTAATCGCGTTTGACAGTAAATTATTTAAAATTTGTTTTAAGCGTAATTCGTCACCGAGCAAACGCAACGGTACATTTTCGTCTACGTCTAAAACAAAATGAATCGGCTTGTAGCCAATCCGCACAACATTTAACTGAACCGCGTCGTGAATCAAACTTGGAATACCGTATTCCGCGATGTTTAACTCCAACTTTCCCGTTTCAACTTTCGACATATCTAAAATATCATTGATAATTCCCAAAAGATTTTTTCCGGCATTAAAAATTTTTTCAATCCCTTCGATATATTCTTTCGGAAGATTTTTTTGTTGCAAATGAATTTGCGCGATTCCTATTATTGCGTTCAAGGGCGTGCGTATTTCGTGCGACATAGTCGCAAGAAATTTCGATTTTCCAAGGCTTGCTTCAACGGCTTCATTTTTAGCTTCCATGATTGGCGTGATGTCGGAAAGCTCAATTGTTCGTACATATTCTCCGTTTTCCATAAGCATTAACGAAGAATACGATAAAAAATAATGCTTAACGTCTCCGATTGTTAATTCATGCTGGCTTTCGTTGACGGTTCTTTCACTTTCCATAACTTCCTGAAACATTCCCGCCATTTCGCTCGTGCGGCACAAATCAAGAAGAGGGCGTTTTATGGCGTATTCTCTTTGGGAAATACCGAACCATTCCGCCAGCGATTGGCTTATGTACTCAACGTTGGACATCTCGTTGATAATTACCATGTATTCCGATGTGGAATCCATAAGAAGGTCGAAAATTATTTCTGTTCGTTTTGCCCTTGCGAATGTTCCGGCGATGTAATTACAAATTGAAAAAATTAAAACATTTATCATAATCAATCCGGCGATGCCTAAAATATCATGCCTCCCGCCTGCGGGCGGAATGAATACCGCCAATATTATTTCGGGCAACGCCAAAGCAAAGCCTACCAACGCGGCAGAGGTTCTGCCGGAAAATCTTTTATCGGTAACGATGAATATAAGAATGACCATGACACTGCTTACCGCGGCACGGTGAAGCCAATATGCCGGCAGAATATTGGCGTCTGTCATATACAAAAGTTGTTTTATAATCGCGTATAAAATAACAATAACTCTGCTTGACAATCTTGCCACAGAGCCTAAGTCGCTTCTTTTATCTATCACCGACGCAACCCTCCTCCGGATGGTTATAAATTCGCGGCAATTTTTTTAAATCTACTTCATTTGGAATCACGAATTTAATTGCGTGGTGTATTGCTTCAAATTCTATTTCTTTATCGTAAAAATTTTCTCCGTCCACGCTGAAACAAATAACGTCGTTTGAACTGACTACTATTTTTTTACCGCTGAAATGTTTTACGTATTTGGGGGCTTTTCTGTACTCACCTTTTGTGTATGGGCTAATTATTGTCAAAAGTTTCAACGCAGACATTTCATTTATCATGTAAACTTCCAAAAAACCGTCGTTTGGGTGCGCGTCAATTGCCGCGCACATTTCTTTTCCGTAGCACGGGCCGTTTGCAATATTTATTGAAATATAATTTCCGTCACACGAAACGCCGTCAATATTAATTTTATATTTTTGGGCTTTCGCTTTGCCCAATAAAATTTCTTTTAACGCCGGTAAAATATAACGATAATTCGTGGGCAATTTTGTACGTCCCGCCATTTCAATGCTGTGCAGGTTGGAACGAGCTTCCAGCCCTACAAGCGAATGCGAAATTCCGTGAACATTACCGCTGCGAATCGCGTCAACAGGCGTTGTTCCCGACGCAACCTGTGTTTCAATCGAACGAAACAAATGCTCGTATTCTTTTCCGAAATATAAAATAAATTCATTATTTTCGCCTAAAGGATAAGACGCGATTTCCGCGTTGGGAAGCCCCACCGCGCCGTTTACAATTTCAAAAAGCGTTCCGCTTCCACCGAAACTATGAATGCGAACGGTTTCGTCCGTTTCGGAAAGATAGCGATGCACATAACCGGAAGCGTCCCGCTTCCAGCGCGTTACATGGATTTCACAACGCAAATGGCGGTTTTTTGAAAAGAAATCTAAAATTTCATTTATAAGTTGCGGAATATTATTTTTTACCTTCGCTGCACTAGGATTGATTACAAAAAGATGCTTCACAGCAAATTACCGGCTTTTTCAATTAAATCTTCAAGCGTTTCAATAAATTCGTCTATATTTTCGGAAATATAATTTGTATCACCGTTAAGCCCGGCGTTTTCCAGTTTTTCTGCTCTATACGACGCACTAAACTCAGCCACGTTCGACAACGCGGTTTTTATTGCGTGCGCTGTCGTTGCAAATAATTCCATATCGACGTTCGCAAAAGAATCTTGTAATGTAATTATTGCTTTTTCTGCGTCGCCGCAAAAAACTTGAAGCACCTTCGCATTTATTTTCAACGTTTCGGAAATAGTATCCGGTTTGTATTTTCTTGCTTCATTTGGATATTTATCGCGGATAAATCTATTTAAAATACTATCCAACTCCCGAATGTCAATCGGTTTTGAAATGAATCCGTCAAAGCCTTTTCGCATAAACACTTTGTCGTTGCCGACCAAAGCATTTGCCGTTAGCGCAATGATTGCCTTCATGTATTTGCGCTTGCGCAGTTCTTGCGTAGTTTCTACTCCATCCATTACAGGCATCATATGGTCCATAAAAATTACATCGTATTTATTACCTTTTTCAATTTTTTCGATTGCTGCAAAACCGCTTAGTGCGGTGTCAATTCTTAAGCCGTATGAACTGAGAAGCCCTTCCGCTACATATAAATTTGTTTCAACATCGTCAACAACCAAAACGCTTCCGTAGGGCATCAGTTCGCGGGTGATTTGCAAAAACGCGGACTGCTTATCTCCGGAAAATTTAAAGTTGCGCAAGCTTTCGGCAAGTTCCGCACCGATTGGCAGACATTTGACCGATTTTTGAGTGATTTCAACATAGAACGTACTTCCCTTATTGTATTCGCTTTCCACTCCGATAGTGCCGCCCATCAGCTCAATAAGATTTTGCGTAATGTTAAGGCCAAGACCGGTTCCTTCGGTATCGCGGTTTGCTTCGGCGTTAAAACGCATATATTGTCCGGAAAAAAGCCGCCGCGCGTCTTCGGGCTTCATACCCTGCCCCGTGTCTTCTACGACGAAAAATAATTTTACTTCTCCCTCCATCGGCACGTGACCTATCGACAATTTCACATGTCCCTTTTTTGTATATTTAATCGCGTTTGAAAGCAGGTTATTTAAAATTTGTTTAATCCGCAACTCATCACCGTACAAACGCGAAGGCAAGTTTTCGTCTAAATCTAAAATAAAATCAATCGGACTTGAACCTATCCGCACCATATTAAGCTGAATCGCATCGTTAATCATGCTTGGGAAATCGTATTCAAAGGGGTTTAGTTCCAGCTTGCCCGTTTCGATTTTCGACATATCAAGAATATCGTTAATTATCCCTAGCAAACTGTTTCCGGAATTATAAATTCTTTGAAGTGAAGACGCGTATTCCAGCGTTAAATTTGTTTTTTGCAATTCGATTTGCGCAATGCCGATTATTGCGTTCATAGGTGTGCGGATTTCATGCTACACTGTCGCTAAAAAATCAGATTTGCTTTTGCTGGCGCTTTCTGCTTCGTTTTTCGCGTTAATGATATCGGTCATGTCACTCCAGTCAATTAAAAAACCGCACAATACCTGCTCGTCAAGAATCGGAGTATTTATTACGCGGTAAAATCGCTGGCTGTCGCCGGAACCAATTACGATATCTACGCGAACTGTTTTGCTTGAATTAATAGCTTCGTCGATTCCGTTTTGTAATTGCTCAAACACTTCGCCGCAAGTGAATAATTGGTACACATCAATAATATTTTTTCCTTCGATTCCGGCAACTTGTTCCGGTTGAAAATTCCGCAAAAAAACTTCGGAGTAATATGCAACATTAAGCGCACCGTCTAAAAGCAACAAAAAATCGACGCTGTTTTTCATCATCTGATTAAGAAAGCGTCTGTACTTTTCGTTTTCATTCGCAAGCGCGCGAAACATATTCATTCTTACGTTTAAATTATTTTCAATAAATGTTTTTGCGCGTACCTGCTTTTTTAATTCGCGGTCCATCGTTCGCAGCTCCGATTTTAGTCTGCTGATTTCATCCCGCAGTTCTTGTTCCATTTACCCGCCGCCTTAGCTAAAAGCGCATGAGATTAGTGTGTAATTATGCAAAATATTTATAAGTTTACCGTCGATGTTAATAATAGGGGAAATTTCTCCGCCGGAATAAGCCACGCTGTAATTAAGTTCCGTGTTGTAATTTGCACGGTATTCCCCGGCGTGTTCAACGATTTTTTCCGCTTCCGCAAAATGATTTGAACCTAACGACCATGCCCGTGCCGCACAGCTATATATAATAACTCCGTTTTCCTTTGCGGCATTTATTTCTTCCAATAATTTTTCCGTACTTGCCAATGTTTTAGACGCATCTAAATATGTGAAAGAAATATTCGCGCCTTTTTCCAATTCGCCCGTTGCAAAAATATGTTCCGTACCTTCGACTACGCCTAAAAAAGAACGAACAATACGCGTACCGTTTGAATAATCCAAAATAGCAGGAAGTGCCCATACCAAGCCTTCAACGGCATTGTCGGAAGTTACCATTCCTTGTTTTTTTAAATATGCAACGGCGGTCATACCGTTTACCGATTTTAAAATTGTTCCGTCTGAGTCGTCAATTTTTGCAGTGTTGCCTATTCCCTCTTCAAAATCAAATGCAGACGTTGTATGGAATTTCGGCTGGAAGTTTCCGTAAAGTGCCATGAAAACCAGCATATCCGTTGAAAATTTTCCTTTGCCCAAAACATAATGAGAATCAGCCATGTTTTCCATGTTAAACGCAATTGTCCCGAAAAGCGGAACAGTTTCAGAAAAATCGTTTGCCGCCGCAACCAAATCGTCGCCGCTAAAGTTTTGCATTGCCGGTAAGTACGGCATTACAATTTTCGGTTTATCTGTTTCGGTAAACCCGGCAAAAATTTTTTGTGCTTCCCCGGCGATTTCGGCGCGGGATTTTTTTGTGCAGTCATCAACTGTTTTTATGGAGTAATCAAGTTCGTCGCCGGTAATCATTGTAACGGATAACGCGACTTCGTCGTATGTCTCGCACGAACCGACATACGTAGAAACGCAGCCCACCGTTTCAAACGGCAAAGCGTCTATGACCGCTTGGCAGGCTCCTGTTTCCACAAATTCGTGATAAAAATGAATGATGCCTACCGTGTTTTTTAACGCATTCGCTTCCGGATTAAGCTGTTGTAAAATTTCATTTGCGGCGGTTGCCGGGTTGTCAATTTCCCTTGTAAACGCTGTATAAATTTTTAACATTTTTCACCGTCCCCATTCATACTCCTGGATTTAACCCGGAAATCTTCCGACGCATCCAAAAACTCTTCTACTATTTTCGGGTCGAAATGTGTGCCGCTGTCATTTTTAATAATTTCAACCGCTTTTTCATGCGTGAACGGTTTTTTATACGGGCGTTCGGAAACAAGAGCATCGTATACGTCTGCAACTGCCATAATGCGCCCTTCGAGCGGAATACCTTCGCCGCTTAACCCCCGTGGATAACCACTTCCGTCCCATTTTTCGTGGTGATATCCCGCAAAAAGTTTCGCGTGAATTAAAAAACTGTCCTCACCCGCATCATGGATAATTTTATCAATAATATATTCGCCGTCCGCGCAATGTTTTTTTATTATAGCAAATTCCTCGTCGGTTAATTTGCCGGGCTTGTTAAGAATTAAATCGCTTACCTTGATTTTGCCGACATCATGAAGCTGCGCCGACGGTATAAGCAGCTCTAAATTCCAATCCTCCATTTCCGCATACGCGCCGGATTTTAGCAGCCGGTTCACAAGAATTGTCAAATATTTTTGCGTTCTGCCAACATGCCCGCCGGTTGTTTCGTCGCGGCTTTCAACCATGTCCGCAATGTTTGTTATTGTTGCGTTATAAATATTACGCACACTTTGCAAGCTTTTTTTAATAAGTTTATCCATTTCAATATGTGTTTCAATCCGCTTAATTAACACCGGCGGTGAAAACGGTTTGTTGATAAAATCAATCGCGCCAATCTCAAACCCGCGTATTTCCGATTCTGTATCATTTTTCGCCGTCAAAAAAACTACCGGAATATTTTTAAACGCCTCGTCCGATTTTAAAATTTGCAACGCTTCAAAACCGTTCATTTCCGGCATTTCAACGTCCAGCAAAATTAAGTCCGGTGTGATTCTTTCTAAAAGCTTGAACATTTTCGCCGCAGATGGTAGAGCGAAAGTTTCATAAATACCCTCCAGCGCATTTTTTGCGGTTACAAGATTTGTTGCATTATCATCAACTATGTAAATTATTTTCATCCGACAATACCCCTTCCTCCACACGAAAAGACCCGTCCTCCGGCGAGCTTGTTTCAATTTAAAGTATAACATTTTTATTACATATTGCAAATGTCATTTCGTTTTTTTTATTTTTTTCAAGGAATAACAAAGCGAGGGAAGGCTGTGTGATTGCTTCGCAAGTTGCTACGCAAAGTACACAACCCTCCCTCGCTTTTACATACTTAAAGAGCTTGTTGAAATAAGCTTATAACCCCGGGAATTCCGGAATATTTGTGGTGCAGAAATGTTTGCCGGGGATATCGGAGGGGTCAGGGACATCAGAGATGGAGAACAAGAAATCAAACTCGTTGTGATTACAGCACGTATCAGGCAAATGGTCGTACAAGTCAAACTCTAAACCGAATGGCGTTAGTGTTGACGAGCTCGAAATAGTTCGCCACGGGTCAAACCACAAATTTAAGCCTTGAGTTAGTTCGGCTTGTCCCCATCCCACAATGCTATTAATTGAAGTTATATAATTCAAGATAAGGCACATACCGCCATTTATCAAATTCACGTTGTTTGATAAGTCTATGCCGGTAAGCCGATTTTCACAAAGATGAACCCAACGTAAAGCCGGATTATTCGACAAATCTACATTGTGCAAATTGTTGGCTTCTGCGTGAAGCACTTCAAACCCCAAACTGTTTGGAAGCACTAGATTGGTAAGTTGATTCCTGCCAACACGAAGTTGCTTTAAATATCTGTTGCTTGATAAATCCAAGCTGATTAGTTGATTGCCATTAACATTCAAGAATTCCAAATATATGTTTTTAGAAACATTCAGTTCGATCAATTGATTATTCCAAATACCAACATCACGCAAATATCTATTATTTGAAAAATCAACAGTAGTTATTTGATTCCCTCTGGCGGACAATGAGCGCAAAGAGGTGAAATATTCTATTCCTGCAAGGCTGGTTATTGCCGGGCTATTAATGCTAAATCTCTGAACATTTATACCGGTAACATCTGCCACGTCACAGCAATACACAGGGTCGTCATGTTCTTTGAATAAGTTCGATTGAACAAACCGTAGAAACACCGGGCACTCAAAGGCATCATTTATAACCTTTGGCGTTCGTGTACGCACGATTATATCTTGGTTAAGCCAGTATCCATCGCCGTCCCAGTGGGAAATCACATGGGCTATTTCCGTGTCTATACAACATCCCGAAACAATTACAGTGTAGTTGCCGGGGGGAAGCCCCTCCGCATAAAAATTGCCGTTGGATACTACCAATGTTCTAACGGGTTGCATTTCAAGTGATTCAATTAATCCTGCCCATTCTTCGCATTCCAGCATTTCCGGCTCAAGGAGATATATGCCGCGGTGTAACTCAATGGTTACAGTGCCTTCAAACGGTTCGTTGTCTTCTGTGTATATGCTACCGCCTACTCTTGCGCTCGGTTCGTTCATTGGGACAACAGCCATGCTGAACGGTGCAAAGTGACTATCTTCATCTAGCGTGTTTGTGCTTGCGATTGATTCGGAAAGAGGAACCAATCTTATATCATCAAAACGTGTTGACACACCCGGTCTTGGAATATGCACATTGTAAATAGTTTCAGGGTGAAAACCGGCGGCGGTTATTGTTAGCCTATAACGGTTTGCAAGGCTTCTCTCTTGTTCCGGTAAATTTTGTATTTCGTGCTCGCTTAACACCGTAAGATTATCGAAACGGTAAAACCCTTCGTCTTCGGGGGTTATTTCTATGATAGCAGTATGTTCGCAAGGCATGGAACCAATGCAAGACGCGGATTTAAAGCAATTCTCGGGTGTAAGGGTAAGTTGCGCATAATGGTTAAACGGAGAGGGTAATGGGTTGAATATTGTTGACTTGACAGCAACAAGCAACCCTACAAGCCGTCCTCGTCTGCTTGCGCGATAGCTTATACTTTCTGCCAGTTGCATTGCGGCCCGTGCGTCTATTACATAATAGTCTCTGCCAAAATGCTCCCCCTGAGATTCATTACGTAAGGATTCCCGTATATCAGTAATTCTTCTTGACGGGTGGCGTGAAGACTCTATGATAATTCTGCGAACCTCCGCACCTGTAAAGCCCGGGTGTTCATCCCAAATTAACGCCGCAAGTGCAGATACGTGCGCTGCGGCGAAAGATGCGCCGGCTTTTGCTATGGGAGTCTGAGAAATCCCGTTACGAATGACATATATTCCCGTTCCCGGAGCCAAAACATCTAAAGTATAGCCGTAACTGCTTCCCGCACCGTCGTGATCACTGGCAATAAGGGATGGGTCATATTGTATCCTTCCCCATTCAACAGGTTGCGCATAAGGTCCGTCGGGCGGGGTAAGGTTGCCAACCATTATAATGTTTCGGCGTAACCTCCTATTGCGTAAACGCACCTCCTCGCTTGCATCAGAAGGAGTATATGTGATATTTTCCTTGTCATTATCTGCATTTTCTCTGGCGTTATTGACCGCCTGTACAACAATAAAATTGTATCCCAAGCCCAATAACCTGTCCATCTTTGTTTGAAAATCCCTTCTATCGCGAATAGGAACAGCCTGGCTTAAATTGATAACACTTGCCCCTCTGATAATATTCCACTCTAACCCGGTAGTACGACTTGCCGTATTACGGTCAAAAGCAAAAAGATTTTCACGGGCAATATTTATAGCTGGATCAGTTCCGCTGTCACGCCTATGCCTCACGCCGATTATCCCCATTACACCTGTACCATGAGGGTGTCCAGTTGGAATATTTGTATGGACATTTCCGGTGGGAATTTCCAGCAGTGGGTGGTTTGCTTGCACTGAGGTATCAATTATTCCTATTCGGACGTTTTTTCTTTCGTGGTTTTCTTGCGCCTCATTATAAACCCAGGCACAAGGCATATTGATATAATTAAGCCCCCAAGCAGAAACAGTGTCGGTACTAAATGGCTCGAATTGGATGTTTGCCGGGGCAACTCCATAATCAAATTCGTATCCGGGGTATCCTCGAAAGGGACGGGAATAAAATTCACCTCCGTTCAGCCACGCTTCATTTAGGAGAAATATATCTGCGCCTTCATCAACAGATGGTAATGCCCTATGACCGGAAAGGTGATGAATGCTGAAAAGCAATCTACGATTCATGCGGAGTATTGTATTAGCATCAAATATTATATTCTCATCGAAATCATGGAGATTATTAACATTGTCAGGCTGTACTATAATAAGATTCGGTTCCCCCAGATACCGAAGATTCGGTTCCTCTAAACTCCAATCGTAATTATCCAAATCAAGAAGCTCAAGCAGTTCGTCTACGCTATTTGTCGGGAATTCGATAAGGGCATGGCGTGTAATATGGGAAATGCCTAGAATTGTTCCGTCAAAAGGAGCTATAATTTCGGCAATTTCCTCATAACTTAGGTGCGCTGAATGAAATATAAGGCGGTTATTTATATAATAGTGATATCGTCTTCTGTATTCTCCGTTTTCGTAGATATAGGGCATTACGTAATCTTGCGTTGCGTATTCTACATTTGTAGGGTTTGGCATAGGCCAAACTGCATGGTCGTGGTTTGCCATGTCTTGGTATTTATCAGGGCAATAGAAGCTATCGTTGATAATCCCGCCTCGCAGTCCAAGTCCGTTAAATTCATCCCCGTTCAGCCACGCTTCATTTAAGAGAAATATATCCGCCCCCTCAGAGGTAAGCAATCCCCTACGACCGGAAAGGGGAAAAGTGTCAAAAAGCATTCTACTACGCATGTGAAGCAGCACTGTATCAGCATCGAAAGTCATATTTTCATCGAAATCATCTAAATTACTAATATTATTAGATTGTACTATGATAAGATTCGGTTCCCTCAAATGCCGAAGATTCGGTTCCTCTAAACTCCAATCGTAATTATCCAAATCAAGAAGCTCAAGCAGTTCGTCTACGCTATTTGTCGGGAATTCGATAAGGGCATGGCGTGTAATATGGGAAATGCCTAAAATTGTTCCACCATATGGAGCTATGATTTCGGCAATTTCCTCATAACTTAGGTGCGCCGAATGAAATATAAGGCGGTTATTTATATAATATTGATAGCGTCTTCTGTATTCTCCGTGTTCGTAGATATAGGGCATTACGTAATCTTGCGTTGCGTATTCTACATTTGCAGGGTTTGGCATAGGCCAAACCGCATTACCGTGGTTTGCTATGTCTTCGAATTTATCAGGGCAATTGTATCTGTCGTTGATAATCCCGCCCCGCAGTCCTCGGTCATCGTCAATAAAACCACCCAACAATCCAAATCCCTCAAATAAGCGCGGGTGCGCGGCAACAAAGCTTTCGCCCAGCGTCTCCAGCCCGGCTTCATTATTTTGCGGTACCTGAACAGTGTAGCTGCCTGTAACATGTGAATAACCCACGGCTTCCAAACCGCTTGCGTCAATTGCGTTAATAATTTCATCATGGCTAATGTGGTCATTTGGCCAAACAGTCCAAAGTTTAAGCCGGTTATTTATAAAATATTCGTCGTCGTAAACCACGGAAGTTTCTTTGTATTTATCCTCGGGCAACGGTGCAATAACGCCGGGGTCAAAATACGGCATGTTTTCGATAGCATAGTTAGCCGTGCGTCCAAGCGAATCCCGCACGGTAAACTCCAATTGATTTAAACCGGGAATAATAAATACACGGGCTTCCCCCAGCGTTGCGTTGCCATGCCAGTATATATAATCATGAACGCGACCATTAATAGAGTAGAATACTTCCGTTACATCCGCGCCGTAACCGGGTTCGGCTATATACTTGATATCTACAAAAGATGAATTAACTGTGCTGTCCGGAAATACTGTCAAAACCCTAATATATGGCATATCCCCCGGCGGCGGTGTTGGTTCGGGCGTTGGTGTTGAAGATGGAGTTGGAGTCGGTGTCGGTGTCGGCGTATTATTATTTCCTGCCGTCCGTTCATACACAGCGAAATTTGAAAACGCTACGGGTACATCGCTTGATTTTGTGCCCATTAGCTGTATATGCATTGCCATGCCCGGATGCCAAACAATTCCGCTTCCGGTTATCTTGGAAAGCGTCACACGGGAACCGTCCGGAATAACATCTTGGGAAATATTAGCAACAAAAGCGTTATCTATTACCGCACCGGGCGAAATATCAAATTCCACTTCCCAGCCGTAGATTAAACTTCCTGTATTGTTTGTAAGTACAATGGCATTGTTGAAGCTGTCAGAGGTTTCATGATGCACAATGTGTTCAACTGTATATTCAGTCAAGGGAATTAGCCTTCGGCTTGCTGTGTTTGCGTCCTTTGCGGAAAGTAACTGAAAAGACGTTGGTACCGGCGTTACGCCATTGTGGGTTCCGTTAAACGAAAGGTTCGCTTTTCCTCCCGCGGGTATTACCGAATTCCATTCCGCGTGGACAATTACAGTTTCTGCGGCACTTTGAGCCAAAATCCTCCCGCCTGAAATGTTTCCTGCATTCAATCCAGGTGAAGAATTTATAACCAACGTCCATTCTTCAAGAGATTGCGAACTTGTGTTTATAATCTCCAACGCGGCACTGTAACCGTTAATCCACGAACTCTGTACGGTGTAGCGAATTTCAAATCCATTGCCCGTGAAATGGTGATTCCCCGTAGCCGATACTAAATGCGCGGGAAATGCAACGGATGCAACGGTCATGACAAATGCTAAATAAATTGAAAGTAATGTTCTTATTCTAATCATAATTTCTCCTACTTTCGTGATTTATTTTTTACTCTGCTTTAAAAGTTTCTTAATCTGAGATTACTTCAATTTACGTAAATGGGCTCGCCCCCTTCATCATATGTAACAAATTACAAGTCGAGTAAAAAATTTTCAGCTCGCTTAAAGTTCATCTAATGGAAATTTATAGAATCCATAATAACAACATTAGATTATTTTTGTCAATTAATTGCATCTAATTTTTGTTCGCAAATAACCCCGCAAACGCGTTTTTCGCGCCTGCGAGGTTATGAATAGTTCCTTTTTTGCAAGAAGCCTTTACTTTTTCTGTTTATTTAGTTTTTTAAGTAAAGCCGGGGTCACGTGCCCCCGGCGGGTTGCCGCAACGCATACGAAGGTGCATGCTTGGGTAGCGAAGCCGAGCTGGTACCGTAGCCCGGTGCGCTACCCCCATCATATGTGTCACGGCGGGTAATGCAGTTGCAACATGATACAGAGATTAGAGCGGAAGCGGTGCGGTTCGTTTCAGGGCGCGAAGCCCCTTCCGAAGTTGGCAAAACCCGTTCATGGCGTAAAACGACTGTTTGATTGTTGCAAGCACATAATATCACGATGCGTGTAACATGTCAATGCTTATTTTCTCAAAAAAGCAAATAAAATACAATCAATTTCATTGATTTTTACTTTGGTTGTGATAACATTATTACTCCGCAATGGGTTTCGTTGCGGAGTAATAACGAGAGGTGTTAAAAATGTTCGCAATCTATAAAAAAGAAATGCGTTCCTATTTTATACAAATGATTGGTTATGCTTTTTTGGCTTTTATGCTATTGCTATTCGGGATCTTTTTTACGTTGATATGTGTGCGTGGTGGGGACGGGAATTTTCAATTTGTGCTTTCAAATGTAAGTATTTTCTTTTTTATTTTAATACCTGTACTTACAATGCGGCTTTTTTCCGAGGAAGCAAGGCAGGAAACCGACAGATTGCTTTTTACTAGTCCGCTTACGATTACAGCGATTGTGCTTGGTAAATTTTTTGCCGCGATTTCGCTTTTTTTGATGGGGTTGATTATTACCGTGGCTTTACCGCTTCTTTTGGGCAGATACGGCGAACTTCCCATTAGTCAAATTGCGGGCGCGTATGTCGGTTTTTTTCTGCTGGGTGCGGCTTGTATCGCAATCGGTGTTTTTATTTCGGTACTTACGGAAAATCAAATTATCGCCGCGGTAGGTACAATGGCGGCGATTTTTGTTATGTTTATCATGGATGGCGTTGCGGCGGGTATGCCTACCTCAACGTTTTCTTCGCTTGCGTTTGTGGTTTTTTTAATCGGAGTTTTCGGGGCAGTTTGGTATAATTCCACGAAAAAAATTGCCGCCGCCATTCTTGCGGGTCTAATTGGAATCGGCGTGGCAGCCGGTTTGTATTTCGTAAATAATCTAATTTTCGATGGAATAATTGTGCGTGTTCTTTTATGGTTTTCCATTTTCACGCGGTTTAATTTTTTCACGCGCGGAATTTTGCGCGTAAGCGATATTGTATATTACATTTCGTTCAGCGCGTTATTTCTCTACTTGACGGTTAATGTAATCGAAAAAAGGAGGTGGCGATAATAGACAAACGCTTTCGTTACGGAACATTTTCCACTGTTATGGTTTTGCTTGCGGTAATTATTTTTATTTTTGCAAATCTTCTCGCGGGTGAATTTGACCGGTCGTTTGACCTCACGCGACAACAAATTTTTTCACTTTCGCCGCAAAGCCGCGAATTTTTGGCAGAGCTTGAGCAGGACATTACCATCACGCGAATAGCGGGTGCGGGGCAGGAATTGCCGGGAACACTCGCGAATATTTCGCGGATAACCGCGCAACTTCTGGATGAGTACGCCGCCGCTTCGTCAAGAATTCGCGTAGAAACACGCGACCCGTTGTTAAACCCCGCGCTTATCCGTCGTTTTGCCGAGAAAGCAGACATTGAGGGCGGCATTCCCGACCATAGCGTCTTAATTGAATCCGCAACGGGAATTCGCGTAATAGAACCGCAAAACATGGTGGATTTCGATGTCAACCCATTCACAGGAGCGGTCACACAAATAAAAAGTTATAACATAGAACGTGAAATAACCCGCGCAATTCACAGCACAACGCAGGGCGCGACGGCTGTTGTCTATTATGTAACCGGAAGCGGTGAGGCTTCGCTTCCGTCGCAACTGATTGCATTCCTTGAATCGGAAAATTTTATGATTCGCGAAATAAATCTTGTACTTGAAGAAATCCCTGCCGATGCGGATATTCTTTTCATATCAATGCCCGTGCGCGACTGGACTGAGCCAAAGGCGGAGCGTGTTCTCGCATTCCTTGAAGCCGAGGGCAGTGCGTTTTTCGCGCTTGACCTCGCGCCCGTTGCAACGCCAAACCTTGCAAATATTTTGGACGCATACGGCATTTCCATTGCCGATTATTTAATTTTCGAGGACAACCCGCAAAATATTTTCAGTGGTCGCACATTTTTCCATATCGTGCCCAATATCATGCAACATGAAATAACCGAAAACATTTTTGCGCGGAATTTCGCAAACCTTGTTCCGTTTTTCCCGGCGGAAATGCGAATCAACCCCGTTCGCAGAACCACCCTTGAAATTGAACCGTTATGGTTTACGTCGCAAGAATCGTTCTCGCGCTACTTAGATGAAGAAGCCGAAACGCTGTCGCGAATACCAACAGACACCCCCGGCCCGTTTCCGCTAGCCCTTGCCGTAACAGAACGCATTTTCATTGCAGGTACGGCGTATTACACAAGAATCGTAGCGGTAAATAACCGCGAATTTTACAACCCCAACTACACTATGTACATCGGCGAAGGCAATTGGCACTTCGTTTTAAATTCCTTGCTTTGGCTTCAAGACCAGCCCCCCGCAATTTTCATCCCCGCAAGAACTCCCCCCGGTCAAATGCCGCTTTTAATCACCGGCAGAGCAACAACATTAATCGGAAGCGTTGCAATGTTCGGCATTCCGCTGGGCTTCTTTGGAGCGGGTTTATTTGTGCGGTTAAGGCGAAAATACAATTAAGAACTTGGCTTGTTGAAAATCTTAGTAAACCGCAAATATTCATCTCTCAGGTTATTCTCTGTAATTTTTAAGTTTGTCAATAACCCGCAAACAACGGATGTATATTCAGGCAGGTTGTTTTGCGAGTACCATAACAGTGGTTTTTGAAAGAATTCGTCAACTAAACTCCCTACATTAACACCCATAGCTTCAAAGCTGTATGTCATCTTCACGGGTCGCTTACATGGTAGCTGCAACTTGCACTTACACGGTTTACATAGGCGGCAGCTACCGGTTGAAATGTAATTTCCATACTTTGAGGATATTTGACGGAGAAATCCATCAATTCTGGATTTTAATATTACATTTGCGGCCTTAATTTTCAAGTAGTCATTTTTTATATACGCGAATTGTGACATGTTTGTATATGCGTATAAAACACACAGCGTTTCCCAGTTTTTTGTAAAATCCAAAAACGATGGCGCATATGGCGGACAAGACCATTTTTTGTTGAAATTCGGGCATCCGGTCAAACAGAGTTCGTCGAATTTCTCTTTATCAATATGCGCGGATACTCTATTTACAGATTCAACGCAAAAATCCACGAAATACAGAATATCCGCGGAATTTGTTTTTGTTGATATCTCCAGCGTTAAATTTTCCATAACGCTATTCCAATAACGATATAGTAAACGTCCCGGTTTTCCATTCCTGATATGAGTTTTCATCTACAACGCTATCATTTCTGTCCACTATCTTAAATTGTTCTTCAATCCCTTTTATATCTTTAAAAAATTCCTTTGAAAACTTTTTATTGGTATTACCATCAGAAACATATTCAATAGTTACGCTTAGCTCCGACTTACTTTCTTTAGGTATTTCCAAAGATAGATTTATTACCAATCCACTACACTTAATAGTTAGTTTCCTCTCAAACGAAAAATCACGCGATACTGTATCTTGTCCATCACGGAAAATCATTACATACACAAGTGCTTGTTTTCTGAATCGGTTTATCGCTGAAATAACAGCGTCCTGTTCGTCAGAAATTTCAAGTTTTTCCTCAACAATACAGTTGTGTGAAGCGTTGGCATTATCAAAAATAAAGTCAAGTTTTATAAGCTCATATACTTTTGCGGATTTAACATAAAGCTCGGTAATATTTTTTCGACCCCACTCTTGTGCGTCATCACAAATCCGCAGTAAAAATGAAAAAGATGTCATATACAGTTGATATACATCATCGCATGTATGAGACGCAATAGCCCGTAATATCTCACGCCTAATATAGAATTGCCGCGCATCATCCTCATCAAAAAGGTAGTCTTCGTTAATGTTAAAATCGGACTCTATAAAATATGTCAGAAGCTTATAAATGATTAATGTACTTAATATCCCATGCTGGTTTTCCTCTAAAGACTTGAGGAATTTAAAGTAATACTTGGGTTGCAATCTTGCGGCATACATACTTTCAGCTTCTTCTACGTCAGTTTGCTCATTTTTATCTGATTTCCTCATTCTCGAACTCATCAAGCGGACAATAAAGTCATTCATGTAATTTTGTACACCATGAAACGAAAAGTCCAACGATATATCGGGATTGGAAATAAAAGTAGACACCATGGATTTTGTAGTATCAATGATACTTTTTGCCTTTTGCAAAGGGTATCCCAAATCATGGGTAAGTGCAATGATTGTCCACATACTAAGCTTCTCGGAATTTTCCAAAGCTACATCCATGTCTTTTTCATGGAGTTTAATTTCATTTAGATATTCACCATTGTTTTTAACTAACAGCCTAACGCCAAGTAGCCATGTTCTAAAAACGTGAACGACATGGTCTCTGTAGTAACTGTTGGCACCGTATAACACGCTTTCAAAATCTGTATACTGGTCATAATATTTTTTAATTTCAACAATCCCATACGCTTTTGGAACCTTTTGACCGGGGTTGCCTGAAAATGGTTCCCTTGTGTCATAATACCGTAAACATTTTATTGCTTTCTCGATGAGCATTTTCCACAATGGGTCTATAAACTCTTTGCGGAATTTAAATATTCTGAAATCATCACTATCTGTGTCAAATTTTGACCACAGATTTTGAAGTTTTCTAACCACTTCTTCATCAAGGGGATGGCAGCATACTGACGCAGGGAACAAGTCAGTTGCCTCTCTTTCAATGCATTTCTTCAGCAAATCACGGTCTTTATATATACTCATTTTACATAACCCCTTCTTTGGTTATCAAATACTGCCCTATGCATGTTTCACAATTATCGTTGCATTGAAAGTTTTTTGATAACTCTCTGACAATGTTCAGATATGTTGAATTGAGATATATTTCCCGCAACGGTTTTTTATAGATATTTTCGGGTACCGTGCCCTTTAAGTGACGGGATATGCGGTCATTTTTAAATACTTCGCAAGGAAACACAGTGCCGTCGTATTTGATATTTAGCTTTCCGATTGCCGCTTCGCACTTATGTTGAAGTTTATTGGCAGAAAGGGGGACCCCTATACGAATTTCCACTTTTGACTGTTTAGATAATTTATCTAATCCGGTCTTGAATAATTCTAAATCCGCATCAGGCAACAAAATCATTTCTTCGTTTTCTTGCGCACGGCCATGCGCAACTAATCGTAAAAAACTTAATTTTGAAACATTTAGACTGTTACATAAATCTATGACAGCTTCCGCTTCATCTACATTCAATTTCATAGGCACAAAATGTGCCTCTGTTGTAATGCCTAAATCATGGGCATCACAAATGGATTGCTTCATTTTTTCAAAGCAACCGGTTGTTCCCATGATTTTGTCATATATGTCAGGTGTTGCAGCCTCAATATTAAATATCAGTTTAGTTACGTAAGGGGAAATATCTTTTAAAATATCTTTATCAATTGAAGTTTTATTGTTTTTTTCATCAAATACAATTCCGCAAGTGTAAACGTATGTTTGTAATCCGAGAGATGAAGTAAGTTTTATCATATTGGAAATTTTGTCGTGTAAAAACGGTTCTCCCCCTGAAAAACAAATCGTCTTCCCTCCTAATGCGACTGTATCCCCAGCAAGTTCGGGAAATATTTCATAATCTAAAATTTCTGTACAATGCTCATTTGATAAAGAAGAGCAGTGCAAACAGTTGCTTGAACATTTTCTGATTACTTCAAGTGATACCTCTCTAAGCATTGTGGTCACCTCCAATATCAGACAAATCCAGTTGCTCAAACCCGGCTGTATCGTTCATATCAAACGAACCATTCAAAATGCCTGTGAATGTATCGTTTGGCAAAGAACATAAACTTTCAATGATATCTGCGGGTAACAGTACCTTGTCAAAAAACTCTAAAAAAGTATCTTTATCCGTTGCTGTGCTTAACGCAAGTTGCCCCATCGCATATGGTTTTTCGTACTCAAACTCATCATCTAACGGCTCAAATTTTTTCCATCCACGGGTACTGATAAATCTATGAAGAGCATCGCACTCCGAAGCATCAATTAATCCGGTGTTTTTACAATGCATAGCCAATGCCGCCAATGAAACTTTCCACTTCCTTTTTAACTCAATCAGTTTCTCTATCTTGAGCGGTAAAAGCGATTTTTCAAAACCTTTCATTGGCAATAAAAAATATTCGGCAAACTCATGTGCTTCTTTTTCAAGCTCTGTATTTCTAATTTCAAAATCCCAATGGGCAATTCCTCTGTGCAATATCATATGACCTAACTCATGCGCCAAGCTAAATCTTTGTCGAACAGCGGTTCCAATATTTTTATTTATCACGATTATTGGAATGCCATTTATAATTTGTGAGCAAGCTTCTGTTTTTAATCCGGGGAAATCAACAGTAAAAATATTAAACCCGTGTATCTCCAGCAACGCCACCATATTTTCAACCGGATTATCTCCGATACCCCATTTCTGTTTAAGCACGGTTGCTTTTTCGGGGATGGTTAGATTATTGTCTATCGAAAGTGTTAAAAAAGGGTTTGATAATTTTTCATTTGCTTTTAAAATTTCATAACCCCATTTACCTGCAATTTTAATGTTTTCCCTTACTTTTTTTGAGGTGTCTATATTAGCCCTAAAAAATACTGTGGAAGATTTTGTGTCAAAAGCAAAATTATCTTTATAAAAGCATTTTATCGGTATGGACAAAAGCTGCGCCATTTTTTTAACCGTTTCACTTTGCGGTATGTTTTTTCCGTCTTCATACCTTGAAACCATTTGCTTTGATATCCCTAGCGGAACTGCTAATTGCTCTTGGGTCATGTTTCTGACGATGCGTATCTCAGCCAATCTTTCTCCATTGAACATAGGTTCACCTCCCATTTCTTGGTATATCAAAAGAGTATGCGAAAAATCCAAATTTGTCAACCTTAAAATCAACCCACTATGTCAACCACAAAAGTCAACCCGTCGCATAGATAATAAAATTACAAAAAAAGGACACATATTTCAGCGTCCTGTTTAAACGAAAATATAATTAAATCCCCTGTTGACAGGTAAACTTGGCAAATGTTATTTTATTTTGAATAAAGAGGCCGGTATTTCACTCTACTGTAACCCTGTCCCGGAGTCTTTCCATTATGCTTGGGCCTATCCCGGATATGTTAATTAATTCTTCTATGTTTGAAAAATTTCCGTGGGTTTCGCGGAAGCTTATTATACTTTCTGCCCTAACTGAGCCAATTCCCGGCAGGGTTTGAAGCTCGGTGAGGGTTGCTGTGTTTATATTTATCAATCCGTCGCTGTTTATTCCGCCGCGCCCGGCGGGTTCGGTTGCGAAAATGAATATTTCATCCAGGTCCTCGCCTTGCGCGGGGATATTTATTTTCATTCCGTCTTGCAGAAAATCGGCGCGGTTTATGCCGGATAAATTTGCGTCGGCGGTTGCGCCGCCCGCTTTAAGCAATGCGTCTTCAACCCTTGCGCTTGCAGGCAAACTGAAAACCCCGGGCAAATTCACTGCCCCATCTATATGTACAATGATGTAATCAGTCTCAACGGCAGATGAAGATACAGGCACATCCTTCGCATCTTGCGCGTCAAAAATAATTTCGCCGTCACGAATAACATCCGTCGCCGTTCTTTGGCTTGCAATAAAAATAATTCCTACAATAAAAACACACACTCCGCCAAGCAAAAAAAATATATGCTTTTGAAAAAATTCCCTGACCGCGCTAGTGCTTGACATTTAATGTTACCCCTTTCAACGACTGTGCTTTATTTATACGAATAATTTATCTTTGTCAAGGAAAATACCATGCTTTCCCACGTAAATAATGAAATTTAGGGAAACATATGTTATACTCGCGCCTGTGCGGTAGAGGTTTACGTTCGCGAGTATATAAATATACCGTGATTTTAAGCGGTGGAGGTTTCAAATGCAGAACGAGAATGAAAAACTGACGATAGTGAAAGAAAACATACTTGCAAAGATAGGCAGTTTGGGTGAAAGCTTGGCGGCAAAACGCACGGGTGTTTTGGACGTGCGAAAAGAAATGTGGCGCGAAGCACGGATTGTGCTGCGCGACTTCGACGATGTAGCAGACCTGACAATTTTTGCCGAAGAAGTAGCACGGCACGAAAACCAATACGTTCAAGCCTCTGAAGAAATAAAAAAGCTGGGAAAAATGCTGGAATCTCCGTACTTCGCAAGGATAGATTTTATCGAAGGAAATAGCGAAACAGAGCAAATCTACATCGGGCGGCATTCGCTGTTTGACGATGAGACGCATGTCTTTCACGTATACGACTGGCGCGCGCCTATTTCAAGCCTGTATTACGATTATGGCACGGGCGCGGCTTCTTTTTCCGTGCCGGGAACGGGCGCGGTTATTTCCGGGGAAATTACGTTAAAAAGGCAATATCAAATTGAAGACGGCGAGCTTTTATATCTTTTTGACAATGATATTGCAATTGAGGATGACATTCTGCGGCTTGAGCTTTCAAAAGCAAGCGAAGCGCGTATTAAAACGATTATAAACACGATTCAAGCAGACCAAAACCGCGCTATTCGTGCCGAAGCGGGAACTCTATTGGTTTACGGGCCGGCGGGTTGCGGCAAAACATCCGTTGGCTTGCATAGGCTTGCGTATCTTTTATACCGTCACCGTGACAGTTTGAATTCCTCAAAAGTACGCATTTTTTCGCCGAACGAGATTTTTTCGTCATATATCGCGGGCATTATCCCCGCGCTGGGCGAAGAAGACGTGCAAACGCTGGATTTTCATATGTTGCTTAACAACGCAAAAAAGTCCCGCGGCGGGCGGGCATTTCGTGGACAAGAACAAATGTTGGAAGCTATTAGCGAAAACTTAGACGAAATACGAATTGCTTGGCTTAAAATAAAATTTTCGCCGGAATTTCTTAGTGAAATTGAAAAATATATTTCGTCTTACACGCCCGTTTTTGAAGATGTATTTTTTTACAACGATAAAATTTGTAGCCGCGACCGTTTAAATTCACTATACAGCGACCGCACTGTTTCCGGCACTCTTGCGTCAAAAACTGAGCGCGTTCTTTCATACACAACGCAAAGATATAATGAATATTTCAAAGCAAATTCAAGAAAAATTACAGGGCTTTTTAACGAAATTCACGACGACAATTTTCCCGACGGAATAATCCGCGCAAAATTCGACGAGGAGCAAAACATTTCATTGGCGGATATTCGCAACCGTTCTTTTCCGTTTGCGTCGAAAATATTAGAAAAATGCCTGAAAAACGTCGCAAAAACCCACGGAATTCCATTCACCCCCGCCCGCGATGCCCTGCGCATGGATTCATTTTTCTTCGAAGACGCGCTGTTGCTTTTCTATATCGACTTATTAACCGGGCGGATAGCCGGCGAAAAAACCGTAAAACATATTTTGCTGGACGAAGCGCAGGATTTTAGTGTTTTACACCATAAAATTTTGCGTAAATTGTATCCCGCAAGCCACTTCACCGTACTTGCAGATACAAACCAAGCCCTTTTCCCCGAAATAAACATTAACGAGACGGAAGAACTATGCGCCCTTTATCCACAAGCGCAAGTGATTCCCCTAACTAAGAGTTACCGCTCCACTTACGAAATAATGCGCTTCGCCGCTTCGCTTTTAGGCACGAGCGAAACCGACAACGACACGCAAGACCCGGGCATTTTCCTGCGTAACGGCAGAGAACCTGTAATAGAGCAAAGTACAAACCCCGCGCAAATGGCTTTGGAAATTCTGGGGAAACTTTCCTCCAATTACAATACCGTCGGCATTCTGTTGCCTACTATCGGCGAGGCAAAGGTGTTTCACTCGCAGTTTAAAAAATTATTGCCACAGGGAAACACTCCACGCCCGCTTAATTTAATTAACGCAGAGTCTCAAATACTTCCAAAAGGCATTATGGTAATGGCGGCATCATTCGCAAAAGGCTTGGAGTTTGACGTTGTAATTTGCCCCGCATTCAAACAGCCGCAAACCCTTCGTGAGCAAAAATTATTTTATTTAATATGCACCCGCGCACTGCACGAGTTGTTTCTGATAATAAAGGAAGCGTGATAGGGTGGGTAAAAAAATGAAGAAAAAAAAGGCATATGCAGTCGGAAATTCCCTCAACTGCGTATGCCTTTTTGTTAACAAAAATTACATACCACGCTTTAAAATTAATAATTTTTGTCCGGCATTTATTTTACCGGGGTGTTCGATTTCGTTTACGGTGAGGAGTTCGTCGAGTGGGGTGTTGTAGCGTTTGGCTATTTTCCACAGGTTGTCGTTGGGCTGTACGATGTAGACGGTCATAGATGCTTGGCTTGCAAGGGTTGCGGGGTCTATTTCGGCGAATTCGATGTCGCGGATTATGCGGGTTTCTTCCTGCTCGACTACGCGGGTGTTGAATGTGAGAAGGAAGCGTGTTTCTGTTTCGCGCGGAGAAAGCATATTGAAGGTTACATGGTCAATTGAGATGTCAACATCGACGCCCATAGAGGAGTTCGCGCCCTTTGCTTCGATTACTTGACGGTATGGAATAACCGTGCGGTAAGACGCAAGTGGCGTTGAGTCAGATTCTGCTACATACAAAATATCCGTGTTAATCGCACCCTCAACGATAATTTTGTCGTCGATGATTTTTAAGTCGTCGATGTGGGCGTGGCCTTTCACGCGGAAAACCTGCAGCATATCGGGTACGGAGCTTCCCAGCGTGACAACTTCTTTCACGGGGGTTTGGTTGCGATTTAGGCACACAAGGCGCGGATAACGCACTGCCGTTTTCGCAAGCGTCAACTGTGTATTAATAATGTACGCGTCCTCGAGAATGGGGAAAGTTTCCGTGCTGTAAACTTTCATTTCAACGCCGACAGAGATTTCGATTTCAAGAATTCTGTCTTCGCCGTCGTCGTCAGGGCGGACAATGATATGATGGTCTAAGATTTGCAGCGCGACATCTGCAAGCATATCGTCACGCGCACCGGAGATGTCAATTGGACCGTTGAAAGGTATTTCGCTTTCGATGAACTCGATTAACGACTCGTCGCTGTCGCCGCGATAAAGCGTAGTTAGCGCGATTTCGCCGGAAAGATTCACACGTCCGTTGGAAATGCGCGTTTCTTGATTCGTGATGCCTGCGGTAACTTGAAGAATCTCACGAATATTCGGCTTTGCAGACGGCAGAGTGATTTGCTCTTTCACAACAAAGCGATCCAAGCGGTTTTCGATTGTGCGGTTCAAATTTAAACTCGTTTTAAGCAACTGATTTTCCGGAACGTCATTGATATGTACAACCAATTCATGGGCATCGCAACGCTCCGCCGAAATTGAAACATTCACGACTGCGCGATAATTTACCTTGCGGTCGTTTACAACGCGATAATCTATGTTTGCAATGGCCGCCTTTGCACGAACCCACATATCTTTCGTAACACCGTCGAGATTGATAAAATCATCAAGCCCGCGGTTTAGGCTAATAGAATGCACAGATTTGTCCGCGCCTTTCGACACATAAAGCACCGAAAGATTCAGCCGTCCTATGTAGTTTACACGCTCTGCGCTTGCCTCGGTGCGGTCTATCAGCACCTGCTCTTCCGTTTGCAACAACAGTGCCATGTCGGGCTTAACATCCGGCACAATTATGTCGCCCTCAAGCATAATCTGAACTGTTTCGCTTCCCACCGACTGGTCAAGAAAAACCTGTTCCCTAACTAACTCAGCCATAAAATAAAAAACCTCCTTCAAAGCATTGTCGGAAAAATATTCTCTTACGACAATACTATGCAGGAGGGTTTGGTCATATTCCTTATATTAAACTAATCGCAAAGCGTAATTTCTACAGCGTTAGTTAAAACATCCGTATAACTGAATGAAAGTTTACGAGAGGGGTCAGGGCCATCGCTCAATTGCACCGTGAAAATACTGGGGTATACATTTGATATAACCCCTTTGCTTATCACCGATTTATGGCGGCCTTTGTTGGTTTCAAGCCTTACCTTGCTTCCGATATTCCTTTGAATATCGCTCCTTACGTGGAAAACATCTGTCCTATCAAACAAATCTTTCACCTCTCCTAATAATTTTTATAGTCGTTCGGACGGTTTTCCCCCTTTCAAAAAATTGTCAATGCGTGATTATACACCATTTTGACAATGAAGTCAAATTGTGGTTGACATGTGCGGACAGCAAGGATATAATATGTCGGAATTTATCGAGCAGGCAAGCCTGCTTGATTATGCGGCACTCGCCAAATGTGAGTGAGTGAATAGTTTGGCTCATTGCTCGCGAAAAATGTCGCCTTCAGGCTCCCTGCCCCCTCTCGGAGTTTATTATGAAGGCGGCGTTTTTTTGTAATGAAAAAATTTTCGTGTGTCTCGTGCCTTTCGCGGTTTTTTTCTTTTGCAGTAGTTCGTTTTTTGTTGCGCATAAGTTTATTATGGTTATAATAAATCGTCTTGATAATTTCGTTTGCCGTGAACAACGCGAACAATTAAAATTTCTTTCAACTGTTCGTTTACAATGTATACCGCTACGTAGTTTCCAATCACTATTTTTCTATAATCATGCGGGGCAATTTTCGGATACATTTGGGGCATTTTCTCAAGACCTTCAATTTTTTCTTTTAGTTCGCGCAGAAAACTTTTCACCGCATCTGCGGAATAATCGGATAAATAATCTGCGATTTCCCATATGTCGCGCTCTGCGTAGGATTTGTAAATAATTTTATATTCCATATTTTTCACCAAGCTTCTGCCATACTTCTTCGTGGCTTTGCAGGCTTGTGTCGGTTTCGGCTTCCTTTATTTTTTCCATCAGCCAGCGATTATGGCGGTATTCTTCGTAGTCGGCAAATTCATCAAAGCTTAACAAAACATGTGTACCTTTGCCGCGATTGGTTAGCACAACCGCATCAAGTTGCTTGTTAAGCTTGGATATTTCGGAAAAATTGTTACGAAGTTCGCGTTCCGGACGAACGTGTAAGTTGTACATTTTAACACCCCTTTTATTTGCATTGTATCCGTTATTGTCAACAATATCAAGGAGGAACGATATGCCAAAACTAACCCCGATGATGGAGCAATATTTCGCGATTAAAGCAAACCACAAGGATGCCATTTTAATGTTTCGGCTTGGAGATTTTTTCGAAATTTTTTTTGAAGACGCGAAAATTGCGGCGAAAGAACTTGACATTGCGTTAACAGGGCGCGATTGCGGGCAAGAGGAACGTGCGCCGATGTGCGGAGTTCCGGCGCACGCAGTTGACGGATATATCGCGAAGCTGGTGGAAAAAGGATATCGTGTCGCGATTTGCGACCAAGTCGAGGACGCAAAACAAGCGAAGGGCATTGTAAAGCGTGACGTAATTCGCGTGGTAACGCCGGGTACAATTACCGATGCTAATTTTTTGGAGGAAGGGCAACATAATTACATAGTTGCAATCAGTAGTGACAAGGCTGGTTTTTCGCTGGCTTCCGCCGATATTACCACAGGGCTTTTTATGGCAACAGCACTGCCGAACGAACAAAGCGAACAAAAATTAATGGACGAGCTTTCGCGAATCAGCCCGGCAGAAATAATTCTGCCGGAAAATTTTCCGTATACGCGTGTAGTGGAAAATGTCACGGGGTTAAAGGCAACAATTGCGCCGGCGTGGTCTTTTCACCATGCAAACGCGCGAAAAGCCTTGATTGAACATTTTGGGACAATGCACTTGGAGGGCTTCGGAATTTCGGATGGAGCAAATGAGGTTCCTGCCGCGGGTGCGCTTCTTATTTATCTCACGGACACGCAAAAATCCGCGCTTTCGCAAATAACACGGTTAAAGATTTACGACCGCCAAACGCATATGCTCCTTGACAGTTCCAGCCGCCGCAATCTTGAACTTACTGCGTCATCAAGAGAGCGCATCAAAAAAGGCTCGTTGCTTTGGGTGCTGGACAACACGAAAACCGCGGCGGGTGCGCGACTTCTGCGAAGCTGGGTTGACTTGCCGTTAATGAACACGGAAGAAATTCGGCGGCGTCTGGACGCAGTAGAGGAATGGAAGCAAATGCCCATCGAACGCGCCGAGCTTCGCGAATATCTTCACGGCATACACGACCTTGAAAGGATTATGGCGCGTCTTTCCACACGTTACGGCACAGCGCGTGACTTGGGGGTTTTGCGCTCAAGTACGCAGCTTCTGCCCGCAATCGAGCGGCTTCTTACGAACACAAGATGCACAGCAAACAAGGAAATTCGCCGCACGTTTGATAATCTTTCCGATATTTATGAAAAAATTGATAAAACTATCACGGAAACCCCGCCCGCAACCGTTCGCGAAGGCGGCATGATTCGCCAGAACATAGACCCTCAGCTGGACGAGCTTCGCAACGTAAAACAAAACGCGCAAACTATTCTTGAAGAAATGGAAGCTCGTGAAAAAAAAGAAACAGGCATTACAAGCTTAAAAATTAGATATAATAAAGTGTTCGGATATTACATTGAAATAACGGCGGCGAACTTGGCGAAAGCACCGGAAAATTATATTCGCAGGCAAACATTGGCAAATTGCGAACGCTTTGTAACGGAAGAATTAAAAAACTTGGAAGAAACTTTGCTTGGCGCGGATGAAAAAATTTTTACGCTCGAGTTTGAGATTTTCGACGTGCTTCGCCGTGAAATCGTTGATGAAATGGCGCGCATTCAGTTTACCGCATCTGTTCTAGCAACGCTTGATACATTGCAATCGCTTGCGGAAACAGCAGATAAAAATAATTATGTAAAACCCGACATAAACAACGGAACAGGCGTATATATAAAGGAAGGCCGTCATCCGGTTGTGGAAAAACTAACCGCTCAAGCCTTCGTGCCCAACGATACCGAAATAACAAAACAAAATCGTCTTGCCATCATCACCGGCCCGAATATGGCGGGAAAATCCACGTATATGCGGCAAGTCGCATTAATTGTTTTGATGGCGCAAATTGGTTCGTTTGTTCCGGCGGCGACTGCGGAAATTGGCGTGGTAGACAGAATCTTCACCCGCGTGGGCGCAAGCGATGACCTTGCCACGGGACAAAGTACCTTCATGGTGGAAATGACGGAAGTCGCGAATATTTTAAACAACGCCACGAAAAACAGTCTAGTTCTGCTTGACGAAATCGGGCGCGGCACAAGCACCTACGACGGACTTTCAATTGCGTGGGCGGTATTGGAACACATTGCCGATGCTTCTATCCTTGGCGCAAAAACTCTTTTCGCCACACATTATCACGAATTAACGCGGCTGGAAGGCAAACTTGACGGCGTAAAAAATTACTGCTTCACCGCGCAGGAACAAGGCGAAAACATAGTTTTCCTGCGAAGATTAATCCACGGCGAAGCCGGTCAAAGCTACGGTATTCACGTAGCACGCTTGGCGGGCTTGCCGCAGGAAGTTCTTGCACATGCCACGGAATTATTAAACACTTTCAACACAACGGGTTTACAAGAAGCGGTTAAAACAAAACGCCCGCCCGTTCTTCAAAAAGAAGAACACAAAGCAATCGCCGCACTTCGCGAAATCGAAATAGAAAAAATAACGCCCCTCGATGCCATGATGGCGTTGGGACGGTTAAAGGAACTTTTATAATGACTGATATTTTCATTGATAACAGCGATTACAGCAACCCGATAATACGGATTTAAATATTTTCTATGTTGCGCCTGCCGTAAACTACGCGGATAATATCAACAATGCCCTGTGCTTCATTGGGTAAAATTGCTTCTAAGTCACGGTCAAAATAATCTGAATACTGCGTCGTCCGTGTCATGCCCCAAACCGCCTCTCCCATTTTTCCCGCATTTGAGCCGCAGGTATAACTCTCCCTGCTTTTATAGAATCCAGTCCCTCTTGTATCAATGCATCAAATTCTGCTTTGCTCATGCGTGAAATATCATTTGGGAATGCTGGTAAAAGTTCTGTCTCAAGCTCATATGGGGGCAACGGTTTCGCAGCTATCTCAAACGGGATTTTTCTTTGACGGGCAACCGTTTTTGCAAAAAGTGTAAAAGCCGTTGTCATATTTAGCCCCATATCGTCAAATAATGCTTCAACTTGCTTTTTCAAATCCTCATCCATACGAATGGTAATACTTGTAGATGGCATATAAACAGCCCCTTTCATACAGTCATTGTATGTTGATTCACTTACGCTGTCAATCAAAGAAGGAGATAATCCATGAGCGACTTACGCGATACAATCACAAACGCCGCGAAAACCGCCGCAAAAACATCGGGCGATTTGTTAAAGTCGGCGAAGTTAAATATGAACCTTTCTTCCGCTGAAAGTTCATTAAAAAATCTGCACTCTGAAATTGGTAAAAAGGTGCATGAGATATATCAAAACGGCGGTTCATTGGGAGAGTGGTTTGACGGAAAGTATTTGGAGATTTTGGAAACGGAAAATAAAATTTCCGAAATAAAAGAACAGCTTGACGAGTTAAAAGGTGTGCGCAAATGCCCTAAATGCGAAAAAACATCTGACAGGACATCGGAATTTTGTTCAAAATGCGGTATGCGGTTTCCGATTGTTTCAGAAGAAACGGTAGCAACGGAAGCGGAAATTCCACCAGAGCCACAACAGGAAGAACCACCCGATATACAGCGTATGTCGCCGCCACCCACAAAAAAATGCCGCGTGTGTAGCACAGAAAACGAAATGTCAACCAAATTTTGTTTTTCTTGTGGGCGAATACTTGACTAATTTCAAGGCGATACTTCATAAATGAGGGAGAATGAAAGGTCATGATGTGTGAGAGATGCCAAAAGAACCACGCGTCTGTGCATATGCAGCAATTTCTGAACGGTCAGAAAGTTGAACTGCATTTATGCCAGGAATGCGCTTTTAAAATTGATAACCCGGAAATGCTTGTTTCGCTTGAAAATATTTTTAAAGGATTTCTCGACCAGCTAAACACAAAATATTTTGTAAACTCCGCCGCGCCGGGTAATCCGGCTCCTGTGCGTCCGCCCGCAAAAGCCTGTTCGCGTTGCGGAATGACGTTTAACAAATTCAAAACCGGCGGACGGCTCGGTTGTGATGTATGCTATCAGTCTTTTGCGAAAGAGGTTGAAGTTCTTTTAAAAAACGTACAGGGTAGCACCCGACACGAAGGAAAATATCCGCGCAGAATGGGTGCGGGAATCCTAAGCAAACGCCAAGTAACCGAACTTCGCTCACAACTGAAAAAATCCATTGAAGAAGAAAACTACGAAGAAGCCGCGCGGCTTCGCGACGAAATCAAAGCATTGGAGCGAGAAGACGGAGGGCAGACACCATGACAAAAGTACCGTGGTATCAAGAGCCGGTTACGGATGAAAATGAAATTTTGTCTTCGCGTGTACGGCTTGCGAGAAATATAAAGAAATATCCGTTTCGCAGAAAATTATCTGCCGCAAGCGCGACCGAAATGGTTTCCGAAGCTACGCAAGCCGTTATTTCGGCAAGCCATTTTTTTATAAATTTAGATATGCAAAGCTTAGGCAAAACAGAGCAAACCGTTTTTTTGGAAAAGCATATTGTCAGCCCGGAGTTTATAAACGGAAATCTTCCAAAAGGATTGTTAATCTGCGACAACCAAAGCATAAGCGTTATGCTTAACGAAGAAGACCATGTACGAATCCAAGCGATTAAGCCGGGCGAAGACTTGACAAGCGCATTTGAAACAGCGGGTCAAATAGACGACCTCATAGAAGAGCGCGTAGAGTTCGCGTTTCACTCAGACTACGGCTATCTTACGGCTTGCCCCACAAACACCGGAACGGGGCTTCGGGCCTCGTATATGATTCATCTGCCATGTCTTTCAAAATCTGATTTGCCTACAACAGTCTTGCCGCAAATTACAAAATTCGGCGTTGCAATCCGCGGAATCTACGGCGAAGGAACCGCGCCTATGGGCAGTATTTATCAAATCTCGAATCAAAACACTTTAGGGAAATCCGAACAGGATATTATCCTCGGTTTGCAAAACGTAACGCAATCTGTAATTGAGAAAGAACGACAAGCACGCCAAAATCTTTTAACCACACGCAAAAGTTATATCGAAGACATAGTTCACCGCGCTTACGGAATTCTTACCAACGCAAGATTAATCTCCGCGAAAGAAGCAATGGATTTACTCTCTGACATTCGGCTGGGTTACATCACAGGGCTTCTGGAAAAACCTAAACCTACAAAACGGATTTATCAAATAATGATGGAAATTCAGCCCGGTCATCTGCAAAGAAACGTCGGCACAGAAATGACGGAACAAGAACGCGACATAACACGCGCAAGATATTTAAGAGAGATTTTTGAAAAATAATTTAATACAAAGGAGGCTACATAAATGAAGGGGCCTTTTACAGAAAAAGCACGGCAGGCAATACAGAATGCGCAAACAGCGGCACAAAAATTCGGCCATTCGCATGGCGGAACGGAGCATTTGTTGCTTGGGCTTGCGCAGGTTGAGGACAGTGTTGCCGCAAAAGTTTTGGAAATGCAAGGCGTTACCGCCGAGGGCATTGAAAAGGAACTTATGAATATTACAGGCGCGGGCGAAACACCTACGCTTGGTGGCAATCCGCTTGTGGATTTAACTCCGCGTGCAAAACGCGTCGTGGAGCATAGTCATCAGGAAGCGATGCGCATGAAAACAAATTATATCGGCACGGAGCATTTGCTTATTGCCGTTTTGAAAGAAACGGAATCTATCGCGAATACGATTCTTGCTACGTTCAACGTAAACGCACAAAAAATGTTTGACGATATCATGACAATGCTTGGCGAGACAAATCAGCAAGGGCCGCCCCCTTTCCCGTTTCCAATGAACCCGAACGCGACGAATCAAAAAGGACAAAAATCTAACACGCCTACGCTGGATAAATTTTCGCGCGATTTTACGCAAATGGCAAAGGAAAGTCATTTCGACCCGATTGTGGGTCGCGCGAAAGAAACAGAGCGTGTTATTCAAATTATCAGTCGCCGCACGAAAAATAATCCGTGTCTTGTGGGTGACCCCGGTGTTGGAAAAACGGCGATTGCGGAAGGTCTTGCCCAAAGAATTATTTCCGGCGATGTCCCTGAACCTGTGAAAGACAAACGCGTTGTGGGGCTGGATTTACCCGGCATGGTAGCGGGAACAAAATACCGCGGCGAATTCGAGGAGCGGATTAAACGCGTATTAAATGAAGTAAAAGCAAACCCGAATGTAATTTTATTTATAGATGAATTGCATACTTTAATAGGAGCGGGCGGAGCGGAAGGCGCGTTAGACGCGGCGAATATTTTAAAGCCTGCGCTTGCACGCGGCGAAATGCAGGTAATCGGCGCGACGACGCTTGACGAATATCGTAAGCATATCGAAAAAGACGCGGCACTTGAACGCCGTTTCCAGCCGGTTATGATTGACGAACCCTCCGAGGAAGAAGCAATTGAAATATTAAAAGGCATTCGTGATAAATATGAAGCGCATCACAATGTACAAATTACAGACGACGCGATAAAAGCCGCGGTTGAGCTTTCCGCGCGATATATTTCCGACCGTTTTCTTCCCGACAAAGCAATCGACCTTTTAGACGAAACCGCGTCGAAAGTGCGGCTTCGTTCGTATACCGCGCCGCCGAATATCAAGGCTTTACAGGAGCAAATTAACGAACTTGAAACCGAAAAAGAAGCACATATCAAAATAGAAGAATTTGAAAAAGCGGGCATGTTAAAGCAACAACAAAACCGCTTAAAAGAACGGCTTGAACAAGAAGAAAAAATATGGAAGGACACGAACACAAAATCTCATCATATTGTAAACAGCGAAGAAATCGCGGATGTTTTATCTGCAACAACGGGCGTTCCCGTAAAGCGTTTGCAGCAGGAAGAAAGCGCGCGTCTTATGAAAATGGAAGACACAATTCATGAGCGCGTAATCGGTCAGGATGCGGCGGTTAAAACCGTTTCAAAGGCAATCCGTCGCGGGCGTGTCGGGTTGAAAAACCCGAACAAGCCGATTGGTTCGTTTCTTTTCCTTGGGCCTACGGGCGTTGGAAAAACGCATTTATGCCGCGCACTTGCGGAAATTCTTTTCGGTGACGAAAACGCGATTATCCGCGTGGACATGAGCGAATTTATGGAGAAGCATAATGTTTCGCGTTTGATTGGTTCTCCGCCGGGATATGTCGGTTACGATGAGGGCGGTCAGCTTTCCGACCGTGTTCGCCGCAAGCCTTATTCTGTCATTCTTTTCGACGAAGTTGAAAAAGCCCATCCAGATGTTTTTAATATTTTGTTGCAAGTTCTTGACGACGGTCATATCACAGATTCACAAGGGCGCAAAATAAATTTCAAAAACACCGTAATTATAATGACATCAAATGCGGGTGCGCGTTCCATTGTTAACCCGAAAAAGCTGGGCTTTGTTAGTGAAATCGACAAAGACCGCTCCTATGAAGACATGAAAAAACTCGTGATGGAAGAAGTAAAAAACATCTTCCGCCCCGAGTTTATCAACCGCATAGACGATATAATCGTTTTCCATCCGCTGGACAACGACGATATTCAAAAAATAACCCGTCTTATGCTTGACGAAACCGCAGATAGAATCCGCCAAAACATGGACATCGATTTGATTTACACAAATGAACTGGTGGAACACATCGCAAAAGAGGGTTACGACCAAATGTATGGCGCACGCCCGCTTCGCCGCGCAATCCAAAGTAAAATCGAAGACGAACTTGCCGAAGCAATTCTCGAAGGCCGCTTCCGCGAAGGCGAAAAAATACGCGGAGAGTTTGTTGACGGAAAGGTTGTTTTTAGGAGTAAGTGGGATAAGGGGTAAAATTTACAAAACTACTTAGCCGACAAATGTTGGGTTGTATATAATGTTAATCTCGTTTTTTAAGCGGATATCTAAAAATAATATGACTATAGTAGGTGGAAGTATGGTAAAGTCTGGCCAATAGCCATTATCCAGACTTTGGAGCCGGAGAGGCAACGTGGGCTTAAGCGTGAGTAGGTTGGAGAGGTGGTTACCATATTAGGTGTTTTTCTTGTTCATGTGTTCATGCGTTTGTCGTGACCGATTGTGACAAAAGCATTGATTTATTTTATTTTTTTGTGTTATTATTTGTTTGCTAATAATTTCTCGGGTTCAATTTAGTTGAACAATTATAGCTGTTCCGGTTGAAAATAGGCTTGCCATTGCGAGTATTTTTGCCGCGTGATGAGAAGGGTTTCGCGCCATGTCCCGTTAGGATGTAAGTAGAACCGGGAAGATACCAGCGTGCGGAGCGAGATTCCTTCGAATGAACTTGCGGTAACAATTCTGTGAGATCTGCGGACAGAAAAAGCAAGAGAAATTCCGACGAAGAATCGCGGTAAAAAGACCACAAGGGTAAGATCGTTTTTGACTGGAATAGCTATACCTCTGAAAAACACCCTCTGTTGATGTGTATTGGAATGCCTATTAAAAATGTTTGACACATGAAGAATGCAGAAGGAAGCGTTCTCGGATATTCTCTTTAATCGGGGGATACCTTTAGTTAGGCTCTGTTATATACATGTGGATAATTTTATAGTCAGATGTATGAAAGATCTAATGATGCTGTGCATAATGGCTATTAGTAGAATTTGAGGGATGATATTAATGGATAAAAACATTGAAAAGGATGGAAAGAATAAAAGAAAATGGACGAGAAACGAAAAAATAGGTATTGTATCAATTATTGTTGTAATAATTATTGCTCTTATTACATTTATTCTTATGATATTGTCATGGCAGTTCCCCAAAAATCCGCCATATGATAATCCGAATACGGATTCCATACCTGTAATTGCTTTAAACGGAGAAAATGAGGTGTATTCCACAGATTTTGAAGAGCAAAGTGGTTCTTCAGATGACACAGAAAACCCTTCAATTCCAGAAGAAGCAGAGTTATATAATATGGAAAACCCTTCTATGCCCATAGGGCCGAGACTTGAGCCTGTTAGTGACAGAATTACCGTTAGACAAGGACGAGCACATATTTGCGATACGACCTTCTTAACATTTAGTCTAATTTTTGTAAGGTCATCCTATAAAATTGACGCAAACATAGTAGAGCATAACGGAGACAGGCATGAAATATCTATGAATAGCGGTTGCGCGTTCAACTACTTATTCAATGGCAGAGAATTTCGTCTCACTCTTCTTGATGTAAATTTGAGTAGTTGTGTAATAATTATAAATGAAATAATTAATACCCTTGATACTCAACCAACTCAAGAGCAGCTTCCTGATGATGAATCTACGGAGTCGCCGGAAATTCAAGAGTCAACATCCGAATCTACGTCCATTGAACCACCATCATCCCCTGAGCCAACACCCACTAAATCACCGCTCCATGAACCGTTAGCTGCGGACGAGCATGAGATAAGTATAAATACTTTTATATCTCTAAATCCAAGAACGGATGGTGCTAATAGGCGTATTGTTATTGATACATCAGAAAACATTGAACGGGTAACTATATACATTCAAATTAATGGAGTTCCCTTTGGTCCGTTCGATATGATTCCTTTTAATTCAGCGTTTCCAAGGTTATGGCATATAAATTTAATGCTTAATCCCGGTTTAAACCAATTAGAAATTATTGCTTATATAGCAGACGAGCCAGTCACAACATACACTAAAAGCACTAATGTAGATTAGTACAGTCAACAAGACAGGGGACGGTTCCTTGTCTCATTTTCAATGTATAGGACGCGGAACCGCCCCCTGTCTTGTCCTTAGAGGGCTTTTTTTGTGCCTTCAGATCTCCGCCCCCACATCTCGACTTTCACACTAACAGGAATGCTTGACATTCCAAAATAATGTTGACAAGAGCTAGCCGCTAGCCCTATAATTCATTAGCCGATAAGGGCAAGTTGATAATTCTTATGATAACCCATAAGCGATTTTGGTATTCCTTGTCTACTTTACCCTATTTCTATAACTGGAAATCGGCTAATGCATTTTGAGAATAAGGAGGGAGTATTGTAGTAAGTAAGTATAATCGCAGAAAATCCGTTTACAAAAACTAAAAAAACCGAAAAGGAGCATTTTCAATGAAAGATGTAAAAAACAAAGGCAGGTTTGTTCGAAAAGTATTATTGTCGATATTAGCACTGGGGTTTATTTTTGCACCCTCATATGTACTGGCTAATAATGCAGTCGTTTCATGGGGAGTACAAGGAGCGTTTGAAAGCGTAACAATGGTAGCAGGAACTAATGTTACGAAGCCAATTGATAATTCCTCTTTGGTAGGAGATATCGACTTAGTAGATGATAATAATGTTATTATTCCAAACGATGGTTGGTATTTCATATCGCTTGGTAATGGAGTGGCTACATCAAACTCTCCATTAAATATAAGTTATATTTGGGTAAATGGAAATATTATTACGTTCAATGGCTGGGAGACAGTAGGAGCGTCAAGTGTATCTACAAGTGTTTATTTACAAAAAGAAGATGTTGTAAATTTTTCAATTTTATCTCTTGTTGATAACACATTAGATGAAGGAATGAGATTCGCTATTATAGCAATCAATTCATTACTACCTGATTTAATGAATAGCCCTCATTTATGGGAAATCGGCACAGAGTATAAATTTGCAGATGGTAGCTATGGACAGCGATTTGCCGGAACAATTACAGCCGATTCGAATGTAGAAATTGAAACTTCTTTATCGTCAAATTTAAACTCAAGTAATGCATCTATTATATCATGTGGTGGCTGGTGGGATTTCGGAAACGGTTATCGTATACCTATTGGAGCGAGCATTGGAGGGCGTTATCACGCTATAGTGGGGCTAACCCCACTTAATCATCCTGGTGGTGGAAGCTTAGTGTTTTTTACCTCACGTAATTCAGTAAGAATCGATGCACCTTATGATATATGGGTAAGATATACTAAACATTAATAGACGATTGCGAAGTTCGCACTCGCAACCCGAGCTGGCGATAAAAGGTAAATACGGCGAACGTGACAGAAAAATGACTGTATAGATTGACACAGGGGCGGAGGAGCTGACATTCTCAATATGTGATGAGTTGTCAATTCCTCCGCCCCTTTAATACTTTTTTGTCCCTGACGCAGCCCCTTCCAATCCCCCCCAATTACCTATCCAATTTCTTCTATTCAACCTCATAGTGCAATCTCACTGTAACGGAAGCGGTTTTCCAAATACTGTAGGTGTTAAAAGTACCCGAAGAACTGAAACCTTCTGATGCGGAATTCCATGCCGTAATTTGAAATACGCCCAAGTTAGCGTTGATTAGCCGGCCTACTTTGCTGTTGGCATTATCCGCAATAATATCCACACGTTGCTGAGCATTTTTCGTAGCCTCCTCAATTAACGCTAACCTCAACTCATCCAGCCGGGAATATGTGTATTCCGGTGCATCTGAGGAAAATTCCACACCGTGTTCAATAAGCCGTGTAATATCACGAGATACTTCTGCTACTTTATCTACATCATTGGATGAAACAAATATGCGTTGAGTGAGCCTATAGCCGGCTGGCTCCTCACCCATATAATTTCCTTCAAATGAATATAGTGAGCGGAATTGTTGACGGATATCTACTGCAAGAAAAGCAATTTCTCTTTCATTAAATCCATTATCCAGTAAATAATTCATTATTATTTCACTATCATTCCTTATTTTAACAAAGGCATCCTGTGCGGTGCTTCCGTGCGCGGAAAAAGAACCACCCCATGATGCTTGATCCGATTTAAAATCAACAGAAGCCGAACCCGTGGCGGTTATGCCGCCTTCTCCGGTTTGTTTAAAGCGTACAAGACCATCGGTTGCGGCTTCAACTGCATTAATAATACCTGCTGTTATTATTTTTACCGAAATGACAGTGCCAATGCACAAAGCGGCTGCTGTTATAATTATACATAAGCCCAAAACAATAGGTTTTGCTAAACTCAAATTGTTTTTTACTTCGATATTTGTTTTTTCCATGAGGATATATCCTTTCTGCTTCTAAGATTTTTCAATTTTTAACCAAAGACCGGCGAATTAACATCCAGCCCTTCATTGTAAATATGCGAAATATCCGACAAGCAAACGCATTGCGGCGCGGTGAACCCGTCGGGATAGTTATTGAATTCCAAAACAGTAACGCTTGAATGCGCGATATTAAAACTTGACCAAAAAATATTTGGCGGAATGGAGAGTAGATGAGATAACCACGCTGTTCCAAGTCCATGATGGCAAAATGCCGCGATTCGTTTTTTGTTTGGAGAGATAGTTCTATAAATTTTCCCATCGCGCTTATAGCCCAAGCGAGACAAAAAATCATCGGAGCATTCAACAATACGCGTATAACCACTTTGCGCCGCACGGCAGGTTGAAAACACAGGGCTGTCGTACCATTCGCCCGTATAGTCGAGCAGTTTGGTGCTTTGGCAAGCAAACGCCCAATCTCGTTTTCCATTTTCATTCTCTGCTGATAAATCGTCAAATGTTAAATCCTCGCTCATCCAATCCTCAGTTTTGTATGAAAGCCCGAGGCGTTCACAAGTAGGTTGTGCTGTTTGAATTGCCCTGCCAAGGGGTGATGTGTAAATTTCATCAAATCCGTGAATACAAAATCTTGCCGCAAGCGCGGACGCTTGCTTTTTGCCCATTTCGGTGAGGCTGTCGGTTGCGTAATCCGGCTCACCGTGGCGAATGATATATAAATACATGGTTTGCTCCTCACGTTTAGTCCAATGTGCATCGAACTTCTCAACGATTCTAACACGTTCGCCATAATTTTCGCAACGAAACTTGCGCCGCGCTTATATTGACGTTTTTTTCCAATGGTTGCAATTTTAGTAAAAGACTGATAAATTTATACAGATGAATATAAAAAAATGAGGAGGAGATTTTTTGAAAGTAATGCGCAGAGTTATTTTATTTTTTACTGTTGCTGTTATGGTTTTTGGAATTGTGGCGTTTGCGTCACCTGCGGGGGGCGTAGTTGTTACGGTTGACGGCAGAAGGGTCGTGTTCCAAAACCAAGACCCGGTTATTATTGACGGAAGAACACTTGTTCCCGTTCGCGGAGTGTTTGAATCACTTGGCTTCGAGGTTATTTGGGACGAAGCCATAAGAACCGTAGTAATGTGGAGCCAGGATTATATAGTATCCATTCCCGTTGGAAGCAGCGTGTTTACGACAAACGGCATGACTTACCCTCTGGATGTTCCCGCACAAATTTTCAACGGAAGAACGCTTATTCCTATAAGATTTCCTCTTGAAAGCGTTGGCGTGAACGTGGATTGGGATAGCGCAGCGCGTACGGTTATTGTAAACTCGGCGGTTGCTCCACCAAGCCCTACACCGCAACCCACGCCTGAACCAACTCCGGAACCCAGCCCGACACCCTCTCCTACGCCTGCACCCGGTTCGCTTGAGCATTGGCGTACTGTTGTAGAATCAACACGTTCTAAAATAACTTTACCGAACAGGCAGTTGAATCAAACCGAAATGACCGCATGGATAAAAGAGTATACAGACCTTGGCGGCCCGAACGAATTTGAACGTGAAGTTATTCGCCTTATCAACGAAATTCAAGCAGACCGGGATCACAGGCACTTAGGTACAGACACGCGGCTCATGATGGCAGCCCGCTTCTACACTCAAACTAAAGTGAATCTGAATTTGTCGCAGGGAAATAGTGTAGGGCCGTATGGCGGTAGCAGCGGCACTGTTATAGCTTTTGGTAACACTCTGTCTATCGAAAGAGAGCGTACATTCGGCAACACTATTATAACCCCTCAGGACGTAGTAGATAGCTGGATGATGACCACGAGCTCATCCATCTTTACTACAAATTGCCGAAGCATTGGCATAGGTGTAAATATCAGAGCGGATGGCTCAGGCGGTTTTATCTATCTGATAACATCTACCGCACAAGCTACAACCAATTTACCGGGACCTATACCTTCTCCTTCGCCCACTCCCGCGCCGTTAACCGCGTCTCAATTTGAACAAAGAATTTTTGAACTTACAAATGAAGAACGGTCGAAAAACGGGCTTGCTCCTTTAATTTGGGAAAGCAGGGTTGCAACCGCCGCCCGCAACCACAGTGATGATTTGCGCATAAACAATATGTTAAGCCACACCGGGTCTGACGGTTCAAACGCAACCACAAGGCTTTCCCGCGTGGGTATAAACAACTTGCACAGGTGGGCTGAAAATAATAACCGCAATCACAATACACCGGAGGCAACCATTAGCAACTGGATGAGCTCGTCTGTACACAGAAACAATATCTTAAGCACAGAAAATACTCATGTCGGTGTAGGTGTCTCTTTTGCAAGCGCAGGCGGCGGAGGAGCATATGTTACACAAAAATTTGTAGCGTTTACGGCTGCAACGCCGACTCCGACGCCTACACCCACGCCTACTCCTACTCCTACTCCTACTCCCACTCCCACTCCCACTCCAACACCGACCCCAACCCCAACACCGGAACCCACACCAACGCCCACACCAACACCCGAACCAACACCCGAACCAACAGCCTCACCCGCACCGACCGAAGAACCCGAATAGAATCTATACCCAAATCCCCCATTTTTTCCATCCCGGAAAATTTGGGGGATTTTTCAGTAGTACTAGACAAAAATTCCCAAACATATTACAATGTCGTAAATAATGCGAATTTTTCCTTTCGGAAGGATAGATGTTGAGTGATTGGTCATCGCGCAAAAAGCGTTATGTGGCTTGTTTATCTTGCGGTTTCTATTTTATTTGCGTTTCTTTTTGTACATACTCCGGCGGTGGCAGAAGCCCCGGCAGATGGCATTGACGTAATTTTGGTAATTGACACAAGCGGCTCTATGCGTACATCAGACCCTGAACGCATTACTCTTGAAGCGGCGCAACTTTTTATGGACATGATGGAAACGCGTAATTCGCGTATCGGAATAGTGGGGTTTTCGGGCGGTTTGCATTCTGTAATGCCGCTTACGCAAATAAATGACCCTTCCATAAGAAATAATATAAGACGGACGATTTCGGGTTTTGTGTATCACGGTTGGACGGATATCGGTTTGGCAATGCGAACCGCCGCCGAAATGCTTATTAATGACCCGTCGCCCTCTAACAGCCCGATGATTCTGCTTTTCACCGACGGACAAATAGAACTTCCAACCAATTGGGCAAACAACCGCACTGTAGAAGCTTCATACGAAGACGCATGGTGGGCGGTTGATAATGTCGGCGATTTTGCCGCTATTTACACAATCGGGTTAAATTTCGACGGAACTTTAAATGAGCCTTTCTTGCATGAAATTGCACAGCGCACAAGCGCAAAGTCTTATATCGCGAGCGAAGCCGATGCTTTGCCGCAGATTTTTAATGAAATATTCGCGTCGCACATACGCTCGTCCATCACGGAGATTGCGTCAATAGTAGCCGACGGTGAAACCTACGCAGATGTTATAGTTCCTATTCCAAGCCTTTTTGTTGCGGAAGCAAATATTATTATGCTTTCGTCGCGGCAAATTCCGGGCATACGCCTTTTCGACCCGTCCGGGATTGAAGTGCCGCTCGGTGAAGAACCGTATACACTTTCATTTGCCAATCGTTATTCCATGATTAAGGTGCTTTCACCTATGGTGGGCGATTGGCTTCTTCACGTTCGCGGCTTGCCCGAAGATAGAATTACAATAAATTTAATTTACAATTATAATGTGAATGTTTCGCTTTCCGTAACCCAGCCAAGTGCCGAAGACGGCGCGCTTTACTTCGACCCGTCATTGCCAATCGCGGTGCAGGCAGGGTTTGTTTCTTCGTTACCGTCGTCACATTTTCAGCCGCTTTTTGATGGAGCGACGGTGGAGCTTGCCGTTTACGATATGCAACATAACCTTGTTGCGACTTTCCCGATGGTAAATACAGGGTCTGCTTTCACGTTGGATTTTTTTCTTGACCCTCCGCAGGATGTTCGTGTAAACGTAAATGTATCTCACCCGCATTTCGAGCAAACCACCGCGTTTTTTTCCATCACCTTTGACCCGGAAGTATTGAGGGAAATACCTGCCCCTCCGTCCACCATACCGGATGAAATTGAAGATACAGAAACACCGCCGGAGCAGCCGGAACCGGAAGAAACCCCTTCGCCCGTTGTTGCAACCGAACCCGAAGACATTGAAACAGGCAGTTCCATGATTTTTATTTTAATGGGAATAGCTGTCGCGCTTGCAGTTGCCGCAATACTTTTACGAGTAATAAGTCTTCGCAGAATAAGAAATCGCGTTTACACAGGTCACTTAGAATTGCGCGCACTACTTTCCGACGGTAATTACACATCTCTTGAAGCCCCGGATATCAGCACTTTCGCCGGTGAAATGTCGCTGATGGAATTCTTAAACAATAGCTTGGGTGGCTCAAAGGCAGACAAACTTGTTCAATCGGGCATTCCCATATGGGATATTCTTCTATCACCCGGAATGCAAGGTAATCAACCGATAATTCAACTTCATAAAAAAGGCTCGGGATGCCATATAACAGATGGCGATGGCAATTCAATTTTCAAGAAAAAAATTATTTGGGAAGACGGTCAGCAATTAATCTTTTCAATTCCGGGCGAATCTCCGAAACTGGAAATTACTTATCGCGCTTTTGAAAATTAATTAAGGGTGTTTGATAATGAAATTATCCTCCGAAATAAAGGTCGAACTGCAAGCTTTGGACAGCGAGTACGGCGGCGGAATCTCTACGCAAGGCACGCGAACGGACGCAATTGAAAAACCTATATTGATTATTGGCCTCGGCGGTACAGGTGCGGAGGCTCTTATTCGTGTCAAAAAGTCGGTTAACAGGCATTTTAAATTGGGCGTCTCCGCAAGCGGGCGCAGATTGGATAAACCTTCGCAAATTGAATATTTAGCACTGGACTCTGACGATAATATGCTGAATTTAAATTATAACGGAATGTCTTTTTCGGAAGATGAATTTTTGCTTTTGGATAACTCGAATTTAACTTCGGTTTATAAAAACCGCGAAACAGTTTTTAAAGATTCGACGCAAAGCTGGATCGCGGGTAATTTGCGTTTACAGCAGGTAAAGCACGGCGCGGGTGGAATCCGGCAAGCGGGGCGGCTTTTGCTTACGATTAACAGCAACCGCGTAATCAGCCTTATAACAGAAAAAATTAACCGCTTGACGGTGAACAGGAAATCAAATGATCTTTTATATGTATTTATTTTATCCGGCTGTGCGGGCGGCACGGGAAGCGGCGTTTTTATTGACGTACCGTATATTGTGCGGAAAATTGCGGAACAAAAAGGATTTGAAACAGAAAATATCGGAATGGTTTTTCTGCCGGATGTCACGCTTTCGGACAGCATGATTGATGGTTCTGCCGCGTTGAATATTAAAGCAAACGGGTTTGCCGCGCTGAAAGAGCTTGATTATCTAATGAATATCGAGCGCAACGGCGATACTTTCGAGCAAACTTTCGCTGATCTTGAAATAAAAACAAACGAACCGCCATATGATTTGTGTCATCTTGTAAGCGCGAAGGACGAACACGGCAAGCTTGTTCCTGCCGCGAAAAATTATTGTATGAATGTAGCCGCTGAAACAATTATAAATTTTATCGCAAGCGAAGAAGTTACGGATGGGCAAAGTTATACAATTAGTTCGTATCTTTCTAATATCGAAAATAATAAAGCCGCGTTTTTAATGACGCACAGTCAAAAACAGCCGGTGAACTATATTTACAACACGATTGGCGCATCAAGCGCATCACTTCCGATTGAATATTTGTTAAATTATCTTGCATCGAAAATGTTTGCGGAACTTGAGCCGCTTGCCGAAAAAAGTCCTACAATTGAAGACGGAAAACTTGCGCTTGAAACTCTTAAAATTGATTTGCCGACGCTTGAAAGGGTTCTTTCGACGGATAAACCTAAGCCGCGAAGTTTCAAGCAATACGACCATATAGTCTTGCAGCAACGCCCCGAAATTATTGAAGACGCAATAAAAAGCGAGTTAAACCGCTTGAAAGACCACTACGACAGCGCGGCGGACGCGGTAATCGCAAGCTTTAACGAAACCGCGCTTTCCCAAGATTTTTCCGATTTGGAGCGCGGACCGTTTTATACGTTGAGAATGCTTTCAGACCTTCACGAAGCTTCCGCTAACCGTGCAATTGACACGTTGCGCAAACGTGATATTTCTCAAAAACGCGAACATCGCGACAATTTGGCAGCGATGGATATTTCGCGCCAAGCACTTATGGCGAAGCTTTTGAAAAAATCGTTGATTGGATTAGGGAAAAAATCGTTATCGGAAAGTGTAATTGAAACAAGTGAAAATTATTTACGCGCTTGCGGAAAAAACCTGATGTACGATGCAATTGACAGAATATACGAAGCGGTGCTTGCAAAGCTTAGTGAATTTTCAGAGCAAACCGTTGATACGCTTTGCGAAATTTTAAACGCGCTTAAAGAGCTATTTGATAAATTCAAAAACGCGCAAAATTCACCCGACCAAAATGAAAATTTCGCGAAAAATTTAGCGGGTGCTAAAGAATTTTGTGAAGCATTTGAAAAAGATGAAGAAGCTGTAAAGTCACTAGACTACAAGCAAGCAATCAAGCGGTTGTTAAAAGATATGCTTGCCGGCTGGAGCGACATTGGCGGCGCGCAAATTGTTGATAATTTAAACGAATTTATAACGCAGCAATTCCAAACTGTTGTTTATAAATCGCTTGACCATTATTGTAATTTAATGGCGTCAACAAAAGAAGAAAATCTCGAAGTGTATATCACGGAAAAAATAAATGAACTTCATGAAGGCGCTAAGGTTATGTTCCCGATAAACCACGTACCCGGAGGCTTGCATATTGTTTTTCCGCCGTATTCGTATCTTTCCGTGCCTCACAATGCGCCGCAAATTCGCGGAATTGTGCGCCAAATGAACACATCCGGGCGCGTTTCCAATACAAAATCAAGCAAAATGAATAATCGTTTATATATGCTTAATTTGAAAATCGCGGTGCCGCTGTACTGTTACACGGAATTAAATGAGTACGAAGCAGTTTACGAAACGTCGCTGAATAAAATCGCGGGCTTGCATTTATACGAATGCAACGAACGTAATTGGAAGGAACTGCCTTCACCTAACTACGATAAATTATGGACTACCGATTACGAAAACAACCGCGAGCGTTTAAGAAATAATCGCTTACGTAATCTTTTTGAATGTGCGCTGGATTATAAGATTATCCGTTTGGAAGAACGTACGCGCTGTTTTTTTGGATTTTTCGGGGACCGCGTGGACTTAAGCGAAAAGTTTTCGCACATTGAAACGGGCATTACAGAAAAAACTTTTAGCGCGGCACAAGCACGTGCGGCAATTTCCGAGTTAAACGAATTTTTGGCGGATTCAGCGCGTGAAAAGTATTATAAACCGCTTTTCGACACGGAATATTTAACCGAAAGCGATACGCCGGATATCGAATACGCAAAAGGTGTGTTTATTTATATGCCGCGTCTTTGCGAACACGTTGCAAACGAGGTGAAAACTCGTGAATATGTGGCGGCTTTGCGCGAAGAGCTTTCCAGAATTGATTTAAGCGAAATAAAATACAGCCATTTTGCGCAACTTTTATACATGGGCGTAATTTCAAAAAACCGCAAGACTTACCGCTACACGATAGACGGTGAATCGCATATATTGCACACGATGCAAAATCTTGCTGAGCAATTTGTAGATTACGATGTTTTCAAGGCATATATGAATTTAGACGAAAATGTTTCCGCGCATCTTCAAAAACGCGCACAGGAAGAGGAAAATGATTTAACCGACGCGCAGTTTGAACAACTCGGCAAAATAATCGACGGTTACATCGAAAGCTACACAAATAAACTCGAATTGCTGGAAAAAACATTCAACGACGAGCGTGACGGTATTTTAAAAAGAATTTTCTACCGAACAATGATTGAAGTTTTCACACGGGAGAAAGAAGTTTTGGCATGAAAGGAATCATAAGCAACCCTGTTGTTTTTTTCACATTGGGAAATTGCAATGATTTTGCCGCGTCGCTTACGGACGCGATAGGAACTTATGTTAACGGTGCGGAGTTTATAAAAGTTTCCGCCAATTTCGATGATGAATTTATCCGAACAGAAGCAAGCCGCTGTTGGCGGGAATTTTTAACAAACGGGGTTGGAAAATCGGATATTATTCGCGCAAATTTTTTTGTTTATGCGGATGAAACCGCGCTTGCTTTGCCGAAATTGATTGTTTCGGCGGAAAAATATTTTTCGGCATTGTATCCGGCGGGTGTTTTGGTTGATATTTACTGTTTGCTAGATGATGCCAATTTACTTTCGCACACGTTTTGCAGAAAAAATGTTTTGCAAATGCTTCAAAAACTTTGCGGGGAACATCAGCGAATTTATTTATTGTCGAACCTGTCAAGCATAAATACCTTCGAACATCTGAGTAAATCTGCGCAAACTGCCGCGTTGCTTACGCTTTTTAAAGATTGTTCGCCCGGTTTATATATAGCCGAAGCGGACGCGTCCCGATATAGCGAGTTCTTTTTTCTGGAAAACTGTGCGGCGCGAAACGGAGATTTTTTAACGGCGGGAAGTTTGGTTTTATCTGTTCCGCAAGACGCGTTAAAGGCTTTAATCATGGCAGAAATTTTGACGTATTGCCCAAATGAACCGAACGAGCCGGAACCTGTGCCCGAACCCGTTTTCCCGCAAAAAAGACCGACGAAAAGCATGGATTATTTGTACGGTTTGGCGATTCCTGAATTTAATTTGAGCAACCCGCTATCACGCGGCGCGTGGATTACGCGCTTGTTCGGGCAAAGGCTTGCACAGATTGCGGACGATTACGAAGAAATCGCAAGCGATGATGATAAATTTTCCCCGGGAATTACAAACTTGTATGAACTTTCGCGTCAAGTAGAAGGATTTTACAAAAAAGCCATTTCCGATGCTATAGAAAAATCGCAAAACGATTTATGTGACGCAGAAGAAAAATTAAACGCATGGCTTGAAAAAAAACCCGATTTTTCAAAGGGTAGCCCCGAATCCGCAACGCGCAGACTTTCGCCGTTACAGAATCAAAATTTATTTCCGTATGTACTTGCGTCGGAGTTTTTGAAAAAACAAATTAATTTGCAATTTATTAAAGAAAAAATTAATGTTTTAAAACACAGGTTGCGTTTAATCGAACGATATTTGAAAAAAATAAAAAAATACATCAGTGAAGTTGACGCCATTGTTTTGGCGCAAGAAAATCAAATTCATCGTCTTAACGAAACATTTCGGGCGTTCACTGAAAACAAAAATCAAAACGCCGCGGATTATTTCCGAAAAAAATTTAAAAAGTACGCCAAGACAAACAGCGGAGAAATTGAAAAATTGTCAATAGAAATGACGGAAGCTTTGTTTAATAATGAATTTTCCGGTTTTACAAAACGACTATCAAATTTCATAGAAATAAATATTTTGCCCGCGCCGCAGTTTACGGAACCCATAAATGTTCTGTTGCGGGAACTTACCGGCAGCGAAGATATTTCCGCCGCGTTAAGCGAATGGCTGTTACAACACGTTCACTTCGGCATTCGGCTGAAAACGGGATACGCAAAACTTTATACAGAGGCAAATTTATTTATGCCGGAGGCAAACGCCGCTTACGAAGTGAAAAAACAATACGAAGCACGGGGGCTTGGGCGTATGAATGTTTTCGCACCTGAAATAGAAGCATTGCAAAGCGGAAGCGCAGTAAACCGCTTGGCGGTTTTGTACCACTCGGGCGCGTTTAGTTTAGACGAACTTTATTATGATGTGAGTAAAAATGCCTAAGATAACAAACTACACGATAATAGAAAACTCCGACGCGTCCTTGAATTTGCGGCGTTTCGAACGGAGTATGGACGATAAAAACAATGCTGTTTTAACATGGGAATGGCCGCAAAACCGCACTATTAAACTGCTTTTTATCTTCGAGTGGACAGACGACGAAACGGAAGTTCCCGGCATTGAAACATTGTTAAATGAAAATCATCCGCACGAGGTTGTTACGCGTGAACTTTCGGCGAAGTTCTCGAAAAATATTCAGAAAAAAAGCAAATTCATTGCCGTGCCTGCGTATTTTAATGACGACAAGGGCATTACAATTTGCAAACCCGTATATGAAACCGATTGGTTATTCAAAAAAGTTTCTTTAAAAACAACCGTAAAGCTCAAACCTCTTCCTCTTAGTCAATTTCAGTTGGCAACCATTCGCGTTATGGCGGATGATTCTTCTCAAATGCAACTTGTCACACAAATTTTAAAATACGCAATTTACGAACAAGGGCGCAAGGTCGGCGAATATCCTCTGGATACGCTCTCTTGCGCCGGCGCGTGCGGGTTCTATATTAAAAAAGAACAAGCTGTAAAATTTATTCTTGATGAAAATTACTCCCACCTGTTTAACCTTACCGGAGGCACACATAAATGAAAGTAAAACCTGTTATTTGTCCGTTTTGTTGTCACCGCTTCCATCCGAATGAAGCGGATTTTCGTCTGCCCGCGCCTGTTTCCGCCACCAAGAGTAAAAAGAACGAAAACATGCTTCTTGATGAAAAATTATTCGACTATCAAGTTGAAGTTCTGCAAATAAGCGAAAGGGAAGCAACAAAAAACGCAACACAGCCATTATCAATAGAAGTTGAAGGAAATAACGCGGTTTCTGTGGAAAAAAACGAATTAGAAAAATACGGGTTTGCTCAACGTGTAACATACACTCTTCCAGAGGGTAAAAAAATAATTTGCGAGCAACGACTTTGTCCCAACTGTCACAACGACTTGCCAATCGGTTATGGCGTTCGTGAAACTTTGCTTATTTCAATTCTTGGCGATGCCCGTGTCGGTAAATCTGTTTTTCTTACAGTACTTATTTCCGAACTTGAAAATAATATGGATTTCGCGTCGAAGTTGACATTTATCGGCGACAAGCAGGTGCGAGAAACATTTTACGAAAATTACCAAAAGCCATTATTAAAAAACCACGAACTTATCAGCTCGACCAAACGCAGAAAGATTCCGCCTTACGCGTTTAATTTTTGGTATCGTTATAAAAACGAAGACGGCGCAATGGAAGAGAACTCAATTGATGTCATTTTTTACGACATCGCAGGCGAGGACTTGCGCGATGACACAGGTATTCGGCAGCACGGATTTAACATTAAGGATTCAAGCGGCTTAATTTTCCTTGCAGACCCGACGAATTTCACAAAACTTTCAGACCTATTCCGCGTAACCGATGCGTCACTTATCGAAGCCATTCCCGAAGAAAACTCTAACCAACAAATTTTCAATACGCTTTACAATTATTTTCTTGGTTTTGACCGCGAAAAAAGCAACATTCCGATGGCGTTGGTTTTGTCCAAGTCCGACCTTTTAAGCTTCGTTAATTTAGAATTTTTCGGCAACAAACCGGAAAACCGTATTCAGCATATTTTTACGGACGAAATGCATCAAGGCGCGGTAAATATGCGCAGTATGAAGGGCTTAAACCAAGAAGTGCGCGAACTTCTCTCGTACCTTGGCGAAGAAAGCATTTTAAATAATGCACTAGGTTGCTTTAAAGCCGTTAATTGTTTTGCCGTTTCAAGCTTAGGAAAAAAACCCACCATCGAACAAATTTCAGACCCTGAAACCAATGAGACAATCGAAAAAGGTTTCGTTGATGGTCCCCTTGAGCCCTTCCGAGTTAAAGAAGCTTTCTACTGGATTCTTATGCGCCATCAACTGCTTCATAAATACGAAAACAACCGCTACACCCTGCACATGCCCCCGCAACCCGAACATAAATTAAGCCTTTGGCAACGAATACTTGCGTTTTTTATGGGATAATTGTTGCCATTTTGCGAGTTAAAGTTAAATGGTATTCTTTCAACACAGCACAATTTATCCCGTTTATAATGGAAGAAGGTCGACCATTTAATTGCGGAAGGAAGATAACTCTAAGTTTTTTAGCCATAAGAGGGGGAAGTGCGTCATGAAGGCATTAAAAATTATTTTTATATCTTTCGGAACAATTGCATTAATAAATTTTGTTGCGCTTTTATTTGTAACGAATATACATTTCGGACACATAATGCTTGGGATTGCCGCGGCTGTGCTGGTGGTGTATGGTATTTTTCTGGGGAAAATACCACGAAAAATTCATATCGTGTTATGGGCGGCTTGCGCAGTGCCTGTTTTTTTCGTGGTATTTCTTATGATTTACGGAAAAAGCAACAATGCCGACTACACCGAAAACGCCGTAATTGTGTTAGGTGCGGGGCTTAACGGCGATGAAGTAGGTTCGCATCTTGCTTTGCGCTTGGACACTGCCGTTACATACTTAAATGAAAACCGCAACGCCGTTGCGGTTGTAAGTGGCGGGCTTGGCGCAGGACGCAACATCACAGAGGCGGAAGCAATGTCGCGTTATCTTGTGGCGCAAGGAATTTCGCCGGACAGAATTTTACAAGAAGATAAATCAACATCCACTTACGAAAATCTTTTATTCTCAAATGAAATTTTAACGGATTATTTCCCCGGCGGTTTTCGTGCCGTCGTTATCACAAATGATTTTCATGTTTTCCGCGCCGCTTGGCAGGCACGAAGTCTTGGCATTGACGCAAACTCCATAGGCGCACCCACACCACGGCACAGCTTTGCGGCAAATTATATGCGCGAAATGTTTGCTGTAATTTATTTTTTAATTTTTGGTTGATTTTTTATTTTTTCACCCCTTTGATTTTTGAGAAAATAAAAAGATTGATTCTGCCGAGTTTATCCGGCAGGGTCAATCTTTTTTTATCATAGTTAAATTGTTTTCTAATTAATAAGGCCCGGGTTGCTAATTGGCGCGGGCGGAAGCGGAGGAAATCCCGGAGGCGGTGCTTCGCGTGGCGGAGGCGGCCCATAACCGGTGTTTGACGCAGGCATTCCTTCGGGTGTGGGTGCGGGCATGATATCTGCTTCTTTTAGACGTTCTATTAGCCTTTCCACGTCTTCAAGGCGGGCGTAGATTTCGGAAATTTCTTGTTTGTCGATTTCGGTAAGGTATTTGCGGATAAGCCCCTCATACACGTCTTGAAAGGCTTGAACTTGCATACGCTGGCGCTCAACTTCTACGCCTACTTTGTCAAGTTCTTTGGCTATTTGTGATTTATACTCATTGGCTTGGGCTTTTGCGTTTTTAATCATGTTGTCTGCTGCCACCTGCGCGCTTATTATCGCGTTTTTAATGGCGTTGTCTTTTTCTTTGTAACTCTTTATAACTTGTTCAAGAGTCGAGATATATCTGTCAACCTCTTCGGGGTCGTAACCGCGTTTTACAAAAGTGAATTGTTCCAATGCAGGCACTCCTTCCAGCAACTTATCTTTATCAAATTTTTCAAAATACTAGCACAAATGGTTTATTCACGCAAGCGTACTGCGTTTGCGGCTTTGCGGCGATAGGTGTCGTCCATCTTCGCATAATGCTTTCGGGTGGTGTTAACATCGGCGTGACCAAGCACGTTTGCAACAAGATAAATGTCGCCCGTTTCGGCGTAAAGCTGTGTGCCAAAGGTGCTTCGTAATTTATGGGGTGAAATATTTTTCAATTGAGTAATTAATGATGCATATTTTTTTACCATTTTTTGAACGGCGCGGTCGGTGATGCGGCGGTTTTGTAAAGAGAGAAACAACGCGTTTTCGTGACCTTCAATCGGATCGGAATCTTCGCGGATTTCCAAGTGCGCGCAAAGCGCAGCTTCAACTTCGTCTCCGAAATAAAGAATCATTTCATCGCCGCCTTTTCGTGTTACGCGAAGACCGTTCACTTCAAAATCTATGTCGCGTATGTCCAGCCCGACGCATTCCGAAACGCGCATTCCCGTGCCAAGAAGTAACGTGATTATTGCCGCGTCACGAATTTTTGTGCGCTCGTGAAAAATTTTTTGACGCTCTGTCAAATTTTCGCCGCTGTCAACTTCATCAAGAAGCTTTGCGATTTCGTTCACCTCAAGAGTTGTTATGGCTTTTTCGTTTATTTTCGGGAACGCAACAAGTTCTGCGGGATTGGCGGGAATGAGTTTCTTCCTATATAAGTACTTAAAAAGACCGCGCACCGCCGCAAGTTTGCGCGACTTCCCCAAAGATGTATTTGTATGGGGCGCGTCCGGGTTTTCGGCGGGAACGTAATACGAAAGATATTCCATAAATTCTTCGATATGGTCGGATTCAACTCTGCGCATATCATCGGTTGATATGGAACATACGGAAGTATTATCGAAAATTTCTTCCGCAAGAAACTTAAAAAAAATCCGCAAATCGTAGGCGTAGGCAAGTCGCGTCAATGCGGCGGTTTGGTCGCCCAAACTGCGAAAATATCCAACCGCGAATTGCGGAAGAGTTTTTAACATCTCCCGCAGTTTTATTATATTTTGCATTTCTTGCTGTGCATGATAATTTTCAAGTTTCATATACTAACTCCACAGCGGGGTCACTTCAAAACCCTCATTTTCAAGACGAATAAGAATTTGTCCGCCGCCTTCGCCGCCAAGAATATGCCATATGCCCATCGTTACAAAAAAAGTAGTCGGCTCTTTGGTTTCTCGAAGCAAACGAGCTATTTCATTTGAAAAATGTAAATTTCGCACATTAAGATGGCGGTCGTTTATAAGCTCCACATATGGGTTGAGTTGCAAATCATCGGGGCTGTCGAAAGCGTACACAGCGCGCATGGCTTCAATATCTTGGGTTTCGTATGTTTCAATATATTCTTCGTCGTCTAAAAATTCCAACCATGTTTCAAAATCCGGGAAATCCTCAAGTGCGTATACTTGAATATCAAGAGGTATATCAAAAACATTTTTATATTGCTGAAGAACAGAGGTTAGCCCAATAATCGGGCGTTTGTTTGTTTTCGCGTAATTTTCTATATAATCATCCACCGAAAATTTACGCTCCACACCAAGAGTCTCCAGCACCAGATAACTTATCTCGTGAAGCAGCGCGGCTGGTGTTAAATGTCTAATTAAACGGTATGTTATTCCCAGGTGTTCATAGGTTTGAAGGTTTCTATCAAATTCTCTGAGTATATCATCAGGCAGAATACGTCTGAGTGTTTCCCCATCGGGGATTGTCATTAATGCGTGAATTTCCTTCAGAACCCTTTCGGACAAATCGGTTGTATTGTCAATCTCGAATGCGAAAATATCCGCGCGTGACATTGCGTCTTCCGCAATCGGGTGAAGCGGAAACCAATCTGCCCGCCCCGCGTGCATCGAACCGAAAATATATGCTGTGTTTTCGCCGTATCTTACACGGGTAAGCTTTCCGTGAATGCCTGTCTCAGCGGGAGTATCATCCTCTTGAATTTCCTCCGGAATCTCCTCGGGAATAATGCCGATAAATATTCTGTTTAATGTCGCGGCGGGAAAATAAATTCTGCCGTTAAGAATAACTCCTCCGTTAAGTTCTACGCACAATAAAATATTTTCGGTACTGTCCGGCGGGGTTAAGGACAATGTACTTGGTGTGCGGTGCCATTCAATTTCCCAGCCGTGTGTCTCTGCGGTTTGACAAATTGGCAAAAATTCTTCCCCGTCTGCAATTCTTGCCGACACGGCGGGTGTTGCGAAAATTAAAACAGTAAAAAAAATTACAAAAAATTTTTTCATTTGTTCCCTCCTGAACGGATTTCTAATAAGTATCCTAAATGAATTGTAACACAAAAATATTTTTTGAGGGACTTTTATTACAATTTCATTACATAGAAAAACAAGAAGGATAAAAAATCTTCCTGATTCAAATAATAACGAAGCAGAGAAAATATGCGCAAGCGAAGTAAAATGTTACAGCTTTGTTACAATTCACCAAAATAGGTTGAATTGCTCAAGTGCGGCGTGGTAAACTCCCTTGCGGCTTTTCGGAGAAGCGTGTTTTTGTGTTTAGAGTTTTGTGGTTTTGGTTACAGTTTCTTTACACATTTGTCTTTTGCATTGACCGCGTTTTTCTGAAGTGCTATATTCTCATTAACAGGTAACTGGGAAAAAGTTGCCACATATAAGAAAGGAGGTATCGGTTTTTGCGGAAAACGGCAGAATGAAGCCAAAGTACCGTCGTTTCACCCACGGGCTTTAGCCCTAAAAAAGCAAAGTTTAAACCGGGCAACAGCCCAAATGGCGCATCGCTTCCTTACTAATGACCTGCGCCACACAAAAAGCGCGACGGAAGCGGCGCGAAAGAAGCGAAAAATATAAGCGTAACGGTTTTACGCAATTTTCAAAAACCGGGAAGGAGAAATTATGAAAAAGAAATTAGCTTTACTCTTGGCAGTAGTAATGGTTATGTCCTTACTGCCCATGAACTTGTTCGGAGCGCGTATAGGTAGAATTATTGACCAGTTGAATGCCCCCGAAGACGCTTTAGCGGAATACACGTTCCGTATTGACGCAAATGCACTTTCAAGATTGGCTCTTACAGACACCACTATGGCAGTTCTTGAGTTCACCCTTGAGGGCGGTGCCAACGGTACTGTTGGTTTTGTAATGCCTTGGGGCAGGGGCGGAATCGGAAATACGGTATCATGGACCGCTACTCCCGCCAATTCCGATATAAACTCGGAAGACCCTAAGTTTATAGGTACTTCCGGTACAGGTATACCGTATCCGCACATTAGATGGGGTAGTGAGCATATGGTATCCGGTCCGGCAATTACCTTTACTCCGGGTCCTGACTTTGAAGTTCGTGGCGCAACATCCGGAACTGAGTACGCTGCAGTTTTGGCTAGATTGAACAATATCGTAGCAACAGACAGGCAATACCCGCAAACACCGCCGGGAACAACGAGCAGTGTAATGTACAACAGACCCGGCGCAAATGGTTGGGACTGGGCAGGTGCTCCTATCAACGATAATCGTGACCACCCTGCACCTCATAACGTATTTCTTCGTCAACTTTCACTTGTTCTACTTGGCGGAAGCGACAGTACAGCTTTCCCTCCGATGGATGGTTGGATTCACGTAACCATTCGCGGTATCCGTGCTGCAAGTGACGAAGCTACAATGTCCATCGCGCTTCAAGAAGGTGGTGGAGCAGTCAGAACACGTTCAACCGATTTGTTAAGAGAAGAAAGACTTAACGTTCGTTGGCATAATGGTGTTAACATTAGCTCCGTAAGCGTAGTTCCAATGGCTGCTAACGCAGTTCTCTCCGGAATCAAAATCCAAGAAGACAGAGTTGGCGGAATGCTTTCTCGTGATCCCGGAACAACGAACCAAATGAGCTATGTCCGCTTGATTGCACCAAGAGGTTTCAGATGGGATGCTGGTTGGGGCGAAGTAGGTGACCCCGATGTTCATGGTTTATGGGGAATAACCCCGGGTCGTGTTCGTGTTCATGGTAATACCGCATTCCCGTATCCCAGCAACGCAAACAATAACGACGGTGAATATGAAGTTAACGTCAGAGATAATTTTATTAATGAACATTCAGGCAGAAATGAAATTATCCTCGAAATTACCACACCCGCAAGAGACACCAGATTTGCAGCAAGATCAACTCCTGCCGAAATTACCATTCACGGTATGAACCTTATTCCTGTAAGGGGAGCGGCAACCACAGGTAATGTTGCAATAGACGTATATGTTGGAGGTCCCGGCGGACATCGTCCTTCCGGTGCTACCGGCCCGGAAGAATGGTTTGCCGGTGACCACGCATTCGGAATGAACAGATGGGGAATCGGAAGACCAAGACATCTTAATATCCCCAATAACGAACCCGGTCACAGATACTTCCGAGGTGACGTTGCAGGTTCTCCGTGGACACAACACGCCGAAGGCGCACAGCATTGGAGAGAGCGCGGTCTTGTAGTAGCTTCCTTCGACTTTGAAGGTGATGTAGCAATATCCGGTCCGGAAAATATGCAAACAGTACGCTCCGGCGAATGGACAAGTGAAGTTCCGTTTGAACCCGCTACTGCAAATACCATTCTCAGAGCTCCTGATATTGCTTCCGGATTAACAACAGGCGGATTACTGTTCGGCAGAAATCATAACAACCGCTGGATGAACGGTTCCAACTACAGTCTTAGAATTGCAGAAGTTGTACACGGTTCATTGTTCCGCAGTGCAGACCGTTTTGAACTTGTACCCGAAACAGAAGGTGTTCGCATTGTTGATGCACAATTCCGCGGCGGACGTGAAGGTGATATTAGCAACTTGTTTAACTGGGGCGGATTCTCTGTTCTCGGACATGAGCGTGAATTCGTTTCATCCGTTGGTTCATTTGAAGATGACGGCTCTGTTGAATTCTTCCCAAGAACATGGGCTCCCGACTTACAATCACGTCTTCGCCATTTAGACGTTCGCTTTGTTCTGAGCGTTGAAGCAGGGCACGAAGTAAAATACGGCGACGAAATCGGTATCCGTGTATACCGCAATGGCGTTCACATTGGCACAGCAGCAGTAGCAAACGTATACGACCCCATCAAAATAGAGCAAGACCCCGCTGTTGAAATTGAACGTAACCAATTCGACGTACTTGCATTAACCCCTGTTGCTCCCTTCTCTATAAGTGAAGCTGAAGCAGGTGAACTCGAATTCGGTGACCAAATCCGTTTCCGCTTGCAAGCTGTTCAAGGCGGCAGAGAAATCAGCATTCCCGTAGGTGAAATGGAACTTTGGTTAAGCGATCCCGTAGTAAATACCGCAGATAGCGGTTTCGAGCTTAGAAAACTTCCCGGTAACCAACTGGGCTTTGAAGTTAGAAATACCTCTCAAGGCACCGCGGGTAGCTTCGAAATTGAAGAAGTACACCTAGCAGGACCCACAGTTCCGGGTATCGAATGGCACGTTGTAGTATACGGTCCGGAAATCTCCAGAAACAGCCATCTTATCTTAGGCGACACAGACTTCAGGTATGGTAGCATAAGCGGTACACGCAGAACAGTTGTTGCCGGTGAAATTAATGATTATGGCGATGAACTTCCGTTTGAAGTAAGACACGGTAGATTCGACAGAATGCCGTACAACGCAGAAGTTCTTCAAGTAAAAGGTTTGGCAGTAATTCATCCCGGTGCTCCGGGTTCTACTGAACCAACAACTCCTGGTCCCTCAGTTGGACGCCGCGCATTCACAAGAGCAACAATGGTTGAAGTGGACGGAGTTTCTATCCAAGCAGTTGAGTTCCCAACAGTTGCACCGGGCGTAGTTTCATCCATGATGAACCCGCGCGTATTCGCAGACTTCGTTGGCGCAACCGTTGATTGGAACGAAGCAGCAAGAACTGCTACCTTCACAGGTATTGACACCCACGGTAATTCACAAACAGTAGTTCTTACACTTGATAGCCCCAGCGCAACCGTAAACGGTAATGCCGTTGACATTGCAACAGGCGCAGGTCAAGGTCAACTTGCAGGTAATATCAGACCCGTAGTTATCGAAGGTCGTAGCTATGTACCCGCTCGTTTCCTTGCCGGAATCTTCGGTGTACCCATCGAATTCCAATCAGGTACTGTTATCCTCGGATAATCTTAACAAATAACGAAAAGAGCCGGAGTTTTTCCGGCTCTTTTTTGTACATATAAGATGGCGGATAAATCTTTGAAATTCCGTTCAAAAAAGGAGCATTGCAATATTGCAACAGCCCCTTTTGTCAAAAGCATTAATCCAAAACCTTTTCAACGATTGCTTTTAAATCAGCAGTAATAGCTTCTAATTTTGCGGTAATTTCTTGTTCGGTTGAGCCTGTGGGAAGTTTCGCGCCGAAGTAGAGTTTAATTATCGGCTCTGTGCCGGAGGGGCGAACACACGCCCACGAACCGTCTGCGGTAGAGTAGTAAAGAACTTCGGAAACGGGGAGGGTTGCGGCTGTAACTTCGCCTGTTGTGATATTTTTGATTGTGCGGTTTTTGTAATCGCGGGCTTCAGTTACGTTTGAACCGGCGAGTTTTTCCGGCGGGGTTGCGCGAAGTGCCGCCATAACGCGTTTGATGTCGTTTAATCCTTTAATGCCTGTTTTCTTTAACCTAATGGACTCCACGCGTTCGCGGAAGATTCCGTACTTCTCGTATAGATTAAACAACGTGTCGTAGAGTGTAAGCCCTTGCTTGCGGTAAAATGCCGCCGCTTCGCAAATGAGAAGGCTTGCAACTACCGCATCTTTGTCGCGGGCGTATGTTCCCGCTAAATAGCCGAAGCTTTCCTCGAAACCAAAAATATATGTGTGGCTTCCCGTATCTTCAAATTCCTTAATTTTTTCGCCGATATATTTGAAACCCGTAAGGACTTCCATGTAGGTTAGTCCGTTTGCTTCGGAAATAGCGCGAGCCATATTTGTTGACACTATCGTAGAAATAATCGTGCCGTTTTTGGGAAGTTTGCCACACTGTGCCATTTGTGAAACAATGTATTCCGTAAGCAGAACGCCTGTTTGGTTGCCGGTTAAAAATTGATAATCGTCGCCGAACTTTACGGCAGCGCCAACGCGGTCGCAGTCCGGATCTGTGGCTATGATTATGTCGGCGTTTTTTTCGCGCGCAAGTTTCAGAGCGAGTGTGTATGCCGCTTTGTCTTCCGGGTTCGGATAAGAAACCGTTGGGAAATTTCCGTCGGCTTCTTCTTGCTCTTTCACAACAAAAACATTTTTAAAGCCCATTTCACGCAATGTACGCTGAACGCCGACATTTCCTGCACCGTGCAGCGGAGTATACACAATTTTTATATCCGATTCCGAAATAATTTCGGGGTGGAGGCTCTGCGCTTTCACGTTGCTGATAAAAGCGTCGTCAACCTCGGGCGGCGCGATATTGAAAAGACCTTTCCCGGTTGCTTCAATTTGCGGCATTGTTTTTACCATTTCAAAGCTTGTGACTTTTAATACTTCCGCGATAATTTCCTCGTCGCGAGGGTAGGGGCATTGCCCACCGTCTGACCAGTAGACCTTGTAGCCGTTGTATTCCGGAGGATTGTGGCTTGCTGTTATTACAATTCCGGCAACGCAACCCAAGTACCGCACAGCAAATGAAAGAAGCGGTGTAGGGCGCAAACTGTCAAAGGTGTATGTTTTTATGCCGTTCGCGTTAAGTACAAGCGCGGCCTCCGTAGAAAATTCCGGAGACATTCTGCGGCTGTCATGCGCGATTGCAACAGCAATGCCCGGTTTGTATGCGTCGCTATTTAAGATATAATTCGCAAGCCCTTGTGTTGCCTTGCGAATTGTATAAATATTCAGCCGATTAGTTCCCGCGCCTAGTACACCGCGAAGCCCGCCCGTGCCGAATTCAAGCTCTCTGTAAAATCTGTCTTCAATTTCCTTTTCATTGTCTGAGATTCCTTTAAGCTCTGACTTGGTTACATTGTCGATAATAGGGTCGACAAGCCATTGCTCGTATACTGCTTTGTAGCTCATGAATTCTTCTCCTACCTTCCGATTTTTGCGCGTAATTTTTCATGCCATTTTAAGGGAACGTCTTCGTCAGTGTTTTTACGACGAGATTTTCTTTGCTCCGCCAGTTCCATTTTTGTTTTCATGCCTTTCATACCAACAATGTACGCACCGGCAATTTCTACTGTTACCGTTTTTTTAACGGGCAAAGCCTTAAATGTTGCTTCTTCGCATATCATGGTCATAATTTGCGGGCCTATTTTTACTTTTACAAGCGGCATTTTAAACATGCGCCCAAGACGCGGCATTTGCTCCGTCATCGCCTTAGGCAGATTGGCACTGGTGATTTTATCCTTCTTTTTGTCGATTACATAAATTGAAACGGTTTGCTTGTGCTGTGCAACCATTTCATTTTGCTGTGCCTGTTTTTTTCCTGCCCAGCTATTTAAAAAATATATGGCAACACCCACCACTAATATGATTATTGAAATAATAAAAACAATTCCCCATATTCCCAAAATTTATTACCTCCTTTTTTTCTTGTCTTTCATTATATAACAATTTTCCAGGGAAGCAATAAAAAAAGACTGTCTTGCATTTATTTTACAAGACAGTCTTTAAAAAAGATTTTAATAACCATACTGTGATTGCAATAAATCATACGGGTTCACGGGTAAATTGTTGTGTGTTACGTGCAGGTGAACATGGGTTCCGTTATTGCTTGCTGAAATTGAAGGAGTACCTGTTCCGCCAATTATTTGCCCTGCGCGTACAATGTCCCCTTCGTTTACAAGTACATTTTCCATAAGTTGGCCAAGAGTTGTTTTCCATCCGTTGCCGTGGTCGATTGTTACATAGTTTCCGCGCCAGAAATCTGTTCCGATTGATACTACGCGACCGTCCGCGCCCACGCGAACCGGGTCGCCCTCATTTGCGGAAATCCGCAGATTGTCATTTGTGCTGAAACGGTCCATAGTCGGGTCGAAGATTAATGCCGTTATGCTGAACGGCATCACTATTTCGCCGTGTAACGGCCATTCCAGGCGACAATTTTCCGTGAATGGCTCAAAAGTTTCGGCTACCGGTGTAGGCTGAGGAACGGGTTCAGGCTCGGGTTCGAGCGGCTCAGGCGGTTCCGGCGGCGACGGGGTTTCGCGCGGCATTGGCGGCAGAGTTGGCTCGGGCGGTGGCGGCGGTGTCTGCCGCGGCTTAAACCATGCTTCTTCTCCGATTTGGTCTAAATAGCTGTCAACTTGGTCCATGCCTACGTATACAGAGGGTTCCTCGTATACCTCTGTCGGCGACCTGTTTGCAAGAGATACAACCACTGCCAATATTGCTACTACCCCTAAACAAGAATACAGTGCGATGAAAAATCCTTTCTTTCGGAAGATACTGCCTTCCGGCCAAGAAACATTTTTCATTCGCTCACCTCCTAATATAAATTATATCGGGAGTATTGCCTTGCGAAAAAAGAAATAAACATCACGCGCCGAACATTTCTAAAATTTCTTCAAGCGATTCGCTGATATCAGGACGAATTATTGTTATCACCCTTGCGATTCCGGATTCAATGCTTATGAAATAATGTCCGTACACGTTTAAACTTATATCCGGAATTTCCATTACGGTTTGGAATGAATTCCAATGGTATCCGCCGATTGCAGTAGTAGAAAGATTCCGCGTCACAGTCATTCCTGTTTGTTCGGATTCGCGTATCATGTCTTCAATATAATTTGGCGTGACTCTTTCGTATTTAATACGGACAGACGCTCCAAGCGGACTTGTTACCGCCATATCGTACATTTGCGGCTCGGCGGTGATATTCCAATTGTTCGGCTTTGTAAACGTAAGCCCAAGATATTCGCTTACAAATATATTTTCTCGCCATATGCCCGGCGAAAAGCGGCGCGGCTGTACGGAGAGCGCGCCGGGAGACGTGAGCATTACAACGCCGTCGAAAAAATCTACTTCAAGCCCTGTAATTTCTGCGATTGTTCGCACTGGAAGAAATGTTCTTCCGTTTATTATAAACGGCTGTGAATCCTCATCGAAAGCAACAGGAACACCATTGAAAACTACATGAACTCCGAAAAAAACTTCCCTTACCGCTGGAGCCGCCGCAACCAACGTTCCGGAAATCACCAACGAAAAAATTAAACCGTAAATAAATCCTTTTAGAGTCTTAACCATGAAATAACTCCTTTCGAGTAATATTGCTGTATTATATCACTTTTTTCAAAATATCGCTCATTTGTGTGATACAATAAAAGTAAAATTGAAAGGTATGAAAAATATGCAATGGAGCGAATTGTTCGGCAAAGAGAATGAACCGTCCTTTGACCAAGTAAGTGATTTTATTAATTCATCTTTATTGGATAATTTGAATAATCATATTCAGCAGACATTCATGGTTAAACCGAAATTATCGTACAGTGGTTGTGCTATGAACGGCGGAATGTGGAAAGGCTGGAATATAAAATATCAGAAAAGCGGGAAATCGTTATGCACTCTTTACCCGAAGCAAGGATATTTACTTCTGTTAGTATCAATAGGGCAAATTGAAATGAATGAAGCTGAATTGGTTATATCTCAGTGTACAGAGTATACGCAAAATCTTTTTAAACAAACCGCAATCGGTCATACCGGCGGGACATCGCTGGCGTTCGAGGTGAAAAACGAAAGTATTTTACAAGACGTAAAAAATTTGATTGCCCTGCGTGTTAAAAAGAAGGCGGCGTAATCACATGAACATTCAAATTTTCGGAAAATCAAAATGCTTCGACACAAAAAAAGCCGAACGATATTTCAAAGAACGGCGTATTAAATATCAATTAATTGACATAAACAAATATGGTTTAAGCAAAGGCGAATATCAAAGCGTAAAAAATGCCGTCGGCGGAACGGCTGCTTTGATTGACGAAAAATCCAAAGAATACGAAAGCCAGTACATTCAGTATCTTGCAGATAAAAACGATGTGGAAGAACGACTGCTGGAAAACCCGGGAATGTTTAAAACGCCCATTGTCCGCAATGGGAAAAAAGCAACGATTGGTTATCAGCCGGATATATGGGGTGAGTGGAGCTGAGCTTACTCAAACACACGCACATCCGATACAATCACCCCGGCTTCTTTCAGCGTGGTGATTAATTCGTCCGTACTTTGGGTGTCTATTCGCAGAACCATGTCGTGGCGGCCGTTACCTTTATCATAATTGCTAATATTGCTGATATTAATATTTGCGTCGGTCATGATTTTTGAGATTTTTGCGACAGTTCCCATGTCGTTGGGGATATCAAGTGAAAGGCGGGTTCCTTTGTGGTCAACGCCCATTAATCGTATGAATGCTTTAAAAATATCGGTTTGCGTGATAATTCCCACTACTGTTTTGTTGTCTGTTACAACGGGCAACGAGCCGATATCGTGCGTATACATTGCAAGCGCGGCCTCTTCAACAAGCGCGTCGGGGCTTGTGTAAAAAACATCCTCAAGTTTTAACATTACTTCTTTCACTTTTGTGCGTGTCATTAAATAGTTTATTTCATATACACTAAGCGTGGTTGCTTTGGATGGGCGTACCTCTGCTAATAATTTTTCCGAAAGTAAACCGACAAGCTTATTATCACGCACCACGGGCAACACCTTATGACGGCGGTCATGTAAAATTTGAAACGCGTCATTCAATGAAGCGTTTTCCGTAACAACGGCAACATCTTTTGTCATCATTTCTGAAATTAACATTGTAAATCACGCTCCTAAATAAGCTTTCTTAACTTCATCATTTGAAATTAAATCTTCCGCCGATCCTTCCAGCGCAATATTTCCGGTTTCAAGTACATATGCCCTGTCGGAGATGGACAGTGCCATGTTTGCGTTTTGCTCTACAAGAAGAATGGTAACGCCCGCTTCGTTGCATTCGCGCACAATTTTGAAAATCTCAACGACCAACAACGGTGCAAGACCCATCGAAGGTTCGTCCAACATAAGAAGTTTCGGGCGCGACATAAGGGCGCGTCCGATTGCAAGCATTTGCTGTTCGCCGCCGGAAAGCGTTCCCGCGACTTGTTTGTGGCGTTCCTTTAAGCGCGGAAAATGCACGTAAATTTGTTCCATTCGTTCGCGCATTGTCGCGGCGGATTGTGTGTAATTTCCCATTTCCAAGTTTTCACGCACAGACATTTGCAGAAAAATTCTGCGACCCTCGGGTGCGTGTGCAAGCCCGCGCCTTACAATTCTATGCGGCGCGACTTTTAAAATATTTTCGCCGTTAAAAGAAATCGAACCTGTTTTGGAATGCATCAAGCCCGAAATTGTTTTAAGAATTGTGCTTTTGCCCGCGCCGTTAGCACCGATTAATGTAACAATTTCGCCTTCGTTTACATGAAAACTAACACCTTTTATGGCGTGAATGTTGCTGTAATACACATTCATATTTTCAACTTTAAGCATATTCTACGCTCCCAAGTAAGCTTCGATAACGGCAGGGTTGCTTTGAATTTCGGCGGGGGTTCCCTTTGCGATTAACATTCCGTAATTTAAAACGGCAAGTTTTTCGCAAATCCCCATAACAAGTTTCATATCATGCTCAATAAGCAGAACAGCGATTTTAAATTTCTCGTTGATTAACTGGATGTTTTTCATAAGTTCGTCTGTTTCAGCAGGATTCATTCCCGCGGCGGGTTCGTCCAGTAATAAAATTTTTGGGCTGGTTGCCAATGCGCGTACAATTTCCAAACGCCGCTGTGAACCGTATGGCAAACTGCCCGCCTTATGCTCAATCATATCTTGCATACCAAAAATTGAAAGTAAATCGCAAACGCGTTCTTTTGCTTTCTTTTCGGCTCGCCAATAAGACGGCAGACGAAAAATCGCGCTCGCCAAGTTATACCCAATTTCATTATGCAAACCGACCATCACGTTTTCTTGAACAGTCATATTTTGAAAAAGCCGAATATTTTGAAATGTCCGAGCAAGCCCGAGCTTGTTTGCTTTCACCGTATTCAAATTTTTCGTGTCAACTCCGTTTACAAAAACCGAACCGCGTGTTGGTTTATAAACTTTCGTAAGCAAATTAAAAACTGTGGTTTTTCCCGCGCCATTCGGCCCGATTAACCCGTAAATATCTGTCGTGCCTATTTCAATATTAAAATCGTTAACTGCCGTCAGCCCGCCAAAATCAATGCCAAGCCCAACGCATTCCAATACATTAGACTTTTGCATCGTTTTTGCCTCCCTTTTTGCTGATAACAAAATTAATTATTTTTTCTAAAATGCGGCTCAAAGAAAAATCATACGAACCCATCAGCCCCGACGGTTTGAAAATCATCATTAGAATAAGCATAAGCGAAAAAATAATCATGCGGTACTCTGCTAAGGGTACCAACAAAAACGGCAGATACGTCAAAACCGCCGCCGCAACAACCGACCCGAACATAGAACCAAGCCCGCCAAGAACAACTATCATTAAAATATTAATACTCATCATAAAATCAAATTCCGAGGGAATTAAAACCGCGAAATTTCCGGCATAAAGCGCGCCTGCAATTCCCGCCAAAAACGCGGAAATAACAAATGCCGCAACCTTGTAATAAACCGTGTTAACGCCGCAGCTTTCGGCGGCGATTTCGTTATCGCGAATGGAAAGTATAGCCCGCCCGTGACGGCTTTTCATTATCACATGAATAAAAATGCACGTTAAAATAACGCATATGTAAACAACCAAAAAAGAAGAATAACGCACGGAACGCGGCATTTGCAAGCCACGTGCACCGTTTGTAAGCCAGTCCAAATTGACAATCAAAACACGAATAATTTCTCCGAAACCCAGCGTGATAATCGCAAGATAATCGCCTTTGAAACGCAACGCGGGAATTCCGATCAAAAGCCCGAAAAGACCCGCAACCACGCCCGCGATAATAAGCCCCGCAATGATATTCGCAGTATCCGGCAAAAAATGATAACGCCAAAATATAGCGGCGGCATAAGCACCAACCGCCATAAACCCCGCGTGTCCGAGCGGAAGCTGACCCAAGTATCCCGTTATGATATTAAGAGAAACCGCTAGAATAATAAAATATCCGATTTGAATAATAATCGCGGTTTGTGCTCTGCCAAGCCCACCGCCTTGAATCATGGAGTTTGCGGCAATCAAAAAAAACGCAATTAAAACCGTGTTAATGGCGTAACGAACAGGAACCGGAATTACGAATTTCTTTTGCAATTTTTTACACCTTCTCCATCAAATTGCGCCCCATAATTCCCGTTGGGCGTACAAGAAGTACGATTATAAGAAGCATAAACACAACTCCGTCAGCCCAGCCGGAATACCCCATATGAATTACAAGCACTTCCAAAAGACCAATCATAAAACCGCCAATCATTGCGCCGGGTATCGAGCCGATTCCGCCGAACACAGCGGCAACAAAAGCTTTAAGCCCCAGCATCGCGCCGATTGTTGGTGTTATAAGCGGAAAACGTACGCCATACATTAACGCGCCAACACCCGCTAACGCCGCGCCAACGGCAAACGTAAACGTAATAACCACATTCACATTTACGCCCATTAATTGCGCCGCGCCCGTGTCCTCACTAACGGCACGCATGGCCTTTCCCAGTTTTGTTTTGTTAACAATAAAAGTAAGCACAATCATTGAAGCAACGGAAATCCCAATCGTAAGCAAGGATGTGTACGAAACCGTTGCGTCGCCGATTGAAACGGTTCCTGTCGGAAGCAAACGGTCTGCGGGGAACGCCCGCCCGCGCGCTTCAAAGAAAAACTGCGCAAGATTCTGTAATAAAATGCTCACGCCAATCGCCGTTATTAACAGCGAAAGGCGCGGAGCAAGGCGCAGGGGGGAGTACGCCGTTTTTTCAATTACGATTGCTAAAAGCGTACAACCCCCTACGGTAAGCAACGCCGCCACAACAGGGTGGTGGTTGTAATTCAGAGAAAACAGTGCAATATACGCACCCACCATTATAATATCGCCGTGGGCAAAGTTTAACAGCTTAACAATGCCGTAAACCATGTTATATCCCAAAGCGACCAACGCATAAATAGACCCCAGCTGGAGTCCATTTATGAGTTGCGAAAGAAAAAGCATATTAGAAGCTTCCCCACAAACGTGGTTCGCCGTCTACGAATTCGATGATAACCGCGGATTTTTGCGGATTATTTAAACTGTCAAAAGTGATGTGACCCGTTACGGCGGTTAAATTTGTTGCCGCCATATGCGCGATTGTCGCTGCTTTAAACGCGTCTGTGTTCGGCGCGTGACCGTCTGCAAGTGCGCGTTCGATTGCGGCAATAAGAATCATTGCGGCATCGTATGCTTGCGCAGAGAACATATCCGGCGGGTTTCCTACCGCTGCCGTGAAACGTGATACAAATTCTTGTACCATCGGGTCTTCATTTTCAATGCTGAAGCCTGTCAAATGGAGCGAGCCGTCCAATGTTGTGCGTTGACCTTCCGACATGATATCAAGAGCACCGTCCCAACCGTCCGCACCGAGAATAACAGTATCAAGACCTACTTGCGCGCTTTGCGGCCCGATTAATGCAACGGGCTCAACGTAAGCGGGAACGAAAAGCACATCGGGGTTTGCCGCAGAAATATTTGTAAGTTGACCTACAAAATCAATTGCTCCATCCGCGAAAACTTCTGTCGCAACAATTTCTAAACCGATTTGCCCTGCGCGTGCAACAAAAGCTTCCATTAGCCCGATTGAATAATCAATGTCATTACTGTAAAGAATCGCCGCGGTTTGCGCACCGATTACTTCACGCGCGAAGTCCGCCATTTTTGTTCCTTGGAACGGGTCAATAAAGCATGAACGGAAAACATTGTTCCAAACATTTCCGGTTGACGCGTCCACGGTTACATTTAAGTGCGTGCTTGTTGCTGTAATCATCGGCATACCGTCCGCGTTTGCTTCCGGCACAACAGCCATTGTAGGGCCGCTGGTAACACTTCCGATTAATGCAGTGATTCCTTGGTCTACCAAGCTGTTGTATCCGATAACCGCCTGCCCGATATCGCCTTGTTCGTCAAAAATAATCGGACGAATTTGCAAACCGCCTTGCGCGTTATAGTTGTTGATGTAAAGCATTACACCATCGCGCACTGCTTCGCCGAATCTTGCCGCGCTGCCCGTTAACGGTGCTAAAACTCCGATAACAACTTCGTCGGGTACATACGCATCGCCAACCGGTTCGGGTATTTCTCTCTCAACGTCATTTACTTCAATCCCGTTTTCCGTTCTGAGGTTGTGCGTAATGTCGTCCGGTGTTCCGCCGGTTTCCGCTCCGCCGGTGCAAGACGCAATCAAAAAAAGGAATGTGAATGCCAAAAGCATTAATATTCCCACGTGTGAAAAATTTCTCTTCATTAATTAGCCTCCCTAATAATGTAAATTTCCGTGTAGTCTAATATAACCTTGCAAAAAATGCAAGAATTATTCTTAGAAAAATTTGACACTCACGTTTAAAAAAGATATTATCTTTAAATCTGTCCTTCGGGGCTTAATATATTTGGAGGTGTAGCTTCATGTACGTGGCAATAGTAATAGTTGTTGCCGCTGTAACTGCTATACTGGGTTTTTTCGTAGGCGTTGTTTATAGGAAGAAAATAGCTGAGACAAAGCTGGGAACGGCGGAAGTTCAAGCGGGAAATCTTCTTGAGGAGGCTAAAAGGAACGCGGAAGCGCGTGCCAAAGAGATGCTTTTAGAAGCAAAAGAAGAGAGCATCAAAACCAAAAACGAAGCTGAAAAGGAAGCGAAAGAGCGCAGAAACGAGTTGCAGCGTTTAGAAAAAAGATTACTGCAAAAAGAGGAAGTACTGGACCGAAAGATTGAAAAGCAAGACGAGAAAGAAACGCAAGTTAGGCTGAAAGTAGAGAAACTGGAGGAGCAACAAGCACTAATAGCGGAAGCTCAAGCAAGGCACCAAAAAGAACTGGAACGCATTGCGGGCATGACGGCAGAAGAAGCAAAACAAGCATTACTGGCACAAATACAGCAGGAAGCGCGGTTTGAATCCGCAAAAATGCTGCGTGACATTGAGTTAAAGGCAAAAACAGAAGCAGATAAAAAAGCACAAGAGATTTTAGCAAGCGCGGTACAACGTTGTGCGGTTGACCACATAGCTGAAACAACAGTTTCGGTGGTAAACCTGCCAAACGATGAAATGAAAGGCCGCATAATCGGGCGCGAGGGACGAAATATCCGCGCATTGGAGTCGTTGACAGGCATTGATTTAATCATAGACGACACACCCGAAGCGGTAATTCTTTCAGGCTTTGACCCAATGCGCCGCGAAATAGCAAGGCTCGCATTGGATAAGCTTGTACTTGACGGCAGAATTCACCCGACCCGTATCGAAGAAATGGTTGAAAAAGCCAAGCGCGAAGTTGAAATTCAAATAAAAGAAGAAGGCGAAGCCGCAACATTTGAAACGGGCGTTCACGGAATTCATCCGGAATTAACGCGCTTGTTGGGCAAAATGAAATTCCGTACAAGCTACGGGCAGAATGTTTTAAAACATTCAATAGAAGTAGCTTATTTGTGCGGGCTTGTTGCGGGCGAGCTTGGCGCGGATGTCACTTTGGCAAAACGAGCCGGGCTTCTGCACGACATAGGCAAGGCTGTTGACCACGACATGGAAGGTTCCCATGTTTCAATTGGCGCGTCGCTTTGCAAAAAATACAAAGAATCCGATTTAATCATAAACGCCGTTGAAGCTCATCATGGCGATGTCGAACCTACAAATATAATCGCGGTAATAACTCAAATTGCGGACGCAATTTCCGGTTCACGCCCCGGCGCACGCCGCGAAACGCTCGAAGCATACATCAAACGCTTACAAAACCTTGAAGCAATCGCCGACGCTTTCGACGGAGTGGAAAAATCCTTCGCAATCCAGGCCGGTCGCGAACTGCGCATAGTCGTTTTCCCTGATGTAGTAAACGATGCGGAAATCACTCTCCTTGCACGCGACATCGCAAAGAAAATAGAAAGCGAACTCGAGTACCCCGGTCAAATCAAAGTAAGTTTAATTCGTGAAACACGGGCAATTGAATATGCTAAGTAAATATATTTTTAAGACATACAAAAATCGCGCATTAGCGCGATTTTTGTAAACGAACCGCATTTTACTAACTACACTCAAAGCTGTCGCATTCTGTGTCGCAACACTCGTGCGGGGTTGAGGTAGAGCAGCCTACTGTGATGTCGGTGAGGGTGCAGTGGTTGTCTTGGTCGTTGTAGTTGCAACCCTTTACACTACAATTTATCATTGCTGGTTTTCTCCTTTCGTAAAAATTATTTGTTATTTTACCCAGTTGGCAAAGATATATGCGAGGTGCGTTATGGATTTAAAAAAAAATATTCGTGAAGTGCCGGATTTTCCTATACCGGGGATTCTTTTTAGGGATATCACAACGGTTTTGAAAGACCCGGAGGTGCTGAAAGCGGCGATTGATTCAATGGCAGCGTTGCTTAACGATGTGGAATTTGACGCTGTTTTGGGACCGGAATCGCGCGGTTTTATTTTCGGAATGCCCCTTGCATATAAGCTTGGCAAGGGTTTTATTCCAGTGCGAAAAGCAGGCAAACTGCCTGCGGAAACAGTAAGGAAGGAGTACAGCCTTGAATACGGCTCAGCGATAATTGAAGTACACCGCGATTCCATTTCGCCCGGAAAGCGGTTTGTGTTGGTTGATGATTTGCTTGCCACCGGCGGTACTGCTAAGGCAACGGTCGATTTAATTACGGAAATGGGCGGCACGGTTGCGGCAAGTGTTTTCTTTATAGAGCTGGCAGGGCTTGAAGGGAAGAAAATTCTTGGCGGAGATGTTCGATCGCTGTTGATTTATGAATAAATTTATGTAAAAATACACACAAATGATGAGATATGTAAATGGGGTGGGGAAATATGGAGTATTCTGCGTCTGAAAATGATGCACGAAGGAGACTGGCTGAAAATTGTCAAAAAATCGAAAGGTTCATTGAGCACGGTGAAGTGCTTTTATTTACAAAGTATTTGTTGATAACGCTGGATTACGGGTTAAAGCATGGCAAAGAAGTAACGTATGCAGTCAATACTATAGACGATACGCTTTTTTCTGAATGTGAGTCCGGTTCGGAAAATGAAGTTGAGGGTTGCGAGCTGGATATTAAAATTAAGGGATACGACTACAACTATGGGTCGTTATCCATGTTTCATAATCATCCATGGAGCATTGCACCATCACCTGGTGATTATGATATATTTATCCGCAACAGAAAGGTTAAGAACATCTCTGTTTGCGGGCATATTGGTAATCTTTATTTTATGCAGAAGAATCAAAATCTTATGAAAGCTACCGAAGCGTTGATTAATGAAATACAAAAAGAACTTCATAATGCATTTTTAGATATGATAACTTTTCCGCTTGAAAAGGATGAATATGACGCAACAGGAATATACGAAGCAAGTGAAGATATACAGAAGAAATATTACAAGCTCATTCAAGAGGATTTTTTTATGCGTGTACGTGAATGCGGAATTATACATGGTTTTTTATGTGTAGCTGAGGAGTGACGGAGATGCAGGAACGATATTTAAGTGACCCGGAATTTATAAAAAAGTTGGACGAGAATTTCAAACGCGTACACGCCATAGCCAAAGCTGAAGAAAGGGACGTGCTTGAGGTAATAGAAAGTGATATAAGCAAACACTTTGATAATATTGGGGTTCTAATAAGTGAAGGAATGGATAGTTTAAAAAAAGCCCATCCGCGCGAAAAATACAAGGTTTTGAATGTTTTTGAAAAATTATGTTTTATTGCAGAAAATCTCAAATCTAATAATTTTGTATACTTTATGCAAGATGCATCTATGAGAATAAATGATACAGAGGCGATTGCAGCATGAAAACAGTGGCGTTTTACTCCTATAAAGGAGGGGTTGGGCGTTCGCTTGCGTTGGCGTACACTGCGAAGCGTTTGGCGGAGTGTAATTTTAGTGTGTGTGTAGTTGACGTTGACCTTGAAGCACCTGGGATAATACATAAATTAGTAAAGCCGGAAGAACTGAACCACAGTAAAAAGGGGACTGTGGATTATATCCATACATGCCTGCATGATAAGCCGCCCGAATCCATTGTGGATTATTTTTATTCATGTATGGATACCAAGTTTGGGTATATTAAGCTAATGAGCGCGGGCAAAGGGCTTGACGGTGGCGATTATTGGTATAAGCTTGCCAAACTGGATTGGGTTGATTTATTTGCGGGCGAAAATAATGAGGGCTTGTTTATATTTGAAATGCTGAAGCATCAAATAAAAACTCAGTTTAATCCGGATTATCTTTTTTTTGATTCCCGTGCCGGTGTCACCATAATGAGCAAGATTTGCTGTTCCGTTATTCCGGATGCAGTTATTTTATTAACGGCAAACAACAATGAAAATTTCCATGGTTCAAGGTTGATGTATAGGCATATAAAAGCGTCTACGGAATTTAAACCAAGCGGAAAACCAACAGATGTGTTTTGCGCCCTTACCCGAATATCCGAAAGCGAAAAGGAATCAGATGTTTTAGCAAAGCTAGTTACGATAATCGGCGACACGGATTTAAAACCTTCCGATATTACCGTAATACACTCCGACCCTGATGTTGAATACAACGAACATATACTTACAATTGATGAATCGGATATAAAGCTTGAACGTCCGATAAAAGCCGACTACTACAAGCTGTTTAGTAAAATACTTGACCCTGAAATGTTGGAAGCAAAAAAAAGTGTAATTGCGAATGACCCCAAATATGAGTTTATCGAATATAGCGTTAGAGAATTTACCGAAAAAGAGTTAAATCGTTTGCGCGGAGAAAAAGGTATTGAAACGTTTTACCGTGAAATTGAAGAAAACGCGGAAATAGAATCCGTTTCATGCGATGACTTGTATGCATTGGCAGTATGTAAAAGACATCAAGATAAACCTATTGATACCATAATATATCTTGGTAGAGCCGCGGTGATTGCAAATGAAAGCGAGCAGTTACGTGCCGATATCCACTATTTGCGAGGACTAATATCCCTGTACGATTTGAGCAATTACGCAGAAGCAAAAAAAGATTTAGAGGTTGTCAAAGGTTTAAAGACAAAACGAGATTCGCATTATAAATATCACTATGCTACGTGTTTATTCTGCCTTGATGAGTTTGACGACGCAATGAGCTATATAGGTTCGTATTTAACGGGAAATAGTAATGATTATCGAGGTTACATTTTAAAAGCAAGTATAATTTGCGAGTCGTTAAAACGAAATGGTAAATTAAATCGAACTCACGCAGAAGTGAAAATCGATGAAGCTCTGTGTTATTTCGATAGGGCAATTGAACTAAACTCCAATAATTGGCATTCTTATAATAGCAGAGGATTACTATATTACAATTTGAATGATACAGAAAATGCGATTGCTGATTACAGTAAAGTTATCGAACTCAAACCCGATTACGCAATGGCATATTTTTATAGAGGATTTCTTTATGGCAAATTGAACGATAACGAAAATGCAATTGCAGATTATAGTAAACTTATTGAACTCAAGCCTGATTACGCTTATGCATATAATAACAGAGGACTTCGTTATTACGACATAAACGATACCGAAAATGCACTTGCAGATTACAATAAAGCTATCGAACTCAACCCCGATTATGCTTATGCATATAATAACAGAGGACTTCTTTATTACGACATAAACGATACCGAAAATGCACTTGTAGATTATAGTAAAGCTATCGGACTTAACCCTGATTTCGCTTTGGCATACAATAACAGAAGATTATTATATTCAAAAATAGGGGTACATGAAAAAGCCGCTGAAGATGAGCGAATGTATCGAAAATTAACCGCGCAAAAATAAACCGTGGACTTTTGAAATGCCGTTCAGCTTGTAAAACGGGGAACAAGGGAGATTGACCAATGCGGGAAATTGTGCTTAGTACACTCCGAAAATATAAAATGCTTTCTCATGACAATAGCGTAATTGTAGGTTTAAGCGGCGGGGCAGACTCCGTCGCTTTGTTGCGTGTTTTGCTTGAATTGCGGGAAGAATTGAACCTTGATGAAATTTTTGCCGCCCACATTAATCATAATTTGCGCGGGGATGAATCAGATTCGGACGAAATATTTGTGCGTAATTTGTGTGATGAGTGGGGCGTTACTTTAAAAATATTTCACGCAGATGTAAAAACATTTGCGGAAAAAAATAAAATCGGAATTGAAGAAGCGGCACGGAATTTAAGGTATGAATTCTTAGAGCAGGCGCGCCGTGAATTTGCCGCCTCAAATATCGCCGTGGGGCATAACCTGGACGATAACGCCGAGACGGTTATCATGAACCTTTGCCGCGGCGCGGGTATAAAAGGACTTGGCGGAATTCCTCCGGTGAACGGCGCAGTAATTCGTCCGCTTATTAATGTACCGCGTTTAAAAATTGAAGAATATCTGCGTACTCATAAAATTAAATATTTGACTGATTCAAGCAATCTCTCCAATGATTTTACGCGAAATAGAGTACGAAATATTATTTTACCATCTCTTGAAAACGAAGTTAACCCAAACACAAAAAAAACTATTGCGCGTACCGCAAGTTTATTGCGCTTAGATGAAGATTTTCTTGAGATATCCGCACAGGAAGTTTTTGAAAATTGCGCCGAGAAATCAAAAAATTTATCCTTGAACATAAAAAAATTAACGGGTCTGCACCCCGCTGTTTCACAGCGGGTTATTCGTGTTGCCCTTTTACAAACACGCAAAGACATAACCGACATTACCTACACGCACATTACGGCGGTTTTGAAATTAGCGAACGGGCAAACGGGGCGCGAGGTTCATTTGCCCGGCATCATCGTTACGAAAGAATATGAAAAATTAATTTTTACCGCGCAAATAAAAACGCAACAAGTCGCGGGATTCAACTACCTTCTGCAAGACAATTCTTCCTACTACTTTCCCGAAATCGAAAAAACAATTTTGCTTTCATTTATATCTGAACAAACTCTTAACACAAAAAGCGCATTATCGCACTGTACTAAAATATTTTCATATGATAAAATTACCAAGCTGATATATTTGCGAACGCGTTTACCCGGCGATAAAATTTCATTTAGAAACGCCGAAGGAAAAATCTTCACAAAAAAATTACAAGATTATTTTACCGACGAAAAAATTCCGAAAACGCAACGTGACAGTATTCCACTTATAGCACATGGCAATGAAATTCTTTGGATTTTAGACGGCAAAAATCGCGTTAACGCGAAATACGAAGCAGAAAAAAACGAAAAAATCATCTGTGTTTCCGTGGAAGAAGGAGCGAAAGTTTAATGAAAAAATTTATATTTCTCGCGGCGTTTTGTTTTGCGGTCGTGGTTTTTGCAGCTTGCGGTGTAAATAACGCAGAGAGCGATTCCCTTGAAAACAAAGAAAACACAGAAGTTTCGGAACTTGGGCATGAACCGGAACCCGAAGAAAACCAACCCGCGCCGGAAATATTGCCGTATACCTCCGCAACCCCCGAGCCGCCGCAGGAAGAGGATGAATCGCATATTATTTTTGAAAGCGGCATTCTTGGCGTAAAACTCAGCATACCCAACCTCCCTGCGTGGAATTTTCAAATAATAAGCCACGCAAACCGGGATTTTCCGTTAATGTGGCATCACGAATCGTACCGGTCTGACGAATACAATGAAACAGTCATGTTTAGTGTGGGAAATTTCTCCGAGCATCCGCGTAATTGGACATGGAGTTTTTTTGGTGACGAGTTTCTTAGTAGCGGGCATCAAACTTGGGTTCAACCCGATGAACCCGATGAAGTTTTCATAACAGACAACGGACTTACTGTTGTAAAATATTCTCGAATTGCGCAGCAATGGCCGGAATATGGCGTGGATTACGAGACAGTTTTATTTATTTTCCGTCAAGACGGGCGCGATTACCGAGAAGTTGAAGGGCGCAGTACATTTTTTGCCGCAATGCTTCACACACCCGCGGGAGCGCTGGAAGATTTTCACACCAATGCACGCGCTGTAGTGAACGGTTTGCAATTTCTTGAAGGCGCGGAAATACAATACGAACCCACCGAAGAAGCCAAGTCCATAGGCATTACAACAACAAATTTCCCTATAATAGATGGTTCAACCTCAACGATGCCCTTGTTCCGCGAAATAATACAGGCTATGTATTCGCCAAGCGCAGAGAACATTAGGGATAGAAGAAGTTATAACCCGTGGCAGGCATCGCGCACGATTCCTTCGTATGAATTGCTGATTAACGGCGAGGTTGACATGATTCTTGTACCCGACCCGTCGGAGTTTGTGCTTGGCTTGGCGGAAGAAGCTGGCGTGGAACTGGAATTCACCCCGATTGCGTCGGAAGCTCTTGTTTTTATCACCTCCCCTGACAATCCCGTTTCAGAAATAACATCGCAGCAGGTGTTGCAAATTTACACCGACAGAAGCATCACAAACTGGGCGGAAATCGGCGGCAATGACGGACAGATTATCCCTCTAAACCGTAACCAACATTCCGGCTCGCAAACGCTGATGGATAATATTGTATTGAATGGAAGGGCAATTCACCACGACCTTTCACAATACGCACTTGACGGAATGAGTGATATGTTATGGGAAGCGGGCAGTAATTCTTGGCGGCTGGAATCACATCCGCACGATTTTGCATTGGGCTACACCGTGTATTTTTTCCTGAGGGAATATTCTGAATGGTTAAAACTCCTCTCGTTTAACGGCGTTTCTCCTTCACGTGAAACAATTCTTTCCGGCGAGTACCCGTTGTCCACAAATTACTTCGCGGTAATCCGCGCAGATATCCCGCAAGACCACCCCTCACGAAAAATAATTGACTGGATATTAACCCCGTCGGGACAAAATGCAGTTGAAGCCGCAGGGCTTGGGAGGATTGATTAAATGAAAAACGAAAAAAGAAATGAAACTGTAAGCGTTTTAATCAGCGCGGAACAAATTTCAGCACGGGTGAAAGCACTTGCGGCGGGAATTACACGTGACTACGCGGGTCATCAAGTAACTTTGGTATGTACGCTCAAGGGTGCGGTTATTTTTCTTGCCGACCTTGCACGCGAAATTAAATTGGACGTTCAGTTGGAATTCGTAAAAGTTTCCAGTTACGACGATAAAGCGAGATCGGAAGGCGATATTAAACTCGATTATCCGTCCAAATTGGATATAAAAGGGCGGCATGTTATTATTGTTGAGGATATCGTGGATATGGGCTATACTGCAAGATGGTTGCAGGGATATATGAAGGAATTTTCGCCCGCGTCGGTGAGACTTTGCGCACTTTTGGACAAACCCGAACGCCGCAAAGTGCAAGGCGTTGAAATTGAATATCTCGGCTTTAAAATCCCCGATAAATTCGTGGTGGGCTATGGTATGGATTACGCCCAGCGATACAGGAATTTGCCGTATGTCGGCGTTTTACAGATAGATGAAGATGAGGTGAGCAAGTGAATCAACATCATTCGAGAAGCTTTACTTTGCTGATATTAATGTTTTTGATAATTCTTTTACTAATCATGGCATATCAGCGAATGCAACTCAATGAGCCTTCGGAGACATACACTTATGCGCATTTGATGCAAGATTTGTCGATGAATCGTATCAGCGAGATTACAATTACGCCAAGCAACGATGTTCAAAACGTTGGCGTTGCGGAAGTCGAGCGCGAAGGAAGCAATCGAAAATTCACGGTACAAATTCCCGACATCGCAGGCTTTATGGAATATGTACGCGTAATTGAACCGCCGGTTTCGCTGGTTTCAAACGCACCGCAGCGACCGGGCTGGTTTGTGCAAATGCTGCCCATTTTATTAATCTCGGTGGTTTTTATCGTGATTATATTTTTTGTGATGCAGCAAGCGAACGGCGGCGGCGGACGTGGTGCAATGAATTTCGGGAAAAGCCGTGTGCGCGTCGCGCTGCAGGATACGAGAAAGGTGACATTCAAACAAGTCGCGGGTCTTGACGAGGAAAAAGAAGAACTAGCGGAAATCGTAGACTTTTTAAAAACGCCGCAAAAATATCAGGAAATAGGTGCGCGAATTCCGCGCGGAGTTTTACTTGTGGGGCCGCCCGGTACGGGAAAAACGTATCTTGCGCGGGCGGTTGCAGGCGAGGCGAATGTTCCTTTTTACAGCATTTCCGGTTCGGATTTTGTTGAAATGTTTGTTGGCGTGGGCGCGTCGCGTGTGCGCGATTTATTTGAGCAAGCAAAACGCAACCCCGCCAGCATTGTAATCATAGACGAAATTGACGCCGTAGGACGCAGACGCGGCGCGGGCTTAGGGGGAGGCCACGACGAACGCGAGCAAACGCTCAATCAGCTCCTTGTTGAGATGGATGGTTTCGGAATTAACGAAGGCGTTATTGTGCTTGCCGCAACAAACCGCCCCGACATCCTTGACCCCGCGCTTCTTCGCCCCGGTCGTTTCGACAGACGCATAACGGTGAATCCGCCGGACGTAGCGGGACGCGAAGCGGTTCTTGAAGTGCACGCCGAAGGTAAAAAGCTTGACTCCGATGTTTCTCTTAAAACAATCGCGCAAACAACAATCGGCTTTACCCCCGCAGACCTCGAAAATCTCTTAAACGAATCCGCGCTTCTTGCCGCACGCGACAACAAAATGAAAATAGATATGGAATCAGTTCGCAAAGCTTTTATAAAAGTTGCAATGGGAACAGAGAAAAAAAGCCGCGTCCGCACAGAAAAAGAACGCCGCCTTGTTGCCTATCACGAAGCCGGGCATGCCATTTGCTTTGAAGTTTTGCCCGACATCGACTCGACCTATGTTGTCTCGATTATCCCGACAGGACGTGCGGGTGGTTATGTAATGCCACTCCCCGGCGAAGAACGCGAAAGCTGGAGCAAAAATTATATGGAGCAACGCATAATAAGTGGATTGGGAGGCCGCGCCGCCGAAGCAACTATTCTTAAAGACCTAACCTCGGGTGCGTCTGCCGACATAAAACATGTCACCGCTATAGCCCGCGACATGGTAATAAAATACGGCATGAGTGAAACCCTCGGCCCCATTCATTTCGGTAACGACAACGATGAAGTTTTCCTTGGACGCGATTTCGCACACACGCGCAACTACGGCGAACAAGTGGCCGACCAAATTGATATGGAAATTAAACGAATCGTAGAAAATGCCTATAACAAAGCTCTTCATATAATCGAAACACACATGGACATCTTGCACAAACTTGCCGAAATGCTACTTGACAAAGAGCGTGTGTCCGGCGAAGAAGTACGCGCCATGTTCCCACCAAATATTCTTCCGGATAAAGGGCAACAGAAGGGATTATTGGAGAGTTAAAAAAAGAAAAACCTCGGGGACTTTGTCCCCGAGGTTTATTTTTTACTTACTTCCTCACGTTTAATCTGTTGTTTATTATGAACGTGCATTATGATTTGCTCCATTTCTTCGTCGGTTGCGCCTACGAAAGCTATGCCGTACTGCCACATGTATTTGACTTTTCCGCTGTCGGATTGTTTTGTAAGGTTTTTGCCGCGTAATTGTTCAATGAGAGAGGTGCGTGCGGCTTCGTTTATGTTTTGTTTTGAAAGGATTAAACCGTTCGGGCGGAAATCGGGGAAAATCATGGGAATATCTATTTGCAGCAACTGGCGTAATTCCAGTTCATCCAAGGTTTTCAAGCGAATGCCGCCGCTGGAAATGTCGCGGATAGAGCCTGTTTGCGGGGGACCTAAATACGCGCCGTCTGCAACACAGAAAGTGACTTGTTCACTACAATTAAGACGGAAAGATTGACGGTTCATGATTTTTTCGCCATCATCTGCGGTCTGGAACATCATGTATTCGGCACCGCCTTTGCCGACATAACCACACAAGACGACGGTAAACCGGAATACCCCTTTGCCTGAAAAAAAACGCAAAAAATACGGCTTATTCGTCGGGAGCCGTTTTTCTTTGTTGTCAATGCGCGGAATATTCAAAAGCACGCGGCCTTCTTCCAAGGTTTCATGCATTGTTGTGATATATGGTGTGGCGTCTACGATACCTCTGACTTCAACGCAGGTACCGGAGTCTATGAATTGCAGCGACATTTTCCCCCTCCTTTTTTTTTACATATATTATAGTAAATTATCTATCAGGAAGCAAGCCCAAATATCGCGCCTTGTCAATATTATCTTGAATTTCCAGTGACTTATCGCCCGCAAGACTTTCCAAATGGTGCGTGAGCTCATGATGCAGCACGTGTTTTAATTTTTCGCGGAATCTTCTCGGGCTAAGATGCCCGTACACCTCGTAAATAGAGCCGTAATGTACCGTAACATATCTGCCCAGCCCGTTCGGGCGCACATGATACTGTCCCAAAATATAAAGCCCGTCCGTGTCTCTCATAATATCCGGGGTTAGCACATAACCGCCGTTAAGGCGGTCGAAAATAGCCGGTGGCAAAGCACCCGCAATTTCATCAAGAGCTACTTCGGCTTCCTCGAAAGATAACATATTTTTCTCCGTTTTTTTATGATATGTAATTTAAGACCCCAGGGAATCCCAAGGTCTCATTTTTTATTCTTGAGTGTAGGCCATAAGAGCCATGTGTCTTGCACGTTTTACGTTCATGGTCATGGCGCGTTGATGTTTTGCGCAGTTGCCTGTTACACGGCGCGGAAGAATTTTTCCGCGCTCGGAAACGTATTTACGCAACTTCGCTATGTCTTTGTAATCTATTGCGGTAATTTTATCCGTACAAAACTGACAAACGCGTTTTTTGCGCCGTCCGCGTCTTTTCTGAATCATTTTGGATTCCTCCTAAAAAGGTAAATCATCGTCTTCATCTATGCTTTGGGTTATCGCTTTAAAACCTTCGGGTTCTGGCTGCGGTTGCGGCGCGTAGTTGTAATCGCTGTCGCCTTTTGCCATGCGCGCTTCAAACGCGGCTTTGCTCTCGGCAAAATAAACTTCGTCTACCATTACCTCTGTAGACCATTTTCGTTGCCCTGTATTATCTTCATACGAACGCACTTGAAGGCTTCCGCATAAAGATATCATCATTCCCTTTTTCATGAACCGTTCCATAATTTCTGCCGCACGTCTGAACGCTACACAGAAAATAAAATCGGCATCCTGTTCGCCTTCCTTTTTAAAACGCCTGTCAACCGCAATTGTAAACCTCGACACGCAAATAGGTTCGGCACTTTGAGAATAACGAATTTCCGGGTCTTTTGTAAGACGACCCATTAAAATAACTTTGTTCATATGCCCCCCGCTTTCCTATTCTTCTGATTCGGCAACGGGTTTTTCTTCCGTTATCGCAGGCTCTACTGCGGGTTCTTCCGCAACGGATTCTTCTACGGGTTTCTCCGCAGGTTCTGCGATTGGCTTTGAAACCAGCGGTTCGTTTTCGTCTCTGCGAATTGTTAAAAACCGCAGAACATTTTCTTGCAGTCTAAGCCGTGACTCCACTTCCTTGGGTGTTCCGCCCTCCGAAGAATAGGTGATGAAGGAGTACATTCCTTCTGTAAGTTTGTGTATGGGATACGCCAGTTTGCGTCTGCCCCAATCGTCAATCTTCTCGATGGTACCGCCGAAACGGTCTATGAATCCTTTGACCCGCTCCATCTCTGCGCGGAAAACATCCTCTTCCAAGTCTGCCCTAATCACTACGCCTAATTCGTACCTGTTCATATTGCACCTCCCGGTCTATGGCGCACTAGTGCGCAAGGTTAAAGGGCGATATAGTCGCCCTTGAAAAATACTGCAAAAGTAAAACACAAAAAAGCAAAACTGTCAAATATTGCGATGGTTTTAGCTCAAAACCCTTGACATATATGAAAATGTTTGGTATCCTCTTTTCGTTAGCACTCGTCGCACGCGAGTGCTAACAAAATAAAACACCAACCCATGAATCACATAGGGGGGCGGTATAAATCCTATTAAATGAAAGAAAATTTAAAATCCTGCAAGCCATTGTTAGCGATTACATCGAAACGGCGGAACCAATAGGCTCGCGCACAATTGCGAAAAAATACGCGCTTGGGGTAAGCTCCGCAACGATTCGCAACGAGATGAGTGACCTTGAAGATATGGGGCTTATCAGCCAACTCCACACATCTTCCGGGCGAGTGCCTTCTGAGAAAGGCTACCGTTTCTACGTTGACAGTATGATGCAAAGCCGCGCGTTAACCGCAGACGAAGCCATGTTTTTGCAACGAATGTTAATCGAAAACATCAATCAGGCGGAATACATGATGCAGGAAACCGCAAGGGCTCTTTCCCGACTTACAAATTACCCCGCCATTGTAAGTGAACCGTTTCTTAGAAAAACGACAATTAAACATGTGCAATTGGTACCGTTGGATGAAAAATCATTGCTTCTTGTGCTTGTAACAGATACAAAAACAGTAAAAAATCAAGTGGTAAACCTAACCGTTTCGCCCGGATATGAAACGCTTACGAAGCTTTCCGCGCATTTAAATCGTCACCTTGCGGGGTTAAGCATTCGCGAAATAAATCGCGAATTAATCGACAAAATGCTTGAGGAGTTTGGTGAACACGCCCATGTTTTAATGCCTGTTTTAGGAATAATAGCCGGCATGATTCAATCGGAAGACGATGTGCGCGTTTTTACAAGCGGAATAAAAAATATCTTAGCATTCCCTGAATTTTCAGATAAAAGCAAAGCCGAAGCAATTTTTAACGCTTTGGAAGACAGAGCATCGCTTTTTGAAATTTTGAGTCAGTCGCCGGCATCTGCAAAAGGAATACAAATCGTTATCGGTGCGGAAAATACGCTTGAATTGCTCAAAGCGTGCAGTATAATCAAGGCGAACTACACAATCGACAACCAAAGTACCGGTTGTATTGCGTTAATCGGCCCTATGCGAATGGATTACGCGCAAGCCGTGTCGGTGATTTCGGGAATTTTACAAAGCATTCAATATGTTATAGAAGCTTTAGGATTACGTGACGGAGGTAAACAATAATGCCGAAAAAGAAAAAAGACGTACCGGAAGAAATTCCAACGAACGAAGCGCAGGAACCCGCGCTTGCAGAAGTTCTTGACGCACCACCCCCCGCCGACGCAAAATACGCGGAAATGCTGGACAAATACCAGAGATGTCTTGCGGATTTCGATAACTTCCGAAAACGCACAGCAAAAGAAATGGCAGAACGCCGAAGTGACGGAATCCGCGACGCTTGCGAAAAATTGCTTCCTATTATAGACAATTTCGAGCGCGCGTTAGCCTCCGCCGAAAACAAGGAAGACCATTTTTATAAAGGAATCGAAATGATAGCACGTCAATTCGACAATGTGCTGGACGAGCTTGGCGTAAAATCAATCGAAACAGAACCGGGCGGCGCGTTTGACATAAATTTGCATTATGCCGTAGCCCACACGGAAGACGAAAATTTCGGTGAAAACGCAATCGTCGAGGTTATGCAAAAGGGATATGTACACAAAGAGCGGGTAATCAGGCCCGCGATGGTAAAAGTAGCTAACTAAAAATTCAAAAAAGGAGGATAAATCAAATGTCCAAAATTATAGGAATCGACTTGGGAACAACCAACTCATGCGTGGCTGTTATGGAGGGCGGTAAGCCCGTTGTAATCGCGAACAGCGAAGGAATACGCACAACGCCGTCAATTGTGGCGTTCACAAAAACGGGCGAGCGTCTTGTAGGCGAAACGGCAAAGCGTCAAGCCATCACAAATCCCGATAACACAGTAATGAGTATCAAGCGTCAAATGGGAACGAATTTTAAAGTGAATATCGACGACAAAAACTATTCACCGCAAGAAATTTCCGCTATGGTTCTTGGAAAATTAAAGGCAGACGCGGAAGCGTATTTGGGCGAAAAAGTTGACAAAGCGGTAATCACCGTTCCCGCGTATTTCACGGACAGCCAGCGCCAAGCCACAAAAGATGCGGGAAAAATCGCAGGCTTTGAAGTAGAGCGTATTATAAATGAGCCCACGGCTGCCGCGCTTTCCTATGGTCTTGATAACGAAACAGAGCAAAAAATTATGGTATACGACCTCGGTGGCGGCACGTTCGACGTAAGTATAATCGACATTGGCGACGGTGTTATCGAAGTTCTTGCAACTAGCGGAAGCAACCGCTTAGGCGGCGATGATTTCGACGACCGTGTTATGAAATATCTTATTGACGAATTCAAAAAAACGGAAAACATGGATTTGAGCCAAGACAAAATGGCAATGCAACGTTTGAAAGAAGCGGCGGAGAAAGCGAAAAAAGACCTTTCCACTTTGGTTACAACAAATATAAATTTACCGTTTATCACAATGAACCAAGACGGCCCGAAACACATGGATATCCATTTAACACGTGCAAAATTCGATGAGCTTACGCATGACCTTGTAGAAAAAACAATGGGGCCTGTGCAAACGGCGTTAAAAGACGCGGATTTATCCCCATCCGACCTTACAAAAGTTTTGCTTGTGGGTGGTTCTACGCGTATTCCGGCTGTTCAGGAAGCCGTGAAAAAACTCACGGGTAAAGAGCCGTCAAAGACACTTAACCCGGACGAATGTGTTGCGCTGGGCGCAAGCATTCAAGCAGGAAAACTCGCGGGCGACGCGGGCGCGGGAAGCATTCTTCTTCTGGACGTTACCCCACTTTCGCTTTCGATTGAAACAGAAGGGGGCGTTGCGACGCGTCTAATCGAACGCAACACAACCATTCCCACAAATAAAAAGCAAGTGTTTTCGACTGCGGCAAATAATCAAACCGCTGTTGATATCGTGGTTTGTCAAGGCGAACGCGCACTGGCACGCGATAATAAAGAACTTGGACGCTTCCGCTTAGACGGTATTCCGCCTGCAATGCGCGGTGTTCCGCAAATTGAAGTTACCTTCGACATAGACGCAAACGGAATTGTTTCCGTTTCCGCAAAAGACCTTGGAACGGGCAAAGAGCAGAAAATTACAATAGCCGCATCAAGCAATCTTTCCGATGAAGATATTGATCGCGCAGTAAAAGACGCGGAGCAATATGCCGAAGCCGACAGACTTCGCAAAGAAGCAATCGACGCGAAAAACGAAGCCGAGTCACTTATTTTCCAAACAGAAAAATTAATTTCGGATATGGCTGATAAAATTTCTGACGAAGACAAAGCCGGCATCACAAGCGATATGGAAAAATTAAAATCCGTTTCCGTTTCAATGCATGGCGAGACAATGAGCGAGTCCGACACCGCAACCCTCAAAGCCGCAATTGAAACCTACACCAAAGCCTTGAACGATTTCTCGCAAAAACTTTACTCCGCCGGCGCGCAAGATATGCCGCAACCCGAAGAACCCTCCGACTACGGCCCGAATCATGATGAATCTGTGATTGACGGGGACTTTACGGAAAAATAGGGGGCCGACATGGCAAACAAGAAGGATTATTACGAGCAACTGGGCGTTGGTCGTGACGCAACGGATGACCAGTTAAAAAAGGCATATAGAAAATTGGCTAAACAATATCACCCGGACGCGAATCCGGGTGATAAAAACGCCGAAGCCCGCTTTAAGGAGATTAGCGAGGCTTACGGTGTGCTTTCAGATTCATCCAAGCGAAAAACGTATGACCAGTTTGGTCATGCGGCGTTTGAGCAGGGCGGCGGTGGTGGCGGTTTTCATGGCGGCGTTGATATTAACGATATCTTTGGTTCGTTTTTTGGCGGGGGAATGGATATCGGTGATATATTCGGCGGTGGAGGGCGTTCTAAGCCTCGTCCGCGTCGCGGTGCGGATTTGCAAATGCGTGTTCAAATTAAATTTGAAGAAGCTGTTTTCGGCGCGACAAAAGAAGTTCAGGTGCAGACATATGACGCGTGCGAAACGTGTAAAGGAAGCGGCGCAAAGCCCGGCACATATGCCGAAAGTTGCAAAAAATGTAACGGTTCGGGTTCCGAACGCATTACACAGCAAAGTTTTATCGGCATGATGACAAAAATTGTGCCTTGCTCTGCGTGTAAGGGTGAAGGAAGAATTATTAAAGAGACTTGCAGCGGTTGCCGTGGACAGGGACGTGTTCGCACGGCGAAAACGCTGGAAGTCAACATCCCCAAGGGAATAGATAACGGTCAAAGCATTCGTTTGGGCGGTAAAGGCGAAATGGGCGAAAAAGGCGCGCCGCCCGGCGACCTTTATATCACCGTTGCAGTCGCGCCGCATAAGCTTTTCTCCCGCGATGGAAGTCATCTTTATCTTGATATACCAATTACATTTGTACAAGCCGCGCTTGGTGACGAAATTTCCATTCCAACCCTTGACGGCGGTGAAGAAAAATACAGCGTAAAGGCCGGCACACAACCCGGAACCGTAGTTCAATTGCGCGGCAAAGGTGTTCCAAATGTACACAATCCCCGCAGTTTTGGTGACTTAATCGTAAAACTAAATGTAACCGTCCCCACCGTCATGAACGAAAAACAACGCGATATCTTGAAAAATTTCAACGATGCAATGGGCGACGAATATAAAAATCACAAGAAGCGTTGGTTTGATAAGGTTAAGGAATATTTTTCTTAGAAAGAGAACGACAGTATGTGACCCCGTGAAGCGCTGCTAACAAAACGTTTCACGGGTTTTTGTTTGATTAAGGTACATCTCGGGTATGCCGCGTTACCGTTTTTTACTTCTTCATTCACAAAACACGATTGTACAAGTTAGGAACCTCATGTTATGTGAACACTTACGGTAAAGCAGTTTCCCCGTTCGGAAAGAAAGCGTTTATGGCATTGAGCGAAACAAGCGGACTTTTGCGCCGCCGCGCGCGATACTTCTTGCGGCACAAGCCCTGCAATAACAATAGCAAAACATTTCTTTCCTAATTAAAGAGGGACAAGTCGGTGAGGCGTGAAAAACCG
>WRBD01000001.1 GCA_009779835.1 Defluviitaleaceae bacterium | reverse complement strand
TCAACAGTTTTACTAACTCCATTTCATGTTCCGTGTGAATGTTTTTTGATGTCTTCATTTGACAACCTCCATTTTTTTATTTATGGAGATTATTGCCATTTACACGGGCGAAAATACAGCCCCATGGTAGATTGTCCTGCTGTAAAAAAACAAAAAGCGGCAAAACCATCAATGAGTTTGTCGCTTTCTCTTGCCATTTACAAGTAGTATATATGCGAAGTTCTCAATATCTACATCACATACTATGGCTCCTTATTTTACAAAATTTTCATTAAGCCATTTTGCAACTCCATCATCCTCATTTGACGCACATATATAATCTGCCGATTCTTTGACCTCGGTTGTAGCATTTCCTACTGCAACCTTTAAATCGCAAGCTTTGAACATTGGCAGGTCGTTATGATTATCGCCAAACCCAATTATCTTGTTAAAACCATATTTTTCACGAAGAAATGAAACAGCATTCTGTTTTGATGTCTCAGAACTGAAGACTTCCAAGAAATATGAATCCTCGCTATATATGTTCCTATATAATGTTTGATTAAATCCAGTTTCTTCGGACAATGTATCGTAAACTAATTTCAATCGTTCTTGCGTATCAATGAATGTGAAGTAAATTATATTGTCTTGAGAAATATCGGAAAAACCATTTGGTGGTTGTATGGATTTATATTTATCAATTCGTTTTATTACATAATCGCTAGGCGGTGCCTCGTTGAATGTTTCATGGTAAGTCATAAGCACCCCATTTTTTAACTCGTACATAAAACCTGTAACCTTATGTAGTCTTGATGCATTTATAATAGTAGTAACTACATCAGGATTGATTTTATTGTATTTTATATATCGTTCCTCGTTTAAATCATAAATTACCGCACCATTCATCAGTATAATAGGAACATTTACTTTTATACCGGTAAGCATTCGACGAACTGGTTCAAGTAATCGCGCTGTAGCAACTGAGAAATTCAATCCTTTCTCAATTAGAGTACTTAATGATTCTTTAGTATAATCTGAAAGCTTTGCAGAATTTCTCAATAATGTTCCGTCCATATCAGAAATGTATAATGTTTTAGATTCGCTCATTTTATTTCCTCCTTGTTCCTTCATTCTCGCTTTACTTTCATTTTATCAGACTCCAAGCTTAATTGCAATGCAAGTATGCCACAGTTTCACGACAAACGTATGAATATATAGAGCGTGTAAAAAGTCAGTATTTACCCATCCGCCTTGGAATAAATTCATTAGAAAATCCATATTGCGCTATCCACAAAAGTGCGACGAAACGAAGTTGCCTGTAAATCAATACCATAATTACTGCAAATTCGCTTCATGCGTTTGTTGTGGCCACAGTTTTTGATTTACGCCAAACACAATCCCAATGAGAATCCAAATTGTTGCAAATATTACTACAAATTTACAACCATAGTGTTTCATCCAACCATGATTCAAAGAATTTAAGGGTAAAACTGATTCAGTTTAGTCCTTTGTATGTTTGAAATAGAGATTATATATTTTCTAAAATAGCCAGAACATCAAGCCATGAACCAAGCTCGGCTGTAGGCGTTGCCCAGAGCCGTAGTGATAAAATATTTATTGCCTGCGTCCTCATTCGATAATAATGTCGTGTTGATATATCCAGCCGATATATGAGTTGAGAATGTGTTAATTTTTCGGGAATTAGGTAAGTTTCGTGAATGATGCTGTACATCATCTGGCCATTACCCGGTTTTTGTTTCAAGATAGTCATGGCCTCGTTAAACCGGTCAAGAAGTAAGCGCGATTTGCTGATACTTTTTAAGCGACCTTCTAACCGACGATTATTCATGTCGAGTTCATCGCTTACGCTCCACAATAAAGCATCAAGATTATGAGTTTGCATTTCCAAATCCTCTGCAATATTCGCCGGAAAACATTCAAGCATCCATGTAATGTCCCGATAATGTTGAAGTAATACAAGTGTGTTTTGATAAAGTTTGCGCTTTTTTTCTTTTGAGGCTTGGCGGATTTTTTCGTCATTAATATTTTTGTCATTAATGATGCCGCGGTCTTTCAACATACTGATAATAGCTTCTGATTGGGTTGATAAAGTGCCTGTTGCCTTTTTCTTTGTTTCAACGGTTTTAGTTTGCATTTTCGTCTCCTCCGGTTTTAGGTTTATAAAACGCATAAGCGCAAAAAAACGCATTTCATGTCGAATGCGTTTTTTATCCGTACAAATCATGATTTACTACCGCTGTGTAATAACTGTCGATACTGGTATACGAGTTATACAGAGCGGTAAGCAGGTAACTTCTGATGTTGTGAACCTTCGTGGTGCTTTTTGCCATTCTGTCTATGACATATTCTATGTGCGATTGGTCAAGCTTCAAAAATCTGCTTTTGACAATTTCAATCGGATAATCAGCACAATCAATGCGAACTGTGCCTTTCTTTGAGCAAATCACATCAAGCATTAACTGGACATATTCATTAACCTTTTCAACGCCATAACCACAGACAAGATTTTCGTAATCAATGTTGTCATGCAGAATCTCTCGGTAAATCTCCATCTTTATAATCATGTCGGATTGAGGTGCTGCTGTTGGTCGAGCAGTTTCGGCTTGATGGATTGATTGATACTCAGTATCATTAAGATTAATCTGACTATAATTATTCTTATTAGTATCAACATTTTGGAAGTCTGCACTTCCAAAACGATGCACATTTTTATTTTGCAACGAATTGAAATTTTTGACGTAAATTCGCGTAGGCTTTCCTTGTCCTTGTTTTTCGCGCTCAATTAGACCGATGCCGTTTTTTACGTCCAACTCTGCAAGAATTTTTACCCCTGTAGTGTGGCTGCAATTAATGTTCGCCTGCACATCATCAAGAGTGAAAAAAATATAAACTTTGTTCTCATTGTCAATCCAGCCGTTTTTCATCGACAGACCCATGCGGTCAAGCATTAAGCCGTATGTTATTTTTGCATCACTTGATAATTTCTTAAAATGAGGAGCAGTCATTAATATTTTTGGAATGCGGTAAAAAGAGAATTGTTCGGCTTCTGAACCATAAAAATATTCAAATGTTAGAGATATTATTTTTGCCACCTCCTAAAGCATATTTTCAAATCAAAAAATCCGGAGCATAAATGACCCGGATTTTCAAGCAACTACAAAAAACATCGAAACAAGCCGTAATCTGGTTACAGGCTAATAATCTCGGAGGGAGCATATCGCCGCAAACCCGCATGGCTACAATGTTTTTTTCACAGTTTTTTAAATCTTTTCCTTATCAGCACATTACTGAACACGCATATTTTCTGGACTACGGAACCGACAAAGCCGCCTACATAAAACGGTTCATAGATAATATTCCGTGGGATGTAATTGATAAACGAGCAGGGGTGATTATTTAAATCGCGCACATTTGTTTGCAAATTTGCAAAATATGTGATATTTTTTACAAAAGCGAAAAAAGGAGCGATGTCATATGGCAACCGGAAAATTAACCGCAAAACAACAAATGATATTGGATTTCCTAAAAGCGGAAATTCGTAGGAACGGGTATCCACCAACCGTTCGCGAAATTTGCGAAGCTGTTGGGCTAAGTTCTACATCAACGGTTCATTCACACTTAGAAACCCTTGAACGCAAAGGGCATATTCGCCGTTCTCCCGCAAAAAACCGCTCCACCGAAATTCTGGAGGAAGATTTTTACACAAACGCCCGAGAATTGGTAAACGTCCCGATAGTCGGGCGCGTTGCCGCCGGTGTTCCAATCCTTGCCGATGAAAACATAGAAGACACTTTCCCAATCCCCATTGACTATGTAAAAAACGACACTTGTTTTATGTTGCACGTAAAAGGCGATTCAATGATAGACGAAGGAATTTTGGACGGCGATTTGGTTCTTGTTCGCCAGCAACCCGATGCCAACAACGGCGACATCGTAATAGCCCTGCTCGACGATTCCGCAACGGTAAAAACCTTCTACCGCGAAGGTGAATTCATACGTTTGGATCCGGCAAACTCAGCATTTGATCCAATCCGAGTCCGCGAATGCGAAGTTTTAGGTAAGGTTATCGGTCTTTACCGCAGGTATTAAAAAATAAAGCAAAGAGCCGCACAAGCATTACGCTGTGCGGCTCTTAGTATGCAATCCTATCTTCTTGTTATGATAAAGTCGTGAATTTCATAATCAACAAGCGGAGCACCAAAGGTTACTACTCTAAATCCTCTGTTAAATTGAGTAACTTCACGGCCCGGCGGGTCTGTCGGGATTTCTACGTTTTCGCGGAAAATGTTGTTGCTTACATCCTCGTCAAAAGAGAATCTGCCGTCTGCTCCTGCCTCTGTCATGAATAGGTGATTCCACGGATTATCGCCTGCTGTAATAATCATATTAGTTCCGGCGGGTGCTATTCCGTTAACTTGCAATCTATAAGTGTTTGCGCCTGTGTTCATATCCCACGGAGGATTGTCTGCATCACCTTCCTCACGCATAAAGTCTACGCCTTGGTCCCAGCTGTCCCGGGTACGGTTGTGAACTCTAAAGCCTTTATGACCACCGGGAGCCGCAATAACTGTCATGTCGAAATTGTTTCCGGCATTCATTAGGTACCATGTAACTCCGGTAACTGCTTGACCACGGTCTGTGTGACCGACTTCCAGCTCTTGGAAGTTTACATCGGTTGCAAGAGAGTATACTACGGGGCCTGCTGCTGCGGTTACGGGAGGTGCGGGAGCCTCAGTGGGTACAGGTGCCTCAGTTGGTGCAGGTGCTTCGGACGTAGATTCAGGTTCAACAGGAGTAGCGGGCTCTTCATCGCCGTTTCCGTCCACGGGCGGCTCTTCATCGCCATTTCCATCTACGGGTGGTTCTTCATCGCCATTTCCGTCTACGGGCGGCTCTTCATCGTTTCCGTCTACCGGTGGTTCCTCATCGCCGTTACCTTCCACGGGGGGTTCTTCTTGGTCATTAATTTCCACAGGAGGTTCTTCGTCGCCATTTCCGTTAACATCTACGTCCTGTACCGGGGGCACTTCATTTTGCTCTGCTACATTGTTGTTTGTTGGTGTGGTTGATGCGGGTTCATTACCGCCGCAAGCGGCAAAAGCAAGAACTGCCACCATGATAATTGCTAAAATCCAAACTCTTTTCATTTCTTCAATTCCTTTCTGAATTTACGCCTCACTACGAGCAAAGCTCGGCTACTGCGCATTTTTAGTTTTTAATTACTTCCAGTTCATATACATAAAACACTGCGTCTCCTGCTTCGGCAGAAGCCGCAAGCCTCACCTTGTCCGAAGAGCCGTTTTCCGCCATGGATTCGGCGTTAATTACGCCTTCGACTGTAAAGCTGCCATCTGCCACAACTTCAACCGAACTGAAACGTCCCCACGGGTCGCTCGTTCCCATCAAATCGGCTGTGGATCCTTCGGGTGGGTCAACGATTACGCCGCTAACGCGAATTGTATAGGAGTTCGCGTTTAAATCAAGCTCCATATTTCCCACGTTAATATCAAGGGTGTGCCAATCCGCTCTGCGGTCGGAAACACGAATCGCCCTGCTTGCGTCGCCGCTTGGATGGGAAACGATGGTGAAAGTTGGGCTGCCCGAATCCGTAAGGAAAATCGTTCCACCAAAAATTGCCGCACCGTTACCGGAATCGCCTGGTATACGAGACTGAATATATTCGTCCGTATTCAACGAATACATAACATTTTCGGGTCTTTCGGGAATATTGAAAGGAGCAATTAATTCTATGCGCTCAACTAAGATTTCATGAATTGCAAGATTCCCCAAATTGTTTAACGAAACCCTGAAATGTCCGCGTTCTCCGGAGTTAGCTATTGTTGCGGCTGTGACTGTGCCTGTAAGAGTAAAATCGCCTGCCGGCGAAGCTTGCGTAAACAGAGTGGCATACGGAGAATCTCCGCCACTTACGATTACATTGCCGCCTTCGCTAATTCTGCCGTGAATCGTGAGCCTGTACGAGTTCACTTCGGTGTCAAGCTCAAACTGCGGCGTGATGATATCAACGGCGTGCCATGTTTGGTCACGGTGCGTAATATTAATTGCGCGACCGCCGCGCGGATTTTCTATCACGCGGAAAGTCGGTGTACCCGCGCCAATTAGGTACTCCGTGGTTAAGACATCTTCATCGGAGCCGGATGTTCCAACGGGCATGTTCTGGAACTCGTAATCCGATGAAAGCGAATAAACTACATCTTCGCCTTTCTCAGCAATTACAACCGGAAAATACTCTGGCTCTTCAACTCCGATATCAACTTCATCGGGTTGGGTTTCGTTGCTCTCGGCAATTTCATTCACCGATGCCGGTGTGGGGCCCGTTTCGGTTGCCGCTTCGTTGCCTCCGCCGCAAGCCGTAAAAGCAAGAACAGCAACCAGCAAAATTGCTAAAACCCAAAACTTTTTCATTTCACCATTCCCTTCTTTTTATGCTTTTATGTTTACGAAGAAAGCCCCGCAAGCAAATGCAGACGCTTGCAAGGCATTTCTTCGGTGGTGCCTATAATCAGCTAAAAGTAATTGTTACCGTTTGAGATGCAGCATTCCAGTCTACTCCACCGCCCATTCTTACGGCTACAAAGCGCACGGGAACAAAAGTGCGTCCGCCTACTATTTCAGGTGTACCCATATCATCAGGAAGTGCTTGCCCTACAACAAGGTTAATAGCCCCCCTACCCTGGGGTGTTATTGTAACGGTTTGAGTTGCACCGTTCCAATCGGTAGTCGCACCCATTGCATCCGCAACGAAACGAACGGGAACCATTGTTCTGCCTTCTGAAGAGATAAACGGAGCATCGGAAAGAGCCATTGACGAACCGTTTACGTTCGCATTAATGTTTCCAATTGTAAGCCGAATTGATACATCGTTGCTGGGAACAGGCGTGGGTGCCGGCGTAGATGCGGGAGTAGGAGCGGGTGTAGGTGCAACACGCGGCGGAAGCATCGGTAAATTTCTTCCGTATGGTACTACTGCAATTTGATAGATTGTGAAGTTATTTAATACATCGTGGGCGCGCATTCTTAGGTTTCCGCCAATTACATCGTTTATAATGTCTATAATATTATCGCCAGATATTGAAAATTCACGATACATATCAAAATTTCCGTCATCATCGGGGAATTCTTCTTCGCCTACCCATCCCCACGGGCTTGTAGTACCCGCGAGTGTAAATGTCGGGAAGTCAAATTCGCCTTCCTTTTCTATATTTCCTATTATTTGAATAACGTAATCTCCATCAGGCAATTTAAACTCTTTCCAAAGGAAGTCCAAACCGTCCCATTCATTCATACGGTTCGAGAAACGAATTGCGTTTCCGCCGTATGGGTTGGCAACTGCCGTCCATCTTCCGGCACCTGTAAGGTGGGGAATTGCGGTGTGAAGTATATCACTGCCTTGTGTAACGGTTTGAATGAAGGGGTCTTGAAGAAGAGAGTATACAACTCCGGAGGGCATACCAAGGTCAAGTGCGGGTTCTTCGGGAACTACAACACCAGCGGTAAGCATATCAATAAGTGACTCGCCGCCAATCATAATTGAAGAAATCGTAATGTTTCCGCGTGGGTGCGCACCAATCCATGGACGCGTACCCCATTCTCCTGCCCAAGCGGGTACTCCCGCGATTGCCTGTGTAAGATTCATTGTAAAGCTGCCGTCTTCTCCGATTTCTGACATAATCCAGCGACCATCGCCGGGTCTGCCGTCGAAGAATTGCGCAATCATTTGTTCTGCCTCGCCTGCTATTGTACCTGAGATAATTATTGTTGGGTTGTCTACTCCCGATAAAGCTCTGAGGGCGGTAAGATTAATTCCAAACCCGTCGTGTTCGCCGTAAGCGGTAGATTCATCGCCCCTGTTGCCAACTACAAGACCGTTTGAGGTCGCGGTCAATGTCGGGTTTCCTGCGCCGTGACCTTTTATTGCGATAAACAAACCTGTATCAAGTACGTCTTGCCAAGTTGCTACTCTTGCCGACGCTGCCGGCACGAATATCGCCATTACAAGTGTGACGCTTAGTGCAATCGCGATTATACGCTTTAACATTTTTTGCTTCATATGTTACCTCCTGCAATCAAAAATTGTCCGGAAATTTCCAAGACTACCGCAAATTATACACATGGGGGGTAAATTTGTAAATACTTTGTAACATTAGAAATTTTTTTCATTCTAAAGTATATTATTGTGTTAAACTGTTAATATTATTATTGTGACCTTGAACTACGGTTCGGGGAACAACTAAATATCCCCCCTCAAAGCCCGGCCTCACCCCCCCCTGAGGTCGGGTCTTCCTTTTTTTCGAGAGAAACAAATTTATTCTATGCTAAAACAAATATTACATACAACGCAACTATTGCCAAAATCAACGCTGTGTCTGTTATTAGATTCTTGCGCTTTTGCGTGGGTTCTTCTTTGCAGAGAACTTCTTCTACGGTATTTTTTGCTTCGTATTCTGCAACACGTTTTTTATTGTGTGTTATGAATTCGCGGAAAAGAAACACTGCCGCCGTTGAGGTGAACATCGCGATTACGCCCCAAAACGCAACAGCAGTCAGTATTTGGGCTTGTTCGCTTAATTCGGGAATATTCTCGGGTTCGGTTTTGAGTTGCAAGGATTCCATATAATTAAGTATATGCGATGCAATCCAAGCAAGCATTATCGACGACGCGTTCATTATAAAGTGCGCAATTACTCCGGCGCGGATACTTCGTGTAGCATAAACCATGTATGCAAAAATTATTCCCATAGCAAATGCGTAAAAAAATTGCTGCGGGCTTTGATGGATTATTGCGAAAAAAAATCCGTTCATAAGGAGCATTGTTAGAAGCGACTTGTTTTTGTATGCCGACTGAATATATCCGCGGAAAACTACCTCTTCGCAAATTGCGGGCGTTATCGCAACTGCAAGAAGAATAAGAAAAAGCGGGTAGTCTTCAATCACGCCCTGCATTATTCCTGCTATTTCATTCGGGAAAAAAAGCGATGTGATGCCCGAAATTACATTTGCAACAGGATTAAGCATCAGACTTATTCCGATTATTAAAAGGATATTTCTTTTTCCCAGCCGCATATGCGGCAAATTATTGTTGATTTTTTCACCGAAAACCGCAAGCCAAATCGCAAGCGGCACAAGCAAAGTCATTACCAAACCGAAAATCATAAACCACGGAGAAGTTACTATAGCGAGCATATTCATTTCCGTTTCATGTAAAATAAACCTATCAACCAGAGAAAATATTACACTTAAAATCACATTAAAGAAAAATCTGAATAACATTAAAAATAAAGCAAAATAAATTCCTCGCCTGTGACTATGTTCCACTAAGCAAAACCTCCAATGCCTTGGCTATTTCATAAAAACGCGTTGTGTTCACAAAAACGCATAAAAAAATATCGCTTGTGTCTATACCCAATTGTTCCAAAAGCGGCGATCCTTCCAACGAAATTGACATGTAATCGGGAGTTTCCGCATCGTACAGTCTATCGTGAAGCTCAATTTGCGGATTTATTTCAATCATGTAATTTCTTATTTCGTCTACGGGACGCGTAAATTTTTGCTCGCCAACATTTGTTATTGCCGCGCCCTCTCTTGTTGTGATGTAAATATCCATCATGCCCAACATAAGCAAGGTTTCAAATCTGGTTATCAATGCGTTGTTTGTGGCGTGATTATCTCCCAATGTATAATTTGTGACCGTAATCGTTTCATTTTCGGGTGTAATAGCTGAGAGTGCGTCCGATAATTGCGTTAACTGCCACGAAGCCGCGGGTACGCCGTCCCATGCTATATATAAATATTCCTCCGGACGCGGATTTAACAGCGCATGAATAAAAGTCCCTATAAATATGCAAAGCGCTATAAATATACCGATGTGAACCTTATAATATTCCCAAATGTACCATCTTTTTTCGGCGGAATTCATTTCGCGTAATTTTATATATTCCTTTTTCATGAGTTACCTCCCAGTAACGCAATTGCCCGCGGCAGTGCGTCTTTTGAATTTTTCCACGGCTCGTCCGAGTTGCGATGGTCGAATTTTAACGTAAACCACTCAATATCTTCTTCCATTTCCGAAAAAAATTTTTGCTGTACAGGTAAAAGTTCATCAAGAAATTTTTCGCGTTTTCCACGCCCAATTTTTTCTGCTGCTTCAAGAATTTTTATAAAATGTGGAAGACAATATCCTTTTTGCCCGGATATTAATTTTGCATCATCGCCTCCCCTACCCCATATATGAAAAAACGTGTCGATGTAGCGCGCAAATGTGCTTTCCACTTTTTGGCATACATAACATGTTTCATGTTTTTTTTGCAAATGATTTTTTAATTTTCCAACCGTACCGCTTTGGTCTTTACCAAAAAAAGATACAGGAACCCTTCCATTTACAATTCCGGAAATATCCTTATTAAGTTGCTGCATATAAGTATGAAGCATCAGTCCAAGCCCAAGACGATTTTGCTGTGCGTACATCGCATTTAAGTGACGCTTGCAAAAACCAATTTTGTTCGTTTCCATCCGCACATCGTCTTCCATATAAGCCGGACCCATTATAAATTGAATCGCGTCATTCTCCAATTTTTCAAACATCACGCAAAAAGCGCAAGCTTTCGGCTCGCGCAGCGCGTCTAACACGGGGATTGTGTGTATATGGTCGGGCATTCTTTTCTCCTCTGCTTGACAATTTTTTAAGAGTATATCATGTTTTTCCTAAATAAATAATAAAACCTCGGGGAGAGCTTTTTTTACGCAAAAAGGTTCTCCCTCCGAGGTTTTATTTAATTATCCCTAATCTCCCATCACATCCGCAACGGCTTTGGTAGTATGAACCGTACCGTGCGGATGATGCGGCGGCGAGTAGATTACGTATAGCTTCATTGGAGTTGTGCCGATATTTGTGATGTTATGCCAAGTTCCGGCGGGAACAAACACGGCTGAATTTGCTAAAACGGCTTGGCGAAAATTTAAATTTAATTCCGAATCGCCCATTTGCACCAGCCCCTGACCCTCTTCCAAGCGAAGGAACTGGTCGTTATCGGGATGAACCTCAAGACCGATATCTGTTCCAGGCGGAATGCACATCAGTGTTGATTGCATATGCAGACCGGTCCAAAGGGTTTGCCGATAATAATCGTTATCCAGCGTTGCTTGAATGACCTGTTTTTAGGGAACCGATATAACGAAACCATTTACTATCACTTGTAAAACTTCACTTAAAAACACTTCAATAAAACTATATTAACGCATTTAATACATAGTCCGCTACGCCAAAAGCAATTTTATACCCGTGACACGCTATCGGGTACGCATATGGCTCTATTGTATCAGTTATAATATTACATTTAGCCGCTACACACACATCATTGCTTCGCGCCTGCTATATTCATTTCTTCCTCACCGGAATCAAAATTTCACTGTAATAATTCGCACTGCTCGTTTTACTAGGGATTTCACTTTTTCCATCAACACAATCAATAACCGTAATTGCTTCTTTTGCTTCAATTTTGTAATCCCTAACATTACCGCCTTCTAATTTTAATTTTAATTTTCAGAGGTGATTGATTTTAAATTCGTGCCCTCTTTTTTTGCAGACGAAGGATAAATGCCATGAAAACGGCTGAACGCTTTCGTGAAACTGTCGGGGGAGTCATAGCAATATTTTACAGCTACATCAATAACTTTCGAGTTACCCGATGATAGCTCCATACCCGCTAAGGTAAGCCTACGGTTACGGATATATTCGCCGAGCGTAAACCCGCAAAGAATACCAAAAGCCCTTTGGAAATGGAAACTTGAAACATTCGCTTGTTTCGCGATATCATCATAATCCAATTCCTCGGTAATGTTATCCTCAATATAATGAATAGCGTTTTGTATTCCTTTAAGCCAATCCATAGTTTCTCTCCTTGCCTGAGCAAATAATAATATATGGTTGTCACACAAATTTACATAGAGCATAAAATGTTGTACAGGCATAGCCTGACAAGCCATTATAAAAAGGAGGGGGTACAAATGCCCCATAGCAATAAGAGCCACTTTTGCGACGACGAAAGAAATTGCTTTGAAGTTAATGCATGTGAAAAAACTGTCCGTAAGTCATTCGAGGTTTCAGTGCCGTTTACCATAACGCCGTACGCTATGCCAAAGGAACCCGAAATAAATTGCGCAGGCGATATTGTGGTTAGACCCTGCCGTATACGCTGCAGAAATGAAAACGAAAGTTTTGATTTTACAGTAACTCAAGTAATAAATGTAGATGTGCCTATAGAATTCGGCGCGGAGATTTGTTATGACAAAACCTGTGTTGATGAAAATGGCAGACGTGTTAAATCACATGAAAGGAGAAATGATGATGATTAACATTACAGGACACATATATTTTGACCTAAACAGAACCATGAATATAACAGGAGGCGAAAGAGGTATAGCCAATGTTACGGTGGTATTGCAGGAAATAAATACAAAAATGCGTCTGGGGGTTTATACTGATAATTTAGGTAGATATACCTTTAACAACGTACCGGAAGGTGAATATCGCATTGTAGAGGCATATGGCGAACCGGCTGTAAACTCTCCGGGAATGTTTAATGAAGAAGCGGAAGTCGGTTTGATACCTACGGCAACCGTACCGCCCATAAGTTACGCCCCCAACCCTCCGGACGGTGCTACTAACTTGGACTGCGTTACACCTAACACAATCTACGTAACTGCAAGCACAGAAAATATAGTTGTTCAGGACATCTTGAACGGCCCGGTAGCGTATATACCCATTAGTATTTTAATGGACAAGTGCGCCGAAATTTCCAATGAAAATCAATTGACCGCTGCGGATTTCGGCACAATGGGTACGTTCATACCAGGTACTAATGCGAATACCGGCGCAGACCCTGACCCTTATCCGGGATTAGCCCCTGATTTTAAATATGTACTGCCTGACCCATTAATACATGTTCCTGACGATGGGGAATACACTATACAAAATCTCATGAACAACTCTAAGAACAATGAAATAGGTTCTTGGTGGAGAATTGCAGACCATTCATTGGGCAACGAACAAGGCAGGATGATGATGGTGAACGGATACCAGCCTGGTTCAATATTCGCTATAGACGAGGTTAGCGTTAAGCCGCATACGAATTATTTGTTCAGTGCATGGATTTTAAATATGTTCAAAGTTCCCGGTTATGCCAGTCCGACTTTGGGAGTGATAATTCTGGATGAATCCGGTAAAACGCTTTACGACCAACGGCTGGGCCAATTAATACCTGTAAACGAAAATTACCCGGAATGGAAGCAGATTGGTACAGTCATAAATTCCCAAGAAAATACCCACCTTACTGTAGAGTTTTTAAGTGAGGGGCCGGCTGCTTGGGGGAATGACTACGCCATTGACGATATTTCTTTCAGCGAGATTAGCTTGCCGCTGTTTAAACCGGCAAAAAGTGTTGATAAGCCGCAGGCTTACATTGGAGATACTGTGACCTATACAGTAACTATTGAAAACACGTGTACTCAAGCTTTAACGGATGTCTTTTTCTCAGATAATATTCCCGAAGGGCTGGTTTTCTTAACCGGTTCAGTAAAGATTAATGGAATCGAAGAGCCTTTGGCTAACCCCGTACAGGGTTTTCCATTACCGGATATAGCGAACGGAGAAAAAGTTGAAGTAAGTTTTTCTGCTGAAGTAATTAGTATACCGGATATAAATCCCACAATAAATACAGCGGAAATCAACTATGCTTACACACCAATAGAAGGTGGTATCCCCGATTCTTTCACAGCACAATCAAACGAAGTACCGCTGCTAATCAGGCTAAGCGATTGTGAAGAAGGCTCCTGTGTAAACGCTCACTGTAAGTTGTACGATGTTTCTGTGCCAATTACCATCACGCCTTTTGCCATGCCGGAGAGGCCAGAAATAACATGTGAGGGTGAAATGGTGAGTACACCGGGACATATACCTTGCGAAAGTGAAATTAAGAGCTTTGAATTTACGTTAACCCAAAGGATAAAAATTGATATACCCGTGAAATTTGGCGCGGAAGTTTGCTTTGATGATGTATGCGCTGAAGATAGAGGCATGTGCGATGATATAACAGCCGCTTCTATAAATCAAAATTAGACCGGCAATGCTGACGTAAGCAAAAAAGCGGCTACGCTTACAGGCGGGGTTTCTTCCCGCTAATGTAAGTGACCTTGCTCGGCCGCTCTCCCCGTGACACCTCTGAAACGAAAAATAGAGGACGTTTAGACTTACGTGTATACAGGTAAACAGTAGGATTCATGCCAATGGATACGCCTGCCACTATCAAGAATGAAGCGTATATATCGGTGATAGCACCGGCACGCGGCATAGTGAAAGCGAAGTTGGTAAGTGTTCCGCCTGTGAAGTCAATTGTATTTCCTAACACCGAAGCGCCCGGGGCAGATAAACCAAATCCTATAAACTCAGGAACCCCTGCAAGGCCGCCTAATATCATGTTAATGTCGGTCGGTATCCCGGATGCGTAAGGTATAACAGCACTTGCCCCCGGAGGACCTTGTGCCAGTTGATTTGTGTCTACGCCGTCAACAAACCAGTTACCGTCAGGACCGATTGTAACTACAGGTGTTGAACCATCTGCGCCGTTCACGCCCGGTACGCCTTGTTGGTCTTGTTGGCCTGCGGGATCTTGAGCTTGAACACCGGTATCTACACCATTTACAAACCAGTCGCCGTCGGGACCATTCATTTTTCCCCGTAGAAACATCTGTTAGGTCATAATGGTGTCCAAAGTCTTTTGTATGCTGTCATTTGCCTACAAAACCTGGTCAACCGTGGGCGGCGTCTCAGGTGGTGCTACGCCATCCAATGTGCCCAGGATATACTACATTTTTTCGCCCTCAACGTTAAGGACGTGACTAAGACCCAATTCCTCCATAGCAATTGAGGAAAGAATCTGATTGATGACATTTTCTCTTGTTAAACTTCCGGTATCAGTCGGAAATTTTGGCATGGACATATTTTACTCCTCATTATAATGAATTTTGGATACTGCTTATGCGCGCTAAGAAAGGCCTAAATACAGATTTAAAAAATCAAAAACTGTATGCAACTTGCTTCTTTAAGCAGTATATTTTACTATATGGATACATGTACAAAATTGTTACGGGTTGTCTCAATGTGGGATAATAGAAAAACTAAGAACCTGTGTTCAATATCCTTAATGCCGAATGAAACTCGATGCTTTCAAGCGGCGTTGAGCGGTATTGATCACAGGTTCTTATAATCATAATATTTACATGGCACAAGCAATGACATTCAAATGTTTTCTTTTATAATATTTTCAACCTTTAATGGCAACGCCGTCATTTCCTCATTTGTTAAATTAGCTGTACTTATCGGCGAATGAATTGTTATATATACATCTGCCGGTTTAATCCAATTGTTATTTGCTTCCATTATTTTATAGCTTCCGTTTATTGTAACAGGAACAATCGGAACTTTAGATTTTGTGGCTAATTTAAAACTCCCTGCCTTAAACTCACCAAAAACATCTCCTTTGCTACGTGTTCCTTCAGGGAAAACAACCATCGAATGGCCATCTTTTAAAATCTTTATTCCTTCTAAAATCACTTTTGCAGACTGGCGTATGTCTTTTCTATCAATAAAAACACAGTTTATATATTTCATCCAAGTTCTTAATATAGGAACTTTTAAAATTTCAATTTTAGCAACAAAACCCTTTGGTTTTGCAATAAGTGCAAGGAACACAGCGATATCAAAGTTGCTTTGATGATTACTTACAAACAATACGGCTTCCTCCGGTATATTATTAAGTCCTGAAATATGAAAGCGAGCTCCGCTTGCGCGTACTTGTATTAAAGCCCATTTCCTTACAATGGCTTCTATAAATTTCAAAAAATCAGTTTCGGACATGTTTTCTTTTCGTATTTTCGCAACTAAAAGAATTGGCCCGGTTAATACCAACGTAATTGAAAAGAGTAAATACCAAAATATTGTCCGCATTTATTTACCTCTATAATCTAAACTCCGGGATCAGGGTCGGAATCCAATGTGATAAAATAATCGTAAAACGGCATCAGAAATTGATAGCCGCTGACAAGCCGTTCTGCCAATTCAGAGGAGAACAATTCCTCGCCGTTTTGTTGCTGGTGGATGAGCGAAAAAGATTTTCTATTATACCAAGTAGCTGTTTTGAGGGACGGAGCCTCTTTTTTACGTTTATACTCATCCCCTTCAATGATAAACTCATCCTGTTTATCCAATGGGGCAATGAACTTCTCGAATTTCTTGGGGTCGCGGTCAATACGAGCCCGAAATTTTGCCATTGTTATCGCCTTTGCTTGATAGTACCCTAAGCCATAACTCCAATTTTCGGGAGATAAATCAAACCAAAACACCGGAGTAGATGCCCACTCTTCGCTGGGTCTTTCAATGGAAAACCATAGATTGCACCTGTATGGCTCGCCGTCGCGTATACGCCGCGCGTCTTTATAGATTCGCGAAACTTTATGGATAAAACCATAATCGCTATAGGTTGCCGTGATTCGCTCGAATACTTCTTTACCTAATTCTTTCATTGGATTCTGAAAATCCTGCCGGAATATCTCCTTGTTTGCCTCAAACCAAACCTTATTATTGTTCAGGCGGAGATTCCACATAAAATCAATCGTATGGGGAGTAAAGCCATTAAACATTTTGCCAATCCTTTTTCTTACTATTATATACCAAAATGATTAATAGTGAAAATCGAATTTTCAACAAAATATTTATGCTTTTTTGATGTATGTAACCCCGTTAAACCCGCCAAAATGACGGGTCAACCGGTATAACAACCGGGTGTAAAGCCATAAAAACATGAAAAAATGAATGAAAAAACCAAACTTATTAAAGCAAGGGTCTGTTTCAAAACTGTGAAAAGCAGTTAGCAACAGCCCCTATTTTTATATTGGACTCATGATTTAAGAATGTGATACAAGCCCGGTAACATGGCAGATATATCCATCATATTATGCTTTGACGATGAAACATTGGAGGGGACCCATTATGTCAGATTATTATGATTTTGTGGAAGGGAAAATAATCGTTGGCTTAAAAGACAAGTTTTCGTACAACATGTCATTTTTGACGCTAATTGATGTTTACAAAGTGGAAACGATATTCCATCCTAAAGAAGAAAGAAATAAAAATGGTATTAGGGACGTTGTATTGATTCATTTGCAAGCCAATGACAAAGTATCGGTACCTTTAGCAATCGGGAAGCTCCTGACCCACCCGTATGTTATTTTTGCCGAGCCTAACTATTTGACAAAACCGCACGTTATTCCTAATGACCCGTTATTTAATCAGCTTTGGGGTATGGAATCAATCAAGGCTCCCTCGGCATGGGATATTTTTATCTCTGAAAACCAAGATATTGTTGTGGGTATATTGGATAGCGGTATAGAATTTAGCCATCCTGATTTGACTCCCAATTTAATTCACGAAGGCAACCCATATGACTTCCCGGATGAAACCGGACACGGAACGCATGTAGCAGGAACAATCGGTGCTGTGGGAAATAATAATATCGGGGTTGCGGGAGTGTGTTGGAGAGTAGGCTTGGCTAACTTCAAATTGGGAAACGATACTTTCGATCTCGCAACAGCAATTAGAGCTATTAATTATGCAAATATAAACTGTATCCCCATCTTAAACAATAGCTGGGGCGGCAGGAATTATTCGGCTGCTGTAGAGTTTGCAATCCAACAATATGACGGTTTGTTTATCGCCTCAGCAGGAAACGACGGCACCAATAATGATGTGATTCCTTCGTACCCAAACTGCTACGATAGTGAAAATATTATATCGGTCGCGGCATCCACACCGAACAATACACTTACGTCATTCTCGAACTTTGGAGTGAGAAACGTTGATATTGCGGCACCCGGGATAAATATTTTAAGTGCCACTTTAAACGGTAATTACAGTTTTTTAAACGGAACTTCCATGTCTGCGCCGCATGTATCCGGCGCCGCCGCATTATTGAAAGCATATATGCCAGGCTTAACTACCCTTGAAATAAAAGACATCATTTTATCCAGCGCGCAGAGGCATCCCAACCTCGACGGCAGGATATTAACAGGCGGTATTCTGGATGTGAATGCAATGCTGAAAATGACAACCAATAAATTTGCAAATACGAATTATTAAAGCATTTTTCAACAGTTCCTTTTATGTAACCGCCAACATGGGATATTTTTCCTTTGTTGGCGGTTTGGTTATCTCTTGAAAAACGCTTATTCACTCGGGCATCCTATTGAGATATTCCAACTAATGCCGAATTTATCAGTTAAAGAGCCAAAACATTTACTCCAAAAGGTTTCTTGAATTTCCATGCTTATCTTGCCGCCCTCTTTCAGAGCTTCAAACACCGCTTTTGCTTTATCAGCACTGTCGAATTCAACCATCACAGCAATGTTGTCGCCAATTCTAGCCGGGCTTTCAGGAAGCATATCACAGAACATAATTGTAGCACCGTCAATTTCAAATTGAGCGTGCAGACGAGATTCTCTGTGCCATCCGGCACCTGATATCCGTTTTCCGGCGGTGCGTCTTTGTAACGTGAAATTTCAGCTTTAACATTGAATACATGTTAACAAGGAGGGAAGAAGATGAAGCAGCGGGATATTACGGCAGCGATTTACTTGCGCTTGTCGCGAGACGACGGCAGTGACGCTGAAAGCAATAGTATAGGTAATCAGCGGGAAATCTTGAATAGGTACGCTTCCGAGCATGGGTTTATCGTTCGCAAAGAATATGTAGACGATGGATGGAGTGGTACAAACTTCGAGCGGCCTCAGTTCAAGAAAATGATTAAGGATATCGAGGTCGGCGACATCGGAATTGTCTTAATAAAAGACCTTTCAAGGCTAGGAAGAAATAATGCTATGATTGCGTTTTATACAGAAATCTTCCTGCCGGATCACGATGTAAGGCTGATTGCACCCGGTGACAGCATTGATACCGGGCATGGCGATAACGAAATAATGCCCTTTAAATCAGTTATTAACGAATACTACGCGCGAGATATAAGTAGAAAGATTCGATCGGCAAAGCGTAATCAGGCTTTGAAGGGGGAATTCATCGGCGCGCACGCGCCTTATGGATATATAAAAGATCCTAACAATAAGCACAAGCTAATCGTGGATGACGAAGCCGCTACCGTAGTGCGCCGGATGTTCGAAATAGCAGATAATGGCATTGGTACCCATCAGATTGCCTGTATTCTTTCGTATGACAAGATTTTAATCCCGACTATGTATAAATACAATGTGCTGGGATACAAATCCAATAAATTACATGAGGATTATCACTTTAATTGGTGTGCCACAACAGTAAGAACAATTTTGGAAAGTCGAGTGTATGTAGGGGATATAGTTGGCCATGTACAGGGCAAAAAATCCTTTAAGAATCAAAAACTTATACGATACCCGGAATCCGAATGGATTGTTGTGGAGGATATGCATGAAGCGTTGGTTGATATGGATTTGTTCGAACGGGTTCAAAAACTGATAAAGGTTAAGAAACGCGCAAATGCTAAAGGCATAACAAATATCTTCTCGGGAGTTTTAAAATGCGCGGATTGTGGAAGCAATTTGACCTTCCGATCATATAAAGGACTTACCGGATATAACAGCGGTAGTTATCTTTGTAACAAATACCGCCACGGCAGTAAATCGGAAAATCAACGCAAAACCTGCACTGCTCATTATTTGCCATATATCGGTGTTTACGATGCCACCATTACGCGGTTGAATAAGATAATCTCAGCCAACGCAACCGAGGAAGAAATCCTCCGCCAGTTAACATCCGAGAAGGAATCCCAAATGGTATTGCATAAGAAGGCCTTTGACAATTTGAAGCGGCGAAACAGCGAGTTAGATCGCATTATCCAAAAGATTGTAGAGCAAAACGCTCTTGGTGAGATTACCAAGGAAACCTTCACAAAACTGTACACTCGTTACATCGAAGAGCAAAACGAATTGGCAGGTGAAATGAAAACATTTGAAGCCAAGTTTGCCGCAGAAAACCTCGACAAAGAAAAAGCTGGGCTGATTGAGAACCAAATCAGAAAATACGAGATTTTTGATGAGTTGTCGCGAGAAAAGGCTCTGGATTTTATTGACAGAATCGTTGTCCATGAACCAAGTGGAAATCACAAAGATGGGAACCGCCGGCAGAAGATTGAATTTCATTATAGGTTTATTGGACGGCTACCCGATTCGGAGTGTTCCCTATAAACACGTTACTTTGGTTCTCTTTAACCATGTCACTTGTTCGATGTTCACAACGAACGGTGCCGGGCCATAATCCATAAACGGAACAGGCGGACGAAGCACAGGCTGTTGCGGCGCAACGGGAACAGGAACAGGAGCCGGATGAATAATCGGACGAGGCGGAGGTGGTGGCGGAGCAGGACGCGCGGGCTGTGATTTAGAACGCGGCGGCGATGTCGGTATGGGATGTGGCGCACGTGGCGGCGGTGTCGGCATGGGATGCGGCGGACGTGGCGAAGCCATATGCGGCGGACGTGGCGGCGGCGGTACCGGAACCGGCGGCGCAGTCGGCATCGGATACGGCATTGCCTGCGGCGGACGCGAACCTCCCCCGGGATGTACCGGCGAACCTGACCTTCCCGAGCCGGGCGAAAATCCATGATTTTCGGGCAAACTCCGGTAATTCTCTTGCTGATTAAACATAAAAAACATGCCTCCTATGATAAGCTATACTTGTATCATATGGAGGCATGGCTATTTTGTTGCGTTATAAACTTCTAAGAATACCTACAATAGCATTTCCTACAATCCGCAGGAGAAGAAAAACAATAAGCGGCGAAAAATCCAAAACCATTCCGGGACCGCCCAAAGGCGAACGTCGTAAAAGATTACGTACCGGCGCAAGAATCGGCTCGGTAAAAGCATAAAGCAATTCCATAAGCCTGCTGTCTCTCATGGGAAACCACGAAAGAATAATTCGTGCAAACAACATAACATACAAAGCCGTAAAAAAAACACCTACTGCATCCGCTAAAATATGATTCATCGTTAACTACCTGCCGTTAGATGCCTTTTTTAAAAAACCGGAATCGAAGGAACTGTCATCGCGATAATCTTGCATAACACGATGAGTAGGCGGCGAAACAGTAATAATCGTATTGTTAACGCGAGTTATTGCACCATCCAAGGCATCGCTTATTCCGCAAAGATAATCAGCAATGCGTTGTGCTTCAGCGGTTGGCACGCCTGTTAAATCGACAATATTCATTCTGCCGCTACGAACATGGTTTCCTATTTCAACCGCGTCTTCCATGTTTTTCGGATGTTGAATAACCGTTTCCGACTGTTTGTGAACGGTCACAGGGTTTGGAGTGAAGCCGTAAACATTGTCTTTTGCGCCACGTGAAGAACCACGCGAAACAGACGAAGGCGCACTCTTGCCGCGGGAGGTTTTTTCTTGACGGGAATAGCGCACTTGAAGTTGCTCGGGTTCATCGTAATACTCATCATGGTTTTCTTCGTAGTCATCTTCGTAGTAATCGCCGTAATACTCGTCCGTCTCCTGTGCTCCCGGAGCTAACATCTTGTTTGACAGTTTGTCGCTTATGTTTTTGAAAAACCCTATCATAAAACAGCCTCCCACCTAAAATTTTGCCGCCGTTCGCTCCCCAAAAAGAGCGGTTCCTATTCTCACCATGGTTGCACCCTCTTCGATTGCAACTTCATAATCAAGGCTCATACCCATGGACAAGTTTCCTAATTCTGCATGATAAACACTTTTGGTATTTATGTCAACCATTAAATTTCGCATTTTCTTGAAATAATCGCGGTTTTCTTCCGGGTTTTCTACAAATGGCGCGACGGTCATTAAGCCCGAGAGCCGTACAAACCGCATATTCACAAGGTTTTTCACGAATTCAAGAATTTCATCCGGCTGTAACCCGTATTTACTGGACTCGCCCGATATGTTAATCTCTGCCAAAATATTGATTATTTTACCAATTTTTTCTCCACGCCTGTTAATCTCGTCAGCCAAAGGCAAAGAATCTACGGAATGGATCAAGTCTACCTTGTCTGATATGAATTTTACTTTATTTCTTTGCAGATGCCCGATAAAGTGCCACTCGCTTGGACGATTTTCTAAATTCTGAAACTCATCGTATTTCGGCAAAAAATCCTGAACACGATTTTCGCCAATTTCCGTTACTCCTGCCGTCAAAAGTTCACTTATGAGCTGAACACCCACCGTTTTTGTTACGCCAATAACCTTGATTTCAGCGGGGTCTCTGCTTGATTTTTTCGCGGAAGCTGAAATTTTTTCGCGAATTTTAGCCACGTTTTCAATTATCATCTCACAACCTGCCCCTGACGCACCATTGCAGCGTCAATTACTATACTGTCGAATTGCCTGATTCCCGGGTTTTGTGCCGGGTCAAGCACAATATTGCCGCCGCCTTCGGGAAGTTCTTCGTGTAAGTTTATTACGCGAAAATCCGCAGAATTCAGCGTTGTGCGATAAACCCCGTATACAATTTGCATATCCGTTTCCGACATTATGTGAAGCGTGTTTATCGGGTCAACAGGCGAAAGGGCATCCCCCGGAAATAGCCTTATGGAATCTTCTAAAATATAAACGTGCGAATCGGTGCTTTCATAAATGTGAATGGGAACAAGCTGCGAACCTTCATCACGCCGATGCATCACATAACTTTCATCCGTTCCGTGAACTACATGAACATGAGTAAGCGGTACACGGAAAAATCTGCGGGTAGCAATCGCCGAAGAAGGAATCACAAAACCGCTTTGAACATTTTCGGTTATGCGGATGTTTACATTTCGTTGATGCAAAAACTCCGTTATATTTCTTGTGATTCGGAAAATTACAAATGCATCGTGGTGGTGATAATCCCGCTTCATTACACGCGCGGGTATAGGCTCGAACCGCCCGGTTTTCGCGTTTTCCAAGAAAATTGTCCGGTCCGTTCCTTCCGATAAACCATTCACCATTTCATGCGGCATCCACGCAGCTACATACCATTCGTTTCTTGAAACAATTTTGAAAACTTCGTCTCCCGCGCTTACCTCGCGTGCGGGGATGATTGCGTCGTGGTCTACGGTAATCCGCACTTCCTCGCGACTCAATTCGTTCATATTATACGGCGTGAACCGGGTTTCAAAACCGTCTATTATAGGGGACATAATCCCCGTCTGTGTCGCATAAATATCGCTTAGGGTCATTTCACTGTGCATATTAAGAATATCAAACTGCCGGTTCAAATCGTTACGCGCATTAACCGATTCGTTAACAATTACACGGTTTCTAGTTTCTGTGATTTCCGTGAGCGTTATTAAGAGGGCGTAAACATCGTTCAGATTCGTTTGCATATGGTGATGCATACTTTTATCCATTCGGTTGCGAAGGTCGGTGTTCATTCGCTCTACCAGCGGGTCGGATACCGTCGCATGACGCATTCCATGTACGCCGATTATCTCTTTTATCAAACGCTCCCATTCCTGCTCGTTTCGCGCAACCGCTTCCAGATCTCGAATGCTTGCAACCGGTACGCCGCTTCGCACACGCTCAAATTCTTGTACGGTAAAAAGAATATGTCCGTCCCGGTTTGCATTGAAAACTTCTTCGTATCTGATTATCATGCCCGGCACGGATTGCTGATGCTCCATGTTTCCCAGCCGCAAGGTCATAATATCAACATCCTGCGAGAGAACACCATAAAAGCGAAGTGTCATGTAAGCTATTACAAAACCGAAAAACAACGCGACAACAACGGTTGCTTGAACGGTCATGAGTTTCCCTTTTTTTGGGGGACGGGGCGGTCTGCGCCTTCGGTTAGAAACGGGGGGCGCGTTGCGGTTGTGCGGATTTCTTCCACGAGGACCGCGGGGTTCTCTACGGCGCGGACCATTTGAATAACCGCGCGAAACCGGGCGGCGTTCATCATAACTCCGCGGCGACTGCCCGGGGCGTTCGTAGTGTTCTTCGTCTTTGATATTTATTCGAGGGGGTCTGCGGTCATGTGGAGGTCGTCTGCGCTCTGCCATATCAGAATCAACCTTCCCGGTCAAGACATTTTTTTAATATAATTTTAACATTTTCGGAGAGATTTTTTTTGATTATACCAATCTTAGTAGTGTTGTTCAATGTTTTTTTATTAATTTTTCCGCAAATTGTTTTAACAGCTTCTCGTGAAGGTCTGTTGTTGTGGTTTAACAATGTGCTGCCTACGCTTTTACCGTTTATAATCGCCACAAACATGCTGATTTCACTGGGTTTTGCGGAGTTTATGTCAGACTTGCTTTCGCCTGCTATGCGGAAAATTTTCGGGCTACCCGGAGCCGCCGGTTTCGGACTTGTGGCAGGATTAACCTCCGGCTATCCGATTGGAGCGAAAACAGTCGGAGATTTAAGACGCAACGGACAACTTTCAGCGCAAGAGGCGCAACATCTTATTTCTTTTTGCAATAACGCAGGGCCGCTTTTTATTTTAGGGGTCGTTGGTGTAGGAATGTTTGAGAATGTTCAAGTGGGTTATGTTTTATGGGCGGCGCATATTTTTGCGGCGTTGATTGTCGGTTTGCTTCTCCGAAAAAATTTTGATTCCAAACAACCTTTCGAGAAATTTTCTTTCCGTACAAGTTTTCATAAATATCGAGAAAACAGATGCCCGAACGTACATTCTGTCGGGAAAATCCTCGGAGACGCAGTAAAAAACGCCATGGAATCCATGACGATTATCGGAGGTTTAATTATTTTTTTTAGCGTTGTTCTTGCCGTTTTCGAGACAATAGGCTTGCCGGGCGGCACAATTTCTCACGGAATTTTCGCGGGCTTAATCGAAGTTACCGGCGGAGCACGAAGAATTTCTTCTTTGGAGCCAACGATAATTACACTTGCCTGCACTGCATTTGTTATTGCGTTTGGCGGGTTTTCCGTTCACGCACAGTCATTTCATTTTACCGCCGGAACAGGAATAAAAAACGGAGCGTATCTGTTCGCGAAATTTTTGCACGGAGTATTCGCGTCTACGCTTACCGTTATTTTTCACGCCTTGACATTTTCTTAGATTTTTGCGAAAATACATTCTGCGAAGGAGGTGAAAAGATTTGGCAAATATAAAATCGGCGCAAAAGCGTATTCTTGTTGCCGCAAAAAGACAAGCGCGTAACAAACATATTAAATCTGCAACTAAAACGGCGATTAAAAAAGTTGTTGTTGCCGCTTCCGCGAAAACCGGCGACGCAAAAACCCTTCTTGTTCAAGCAATCGCCGCGATAGATAAGGCGGCTTCCAAAGGCGTTTATCATAAAAATACCGCCGCAAGAAAAAAATCTAAACTCACCAAAATGGTGAACAAAGTAGCTATATAAAACAAATGCCCTGCCGGTTGGTTAGGGTTTTTTTCTTTGGAGGATTCCATGATATACAAAGAGTTTGGCAAAACAGGAATAAAAATGTCGACGTTGGGTTTCGGCGCGATGCGGCTTCCCATGCGCGGCGCGGAAATAGACGACGATTTAGCAATCCCGATGATGCACCGCGCATTTGAACTCGGCGTAAATTACATCGACACCGCACCGTATTACTGCGATAAATTGAGTGAAGCCGCCGTGGGCCGCGCCGTAAAAGGCAGACGCGATAAAATTTATGTATCAACGAAAAATCCAATCGAAAACGACAGTGCGGACGACTGGCGCGGGCGGCTGGAAAATTCCCTAAAAAATCTCGATATGGATTATATAGATTTTTACCATTTTTGGGGCATTAATTTGGCCGGTTTCAAACATTGGGAAACTCTGACGAACGGCCCGCTTCAGGCGGCGGAACACGCAAAGTCCGAAGGATTAATTAAGCACATCTCGTTTTCATTCCATGACGATGCAAAAAATCTGCGCGAAATAGTTGACAGCGGGCGTTTTGAATCGTTACTAATCCAATATAATCTGCTCGACCGTTCAAACGAAGAAAACCTTATCTACGCCAAGGAAAAAGGTCTTGGCGTGGTAATAATGGGACCAGTAGGCGGCGGAAAGCTTGGCGCGCCCAGTGAGTTAATTCGCGGTCTTTTAAAAGAAAAACCCACAAGTACCGCAGAAATGGCAATGCGTTTTGTTTTGGCAAATCCGAACGTGGACATAGCCCTATCCGGCATGAGTACGATGACACAGGTAGAAGAAAACGCCCAAATAGCCGCGCGTCTTTCGCACCTAACCGATGCAGAAATAACCCAAATCAAAAAAATACTGGAAGAGAACAAAAAACTTGCCGAACTCTACTGCACCTCCTGCGACTACTGTAAGCCTTGCCCGCAAGAAATAAACATACCCCATCTTTTCGGTATAATGAACACACACCGTGTATACGAGCTAACCGAGCACGCAATATCCCTATACAACGAAACAATGCGCGGCACAGCATGGACAAAAAGTGAAAGTCCGCTAAAGTGCACGCAATGCGGCGTGTGCGAGAAAAAATGCCCGCAAAAGCTTCCTATAATAAAGCAATTAAAAGAAACGCACGAAACTCTTTATCGTGCGTAAATCATGTATCAATTCTCGTCAATTCCACTAACGCCTTATCGCGGTAAACTAAATCGAGTCGGGTGGTGAACCCGTGTTTTTCCCAAAACGCGTTGCCTTTTTCGTTTTGAGCAAACACAACACACACGACCTTTTTTATACCTTCCTGTTCAAGCGCGGACAAAGCGGTATCGACTAAGGAAGCACCAATGCCGTTTCGTTGTTCGCTTTGCGCAACCGCCATATGATGGATATATCCCCTGCGTCCGTCGTGGCCGCTTAAAATAACGCCGATAATCTCGGCGTTTTTTTCGGCGACAAAACAAGTATTCGGGTTTCTCGCAAGATACTTCGCTATACCCTCTTTGGAATCATCAAGATTATTTAATCCCATGTTTGGCGTGCTCAGCCAAAGGGAGTAGACTTTTTCGTAATCGCCGATTGCCATAATTCGGATATTCATTTTAAACTATTGTTTAGCGCGCTAACAACAGCCTTCAACGCGGAGTTTGTTGTGCTTCGGCTAATTCCCGCGCCAAAATAGTTTTTGCCGTTCATTTTAATCTCTATATAGGTAATGGCGGGGGCTTCCGCGCCCTCCTTAGCATCAAGTGTGTGCTGGCTGTAATGACCTACATCGAATTCTAATCCAAATGCATCTTTTACGGCATTGCAAAATGCATGTATCCCTCCCCTACCCTTTCCGTTGATTGTAAGGGGTTTGCCGCCTTTTTCAATTATACAGGATATAGTGAAAATTTCGTTTTCTTGCGCATATTCGATTCGTTCGATAAATTTATTCGGTGCTTCAAGAATATAAGTTTCTTTAAACAATTTTTTGATTTTATCCGGTAAAAGCTCCTCGCTTTGCGAATCGGAATAAGCGGTGATAATCGGCCCAAAATCCCTTTGAACGACTTTCGGAACAGGAATGCCGAATTTTGTTTCTAATATATACGCCGCGCTGCTGCTTCCGGATTGGCTGTTCACCCGAATAATTGGGTCGTAACCGCGCCCGACGTCGGCAGGGTCTATGGGAAGATAAGGAATTTGCCAATTATCGCCGGATTTCGCCGCCATTCCTTTGCGAATCGCATCTTGATGCGAGCCGGAAAAAGCGGTGTAAACTAGCTCGCCCGTATACGGATGCCGCGGATGAACGGGCAAACAGGTTGAGCGTTCGTAAAGTTCTATTGCTTCATCTATGTTTGAAAAATCCAGCCCGGGGTCAATACCCTGCGAATATAAATTCATCGCAAGAGTGATAATATCCGCGTTTCCGGTACGTTCTCCGTTACCGAAAAGCGTTCCCTCCACTCTGTCTGCGCCCGCAAGCAAACATAATTCTGTGGCGGCAACGGCTGTTCCGCGGTCATTGTGCGCGTGCAAACTGACCGTAATTTTTTCACGATTTTTTAATTTTCCGCATACATATTCAATCATATCTGCATGTACATTCGGCGTGAACGACTCGACGGTGAAGGGCAAATTAATAATCACGTTGCGCCCTTCCCACGCGGAAATCACGGCATTGCAGACCTCCACAGCAAAATCTAGCTCCGTTTGCGAAAAACACTCGGGCGAATATTCAAAATTAAATTGTTCGCCGGCGTTGCTTTCGTCTGCCAATTTACAAAACATTTCCGCGCCGAAAACCGCAAGCTCAATAGTCTTCTCCTTCGAGTTACCGAAAACAACCTCACGGAACAGCGGCGAAGTTGCGTTATACAAATGCACCGTAGCTTTTTTCACACCCTGCAGCGATTCAAACGTTCTGCGAATAATAGGTTCGCGCGATTGCGTCAGCACTTGAATTGTCACATCTTCGGGAATTAAATTTTGCTCGATTAGCGTGCGGATAAATTGAAATTCGCCGTCCGAAGCCGCCGGAAACCCAACTTCAATCTCCTTGAACCCGATTCGCACAAGATATTTAAAGAATTCCAACTTTTGCTCCATTGTAAGCGGCGTAACAAGCGACTGATTGCCGTCACGTAAGTCTACACTGCACCACAAAGGCGAGGCGGTTTGCCGCTTGTTCGGCCATGTGCGGGTGGGGAAATCAATCACGGGCGCGGGGCGATATTTCTTGAAATTCATTTTTCATATTCCTTTCACTGTGAACTCGTATATATCCTTATTTGAAAAAATCCATTTCGCCATCTCGATATTTTGCGCAATCAAATCCGTTTGATTGGACGCGAACCATGCAATAAAAATAAGCTGGATTGAAAGAGCCATCTTGTGAAATGCGTTTATTTCGGCGGCGCAAAGTTTGTTTTCGGAATGATAGCCTTGTAAAAACGAATCGGCAAGTTGCCGCCACTGTTTAACGGAGTCGCTGTCGTTAAAATTATTATCAGCGAGAATGGCATTCAGAAAGTACACAACATCAAAAATACGCGCATTTTTTTGCGATAAATCAAAATCCAAAAAACCGGAAAGCCTGTTGTTATCAAACAATATGTTTCCGTATTGAATATCCCTATGAATTAATTGCCGCGGCAACGCATAATAAACCTCGGCAAAATCAAGGCATGAATCCATTATTTCACGCGGCACGTCTATGTTTTTGGATTCTATTTCCTGGCTGACCCAATTTTTCAAATCATGAATCAAATCGGAATTATAATCTTCCGCAAAACCCGAAAACTTTTTTAACGCCTTGTGAAGCCGCGCGATTTCAACGCCCGCATGATACGCCCTGTCGATAAAATCGCCCGAGAACGCTCCAACGTGTTCGCCTTTCATTTTGCGCATTACCGTATAAAAGTAATCCTCGAAAGCAATAAAATCGTCTCCTGTGTCTGCCGCCAAATATTCCACAACGGGAATTCCTTCCCCGCGTAAAAAATTATTCATGATGACTGACTTTTCTACTTGGCTTTTATCACTGTTTTGCTTCAAAATATATGCGCCATCAACAGACCATGTGCTGTTGTTCAGCGTGCGCAAATGCTCTGTCTCGGCAGAGGTTGCGAAACCGAATTGCCGCAATATTTCGTTAAGGTTTTCTTTCATTACCCTATCCCTTTTTCTTAATTAACAATCCTGCTACATCAACCCCGCATAAACAGCAACAAAAATAAAAACCAGTCCGAAAATCATAAACAAAATACTTCTAAGGAATTGTTTTTTATCATCTTTAACAAAAAAATTTTCGGGGTTGTTTTTTTCGCAACAAATAACCACGGCTTTCCCGTCAAGGAATTCCGGGTGACTGTTGCTGTTACCATCGCCAAATTCCGCCTGATATTCTTTCCCCTCAACGGTGTATTTCAGTATCGGCACAAACGTGTACGATGTTGCAATAATTTCACCGGGATTATTCATTTTTTCTTTTTCGGTTCTGACTATCGTTGCGTCAACAAAGATTCCATTTTTCACGATTCTATAAAATCGTTTCATGCCCCACATTGAAATAAATAAACAACACGCCCCGCCGATAAACAACGCAACTACTGTAAACGTATCCATTACAAATGTATCCATTGCGCCTTAACCTTTGATTGCCTCCAGAATAAGCCGTCCCATTTCCTTCGTACCGACGAGCCTCATTCCGTCCGACATAATATCACCGGTGCGTGCGCCTGTTTTCAATACGGCGGTTACGGCGCTTTCGATTGCCTTTGCTTCCGCCGGAAGTTTAAACGTATATTCAAGCATCATTGCGGCAGAAAGAATTGTAGCGATAGGGTTAGCTTTGTCCTGCCCCGCGATATCGGGCGCGGAGCCGTGAATCGGCTCGTACATTCCGAAATTATCCTTGTTCAAGCTGGCGGAGGGAAGCATTCCTATTGAACCCGTAATTTGACTGGCTTCATCGGAAAGGATATCACCAAACATATTTGTTGTCACCATAACGTCATAAGAGCCGGGGTCGCGAATGATTTGCATTGCAGCGTTGTCGATGTAAAGATGGTCAAGCGCGACATCGGGATAATTTTTCGCAACATTAAGAATAACCTCGCGCCACAGCCGCGACGATTCAAGAACATTTGCTTTGTCAACATTCGTTAATTTTTTCTTGCGCAAACGCGCAAGCTCGAATGCCGTGATTGCAATACGCTTCACCTCATCTACGGCATACATTTCCGTATCCCAGGCGGCTTCGCCCAAATCCGTTTCCTTGCGACCGCGGTCACCGAAATACATACCGCCTGTTAATTCGCGAACAATCATAATGTCAATTCCATCCGCCGCAATGTCCGGACGAAGAGGACAAGCGTCTTTGAGCGCGTCATGCAAAACCGCCGGACGCAAGTTCGCGTAAAGCCCAAGCGCCCCGCGAATCCCAAGAAGTGCGCGTTCCGGGCGCATATTACCGGGAAGAACATCCCATTTCCACCCACCAACCGCTCCTAAAAGAACAGCGTCGCTTTTCTTGCAAACCTCAACTGTTTCATCCGGCAACGGAACGCCCACTTTATCAATAGCTATTCCGCCCGCCAAAACTTCCGTAAACTCAAATGAATGCCCAAAAAGTTCGCCGATTTTTTCTAAAACTTTTATCGTTTCAACCACAATCTCAGGGCCGATTCCATCGCCCGGGATTGTGGCAATTTTAAAATTTGCCATAATCAATCTCCTTTACTGATATCTTTCAGCATACAGATATTCTTTTACACTTTTGCTGAACATAAGAATGTTTGCACAAATGATATAAACCGCAAGCAATACAGACAACCATACATAAATTGCGGTAACACCTTCAAGTTCTTCGCGCGGAAAAGTAGTTTCATTCACAACGGTGAATGTAGTTTCACCCGTGGCGGAATCAAAGATTGCGGCAACCGTTTGCCCTGATATTTCGGAAAAGCTCCGCGGCGGTGATACCATATCAAGAGCAAGAAACACAATAAACGCGCTTAAAATAAACGAAACAATGAAAAAATATCGCACCCACGGAACGCCTTTTATGAGGGCAACAGAACAACAAATACTAAATACCGCACCAATTATAACACCAACGTTATAATTGGTGACGACATTATATACCGCGCCCAACATTGAAAAAATTGCAATGGCAATGACAATTACTTTGCCTCGGCTTATCATTATTCGCTGTCTTTCGCGAAAAGCGTGTATTTCATGTTGCTTTTGCTCGTCCGTTAGATTGTCCAGCTTTGTCACAGAAATCTATCCTTTTTGGACTACGCGCTTAGTTTTTTCTTTGTACGTTCGACTAAACCGCCCGCCGCCATCAGCTCTTGCATAAACTCGGGGAAGGGCGCGGCTTGGAATTTATCGCCCGTGCTTACATTTGTAATTGTGCCGGTCGTGAAGTCGATTTCGACTTCTTCACCGGCTTTAATTGCTTTCGCCGCTTGTGGGCATTCTAAAATCGGCAAACCGATATTGATTGCATTACGATAAAAAATCCGCGCGAATGTTTCGGCAATTACACACGAAATTCCAGAAGCCTTGATTGCAATGGGAGCGTGCTCGCGAGACGAACCGCAACCGAAATTTTTATCTGCGACAATGATATCACCGGGCTTTACACGTTGCGGAAAGGAGGCATCAATATCTTCCATACAGTGCGCCGCAAGACTTTCCGGGCGTGAGTCATTCAGATACCGCGCCGGGATTATTACGTCTGTGTCAACATTATCGCCGTATTTAAAAACAGAACCTTTTGCTTTCATAAAATCAACTCCGTTTGTTAAATTTTTTTCTTATACCCCTTATTTGCAGTCGGATGAAATCCCAACGATTCGTAAAACCCGCAAGCATCTTCGCGGTTGCTTTCCGTTACAAGTAAAATTTGCGAACACTCTCGCTTTTTCGCTTGCTTTTCCAATTCTGCAAATAGTAATTTCCCTATTCCTTTTTTTCTACAACTGCTGTCTACAATCATATTTTCCACTACAAGAAACGGCTGACATTCGCCATAAAGTTCTTCGCAAATTACACCCATAACAGAACCTACCAGTCGGTCGTCTTCAACAGCGCAAAGAAGAATATAAGCAGGATTTTCTTGCAATTGAGAAAATTTCTTCCGCACTTTTACCACATTAGATTTCTCGCCCCAAAACTGAAAATAAAGTTCAGACAAAAAATCTAAGTCATAAATTTCCATGTCACGGATAGTCATATGATTATATTTTCTCCGGGTCTGTAATATATCCCGTAAGTGCCGAAGCCGCCGCAACTGCCGGGCTTGACAAATAAACTTCCGCTTCCGGCGAACCCATGCGCCCTACGAAATTTCGGTTTGTTGTGGCAAGAGCGCGTTCACCTTTCGCAAGAATTCCCATATGCCCACCAAGACAAGGCCCGCAGGTAGCGGGTGAAACAACCGCGCCTGCTTTGATGAAATCTTGCATAAGCCCTTCTTCAATCATTTGCAACGAAATATTTTGTGTTCCGGGGAAAATTAAAACGCGCAAACCTTTCGCAACTTTTTTCCCGCGCAGAATTCCTGCCGCAACACGCATATCTTCAATACGTCCGTTTGTGCAGCTTCCTATTACAACTTGATCAAGTTTTACCTCGCCCACGTTGTCAATTATTTTTGTATTTTCGGGCAGATGCGGGAATGCAACCGTCGGGCGCAAAGCAGAAAGGTCAATTGTGTAGGTTGCTTCGTATTCAGCGTCGGCATCGGCAGTGTATTCAACGCCCGGGCGTGTTGCGTGTTCTTTTACATATGCACGGGTTTTTTCATCTACGGGAAAAATTCCGTTTTTTGCGCCCGCTTCAATTGCCATATTCGCGATACAAAAACGGTCATCCATAGAAAGATATTGCAAGCCTTCACCACAATATTCCATAGATTTATAAAGCGCGCCGTCCACACCAATCATGCCTATGATATGCAAAATAATATCCTTACCGGAAACCCATTTCGCGGGCTTACCCACAAGCTCAAATTTAAGAGCGGGCGGAACCTTAAACCAAGTACCGCCAATCGCCATTGCACAAGCCATATCCGTGCTTCCAACACCCGTTGAAAACGCACCAAGCGCACCGTAAGTGCAGGTATGACTATCCGCACCGATTATAGCATCGCCCGGCACTGCAAGCCCTTTTTCGGGAATAAGGCAATGCTCGATTCCCATTTCACCCACTTCAAAATAATTTTCAATTTCATATTTATGGGCGAATTCGCGAATCTGCTTGCAATGCTCTGCCGATAGAATATCCTTGTTCGGCGTAAAATGGTCGGGAACAATCGCAATTTTTTTCTTATCAAAAACTTTGTCAACCCCGATTTTCGCAAATTCCTTCACTGCAACAGGTGTGGTGACATCGTTTCCAAGTACCAAATCAAGCTTAGCTTCAATTAACTGCCCTGCCGAAACACTCTCCAAACCCGCGTGTGCGGCTAAAATTTTTTGAGTCATGGTCATGCCCATAATTTGCACCTCTCTTCTCGTTTTTTTAATAATAACACCGGTTGTTGATATGAAATGTAAAGTACGCTACAATTCAAAAAATTATTTTAGGAATGATTTTAAATGACAAACAACACATTTTCGGCATTTAACGCAGAGAGAAGCGTCTTTCGCCTGAAAAATAAAGAAATTTTTGACAGTTTGGATAAACCGAAAACTTACGAAAAAAATCAAGTGATTTATATGCAGGGCGATGATGCCGGTCACGTTTACTATTTAATGAGTGGAAAAGTTCAAATATATGTCGGTTCGCCCAGCGGTTTGGAGAGAATTCTTGTGTCGTTCGAGGGCGGAAGCCTTTTTGGAAAATCGGCGTTTTTTGATAATCTGCCGCGAGCTTCGTGTGCGCGAGCATTGAAAAAATCCGAAATAATACTCATCGACAAACTAATGATGAAAAATATTATCGGAAACGAACCGCAATTCGCATTGGATATGCTTGAATATTTGTCAAAAACAATCCGCCTGTTTTCAAATTATATTGAAAATATATCTTTTTTACAGGCGGATAAAAGAATTGCAATTTATATAATTGACAACGCAAAAAATAACTGCGTAACTTGCACCCACGACGAAATTTCCGACACAATCGGAGCGTCACGGGTGACTGTCAGTAAAATTTTAAGCAGGTTTGCCGAGAGTGACTGGATTGAGACGCGGTACAAAGTAATTCATATAAAAAATATCGCGGCGTTGACGGCGTTTGCATTTGAAGGTTAATACGCAAAAACTTCGTATCGTTTATCCCTGTCCATAATCAGTTTAAATTTAATGCTGTCCATCAACGCCTCCCAGCTTGCTTCTACGACGTTCGGGGAAACGCCGACGGTACTCCATTTTCGCGTGCCATCTGTAGACTCGATTAAAACACGAACTTTTGATTGTGTTGCATCGTTACTGTCAAGAACGCGAACTTTGTAGTCGGTTAGTTTTACATTTTTCAATACTTCTCCGTAATAGGGGTCAAGAGCCTTACGAAGTGCGCTGTCAAGCGCGTTTACAGGGCCGTTTCCCTCCTCTGCCACGATTACATTAATGGAATCAAGGGATTTTGTTACGGAATAGTCGTCTACATGAATTTTTAGTATGGCGGTGGCGTTAACATTTTTAGAAGCGGAAGCCATATCTTCGCTGATAATTTTAAAATAACACAACTCAAAAAGTGGTTTTCTTTTACTTATAATTCGCCGTATTTTCAAAGCAAACGAACTTTCAGCATTCTCAAATTGATAACCCTTGCGCTCCTGCTCTTTTAATTTTTCCATTACTCTTGCCATTTTCAGACTATCACGAGTAATTTTAGGGTTCACCTGCTGAACTTTTTTTAGAAGTGTGCTTCGACCGGAAACCTCGCTCATTAAATTGCGTCGCGCATTGCCTACTTTTTCCGGATTGATATGTTCAAAACTTTCAGGATTTTTCGCAACCGCATCAATATGCATACCGCCTTTGTGCGCAAACGCTGTTTGCCCGACATAAGCAGCACGTTTATTTAATGAAGTATTCGCGACTTCCGAAATAAAACGCGCTGTGCGTGTCAAGTTTTGCATTTCATCGGGAAAGATGCAATCGTATCCTTTTTTCAATTGCAAACCCGGGATAATTGCCGAAAGATTCGCGTTTCCACAACGCTCGCCAAAACCGGTGAATGTGCCTTGAACCTGTGTCGCGCCCGCTTCGACTGCCATAATAGAATTTGCAACCGCCATTTCACAATCGTTATGCGTGTGAATTCCAACGGGAACTTCAAACTCCGCAACAACTTTTTTTACGATTTCATAAATTTCATTCGGGAAACAGCCGCCATTTGTGTCGCAAAGCACAAGCGCGGCAGCACCGCCGTCTTGTGCGGCTTTCAGCGAAGCGAATGCATACTCCGGATTATTTTTATACCCGTCAAAAAAATGCTCCGCATCAAACATAACTTCTTTACCCTGCGATTTTAAATACGCAACCGTATCGCAAATCATTTCAAGGTTTTCGTCAAGCGTAGCGTTTAAAATTTCCGTAACATGAAAATCCCACGACTTTCCGAAAATACAAACCGAACCCGCGCCGGATTCCAAAAGCGCGTTCACGTTTTTATCTTCCTTCGCGGAAATCCCTTTTCGGCGAGTGCTTCCGAACGCAATCAGTTTTGCATGTCGAAGAGACTTATCTCCGTTTTCGTTGAAATAACGAAAAAACTCCAAGTCTTTCGGGTTTGAGCCGGGGTTTCCCGCCTCTATATAATCCACGCCCAAGCTGTCGAGAGCTTGAGCGATTTTTATTTTATCTGTAACAGAAAATGAAATCCCTTCTGCCTGTGCGCCATCACGTAAAGTCGAATCAAAAATTGTTATTTTCAAATAATCAACTCCTTTATTATGTAGCTAATCGCGCTAATCGCGTGGGAAGCATTCGTTTAGCTCACCACGCGATAATGCGCGATTTCTAATAAAAGTTTGTGAGGATTCCGGGGTGAAATTCCAGAAAATTTTTTATTTTTTCAACCAGCTCATCATTCCGCGTAAAGTTTCTCCAACTTTTTCAACAGGAAGTTCTTGCTCGATGCGTCGTTTTGCCATAAAACCTGCGCGGTTTGCTTTGTTTTCTAAAATCCAGTTTTTGGCAAATGTTCCGTCTTGGATTTCACCTAAAACTTTTTTCATCTCTTTTTTGGTTTCATCGGTGATAATGCGTTTGCCAATCATGTAATCGCCGTATTCAGCGGTGTCGGAGATGGAGTAACGCATATAGGAAAGCCCGCCTTGAACAACCATGTCTATGATTAATTTCATTTCGTGAATGCACTCGAAATATGCGGCTTCAGGCGAATATCCGGCTTCAACAAGCGTATCAAACCCGGCTTTCATTAACTCGGAAACGCCGCCGCAAAGAACAGCTTGCTCACCGAACAAATCTGTTTCGGTTTCTTCTTTAAATGTAGTTTCAAGAATTCCCGCACGCGCGGAACCGATTCCTGCCGCATAACCAAGCGCGGTTTTAAGCGTGTCGCCGGTTGCATCCTGATAAACCGCAACAAGCGCGGGAACGCCTTTGCCTTCTTGATATTGACTGCGAACGGTATGACCCGGGCCTTTCGGCGCAATCATAAACACGTTTACATCTTTCGGCGGAACAATTTGACCGTAATGTATATTAAAACCGTGCGCAAACATTAAATAATCGCCTGCGGAAAGATTCGGTCTGATATCATTTTCAAAAATTACCGGGCCAAGCTCATCCGGCACAAGAATTACAATAATTTGCGCCATTTTCGCCGCGTCCGCCGTAAGAGCGGTTTCCAAACCTGCGGCTTTTGCGTCTTCTGCATGAGGGTTGCCCGCGTTTAAACCGACAACAACGTCCACACCCGACTCTTTCAAGTTAAGAGCGTGAGCATGTCCTTGGCTTCCATAGCCGATAATTGCTACTTTTTTGCCCTTTAGCATTCCTAAATCACAGTCATTCTGGTAATACAATTTTGCCATTTTTGTTTCCTCCTATTTTTATGGTTTTTTAATTAGCTTTTTAAGTCATTAAATTTTAGCCTTCTCAGCACCGCGTGCGATTGCCGCCAAACCGGTACGCACAATTTCTAAAATCCCGTATGGTTTCATCAATTCGATGAAGGCGTTGGTTTTATCCAAGTCGCCGTTTAGCTCCATCGTGATTGTTTTTGTGGAAACATCTATAATGTTTGCGCGGAATACGCTTGCCACATTAAAAATATCGGGCCGCGCTGCTGCGGTTGCTTCTACTTTTACAAGGCATAACTCGCGGAAAATTGCACATTCCGGTTTTAGTTCAAACACATCTTGAACATCAACAAGTTTCGCAACTTGCTTTTGGATTTGTGCGACAACCTGGTCGTCACCTTGAACGGAAACAGTAATCCGCGCGTAGCGCTGGTCTTCGGAAGTTCCGACGCTAAGGCTGTCGATGTTATAACCACGGCGGCTGAATAATCCTACAACGCGCCCGAGAACACCCGCGTTATTAATCACAACAATTGAAAGGATATGACGCATTTTATTCCGCCTCCTTCAAAATAAACTGACCTACGCCTTTTCCAAGTGGAACCATCGGGAAAACACTTTCGTCCTGACCAATTTCACAGTTAATAACGCAGGGTTTTTTCAACGCGAGTGCTTTTAAAATCGCGTCGTCAACTTCTTCGGGCGTTGTTACGTTAAATGCCACCGCACCGTATGCTTCGGATAATTTTACAAAGTCGGTAACTTTTCCATGCAACGACGTTGCCGAATATCTTTTCCCGAAAAATAATTTTTGCCACTGCCGAACCATTCCCAAAACATGATTATTAATTACAACTTCTATGACCGGCAAATCATATTCAACTGCGGTTGCGAGTTCAATACTGTTCATTCGGAAGCAACCGTCACCCGCGATATTTATAACAGGAACGCCGGGATTCGCGACCGCCGCGCCGACTGCCGCGCCAAGACCGAAGCCCATTGTGCCAAGCCCGCCCGATGTAATAAATTTTCGCGGCTCTTCTATTTGAAGATTTAAACACGCCCACATCTGATGCTGCCCAACATCTGTTACAAAAATTGCTTTATCCGCCGCAAGTGCGCTAAGACGTTGAATTACATATTGCCCTTCAAGCGCGCCGCTTGCTTCCCTTTGGACATTCGGATATTTTGCTTTTAATTCGCTTACGCGATTTTTCCATTCCGTGCAATCTTGTTTTTTCAAAAGCGGATTTAACAACGATAAAACTTTTTTAACATCGCCCACAATCGAATAAGCTGTACAAATATTTTTATCAATTTCCGCCGCGTCGATGTCAATATGAAGAACTTTCGCACCCGAGGCAAAACCGTTTGCGTTATTTACAACTCTGTCAGAAAAACGCGCGCCTATTGCAATTAAAAAATCACATTCGGTTGCGAGAGTGTTTGCGACGGCTGTGCCATGCATTCCAATCATGCCGACATGCATTTCATTCGACGACGGAAAACCGCCGATTCCCATCGCGCTAACGCAAACAGGCGCGCCCAATATCGCCGCAAATTCACAAAGTTCCGCCGACGCTTCGGAAGCAATTACTCCGCCGCCCGTGTAGATGAGTGGTCTCTTTGCGGCATGAATTAACTCCGCCGCTTCGTTTAATTTTTGCGGAGTAATCCGCGTGCTTTCACGAACAGCTGCAAGCGGCGTTTTCGCGGAAAAATTACAAGAAGCGGTTTGTATATCGGAAGGAATATCAATAAGAACGGGGCCGGGTCTGTCGCTTCGCGCAATATGAAACGCCTGGCGAACTGTTTCCGCAAGTTCGTTTACATCTTTTACAATGAAATTATGTTTTGTAATAGGCATTGTAATTCCCGTGATGTCAACTTCTTGGAAACTGTCTTTTCCAAGCATAGGAACAGGCACGTTGCCCGTAATTGCCACCATCGGTGAAGAATCCATGTATGCCGTCGCAATTCCCGTAACAAGATTTGTCGCGCCCGGGCCGGAAGTTGCCAAGCAAACACCAACTTTCCCCGTGGAACGCGCATAACCGTCCGCCGCGTGCGACGCGCCTTGCTCGTGGCTTGTCAAATAATGATTAATCTTATCCTTATATTTATACAGTGCGTCATAGATGGGAATTACCCGCCCACCCGGAAAGCCAAAGATTGTGTCTACGCCTTGCTCAAGCAGACATTCAATTAAAATTTCCGCTCCGTTAAGTTGCAATTTATTCACCTTCGTTTCCGTTATATTTAGACTAAAACCGCGCCCTTATCAGCACCTGTTACTAATTTTTGATAACGTGCGAGATATCCTTTTAAATCTTTCTGCTCGGGTGCGCTCCATTTTTTGCGACGTTCTTCAATTACATCATCGGGAACGTCTAGGTGAAGCGTTCCCGCGTTTATGTCTATGTCGATTTTATCGCCTTCCTCAACAAGCCCGATTAACCCGCCGATTGCGGCTTCCGGCGAAACGTGACCGATACACGCACCGCGTGACGCGCCTGAAAAACGACCATCTGTGATTAGCGAAACCTGCGTACCAAGACCCATTCCCATAAGCGCGGCGGTGGGATTCAGCATTTCGCGCATTCCCGGCCCACCTTTCGGGCCTTCGTAGCGAATTACAACTACGTCGCCCGGCTTGATTTTGTTGCCGTAAATTGCTTCGGCACATTCTTCTTCACTTTCAAAAACACGGGCTTTACCGCTTGTTTTCATCATTTCATCAGCAACGGCAGAACGTTTTACAACGCTTCCGTTTTCTGCCAGGTTTCCTGTAAGAACAATTATTCCGCCAACGGGTGAAAACGGATTGTTTGCGGGGCGAATTACTTCCGGGTTGCGATTTACTGCTTTTGATACCATATCGCCAAGCTTGCCCGCTACTGTTTTTTCATCCAAGTGGATAATCCCCAATGTGGAAAGTTCTTTTAGCACAGCAGGAACGCCGCCCGCATTGTATAAATCTTCGATATGGTGCGGGCCTGCGGGTGCAAGACGGCATAAATTCGGGGTTTTCGCGCTAATTTCGTTTGCAAGCGTCAATGGCAAATCAACGCCGGCTTCGTACGCAATCGCGGGAAGGTGAAGCATACTGTTTGTACTGCAACCAAGTGCCATATCAAGCGTAAGCGCATTAAGAAACGCATTTTTCGTCATAATGTCGCGGGGTCTTATTCCTTCATTATAAAGGTGCATAATTTGCTTACCCGCTTGTTTCGCAAGGCGCAGACGCTCCGCGAAAACAGCAGGGGTTGTCCCGTTTCCGGGCAGTCCCATTCCGAGGGCTTCTGTAATACAGTTCATGCTGTTTGCGGTGAACATTCCCGAGCATGAACCGCAAGTCGGACAGGATTGGTCTTCGTATTCCTGTAAAGTTTCGTCATCTATTTTACCCGCGGCGTGTGCGCCCACTGCTTCAAATGTTTGCGAAAGACTAACGGCTCGCCCGGCAACGCGACCGGCTAACATAGGGCCGCCGCTTATCACAATAGCAGGAATATTCAGCCTTGCCGCCGCCATTAACATCCCGGGAACAATTTTATCGCAGTTAGGAATAAGTACAACCGCGTCAAACGCGTGTGCAAGCACCATCGACTCCACAGAATCCGCAATTAATTCGCGGCTGGGCAAAGAATATTTCATTCCGATATGCCCCATCGAAATTCCGTCGCAAACACCGATTGAAGGAAATTCAATAGGCGTTCCTCCTGCCGCAAGAATTCCTTTCTTTACGGCTTCTGAAATATCATCCAAGTGAATGTGACCGGGAACGACCTCGCTGTGTGCGTTCGCAATTCCGATTAACGGTTTTGCAAGTTCCTCGTCTGTATATCCCATTGATTTGAACAGCGAGCGGTGCGGAACAACCTTATTTCCTTTTGTCACAAAATCACTATGCATGAAAAACGCCTCCTACAAAAATGTACAATTACAGGATTATAATATAACTGAAAAATTTTTTCAAACAAAATAAATGTTTTATTGAATTATTCTTAATTTATCTCCCGATAAAATTCCTGCATTGCGTAGAAGGCCAGTTTTTTATGCTTTTTGTTCGGGGACAATAAGCCCTTGCGGTTGTAATAGCCTTGCAAAACATTTGTGCGGCGCGGACAACGGAAGTCGAAGAAAATCCAAGGGCATACTCCGCTTAAATAGGAAGGCCCTATCTTGAAAGCGTCTATCTGTTGCCGGAATACATGAAGCTGCTTGTCTTCCGTAAATAGCTCGTCTTTCGTACCGCGCATACCGGGCATTGCACATGCGCCAAACTCACTTATGATAACGGGTTTCTTGGGGTCACTGTTTTCAAAAACTTGCAACAGTTCCGAAAAATCGGGGTTGTACCAGCCAAAATACTCGTTTATACCTATCACGTCTACATAATCACATAGTCTGTCCATTATTTTATGTTGGCTCATGTCAATTAAACAAGCGGCACTTACAAGACGCGTGGAGTCTGTATACTTGGCTGTTTTTGTCAATTTGCTCATGAAGGCAAGACGGGAATCGGTATCTTCATTTTCATTACCAACCGACCAAATAATAACGCTTGCACGGTTGTAATCCCTGTTTATTAGCTCCAGCAATTGATTTTCCGCGTCATCGTATGTTAACGGGTTGCCAAATTCAATAGCCCAATATACAGGAATTTCTTCCCATAACATCATACCTACTTCGTCCGCTATTTGTGCCGCTTTTTCTGTGTGCGGATAATGTGCAAGACGCATAAAATTGCAGTTCATCTCTTTTGCAAGTTTGTAATTTGTGCGAATTTCATCTTCGGTTATTGCACGTCCATTTTCCACGCTTTCTTCATGGGCGCATACGCCGCGTAAAAACACTTTTTTGCCGTTTAATAAAATATCTTCCCCCGAAACCTTAATTTCACGGAAGCCTATTTTTTCGGCTATGATATCGTTTTCATAAGTGACCTGAACATCGTACAGCTTCGGGTTATCCACATCCCATAACTTCGGCACGGCTTCAATACTTACAGAACCTTTGCCATCATTTATAGGAATATTTGCATCTATGTTCAATTCGGGGATGGTAAGCTTCGCTGTGCCGCTATCGCACCCGTTAATCAAAACCGATGCATCTATTTTTTTATATTCGGAACCGGGTTGCAAATTTATTTTAAAACCTTGAATAAATGACTTGGGCAAACGCAAAATTTCAACGCCGCGATGCATTCCTCCGTAGTTGAACCAATCTGTGTTTTCGCAGGGGACATTGGTGCGGCGGCGAGTATTATTAACCGCGACAATAATACGATTGTCTTTTTGCAAAACACCGGTTACTTCTATAAAAAAAGGCGTGTCGCCGCCCAAATGGGTTCCCATGAATTGCTTGTTTACAAAAACAATGGATTGGTAGCTTGATGCGCCGAATTTAATAAAAACCCTGTCCTCACCGTGGTTTTTGTATTTAAAGCGACGAGTATACACAATTGTACCTTCGTATAGATGCAAACGTTCTTCTTGTGTGTTCCAACACGATGGAACTTTTATTCTCTCCCATGTGTCAAAGCTGAAATCAACCGGATACTCTAATCCGTTTTCGCTTTCGTAAACTTCCTCAAACCATTTTTGACGCAAGCAAGTGTCGTATTGGTCAATTGCATAATTCCAGTAGCCGTCCAATGATTCTTTTTCGCGTCCAAAATCAGCAATAACACTGTTTTTGATTAATTTTGCCCGATATTTTTCCTCATAACCTACAAGATGAATGCTCTCTTGAAACTCGCCCGTTTTTTTCATGCGCGACACATCCTTTTTTAAATTGGTGGGATAATTATAATATAAACTCCCGAATGTTTGACAGAGGCAATATCTTTACAGTATTCACTAATATAAGTACAATCGGTGAGAGGCATTCCCAAAATATAAGCGCAGGAGATATTAATGAAAAAAATAATTTATGTATTTACGATTTTCGCAATCATTTTATCGGTCGGGTGTTCAATTATTGAACCGAATAATGATTTAAACACGTTTCAGCCTAACCGGATAGGATCTATTGAACCGACTGTGACAACTACAGTGCCGGAAGAGACACATACTCCCCCTACGGCACAACCTTCACCTGAGCCTACCAAACCTCCGCCAACAATGCCTCCAAGCCGGGGCATGGTAGCACTTACTTTTGATGATGGACCATCACCGTATACAGATAAAATATTAGACCTATTGGAGCAGTACGATGGCAGGGCGACGTTCTTTGTGGTAGGCAACAGGCTGGATTCATATCGGGACACATTAATCCGCGCGGTTAATCTCGGCAACGAAATCGCAAATCATTCTCAAACACACGTCCGTTTAACCTCGCTGTCCGACAACGAAGTAGTTAGCGAAATACAATCTGCAAGTGCCGCAATAGAATCAATAACGGGTATCTCGCTGCCCATATATCGTCCACCTTTTGGTATCACAGACGAAAGAATCGTGAATATATCCACAGAATTAGGTTACGGGATAGTAAAGTGGACTCTTGACCCTCTTGACTGGCGGGATAGAGATGCAGACATTATTTACTACAGAATCATGAGCCAAGTTGAAGACGGTTCAGTTATTTTACTTCATGACATACATCAGACAACAGCACAGGCAATGGAACGCGTAATTCCAAGCCTTATAGAACAAGACTTTCAACTTGTTACAGTATCAGAATTACTGAATCACAGAAACGGAGGATTAGAAGCAGGGAGCATATACGGTTCATATTGCGCATGGAAAATATGGGATTAAACATTTATTCTTCCAATTTATCGCATCCTAAAAACCTTCCCCTTCGGCACAAAGGGCAGCTTTGCTCCGTGTGGAATTAAGAATACATGTTCCCTGCCATACAGTAACACAACTCTTGCGGCGGGTACATCTCTGGCTACGCTGTAGCTTGCAATTTCACCTAATGCCGTTGCCAAAAGGGAGCGTTCCATAGAACCTGATGTATCTCCAGCACCACGCCAAAATGGGCAGGTGCATAATGAAGCATAACGGAAGCCACTACAATCAAGGCTTACTACATCCTCCATAAATCACCTTAAATTCACTATAAAATTATCGAAGTATAAAAATCCGCGCAATGTACGCTCCAATGATTCAATCAACGCCGCACCATACTCGCCATTTATGCGTGTTTCAAGCTCATTTGTATGTGTCACGATTAGCACAAAAATTTCAGGCATTGGGTCAAATATTGATACAGTACTAATCATCACATATAAGCTCGAAGGATAAGTATTAACAACGTAAGTATTTGTGAAGCCATTTAATTCTGCCCATTTTTCGTAAATATCACCTGTTCTGTAGGCGACTGTAGCTTCCATTTGTTCAATCTCTCCTGTTGCGGAAACAACAAAAAATGTAAGCGGCTCGTACGCAGAAATGTCTATTGGTTGCACTCCCTCAGGTACGCTGTGCATGTATATTTCAGCAATCTTTTGTTCACTGTCCCATGCAGCATCTGTGCCAAACGCTGATGCATTTACTATGCCAAACGGTGCGGAGAGTGCACTTAAAGGGAACATTGCCCTGTCATCAATTATTTGAACAGGGGTATCAATGTCCCATGCCTTGCCCCACCGGCGGAAATGATATCTTCCAACTGTCATAGTAAACTCGGCATTGTAACGGAGCATATTCTCTATTTCGTCATCGGTAAAATGCTCGGTAAGATGCTCCATTTCGTCATCGGCGACAAAACGCTCTATTTTATAGACAAGATGCACGGTTCGTGTGCGGTCGTTCCAGAAAACTTCAAAGCCCATTGCTTCAAACACCCCACGCACAGGCAAAAGAAGTTCCTCATCTATAATTATCGGGCTTTGGTCTAACTCAACTACATTTCCGTTTACCTTTACCGTTATTTCGGAATTTGCACGGACATACAGCGGTGCGAATAAAATCAAAGCGGTTACGGACAAGAGCATTACTACGGTTTTTTTCATGACACACCTCTCAAAATATATGGGATTGCACCCCGCTTTGCACACAAAGCGGGGTGCAAAATCATTTCCTGGTTTTGACTATTAAAAAATCATATTATAATTCCAACCGGCAAGTTCCGGGGTAATCCTTACTGCCTGACCATGATTAATAGCGTTGAGTTGCTCCCTTACTATACCCACAACCCCTCCGCCCGGGTTGAGAACAGGCGAACCGCTATACCCGGTTACTGTATAGTTTGTAATATTAAAGCGAGTAGCTGTCGGAAGGGACGACCTGCCTGTACTTCTGAACATATGGTTATCCAGACCTCCCGGAAAGCCGATTACTGTTGTTTCTAAGTTTCGCAGTTCAGCATCCGTGCCGACAGTAAGCCAAAATCGACTTCCTCCAATGTTAATATGGCCTGCATGAATTATTCCCCAGTCATGATTAGTATCCGCGTTATTATACCATCGCCACGGTATAATCCAAGGTGAAGGCCACTCCTCATGATCTATTCTGTTTCTGCCATAAGGAGTAGAAGTCCCGCTCCTGCCGGGTGATACGATAATATGGCTAACCCAACCCCCATGACCATTATTAAATATATTATGTCCCGCCGTCATTACAACATTGTGCGCACCAAACACAAAGCCTGTGCCAACCCCTGGGTTTCTGTTTGGGAAAACTATTTCCAAATGCGAAACCGGCCTGAACTGGGAGGCGGTAGTGTTAGTGACTTGGGTGTGCTGAGTGGAAAGGGGGGTAATATTTTGTGTATTCATTTCATGAATGTCGGAAGCTTCAAAATCTACCCAGTTATAAGTGATATCCGAAATAGATAAATTCTTGCGAAACATCGCCTCTTCCAGTCGCTCCAAGGGGAGGCTTTCCATCAATTCGTCAATGGATTGGATGCCCAAGGCTTCATCCATTAATTGAATCAATTCGTATTCATCTATGTCTCTCCTTGCGTCTCCTAAATGAAACGAGTACGGAGCCCTTAACAAAGCAATTTTTCTCATTAAATCTGATTCCTCCGGCGACCTGTAGACGGTACACAGATATTCATGTGTTCTCATCGAATGGACATCTACGCCACCTGTCTCAGAATTGAACCGGACATACATTTCCCCGTCGTAAGAAACCTCCTCAATCCCATTCTCGCGCCGCCAGTGACCGAGATAGTTGTCAGACCACTCTCCGATATCACCGGATAGAAACGTATCTAAGTCCATATCCAAATCAATAGCAACTTGAACCCTGAAAAGTTCAAAAACGCTCTCCAGTGGTAATTCTGATACGCAAGCATTTGATAAGAAATACCTATCCGTGTTTCTTTGCAAATCGGGCAGCAGATCGTCATTACCCAAGACATATGGGGTTTCTTCGGCATACAACGGGTAATGGTCTATTGTTGTTTCTACGTTTGTTTGTGCAAAAGATGTAGCGGTAAGACCAAATGCCATTAAAAAGGCTAAGAACATTGAAAACATTGAAAACATTTTTTTTGTTTTTTTCATGCTTTTCACTCCTTTTGATTTTATAAGAAACTGGTTCCGTTGCGGAATACGGTCACCGTGAGCGTAAGACGATAGTCGTGACCCGACCGTTCAAGAATATAACTTTGTTCATAATATATTAACTCATGCGTTTGTCGTAACCCTCATAAAATCCCCCCTTCTCAGAAACTTTTATTATGCTGACTGAATCTGGAAGTAGAATACAATAGAAAACACCAGTTTGCAACCTTTTAAATGCAAAATATGTATACTTGTGCAATAAACACCTGTTATCACTTCAATTATGTCGTGAACGCACATATATGAGACGTTAGCGGCATATTTTGTGTAATAATGTTAAGGACAAAGCCGCCTACGGCGAATTAAAGTGCTGAGGCATACAGGGCATGTCGAATAGCGGGAATTTTTGCAGGCTTCAAAATATGGTAGCCTATATGCATGAATATTTCTGTCAAATCTAAACCATTTACAAATGCATCTAAATGGTATCCTGTGCTCAAGGCGATGTGTGTTGTCCCCTTGAGCTTCGTGGAGGTGTTGGCGCACTTCCACGATTCCGTGGTGCATGAATGCTTCATTACTAATAGAAACTCTACTGCTGAAACTTTACACTCACCATAACACAGTCATTTTCATTTTTTCAACATACATATAAAAATTATCCACGGAAGTCTTCTTTCTTGAAAAATAAGTATGTACACTAAACGCGGCGTATGCGTTGACGATGGTTTTTGAATAGTTATGGCTATTTTTCCAATAATAATTTATGATATACAATAGTATGCAAAAAGGAGGCGGAAAGTGGGCAGAGGTGGAAGAGGCGGAAGAGGCGGAGGTGGTTCTTTCGGCGGCGGCGGACGGTCTAGCAGCGGTTTTGGCGGAAGCGGGCGGTCGGGAGGCTCTTCCGGCAGAGGCGGTAGGTCGGGCGGTTCTTTCGGCGGCGGAAGCAGACCAACCGGAAGTAGAAATCATGGCAGTTTCGGTACGGGTTTCGGTATGGGAACGCTGATGGGTATGGGTATGAGCGGCGGCGGGCGCAGAAATATGCGGCGCGGTTTTGGACACGGCGGTCGAGGGGGTTCAGGTGGTTGTTTTACGGCTCTTTTGGTGATTGTCCTGATATTTATTGTAATCGGAATGTTAAATGGTTTGGGCGAAACGGGCAGAATGGAATCGTTATCTGTTACACCTTCCACCATAGAACGCGAAGCATTACCCCGCAACGCGGCGGATTCTTCCGCGCCGTTATTGGTAGACAATTTGGGGTGGATTGGAAGCGAATCAACATTGCGCCGCGGTCTGAATGATTTTCACGCGCAGACGGGTGTGCGGCCTTTGTTGTATATCACGGGAAATATTTTCGGAAACACAAGTCCTTCACTAAATGAATTACGCGGATACGCGGAGCAACGTTACACAGAAATTATTGGCGAAAACCAAGCACATTTACTGTTGTTGTTTTTCGAAAATGATAACAATGATTACAATATGTGGGTAACGGTTGGCAACCAGGCAAGAGCCGTGATGGACGACGAAGCGCAAGGAATTTTAATGGATTATATACAATTGCATTATTACGGCAATCTGGACGAGGATCAAATGTTTTCGCGTGCGTTCAGCCAAGCGGCAGAGCGCATAATGAAAGTAACAACATCGCCGTGGATTCCTGTATTCATCGTTTTCGGAATTGTGTTGGCAATTTTCATCGCATTTATGTGGTGGAAAAAACGTGCGGAACAAAAACGCCTTGAAGCCGAAGAAACCGAACGGATTCTTAACCAACCACTGGAAGCTTTCGGTAGCGATGACGCGGCATCAAGATTGGCACAGCAGTACGACGATAATAAAAAATAGAAAATAAGGAGCGATTCACATGGGAGTTTTAAGCAGGTTCAAAAACATAATGTCGGCAAACATCAACGCTTTGCTGGACAAAGCGGAAGACCCTGAAAAAATGATTGACCAAACGCTGCGAAATTTGGCAAACGATTTGGCTGCAGTGAAAAAAGAAACCGCGGGCGTTATGGCCGAAGAAACCCGCACACGCCGCGAAGCCGACGCAAACCTTACGGAAGTAAACAAGTACATGGATTTGGCGCGAAAAGCCTTAAGTTCGGGCAACGAAGAACACGCCCGTGTTTTTCTGAACAAAAAGAACGAATTGGAATCGCAAGGCGTAGAACTTCAAAAATTAGCGGAAGTAGCGCAACAAAACGCAATTCAGATGCGGCAAATGCACGACAAGCTCGTTAAAGACATCAACGAGCTTCGTAGCCGCAAAGCGACAATTAAATCAAACATCGCCGTTGCCCGCGCCACCGAACGCGTAAATCAAATGGGAGCCGCCGGTTCTAAAGCAGAAGGCGCGATGCAGGCATTCAGCCGCTTCGAGCAGCAGGCACAGGAACGTCTCGACCGCGCGCGTTCGCTCTCAACGCTCAACGAAGTTCCAAAAGACGAAGCCTTGTCGCTGGCGGATTTATACCGCAACGGCGGCGGTGCTGCGTTGGACGACGAGCTAACCGCACTTAAAATAGAAATGGGTCTTGCGCCCGCAACTTCCGTTGACGACGACATCGCTGCGCTGTATGCGGAAATCGACGCGGAAGTGGGAAATGAGAATTAATTTAAGCCCTTAATTGAAAAAAACTGCCTGCTATATAATTTCGAGCAGGCAGTTTTTGGTTAGGAGATACACGAAGCACGGCGGATGCGTTGACGATGTTTGTCATTGCATTCACCACTTCGTTTATTTTCGGTTTTTAGTTTTTTAAGTAATACCGAGGTCACGTGCCCTCGGCGTATGCCGCAACATATATGAGGTGCTAGCGTGAGCAGCGAAGCCGGGCCGGTACCGGAGCCCGGTGCGCTACCCCCTTATATCTGGTGCGGCGGGTAATGCAGGTTGCAACATAGTACAAAGGTTAGAGCGGAATCGGTGCGGTTCGTTTCAAGGCGCGTAGCCCCTTCCGAAGATGGCAAAACCCGTTCATGGCATAAAACGTCTGTTTGATTGTTGCAAGCCCATAATATCCCGCATCGTGTAATTTGTCAACACATATTTCTTTCGGGGAAGAAATATTCTTTTACGTTTAAATAGGAAATGTCTGCTGCGATTTTGTGTAAGCGGTTTATGTCGCCCGGGAATTCGCCGTTTTCTACCCATTCGCCTAGTTGATTTGCAAGAATACGGCGAAAATATTCGTGGCGCGGGTAGGACATGAAACTGCGGGAATCGGTAAGCATTCCTATGAATGTTGAGATTAAACCGTGATTTGCCAGCGTTGTAAGATGTTTTTGTATTCCTGTTTTATTGTCGTTGAACCACCACGGGCAGCCCCACTGAACACGCCCGCGAATTCCCCCGCCTGCGAAAGTACCTGCCATTACGGCGAGCATATCGTCAGAGGTAGGGTTAAGTCCGTACAAAATGGTGCGCGGAAAGCTGTCGAGTTCCAAGTCTCTCAAAAAATGCGCAAGCGCAAGAGAATAATTTACATCGCTCATGCAATCGAAGCCCGCGTTCACTTTCGCATCCCCACCCCAAACGTTTTCGCGTTGAGCAGCCATATGCAACTGCATTACCCAGCCACGCTTGTGATATTCGCGACCAAGCCACAATAATAGCTGTGTTTTGAACGCGTTTATTTCCTTTGCGGAAAGGCTGTCGCCGTATCCCCACTTTCCCATAGCATACTCCGCGTCTATAACCCTTGCGTCAGGGTCATAAACCGGCGGCTCTAAGCTATGGTCGGAAATTACACATCCCGCTTCTGCAAAAAAATCCATGCGTTGCGAAAGCGCGGCGAGTAAACTGTCCCAGTCCGTAATATCAATTCCGGCGGCTTTACCAAGCCGACTTATATACACAACGTAGTCCGGCTTATCTATTTCAAAAACGTAGCCCGGGCGAAAGGTTGGCAAAACCTTCGGAACACCGGGCGTGTTCGCGTTTTTAATTTGCAAATGATATTCCAATGAATCGGCGGGGTCGTCCGTTGTTGCAAGCCACTCCACGCGAGATTTTTTTAACAGATTATGCACATTAAAATCGTCCGCTTCAATTTGATGGTTACATAACGCGTAAATTTCCGCCGCATTTTCGGAAGTAATTACACCATCGAAACCGAAATATTTTTTCAATTCCAAATGCGCCCAATGATAAACAGGGTTTCCAATCGCGTTTTCAATTGTCGCGCAAAATGCGGTGAATTTTTCGTGGTCGGGCGCACCGCCTGTTATATGCGACTCCGGAACGCCGTTAATTCGCATAAGCCGCCATTTATAATGGTCGCCGCCAAGCCACAGCTCTGTTATATTCTGAAAACGCGCGTTCTTTGCAATCGCCGCAGGGTCTAAATGACAATGATAATCAATAATCGGCAAATCGCGAATGCATTCGTACAATTCAATTGCAGTTTCGTTTTTCAATAAAAAATTTTCATTCATAAACATTGCCATCTCTCCCTTTTCTAAAATGCTACCACAAAGCGTTGCAAAAAAGAAGCACACATATTACAATATCTTAAAAAATTACATAATGAGAGGGTAATAAAAGTTGTACACTAAAACAATAAAAATGAATAAAGCACAACCCGGAATGAAAGCTTCTGAACCTGTTTACATAACAACTAACAGCGGAACAACTATGCTTGCAATTCGTCCGGGAACTATTTTAGATGAAAAAACAATAAAGATGCTGACAATTCGCAATGTACCAACAATTGTAATTTTTTCTGAGACACCGCCCGATGACGAGCCGGAAGCACCGCCTGTTGTTATGCCCAAAATAAAACAACCGCCGGAAATTATCATTAAAAAAGAATCGCCAAAACCACCGCCGGAAAAATACGTTCCGGTTAAAACCGTGGTAGACAATAAATTAAAAGAAGAAGCGATAGACAACGTAAAGCAATTATTCACTTGCTTTACCGAACCGGGAGCAGACGGCGGAATTAATAAAACAACGGCGTATCGCTGCGTGGAAAACATTGAGGGCGTTGTTGGCGACCTCTTGGACGTAATCACAGGCGATTCCACTGGTCTTATTCACATTAACGATTTGAAAAATTATGACGAATACACATATCACCATTCGCTTAGTGTATCGTTACTTTCGATAGCGACAGGGCGCGAGCTTGGGCTTGACCAGCAATCACTTTTCCGTCTAGGACGTTGCGCAATGTTACACGATATCGGAAAACAATTGATTCCTATTGACATTATCAACAAAAAGGGCAAGCTGACCGATGAAGAATTTAATATGGTAAAAAACCATCCTGTTTTGGGCGCGACTAATTTAAAAGCCGCCGCAATCGGCGACGTTGAACTTTGGAACGGAATTTTGTTTCACCACGAAAAAGTCAACGGCAAAGGTTATCCGAAGGGGCTCAAAGGCACCGACATTCCGCTTTTCGCAAAAATAATTTCCGTAGCCGACGTTTACGACGCGGTTACATCCTACCGCTCATACCGTACACCAATGCTGCCGTCCAAAGCGTTTGAAATCATAAGCCAAGATATCAACGCCGCATTCGAGCTTAATGTTGCAAAGGCGTTTTTCTCGAAGCTGGAACTTTACCCTGCCAACTCGGTGGTTGAACTTTCCGATAACCGTATTGGAATTGTTGTCGGAAGCGAAGGAGCTTCACGACTGCGCCCGATAGTCAGAATTTGGGGCAGCACAGAGCTTGTGAACCTCGCGGCAACAATGAACCATCACATTGAAATTACAAATTTAATGGAACCAAAAGATTTACCAAGCGGGTATGAGTTTATGTAGATAGTCAAGAGCCGCCCATGTCCGTGGCGGATGTTTTTGCTTCAAGGCAGCATAATTGACAAATCCCCACATGAATGACAGAATAAACACAGAAAAAAAATTAGGGAGCGTTGTGTATGATAGTTGTCATCCGGTCAGATGTTTCGCAAGAAAAAATAGACCATTTAATTAAATGGCTTTCTGATAAAGAATTAATTGTGCGTGAGTTTCACGGCGAAAAGCAAAATGTGCTTGGGCTTATCGGAAACACAAAATGCATTGACATGGATATGTTAAGAAGCCTTGATATCGTGGAATCCGTTTCGGACATGACAGACACATTCAAGGCAAGTAACAGAAAAATGCACCCCGAAGATTCGATTGTAAAATTAGAATCGGGAGGACCGGAAATTGGCGGCGGAAATTTCGCGCTTATTGCGGGGCCGTGTTCCGTGGAAAGCCACGAACAGCTTACGGGCATTGCAAAAGATGTAAAAGTTGCAGGAGCAAATTTTCTGCGCGGCGGCGCGTTTAAACCGCGCACATCGCCGTATGATTTTCAAGGCATGGGAAGCGAAGGGCTTGATATACTTCTTGAAGCCCGCGAAGCGACAGGGCTTCCTATTGTTACCGAGTTAATGTATCTGCATAATTTGGAAGAGTTTATCGAGAAAAAAATTGACGTAATTCAAATAGGTGCTAGAAATACACAAAATTATGATTTACTTAAAGAACTTGGGAAATCAACAAAAGCCCCGATTCTTTTAAAGCGTGGGCTTGCGGGTACAATTAAAGAACTTCTTATGAGCGCGGAATACATAATGGCGAACGGAAACGAAAACGTCATTCTTTGTGAACGCGGAATCCGCACATACGAGCAGGATTTTGCAAGGAACACACTGGATTTATCCGCCGTTCCTATTCTAAAAAAGTTAACGCATCTGCCTATTATTGTTGACCCGTCACACGCAACGGGGCGTTCCGATATTGTTCCGTCGATGGCACTTGCCGCTGTTGCGGCAGGCGCGGACGGCATTATAGTCGAAGTTCATAACGACCCGAAAAACGCACTTTGCGACGGTGCGCAATCGCTTACGCCGGAGGAATTCGCAAAGCTTTCCAAGAAAATCACAAAACTGCATAAGGCGTTGGAAGAATGAAACGCGTAGGAATTATAGGGCTTGGGCTAATAGGCGGCTCTTTGGCGAAGGCATATAAAAGAACACCCGGCATTTCCGTGTTGGGAAATGATTTAGATAAATCAATCGTGGAATTTGCGAAAATTGCCGAAGCTATCGACGGCGAACTCACCGACGATGAATTGCAAAACTGCGATTGTATTTTACTTGCAATTTACCCGCAAAGCGTAATAAATTGGGTCAGCGAGAAAGCGGAACTTTTAGCGGGAATAACCGTAATAGATTGCGCCGGAACAAAAGGGCGCGTGTGCGCCGAACTTTTTCCGATTGCAAAAGCACACAGGTTTACCTTTGTTGGTGGGCATCCGATGGCGGGCTTGCATCAGTCGGGCTTCAAGTTCAGCCGCGAGGATTTATTTGACGGCGAGCCGATGGTAATTGTGCCGCCCGTCCACGATGATATTCAGCTTTTTGACGATATAACCACTTTGCTGAAACCGGTGGGTTTCGGGCGAATTTCTGTAACAACCGCCGCCGAACACGATGAAATTATAGCTTTCGCGTCGCAAATGCCGCATATTATTTCAAACGCGTTTGTAAAAAGCCCAACCGCGCCGCGACACAAAGGTTACTCCGCCGGAAGTTACCGCGATCTTTCACGCGTGGCAAGGCTTGACCCCGATATGTGGACGGAGCTTTTTTTGGAAAACAAAGAATTTTTACTTGCAGAATTTAACTATTTCATAGATGCGGCTGAAAAATACCGCGATGCGTTACAAAACGGCAATTCAAAAAAACTACGCGAACTTTTAGCAGATGGAAGCCGCATAAAACGGGAGGTTGACGGCCCGTGACGGTACAGGTGGAATTCCCGAAAGCTTCTTCGGAAAGCTATGAAATTCTTATTGAGAGTGGCATTATAAAAAAAACCGGCGAAATTTTAAAATCATTGGCTTGTTTAAAAAGCGTGCGCACATTTTCAATTGTGTCGGACGAAAATGTTGCCCCGCTTTACTGTGGAACCGTGGCTGATTCACTTATATCCGCAGGGTTTAATGTAGCTTTGTTTGAAATTCCGGCGGGTGAAAAATCTAAAAGTGCGGAACAATATTTTGAATTGCAAAATGGACTTGCGGAAAACCAAATCACGCGGAGCGACGCGTTAATCGCGCTTGGAGGCGGTGTTGTGGGCGATTTAACAGGATTCACGGCGGCAACTTATTTGCGCGGCTTGCCGTTTGTTCAAATCCCCACGACTTTGCTTGCAATGGTGGACTCTTCCGTGGGCGGCAAGACGGGCATAGATATTCCTGCCGGGAAAAATCTTGTAGGCGCGTTCAAACAACCCGCCACCGTGCTTTGTGACCCCGACACACTGAAAACACTAACGCCCGAAATTTTCAGCGACGGCATGGCAGAAGTAATTAAGCATGGAATGATTAGAAGCGAAAAATTATTGCAAATACTTTTGGAAAAGCCAATTCACGAAAATTTACCTGAAATAATTGAAGCAAACGTAAAAATAAAACGCGACGTAGTTCAAAAAGACGAATTTGACACGGGCGAGCGACAGTTGCTAAATTTCGGTCACACGATAGGACATGCAATTGAAAAACTAAGCAACTTTGAAGTATCACACGGCAATGCGGTTGCAATCGGAATGAGCATGGTTACACGCGCCGCAGTAAAAAAATGTGTTTGCCCGCAAGAATGCCAATCCACATTGGAGAAATTATTGGAAAAATTTAATCTTCCATGTAAAGCAAATTTCACGCCCGAAGAAATTTATACTGCCGCACTCTCGGACAAAAAACGCACAGCCGATACAATAATCGAAGTTATTCCCGTTGCGCTTGGTAATTGCGAACTAAGAAAAATCCCCATATCAGAGCTTATCGAATGGATTGAGTAAAAATGAAAATAACAATTCAACCCGGAAAAATTGCCGGTGAAATTGCGGCTATTCCTTCTAAAAGTCACTTGCATCGCTTGTTGATTTATGCGGCTTTTGCGGACAGGGATACTTTAATTTGTTGCCGCGAAACCGAAGCCGAAGATATTAATGCAACGATAAATTGCTTGACCGCACTTGGCGCGAAAATCACAAGAAAAGAAAGCGGCTTTGTAGTTACACCGGTTGACCGCAAAAACATACCACAGGGCGGGGATAAACCCGTCTTTTTTCCGTGCGGCGAAAGCGGTTCCACATTACGTTTTATGCTACCTGTTGTGTGCGCACTTGGAGTTCGCAGCGCGTTCGAGATGAAGGGTCGGCTTCCAGAACGTCCGCTTGCGCCGCTGGATGAGCAGCTTGAAAAACATGGAATCCGTCTTTGGCGCGACACTCCCGAAATTTTACAATGCGAAGGCAAACTACAACCGGGCGATTATTATTTACCGGGAAATATTTCTTCCCAATATATTTCGGGCATACTTATGGCGATGGCACTGCTTGAAACGCCCGGTCGTTTGACGGTATCCGCGCCGATTGAATCCGCAGGATACATTGAAATGACATTAAACACGGCAGAAATTTTCGGGCAAAAAGTTGCAGTAAAGAAAACTTCGCAAGGATTTGAATATGATGTCGGCGGCACGTTAAAAAGCCCCGGTCAAGCTGAAACAGAGGGCGACTGGTCTAACAGTGCGTTTTGGCTGTGTGCAGGCGCAATGCCCGGCGGGAATGTCAAATTAAACGGTCTTTTAAATAACAGCAGTCAAGGCGACCGCGAAGTTTTTGAAATATTAAGCCGCATGGGTGCGACCATTAGATATGAAGGAACTACAATAACTGTAACCGAAAATGAACGGCGTTGTACGGAAATTGATGCACGCGCAATTCCCGATTTGATTCCTGTTTTGGCGGCTGTTGCGACAGTAAGTTCCGGAACAACAGTGGTAAGCAATGCGGCTCGTCTGCGAATCAAAGAATCCGACCGATTAATGGCGGTTACAAAAACGCTTTCAATAATGGGTGCAAATATAAAAGAAACTGCTGAAGGTCTTATAATTAAAGGTGTGGAAAAACTCCGCGGCGGTACAATTGATGCCCACGGCGACCATCGAATTCCTATGATGGCAGCAATCGCGTCCACCGCGTGTACCGAACCTGTTACGGTGATAGGTGCGCAAGCGGTTAATAAATCGTATCCGGAATTTTGGAATGACTTAAGGTTGATGGGCAAGACCGTAACAGAGGAGTAATGGGAAGATTTGCAAACTGTGGGTATGGTTGTACAGAATCGGGGGTTGTAATAAATCATGGCAAGTACTTGGAAAAACAGGCTTACCGTTTCAATTTTCGGTCAATCGCATGGGGTGGCTATCGGGGTTACGCTGGACGGGCTTCCGGCGGGAGAATATATTGACATGGACGCGCTTGGCGCGTTTCTTTTGCGCCGCGCACCCGGGCGTTTTCCGTGGGCTACGCCGCGAAAAGAAGCGGATGAGCCCGAATTTCTCTCCGGCATTGTAAATGGAAAAACTTGCGGTGCGCCTATTACCGCCATTATACGAAACACAAACACGCGCTCCGGCGATTATTCAAATATTCAAACAATACCGCGTCCCGGTCACGCGGATTTTACGGCGCACGTTAAATACGGCGGACACGCGGATTTATCGGGCGGCGGTCATTTTTCGGGTAGACTTACTGCGGCATTATGTATCGCGGGTGGAATTTGCCTGCAAATTCTTGAACGGCGCGGAATTTTGATTGGTGCGCAAATTGCATCCGTAGGCAGCGTTTTCGGCAAACCTTTTCATAAGGTAAAAGTAAGCGAAGCCGAAATAAAGCGCCTGCGAGAAATGGATATTCCTACATTGGATTCGCAAAGCGTTCCATTAATAATTGAAGAAATTGAACGCGCAAAACAAGATGGCAATTCTGTTGGCGGAACGGTTGAATGCGCCGCAATCGGATTACCTGCAGGGCTTGGCTCGCCAATGTTTGACGGCATGGAAAACAAAATTTCGCAGCTTGTTTTCGCAATTCCCGCCGTGAAGGGCATAGAATTCGGTGAGGGTTTTGGCACCGCGTTTGAACGCGGAAGCGTAATTAACGACGCGTTCATTATTAATGAAGGAAAGATTCAAACCGCAACAAATAGCCACGGCGGAATTCTTGGAGGAATAACGTCGGGAATGCCTTTAATCTTCCGCGCCGCAATAAAACCAACGCCGTCCATTTCCAAAGAACAGCAAAGCGTTAATATAGACACAAATGAACCCGCAACCCTAACCGTAAAAGGCCGTCACGACCCATGCATAGTTCCCCGCGCCGTCCCATGCTTTGAAGCGGCATTGGCAATTGCGGTTTATGACGCGATATTGGAATAGATTTTGTAATAGCAGAATTGCTCGGTGCTGAGCCGTACCGGCGCGACGTTGGAGGTTTTTACAAACTTTCTCAAATGTTGAAATTCTACGATGAAAAATATTTGCCACTACTTGAAGAAGTAGCCGACACTTATGAACAATGCGTGTTGACATATCGTTTTATTGTATCTTTGTTGGAATTTGTGGGATTAAGGTATGTAGGAGTTGAAAAGTAACTTCGCCTAATTCTGTATATCAATACAAGTGACTAGAAAAAAGGAGAATAAAAATGTTAAACGAATTGAGAAAAAAAATTGACGGTATCGACGAGGAGCTTTTGGAATTATTCAAACAACGCATGAGCGTAGTTTCCGATATCGCGAAGCATAAGAAAAGCGAAGGAATTCCTGTGTTAGACAGAACGCGCGAGGAAGAAAAGCTTAACGCGATTTCGGAAAAAGCGGATGCCGAAATAAAAAAATATGCCCGAATACTTTACGGGACATTATTTAATTTAAGTCGTAAGTATCAGCATGAAAATTTGCGTGATGGAGCGACCGCTTTGCAAAAATATTCGTCCGCGTTGTGCGAAGAGATTCGAGAAGCGAAAAAGGCATATGCGGGCAAAGAATTGCCCGCAACCGCAATGGTTGCTTGTCAAGGCGTTGAGGGTTCGTTCGCGGAGCTTGCGTCGGAAAAATTATTCAAGCAACAGCCGGTTATTCAGTACATGAAAACATATGACAGCGTTTTTACCGCGATTGAAAACGGTTTTTGCGACTACGGTGTTTTGCCGCTTGAGAATAGCACGGCGGGTTCGGTGAATAAGGTTTATCGCGTTATGCAAAATCATAATTTTAGAATTGTGCGTTGTATCCGCTTGAAAATCGACCATCATTTGGTTGCACCGAAGGGCGTTAAATTGGAAGATATCCGCGAAGTTGTTTCGCACGAACAAGCACTTGCGCAATGCGACGGATATTTGACAAGTTTAAGCAAAAAAATTGGCGCGGAAATTACGCAAACACAATATAATAACACCGCCGCTGCCGCGGAAATGGTGGCAAACAGCGGTCGCCGCGATGTTGCGGCAATTTGCTCGCGCCGATGCGTTGAGCAATATAATTTGGAATATCTCGACGAAAATATTCAAGACAATGCGAATAATTTCACTCGTTTCATTTGTATTTCAAAAAATTTGGAAGTCTACGAAGGCGCAACCCACACCGACATGATTCTCACGCTGAAAAATGAACAAGGGTCTTTGTATAACGTGGTTAGCCACATAAACAAACTTGGAATCGACTTGAGCAAACTCGAAAGCCGTCCAACCGATTCCGACGAGGAATTTATGTTTTACGTGACTTTCAAAACAGCCGTAAACGATGAATTATTCCGCCTTATTGACGATTTAACTGCGGTCTGCAAACAATTTGAATATTTAGGAAGCTACACAGAGGTGATTTAATGAAATGCGGTTTACTCGGCAGAAAACTTTCGCACAGTTATTCGCCTGCGATTCACGCGTCTTTTGGCGATTACGACTACACGCTTTTTGAGATTGAGCCGGAAAATTTGTCCGACTTTATGAAAACCGAAAATTTTCACGGAATTAACGTGACAATTCCTTATAAGCAATCTGTGATAGAATTTTGCGCAGAACTTTCGCCGGTGGCGCGGGAAATAAGAAGCGTGAACACAATCGTTCGCAGACCGAACGGTGAGCTGTTCGGCGATAACACCGATGCGGCAGGTTTTAAAAAAATGGTTGAACAACTCGGCGTTTCTGTTGCAGGAAAAAAAATTATTATTTTTGGAAGCCACGGCTCATCGCTTTCTGTGCAATATGTAATGAGAGAACTCGGCGCGGGTGAGATAATCGTTGTGGCAATCGAGGATAATTGCCCGGAATTTTTACAAAAACACTCAGACGCAACAATTGTCATAAACTGCACGCCGACCGGAATGTATCCGAACGTGGGCGCGGGCGACCCGCCTGTTTCGATTACGCATTTTCCAAAGCTTGAAGCCGTTTTGGATGTTGTGTACAACCCTGCCCGCACATGGCTTATGATAGATGCGGAAGAACGCGAAATTCCAACAATCGGCGGGCTTACCATGCTTGTGGGGCAAGCGGCGGTTTCGTCCGAGATATTCACCGGAAAAAAAATAAGCGACACAAAAGAAGCATCCGTTATAGAAATGCTTCGCAGACGTATGGAAAATATTATTATTATAGGAATGCCGGGCAGCGGAAAATCCACGCACGGCAGGTTAATCGCGGCAAAACTAAACAAGCCCTTCATTGACGCGGACGCGGAAATAGAAAAAGCGGCAGAACGTACCATTCCGGAAATTTTCGCGGAAGAAGGAGAAGAAGCTTTCCGTGCAAAAGAAACGGAAGTTCTTGCGAAATTCGGCAAAGAGTCGGGCTTGGTAATTGCCACGGGCGGCGGGTGTGTTACTCGTGAGGAAAATTATCGCCACCTTCATCAAAATGGCATAATAATTTTCACTGAACGCGACACCGGCGAGCTTGCGCGCGAAGGTCGCCCTCTTTCACAGGGCGATTTAAACGATATGTATAAAAAGCGCTTGCCAATGTACCGCCACTTTGCGGACATAACCGTAAAGGTTGACGGAAATCCGCAATATGTTGCGGAGAGAATCATGGAGAGTATTTATAAATGAAGCTTATAATAATTAACGGCCCGAACATCAATTTGCTTGGAACCCGCGAACCCGGAATATACGGCAATGAAAATTACGCCGCATTGGAAAAAATAATTCGCAAAACCTGCGCCGCCGAAAACATAGAAGTAGATATAATGCAATCCAACCACGAGGGCGTAATAATCGACACCATTCAATCGACCGCGGGGAAATACGATGGCATAATAATAAATCCTGCCGCATTCACCCACACAAGCATCGCAATTTTAGACGCATTAAAAGCTGTGGGCATTACCACTGTGGAAGTACACATCTCTGACATAAGCCAACGTGAATCTTTCCGACAAATTTCATACGCAGGAATGGCTTGCGTAAAAACCATAGCAGGGCAAGGAATAGACGGCTACCGCCAAGCGATTTTGTTTTTGAAAGAGTATCTATAGCAGAGTGAAACCGATTTCATACGAATCGGTTTTTTACATATTGAAAAAAACTTGACAACATCTTTTTGAAATGCCGAATACTATTGCGTCAAAATGCACAGATTGATAAAATCATTCCGACAAGGAGAGTGAATATGCAAAAAGTTCACGGTAATACAAACGGAATTCGGCGTTCGTATATAGAGCGACTGGAGGCAATTTACGAAATCGAAACGGAGCGAAAAGAATTTTGTTCGCAGGAAATTTATAACACGCTTGCGTTTTTTACAGAGGCAACCGGGCGTGAAGCGATGGTGTATATCGAGCGTTCCGGGCGAATTGAAACAGTTATTGTGGGTGAGCAGGACAGAGTAAATTTGCCTGCTTTACGCAAACGCCGTTCGGAAAACCGATTAAGCGGGCTTCGTTGTATTCATACACACCCCGGTGGTAACGCGCTTCTTTCGCAGGTGGATATACAATCATTGAAAAGTTTAAAGCTAGATGCGATGGCTTCTGTTGGTGTAGCGGAAGGGCAGCCGGCTTTAATGCAGGTCGGCATTCTAAATGAAATAACAGAGAACGAAGATATTTCCGTAAATCTTTTCGGGCCGTACAAAACAAGCGAAGTTCCCGATGATTTTCTTTTTCAGGAAATAGCGGCGGCGGATATCCGTATACGTCCGCCGGAGTCGAAGAAGGCGGAAGCGGAAATAGCCCGCGCAATTTTGGCGGGCATTGACGGAAAAAATAATCTTAATGAGTTAAAACAACTGGCAGACACCGCCGGGTTTATAACGGTCGGTGAAATCATTCAGCCGAAGCCTAAGCCCGATAAAAGTTTCTATTTGGGATACGGCAAGCTTCACGATTTAGTTTTGGAAATTCAAAAACTTCACGCCGACACGGTTATTTTCGATGATGAATTAACCCCGTCGCAAATTAGAAATATTCAAAAAGAACTCGGCAAAAGAACAGAAATAATCGACAGAACCGCGTTAATTCTTGATATTTTTTCCGGCCGCGCATCAACGCACGAAGGACGCTTGCAGGTTGAGTTGGCGCAAACGAAGTATCTTCTACCACGCATGACGGGCTATTGGGGGCATTTTCACAAAATGGCGGGCGGCGGCGGCGGCGGCGGCGGAGCACGTCGCGGCGAAGGCGAAACTCAACTTGAGGTAGACCGCAGACTTTTACGCAAACGTCTAAACGAACTTGAGCGTGAAATTGACAAAGTAAAATCACGCAGGGAAGTTCAGCGCGCCGCCCGCGAACGCTCTAAAATTCCTATTGTCGCGCTTGTGGGTTATACAAATGCGGGCAAATCAACGCTTTTAAATACGCTTTCCGGCAGTGATGTTTTGGCGGAGGACAAGCTTTTTGCAACGCTGGACCCAAAATCGCGGCGGGTTAATTACGGCGACGGCGATTTTGTTTTGGTTGACACGGTAGGTTTCATAAATAAGCTTCCGCACGACCTTGTAAATGCTTTCCGCGCCACTTTGGAAGAAGCACGTTACGCAGATTTACTTCTGCACGTTGTAGATATTTCCTCTGAAGACCGCGACAAGCAAATGGAAGTAGTCGCTGATGTTTTGACCCAACTCGCAGCCAATAATAATCCAACCTTAACTGTTTACAACAAATGTGATGTTTCAATCGGAGCGGAAAGTTTCATCGGTGGAAACGAAAGTGTCTTAATCTCCGCAAAAAAAGGCATCGGAATAGAAAATCTAAAAAAAGCAATCACAAAAAAACTTTCCGATTTAAGAACCGAAATTTCAATCCTGCTACCGCCAAATTCCGGCGCAATAGTTTCGCGTTTATATGCAAGCGGTCAGGTACACAAATGCGAATACCGCGAAGACGGTATTTACATCAATGCCACCGTAACCGCAGAAGAAGCCGCGCGGCTACGCGAAGCATGATTACCCCGCTATCAAACGATGAAAGGTTCAGTTTATGAAAGAAAACAGTTCATTGATTTATCAAAGCAATGGGATTCAGTTGCCGATACTATGTGGACGTTATCTGAAACCGGTCAATCGGAATTGTTGAATAATATGTCCGAAGTTATCAAGAGTATATCTGAGCATGAAACCACTTTGTTTACAAGCTTACAAAATGCTTTACGCACCAAATAAACATTTCAAGTTTTTTCTTTATTATGTATCCTCCATTTTGGCTATGTAATCCCGTATCAATTTCGTATGGGTTTTGGCGATGTTTTCCGGCAGACTTCCAATGTGAAACCACTCAAAGCCAAGCGATTCTTCATCCATCACGGCAACCTCGCCTTCGTATTCATTCGTAACGTATACGGTGATTACTACATCGAACTCATCTCCATTTTCGGCAACGCAACGATAACCTTCGCCCGAATAAACGCCGAACAAGGCAACTTTTCCCAACACAAGCCCTGTTTCTTCCTTTACTTCACGCCGGATTGTGTCCTCGGTGGATTCGCCAAGCTCCATTAAACCGCCGGGTAAGCCCCATTTGCCATATGGATGCTTCCGCTGCTGCATTAAAATTTGTCCTTGTGCGTTTTCAATAAAAACACAACAACCGGGCAAAATTATGGGCATTTTTCCTATTATTGCGCGTAATTCTTGAATATATCCCATTAAAGCTCATTCCTTAGCTAAACCTTGTGAAGCTCTAACCCAATATAGCACAAAACTAAAAAAACCCAAACACGGTTCATATTCACACCACCGTTGTTTGGATTTTTTTCTGTTATACGCTTTACCGTTTTCAGATTTCACTGTTACCGGGTTGAGTTTACCCCAATCTCTGCGCTGCATTGCATGATACTCTTTTTGCTTCCGCTTGGATTGCTTTTCCATCGGAATATATTTTTGCTTCATACGAAACACCTCCACCGCTATTATACATTTTTTATTCATCGTATGCCACCCCAAAATATGACGTGCAGTTGTCATATTAGATACAGTATAATAAAAACATAAAAGGAGTGATAAAATGAGTATACAGCACGAACCTATAACAGTAAAGCCAATCAGCGAAGTTGCAAAATTCAAAAAAAACTTAATACCGACGAATATACCCGATACTTATGCACTGAATCCCATGTTTGAAATTATTGCAAGCGAAGAAAATATACGAAAAGGCGTTATTGCCTTCAGGGATTTTCTATATTTATTTTTTGACCGTTTAATCTCAGACGGACATTTATATGCCAAACCGCCAAAAAAACCGAGTAGCATGGCAGATTACCCGTTTTTGCATAATATTACAAACATATTGGTTGAGATAGGTTATTACAGCAAACCGGCTGAAGGCGGCGATTCGCTATTGATAACTGAAATACCGTCATGTACCGTCTCAACTGAAGAGAATGGAAAAATAAAGAAACCTAAAATCCCTTTTTCTAATCTAATTGAATGTTTGCGGTTTTTAACTCTTTGTGGTTTTGGTTTTAACAGTTTTGACTTAGAATCAAAAACGCTTAATATTTCGGAAGCACAACCGTTAGAAATATCATATCCGAATGACCCTATTTTGCTGACGGGGCTAAGAGCCCTGTCGGTTGCAGATATGGAGCTACGAACAGGAAGAAGGTATTGGAATGATAATAATCTTTTGCGATGCGACTACAGGTTGTTGCAAGCAGAAGATACGGACATACTCGATGTTTTGAAAGATTTTTTAAATCCATTACCCGAAAAAATTCAAGAGTTCGCCGTAAAATTACATCAGCGTTATACAGATGTGGGAATGACTTGCGTAACGATTATAGATGGACAATATCATTTTGCTTATTCACATATAAAGAATAGCCGGCGAACCTTATCCTCGCGAGATATATATCAGCTAAGAGTATGGGAGTTTGCTTATTCTATAAAAAACGGCTATTGTTTATTTGTAAGAGCTAAAAAAACAGATAAATACACAGACATTATCGAAAAATTCCCTTCATACTTACAAGAAAAAATTGCAAAGGGATATGGCTGTGACAGGAAGTTGCGTAATGAACGCTGTCAGGGCGGTTGTCAAGGGATTTGCATACCTTTAGATGACTCAATACTTAATATCAGCGAGGATATTGAAATATGGCTTGATAATGAGGTGCCAAGTTCATTAAGAAAGTAAAATAGATTTTTGGAGGTTATGAAAATGAGCGTTAAAAAAGCATTTGAAGAAATTATCACCGATGTTCTTAAAGGTGATACACAGAAAAACGCCCTTAATTTTGCGGCGTTTTTGAATGAAAATGAAATGGTCACCGGAGGGGAACACGGCCAAGTTAGTTACAAAGGCACGAGTATTGCCTATATTCACATTGACGGCAAATCTGAAAAGCCCGGGCCATGGACGATTTGGCCGGATGGTGATTTTAGCAGCGTACCAAATGGATTCGTGTTTGATGAGCCTATGAAAGAAATCGCATGGAAAAATGTAAACACCTGTGCGAATTGCGGTTGCGAATCCGCCCCCGGCAGTCGCAAAACCATTTTTGGCAAGGAATTTGATAATGTTTGCAATGCCGTTATGGCATTTACCGACCCGACCTCCGAAACATTAGAATGCGTGAAAAAATTGTTAGAGATGTGCAAAAATGCAAATAAATCGTCTGTTTGAAATAATTTACATTTTGTTGAACAAGGAGAGTGTCACCGCAAAGGAATTGGCGGCACAGTTTGGCGTCAGTACGCGCACAATTTACCGCGATGTAGATACTCTAAGCCTCGCGGGGATTCCCGTGTACACAGAAAAAGGTAAGGGCGGAGGTATCAGCCTGTTGCCGGATTTTGTGCTGAACAAATCAATTCTAAGCGAAAGCGAACAAAATGCCATTTTAACGGCATTGCACGGTTTATCCCATGTGAACGCAAACGAGGCCAACGGTGCATTGAAGCGGCTTTCCACGATATTCAACAAAACCGCCGTAAATTGGCTTGAAGTAGATTTTTCCGATTGGAGTTATACAAATGATTTTTTCAACGATTTTAAGGTTGCCATTTTAGAAAAGCGTGTTGTGGCATTTGATTATTTCAATGCCGACGGCGAAAAAACTTTTCGGCACGTTGAGCCTATTCAACTTTGGTTTAAATCCAAGTCATGGTATGTAAAGGGATTTTGCCTAACCAAGCAGGGCATGAGACTTTTTAAGCTGACGCGGGTAAAGAATCTTCTTGTGACAGACAAAAACTTTTCCGAACGGGATTTGCTTTCCTTGCCCGAAAATTCCGACAGTAAACACGAATGCCCGGACACGACCCTAAAACTTCGCATTTACCCGGAAATGACATATCGTGTGTATGACGAATTTGACGAGGAAGATATAGAAAAGCAACCCGACGGCAGTTTTATCGTGAGCACGACATGGCCGGAGGATAATTGGGTTTACGGTTATGTACTTTCCTACGGCGAATTCGCCGAGGTCTTGGAACCGCAGCATTTTAGGGGTATAATAAAAGAAAAATCTCAGAAAATTTCGCAGAGATATAACGAAAGAAGTTTTTAAATTGAAAAAAGCACACCCTTTTAAACGGCTTTGGCTTGATAATAAAAAATATTGGCCCAAGCTGGCTTTAATAATTCTTCTTGCGTTGCTTGCAGGCGTATTTAAATCGCGTTCGGCTACATATTGGGGCGAAGCCGTGGACTTCGGTGTTGGCGGATTTACGCAGGGCATGATTAACAGCGTTATTTTTATGCTTATTTTTATCGCGCTGGACGGAATTCGCACGATTATTCTATATTTCTTTGTCGGTAAAACCGCCGAAGGAATGTTTTGGGAAATTCGTATGCGTTTGTTTAATGCGTTATCTTTTTCGGATATGGCATCTTTGGCGGAACGTATGCGGTCGGGCGACGCGGCACTTCGCGCTTGCGAAGATACGGAACAATTATGCGATATTATTTCAAATAATTTTTCAAATTTTCTTAGAGTAATTTTCCAAGCGTTGTTTGCAATTGTGGTTTGTGCGATTTTAAGTTGGAGACTTGCGCTCGCGTATTTTATTTTTTTGCCTGTGTCGTTATGGTTGCTAAGCGTTGTAAGTAAAGCCATTGAACGCTTGCAAAAAAAGACAAGAACGGAAGCGGGGCGTTCTGTGGATATCGCGTTAAACGCGATTTCGGGAATAAACGCGGTTAAAGTTTTTTCTATGGAAAAAGAAATGGATTCCCGCTTTGCCGAAGTAATAGACGAAGCATTTGAAGCCCGAAAAAAAATCGCGCACATCGGAATGAAAATGACGATTATAAAATATACGGTAAATGTTATGCAGGTTTTGGCATTGTTTATAATGGGCGCGTGGTTGGTTTCGCAGGATTTAATTACAATCGGAGCGGTTATGTCATTTGTTATTCTTTCCGTTTATGTAACCGAGGCAATGCGTATGATTGACCGCATGATTTCTCTTGTAAAAAGTGCATTTGCGCTTTCGGGGCGAATTTACGAAACTTTGGATTTTCCGCAGGAGGCAACAGGAAGCACACCGCCAATGTCAGACATTGAAGAATTTGTTCACTTTGAAGGCGTAAGTTTTTCATATGACCAAGAGCAAAAAATACTTTCAAACCTTAGTTTAAACGTAAATAAAGACCAAAAAATAGCCATCGTAGGGCAAAGCGGTTCGGGAAAAAGTACGGTAATTCGTTTAATCTGCCGTTTTTATAGTCATAACAGCGGAAAACTAAAGCTTTTTGGAGTTGACGGCGAAAAAATATGTATGGAATCATTGCGAAAAAATTTAGCCTTAGTAACACAAGAACCATTTTTATTTGAAGCAAGCATTCTAGAAAATGTACGTTTCGGGCGCGAAGATGCGACGGAAGACGATGTTATCGAAGCATTAAAATCCGCGAATCTTTGGGATTTTATATCGTCCTTGCCTGACGGAATTAATACTTGTCTGGGAGAGTTCGGTTCACGGCTTTCGGGAGGGCAACGTCAGCGTTTGTCGATTGCGCGGGCGTTGATTAAAGACGCAAAACTGGTTTTACTGGATGAACCCACAAGCGCACTTGATACTCAAACAGAGCAGGAAATTCAACACGCTTTGGAAAATTTACTACGCGGACGCGCCGCGGTAATTGTCGCGCATAGGCTTTCAACGGTACAAAACGCGGATTATATGTATTGCCTAGAAAACGGCGCGGTTATTGAAGAAGGAACACCCGCAGAACTTTATACAAAACAAGGTTATTATTACGAAATGTGTCAAATGCAAGGAGTGAGTCATGCGTAAGATGTCAGGTTTATTCTTTCGTGCTTTTAAATACATGAAGCCGATGCGCGGTTTATATTTTTTTGGGCTGGTGCTTGCTTCCTTTGAAATGCTAATGCTTTTTGCAATGCCGGAAGCAAACCGTATGCTTGTGCAAATGGTTACAGCAGACGAAGGCGGCGATATTGTTCGGCGGATTATTTTTATAATGCTTGGTCTGCTGGCACTAACACCCTTGGTTGCTTACGGAAATTATTTAATGACGATTTGTACGCAAAAAGTATCCGATAATTTGAAGAAAAGCTTATTTGCGCATATGCAGCGTCTTCCTCTTAAAACTCTTTCCGAGCGGCAATCAGGGGATTATCTTATGCGCCTTTCCGGTGACGCGGACTGGACGGGGGCTTTATTTGGTGGGTTTTTAATGACCGCTTTGCTGCGCTTCGTTGTGGTGACAGTAATTACAATGACACTGCTCGCGCTTACAGATTGGCGAATGGTAATTCTGTGTGCGTTATACAGTCTAATTTGCTTTGCCATAGCCGTTATTTTGAACCCCATTGTACAAAAACTCGAACGGAATTCGCGTAAAGAAATTGCATTTTCTTCAAATATATTGCTGGAAACAATGCGCGCACTTCCGATTGTCCGCATATTTATGATTGTGCCTGCTTTGGCGGAACGTTACCGCGAGCGTTGCGATAACGTACGCAATAATCGGGCGCGGTACAGATTCATCAGTGGAGTGGGTTACGGAACAATAGATTTTTTTGTATTTTCCGCGCAAGCCGTCGGATTTATCGCGGCGATTTTTTTGTTAACACGCGGCGAAATGGAACTTTCCAACGCGGTGTATACAGCCAGCCTTATGGCACTTGCCTCCGATGCCATGTTGCAACTTTCAACTTTCATTTTATGGAGCCAGCCGGCTTTTGTGGCGGCAGGACGCATATTCGAAATTATCGACGAGCCTTGTGAGGAATTCATAAAATCCGCGATAAAGCCGGACAAAAACGCAAAAGAGGCCTTGCGATTGGAAAATGTATCATTCACATACCCGGACGGAACTGTCGCGCTGCGTAATATTAACTTGGTTGTGCGGAATGGAGAAAATATTGCATTTGCGGGAGGCTCGGGCGGCGGAAAAACAACTTTATCTCAAATAATCGCATCGCTATACAAACCAAGTGCGGGAGAAATCACATTTTACGGCGAAAAAATTGACCGCTTAAATTTAGAGGATATCAGAAAATTAATCGCCTATGTTCCGCAAGAGCCTGTATTATTCGACGGAACAATATACGAAAACATTGCATTTGGGGTATCAGGAGCCTCTAAGGAAGACGTAAAAAAAGCAGCGCAAGACGCATACTTGGAAGATTTTATTTTCACATTACCAAACGGATATGACACACAGGTAGGCGAACGAGGTACGCAACTTTCCGGCGGACAACGTCAGCGAATTGCCATAGCACGCGCAATATTAAAAAACGCTCCGTTGCTTATTCTCGACGAAGCAAGCAGTGCATTGGACAGCGACACAGAGGCGCAAGTACAACAAAGTCTTGAAAAATTCGCAAAAAACCGAACCACCATTACCGTAGCACACAGGCTTTCAACCATTCAAGATGCGGATAGAATATTGACTTTGGAACAGGGCGAAATGCATTACGGAAGGTGATTTTGTCCCTGTCTTATTCAAATTCCGCAGTCGTGACATTTTCGGATTGCAACATTTCCTCAATCAAATCTTCTTCTGTAAAGCCGAAGTGAAGTATGATGCCATCCATAGGGGAATTTGCCCTCCATGACTCCAAATCTTCATCTGTCCAACGGTAAACTTGAAGTTGAAAGTGCGGACGCATGAATATATCCCGTGACACTATGCCGACTTCTTCATCAATATCCACTACATATATAAAAGTTATCATTGTTTTGCGCACATCAATTAAAACAAGCTGAAATGCCTGTGGAAGGTTTGTAAGAAGATAAATTGTATCCAGTGATGTTAAATCTGTAAGGTTTGCTCTTTTCGTCAAATCAACAGAAAGCTCTGCCATCACTTACTTCCGCATACGCATATAAAAATTCTTCTAAGGAATAAAACAGCATTTCCGGAACCGGTAAGGCACACAATTCCCCCCGCTCTTGAGGTTCGTAAACTTCTATCTCATCGTGCCAAATTTTACTGTGTTGTGATATATTCTCCGCACGGTATGAATCCATCGGTTCCTCTGCCGCAGCACTTTCGGGTTCATATTCCATACACCCTGTTATTACCGATAATGCAAAAAGAATGGCAAATATTATTGAAAATTGTTTTAGCATAATACATATCACCCTTAAAAAGATAGGGAAGTCGGGTAAACATAAGCTCGCAAGGAATGTTTTTACTCGGCTTCCCAGTCTTATTCAAATTCCGTAGTCGTGACACTTTCGGATTGTAACAGTTCTTCCGGCACTGGAGATATATACAATTCTTCTTGCTCTCGGTGTTCGTAAATTTCTGTCTCGCCGCGCGAAGTTTCACTGTGTTGTGATATATCCTCCGCATGGTATAAATCAGTCGGTTCCGCAATCGTGACATTTTCGGATTGCAACATTTCCTCAATCATTGCAAAATCTCCGGCACGCCATGATGCAATATTATTTTCATCATGCAAGTTTACGGCAACTGTTTCTGCAAATTTAATCACATCATTAGCGTTGATTTCCGCCGCAAGCCCAAAATCTGCGGCAGTAAACCCTGATGCATAATTGTTTATATGTGCTTCCTCAGGCATTGTTAGACAAAAACGATTGCTACCCTGTGCCCAGTATAGCCTATTCGTTGTTAGATTCTCACGTAAATAATACCTCCCATCAATCAAATCATTTTCCGTAAAACCGAATTGACTAATGATACCATCCAATGGAGAATTTATCCTCCATGACTCTAATCTTCATATGTCCAGCGGGTAACTTGAAGTTCAAAATGCGGACGCATGAATATATTCCGTGACCCTATACCGGCATCTTCATCAAAATCCACCACATATACAATATTTACCCATGTTTCACGCACATCAATTAAAGCAAGTTTAAAAGCCTCCGGAAGGTTTGTAAGCAGATGAATTGTGTCCAGTGATGTTAAATCCGAATTTCTTGCTCTTCTTGCCAAATCATCAGAAGCTCTGCCATCACTAACCTCTGCATAAGCATATAAAAATTCTTCTATGGAACTATTTTGTTCATAAAAAAGTTCGTACAACTGAATTTCTTTTTGATTCAAACGTTGCAAAATTGTTGATTTAAGAATATCCGTATCCGGGAAGTTTTCGTAAAGATGCCGCAAGTCATCGTGATAGGAAATTTTATCGTCCAACGGTGCAAGCGTTTTCGCGTAATTATATTGAGCGGTTTTATAGCGTTTTATATAATTTCGCGCAGTCACGATAAAAAAACCGCCGGGGTTAGAATTATTGGAGGAATTTTTCAGCGAAGAAATTTTGGAAATGTTATGCCGTGATTCGGCAGATGAAATAAATTTAATAACCGACGCTATACAAAAGCACAGTTCTCATTTGCAAACGAGCATCCCTGTTCTGTCCGATGAAGAAATTTTGCATTTGCAAAACGACAATCAAAAAAAATAAATGAAAATTTTTTTTGCGAGGAGAAAATAAAATGTTGGATGCGATAATAAATGTTTTTGAAATGAAATCGGGCATAACGTCCAAACCTGCACCAACTTTTAAGCCACCGTGCGATGAAGACGAAAATGAAACCGCATGTGATTTTTTGCTTGCGATTGAAGAATACCAAGACAAAATATTGCGCGGGCTTAATTCCCTGACGGATGAAGACATCAAGAAAAAAATACAAGATTTTGATAAAGAACATATGCCCGCGTGCGAATCGCCCGCACAGCTAAAAATATTTTTGCAAAAGCGAAATGATTTCATCACAAATTTGCGAAAGCTTCAAAATATTCCGAACGAGTCACTGATTAGCTTCGGCGGAAAAAGCGACGAGGACGAGGGAAATTTGGGCTTCATGCAATCGAAAATATTATCCAATCCCGGATTACAACAGCAATTGCAATCATGAAAATATTCCGTGCATATACCCTGTTGTAATTGAATTGGCTGTTGCATCAGATAAATCGCCCATGCTCCCGAACCACAAAATAATATGCGCGTTAAGCAGCGATAAAAATCTGAATGCCAACATATCTTCTTTGCCGGATAAATTCATATGCACTTTTAAAATATCCGCAAACAATTCGGACAGTATTTTGTATTGTGTTAAAATGTATTTTTCCGCAGCTTTCACAGATTTTGATTCTGATGGCGCGGAACCAAGCGAAATGTTAAATAAATAAAATTCCGTATTTTCATTTGCAAACACAAAGACCGCTTTCACAACCTTCACTAAGAGCGAATTAACGTCATTTTCGTAATTCTCCGGGTCGGGAGTGTACACACACACTTGCCTTAAATTTTCGTTTAGTTTTACATAATTCTCATACTGTAACCAAGGTTTATCTTATGCGTTGGCGCATCGAAGAGTATTATCGGTTCAAAAAACAGGGTTATGGATTTGAGAAATTTCTGGTTCGCTCGCTTGATTCCATACGTAACTTGGATTTGCTTCTCTCTATGGCTATTGGATACATTGGAACTCTAAGCGAAAAAGTTGAAGAAAGCATTGAGGTTGTTCAGGTTATTGTAGCATCAAAAAGGCTCTATGGTATATTTGTTTGACAATAAAATGTTTTTTTATTTTTTGCTTAAGGTTTTCTGAAAAAGCCGTCGGCAATATTAATAACAGTTAAGAGTAAATTTATTTTATATTGCAAAAATTAAAATTCCGGAATATTTGATTTAACATGATTTCAATTGTTTTATAACGATTTTCTGCCAAAAAAAGAGCGGTTATTCGATAACCTGCTCTTCTTTCGCGCACAATGAGACAATGCCTTAATAAATTTTAGGCACTTTACTTTATTTATGCTGATTTTAAAATTATCAATTTATCCGTGTGATACATGGCAATTCGGGCTTTTTCTTTCCAGCCCATCTTCTTTTTGACTTCAGCAGGCAAAGATATCATACCGGTGTCATTAATGTGGCTGACGGCGCAAGCAGTCCCTGCGTCACCCTCTGCTCGGTGTATAGCGACTATTGTGTCTATGCACGTTAAGAAAATATTACTCCCGGCTTCTATATTCAATGCGATTCTTAACTCGCCGGGTATTGATAAACGTCCAGTAATATCCAAATTGCGTGTCTTGTATCGTTCCAATTATAACGCCTCCAATTTTTTTATGATATTCCTTACAATCGTCGCAATCTGTACTTTCTTGCAAGAATAATAATCAATGGAATATTCAGCTTCTAAAATGAAAAAAGAATCCCTTGCAATAATAATAATTGCTGAAAGGGATTCCCTTTTTCATTTTCATTTTAACAATTAGAGAAGTTGAATAATTAGTGGAGACGATAAAATCGCTCCTTAGCAAACTGTTACCACTCCGCCGATATTCTTATCGGCTTAATTTGTTTTACGTCAATGCTCATAGACCCTCCTGCCATAGCTAACCTCCAAAGGCAATCCTAAAGCGAGTAATGTCTTAATGTGTAGAATTCTACATCATACAAAAAGAATTTGTCAAATGCATATTTTGTTTGCAATTGTAATGGGCATTTTATGGCTCTTTGAAGCTTCAATTGAAATCCATTCCGTTAATGGACACGGGGGCATAACGAAACATAAAAGAAGCTGATACTTAAAGGGGTATCCGCAAAGGGAAACCGCAAAATCACAGTTTCAAAGGACTTCACAGCCCTATGTCAAGAATCCAACACACTATCTGCCGTATGTAGCGGGTGCTAAAACCTTGCGACTTCACCGCAAGAAAAAAACAGGGTACACCCCATATGGAGCGTATCCTGCTTTAAAGATGTCAACTGCACCTATGGAACTACTCTCCTAACACTTCGTTGTTCCTAGAAATTTGCGCCAAATCATTTAACGTAAGAGTTAAATCATTCTGCGGATTGAGGCTTTCCAATTCAGTATTATCATCTCGTATAGCGGCATTTTCATTAAAACGATACGCACTTTGCGTAGGGTTTAATAAACAAGCGGGCATTCCTTCAATGTCGTAAGATTGTAGAAACAATACAAGGTCATCGCCGACAACTAGTGGAACGCTGTCATGATTAATAACAACCGAATCATTCATTCTGCCGCCAATCTGCTTAACCTCTAATACATCTCCGACATTTACATCGCCTTGAAAAACTTCTAATACTCTTATTCTATTTACCGTAAAAATACGGTATGCATCGAATGTGCCGAAGTCTGCGTCCTCAAGTTCGTTAGCGGGAGACATCCATATATTGATTTTTTCAGCCCTTTCGTCAATCACTTCAACTCTTACGATTTCTGTAGCGTTAGTCGCTAAATGTTCAATGATGTTATAGTGTGGGAAATCTGCCATAACAATCATAGTTTCTGCCTCGGTTGCACCGATTGTCGATTCTACTTCCATTGTTTCTGCCTCGGTAAATCCGATTGCCGATTCTGCTTCAAAAGTATTTTCAGTTGAACAAGCACCTAAAAATACTAAGCAGATTAGAATTGCAGATGCTGACAAAAATTTACGCATGATAGATTCCTCCTTAATTTCTACTATACAAGATGTTTACGCTCGTCACATCATATGCGGTTGGTATTGTGAGGGTATTCCTGTTTCTACTGTGGTTCATGATACTACCATCGGCTGAAGCGACAGGATTGTCTACAAGACCAATTGCATGACCTAATTCATGGGCAAACACACTTGTTATAAAGTTCCCCAAATTTGTGGCATCATTCGTAATAGTTCGTGAGTTCAAATTGACTGAAAACTCATTTATATTAGAACCACTATAGAATATAGAAATTTCACCATACCAAGTAGCAGCGAGAGAACCAACTGAGACAATATTGGTTGAATTTGAGTTAGTAGCGAAGTTAATTGGCGTATCCCGCGTGTTCCAATTTGACATGGCGTTATTCATGGGTGTTTGCCATCCTGACGGAGGTTGAGGAGAGAACCTAAGCGGAACATTAGTTGTGTTTGCGTTAGCAGACGGCCACCAATAACCCAAATGGCGTACTGGGTCAGTCCATCTAGCGAACAAGGTTCGCATGCCCGATGCTGGAACGATTGTATTGTTATGCACTCGAGTACCACCGGTAATTGCAGACGTATCAAACCAAGCAATGAACACACGACCACTTCTAGTTGGCGTTGGTAAAGAACCTCCTGTTCCAAAAGTACTTCCAATAGACCTAAGAATACTCGTCGGACTCACACTGCCACCGTTTGGATTTAGGGTTATTGTCACATTGGTTAGGGGAACAATGCTCTCATATTCTGTATTTGCAAATTCTGTTTCGCTAGGTTCATCATCAATGTAGTTTATTTCATCGAAAGCGTAACTTACTTCATCACAGATGTAACTTATTTCATCGCTAAAATAGGTAGTTTCATCATCCGTGTAATTTATTATATCGTTTGCAAATACTGTATTAGACAACATCAACAACGACATAATCGTTGCTAATAATAGTAGTGCTTTTTTTGTGATTTTCATTAAAATCATCCTCCTCTAGTTTGCTTTTGTTGTTCGGCTTGTGGAAACAGTTTCACTGGTTCCATTCCGAAATACTGTCGCCGTGAGCGTAAGGCGATAGTCGTGACCTCTTTCTACAAAATGTACTCGTTCCCAAGCCCAAAAGAAACCCGTGGCTTGGAGATTGTTCCATGAGCCAATTTGCGTCGTAGTTCCATTGGGATTAACCCGCTCTAAACGAGCATTGACCGAAATTCGTTCTGTGCCTATTTGTTCCATTACAGTCCCCGACATTGTTGCACGTCCATTCACTATATCCAAAGACACATACATGGATTGTGTGTGACCAGAATGGTTGAATGGGGATTATTGCGGGTTGATGGCTTTCTTGTACTGCGGACACTTGTCCATTATCCGCTTTAGCAGGGACAATAAACGCAACCGAACAGAAGAACAGAAGCACAAAAAGGCACAAAAACGCAAATATTCTTTTTTTGATAAAAACACCCCCTTCCCGGCAACTGTTACGAAACTCAAAAAAACTCAACGTATTATAGCAAAGTCAAGTTCACTGAAATATTGAAAAATATTGTTGAAATATCTTGCATTCAGTTAATACATATTGTATTATGTCTTCACGGAAGGTAGCGGAGGCTTTAGAGAAAAAACTGACCATTCTTTTGGTTAAGATGCACCTAATGAATGCGGATAAAATGTCGGATTGGAGTGCAAAGAAAGACGTTTTACGCAGAATAATGTATAGTAATGCAAACAAAGGACAATATAAAACTTAGTTTTTTTCTGATTCGTCTTACCCTGTATGTATAAAAAATATATGCAGAAGGAGGCGAACGGACATGTGGCCAGATATATGGGATATGATATTACGGGGATTTGGCGGTTGATTTAACATCCTTAGCACACCGACCCATGTATACACATGCCGGTCGGTTTATTTTTGGGGGAATTGAAATGGATTACATTGTTCAAATAATCATATTTTCAGTAATGATATTGTTTAGCTTGTTTGTTTTTGTAAAATTATTAAATGTGGCACATATATTTACATATAAAACTATCGTTGTAGGGATAGTTTTTTCTTGTATTTTGGGATATTGCACATTTCTCCTAAGCGAACCAATACCAATCGTTCGCTTCGCTTTGATGGTTTCGCTTATAACGATTTTTATGGGGAATATAACAGGAGTGAAGCCCGGCTTGTCATTAATTACCAGTTTATTATCTTTTGGTATCAGTTTCGGGGCTTTTTTGACGGTATATTCTATTTCCGTTTCATTGTTTCGTATTTTATCAAGAAGTACCAATATATTTTTTCCTGCAATATTGGCTTCAATAATGACCGGAATAATTTTATTCTCTTCCTTCAAAATAAAACGTTTCAGAAAAGGGTTTCCCTTTTTATATAATAAATGGAGCGGAATTGTTGGCGTTATTTTAAGTGGCGTCCTTATTTGTGCCTTAGTGTTAATTAACCAAGTTCGCCCATCCCATGAAATGGGGATTTGGATTCTTAGTGGAGTTGCCGTATGTATCATCGCAATCATATTCTGGTGTAAACACGCAATTTTCAAATTATATAAGCAGCGCATTAATGAAAGGGAGAAGCAAGAACGTGAACGAATTATCGCGGAAAAAGATGCGCGAATTAAGGCAATTCAAGCCGATAATAAAATCATGGCGGAAAGAATCCATAAGGACAGTAATTGGATTCGGACTATACAAGAAACTCTTGAACCTTTTGTGGAAAACGATGCCAAAGCACGTTTAATTTATGAAAGGATTGAATTTCTGTTGAGGGAACGGGAAAGCCTTGACGGAATCCATGCCCATTATAAAAATGAAGCAATGGCAAAAATAATACACAGGGATGCTAAATTGCTTCCGGCTTTGCAAGAATCGTTTTTATCTTTTGTGGGAAGCATTTCTGATACACATGACAATTCAGACGGGAACAAGTTTCTGATGTGGGAGCTGGAGAGCATTATTGATTTTCCAACCACAAATTCGTTGCTGCATAGAAACAGCATATTGTTGCCGGTCATGAAAGAACTGCTTGAACCTTTTGTGGAAACTGATACCGATGCGCGTTTTATATACAACAGGGTTATGTTTTTACTGGGGGAGCAGGGAAGCCTTATTAAAGATGAAATTGAAGACGATGATGAAGTTATGGCAACAATAATTCATAGAGACGCTAAATTGATGCAGGCAATGGATGAAAAAATTACAGCCGTCAGGGAAGATAATTTTATTGACGCACGTATGAGAATTCATGACCGAATCGGGTTTTTAATGTTTGGGCGGGAAAACATTGTTGATTTTCCAACGACAAATAATCCGCTGATGGATGGCATTCTTAAACATATGATGCTGAAAGCGGCTGAAAAAGGAATCAGAATGAGCGTTGAAATAGAATACGATTTATCGGAGCTTGATAAAATCGCAATTTCCTACTTTGATTTTGAAACAATAATCGTCGATTTGCTCGAAAACGCAATAATCGCAACTACCAAGTGTGAGCACAAGCAAATTAGAATTTCCTTCGGCAAAGATGATGGATTTTTTGCAATTACCGTTCAAGACAGCGGCATTCCCTTTGAACAGGAAACGCTGGAAAATCTGGGCAAAAAACCCGCATCTACTTATCTTAATGAAGGCGGCAGTGGAATCGGTTATATGTCAATTTTTAATATCATGGGCATATACAACGCAAGCCTTATTATTCGCAAATTCTCGCCCAAACCCGACGGATTTACTAAGTCCGTCACTTTTCGGCTGGATGGAAATAATTCATATAGTATAAATACAGACTGTCAAGGTACTGTATAATTAATATTTTACCCTAATAATTTTTTATTTCCCTACTTGGCATCGAAACATATTTCGATTATATTACACGCATGGAATGGAACGTACCATATTTACTTGCTCCGCATATCCACCGCGCGGGTGGCGCAAGGGGCGTTTCCTTCCATAAAGAGATGATCATCTCGCCCGTTACGTGTTTGTGAATAATGAAAAAAAGGTAATGCAGCTGTTAAAAGGCTTACCTTGCCCGATTAAAAATAATTGGCAAGGAAGCCTTTTATTGCTTATAAAAGTGGTACGCGAAATTTACGAAATGACTTTACACTGTCTAACCGTTAGGGATATTTGCGATAAACTTTACGAAACCAAGCAACCGATCCTTTCGGAGTATATCAAAAAGGCAGGGATGTTCATCCGACATATCGCTGGGCAGGACATTATATCCGCAACCTACTCAAAAACGAGCAATATACGGGCGTATTAATACAGGCAAGTCATTTCAGATTACGACCGATAAAAAATAATATATGCCTAAAAGCGAGTGGGTTATAATTCCCGGCAAACATTCGCAGACTTTGACAATGAGCAATGATTTCCTCTATATATTCCTTCGCACAAAGCCTCTTATCCGTAAGGGGCTTTTGCGTTAAGATAACGAAAAAATCTTTCAAGAAACTTTTTTAGCATATGATTGACATACGAGCGGTGCTTCGACACGGTTCGCGTAACGCGACATATTATACGTTAATAGCACATTGCTTACATGACGCATCATGTAAAATAAGACTCATTATTTTTGTTGCAAATTTTTGCAACATATGACACAATAAGTCAAGATGATTAGTTTGGGTTCGTCAAAGAGAACATGATGTTAAGGCTATAATGTTTGTGATGCTCGCGTTATTTAATAATGCGAGGTTGGTTTTTTGGATTTAAATGGAAGGTCATGGCTATAATGTGTCGTTTGCCTTATTTTTCAGAGCCTTTTTCGCAACTTCAGTTACTGTGACAAAAAATTTTACGGGGTGGAAATCATGATGGAGTTAAAAGTAAGGAAAGCCATTGCGCTATTGATGAGTTTTCTTATAGTGTTTGCAATTGCCGTAAACCCGTCATTTGCACGAGAAAGTAATAATTCTGAAAATACGCGGCGGGAAAATGAGAGCTTATATATTCCGTGTTCGGAAAATATTATGCAAACTGAAAATTTGAGTGCAAGCGATGGAAATGTTGAGACATTTAACATCATCGGACAGATAGCGTTGCTTCAAAGTTATATCCATTACGCACATGAACTTTTAGCTGATACACTTGTAGACGTACACCCGGGAACGAACACAGCGGGAAACAGATACTGGTCTACCCAAGAAGCCCGTAATGATTTAATTGCCGCAATAGCAGCGGCACAAGCTGTTCTTGACGCTCACGGCGGCGGAATTCAACCGGATGGTTTAACCATTATCCCGTATAGCAGTTGTTATAATATTCCCGTATATGAAGCAGAACTGGAGTTGTTTATTAATAACGAACGCGCTATTCACAAAACAGAAGTTGGCATTATTTCAATCCCGAACATCCCTGCCGGAAGCAATATTAGACTTAACATAAGCACACCATGCGATACTTTATACCAATTTCCAAGATGGAAAGTTGACATGGGAGATATTGAAATCCCACCCTTTGCCGAAAGCCCGGAATTTATCATGCCGGACGGCGGCTTGGTGATTATCGCGGAATTTGAAACCATTGCGGAATATTATTTTGACTGGAATGTCCCCCTTGAATGGTGCGGAGATTTAGCAAATTCTCCAATAGAACTCCCTATTGGACATAATATGGTTATGGCTTTGTCAACTGATAACACAGGGCAGTCTCTTGATATTACTTCCCGGAATTACAATGCGGAAGTTGAGTTGACAGAGTGGATTCCAAACGAATGGCATCATGTTTCTACGGGCGAAGTATTTGAATGTTTTGATGACCGGAAAAACATTGAACTGCCGGAATATCCGCTTCATACTTTGAGCATAGATAGCGAATCTTTTTCCGTCTCCCCGCAGAACTTAAATATTGGACCTCTCGGGGGCTTCATTCCTATGGACTTAACACCCGGCGTTTGGTGGAATTGGGACAGCAACGTAAACTGGTTGTCGGTAAGTCATGTAGTACGTAACCCGCCGCACATGAACGATTCATTCAGAATCATTGTAGAACCCAATACGGGAAATACCGCAAGAACGGGACGGATAAGGCTTCAATTCAACGATTCCGGCCCAAACGCATATATTTGGATAACCCAAGAACATGGGGCGGCTCTCCAATTGTGTTCGGAAACATGGAGGCCGTGGTCTGTCGGAGAGTCTGCTATTTTTGAAATATATTCCAACAGACAGTGGACTATAACCGTAGATGCGGATTGGTTGGCTGTGTACGACTATTATCCCTTAAACCGTACCGGCTTCGGTGTTTTTGGAGTTGTAGCGATACCAAACCTATATCCCCAAAGAACGGGAAGAATAACGGTAACAGCAGGCGGAATTACGCACCACATTAACGTAACCCAAAACTCCGGCCCGGCTCTTATGGCACCGACCGGAGAATGGACACCGGGAGCGTGGCGCGACAGCACATCGCCCTTGAATGTACTGTCCAACAGAGCATGGACGGCTGTAAGCAGCCACCCTGCATGGCTTACCGTAACACCTTCAAGTCATACCGGAGACGGGACAATTGTAGTAAGCACAACAACCGCAAATACAGGAAATACAGCAAGACATGGAAAAATTACTATTTCTATTCCTGGCATACCCGCTACAGAGCATACAATTGATGTAATCCAAGCCGCAGGCCGTGGTCTTGTGCTGGATTTTGATTCACTGACATTCCCGGCGCAGCCGAATTTCTACGACGTAGATGTATTTTCCGACAGAACATGGGAAATGCCCACAAGTGACAGGGATTGGCTTACTGTAAGCCATGTTACGCCTTCTAACCGCAACGGCAATGGGCGGTTCAGAATTAACGTAGAACCGAATTTAGGAATAGGGGCAAGAACGGGAACAATCACAGTCAGGGCCGGAACAACTACGCGCACCGTCACTGTACGCCAAGACCCGGGGCCGGTTCTGCTGTTATGGGGTGTTGGTGAAAGTGCCGAAGGAAACACGACATCCGCTTCGTATTTCGCGCAAGTACAGGTAACATCCAACAGGCAGTGGACTGTTACAAGCAACCAGCCGAGTTGGCTGAGAGCAACAGTTGCAAGCGGCAACAACAACGCTTCATTCCAAGTTTTAATAGACGAAAACACAACGCCGAACCAAAGAGAGGGAACAATAACCATTGCTTCACAAGGTATACCGCCGCGAACTGTCCGCATAAGACAGGCGGGGCGCACAGCTACCCTTTCTTTATCCGAAAATGTGTGGAATCCTCCTTCTGCGGGAAGCGAAGGCTTTATACGAGTAACTTCAAATGCTACATGGACTGTAAGTAGTAATAACATAACAGGGTTTATGGTTGACAATGATGAAGAAGAAATAACGGTCACCAGTAACGTATCTTGGCTGAGAGCGGACAGTTTTTCCCCTGCAAACAGAACGGGCAACGGCGGGTTTAGAATAATCTCAGATACAAACCTGCAAAACACACCGAGAACAGGAAATTTATTCGTTGCCGCGCCGGGTGCGCCTACGCAAATCATTAGCGTAACACAGGATGCGACAAGCCCTCTCCGGCTAAATATATCTGAATGGACACCAACATCATCATCAAGTAATATCACTGTTCAAGTAGAAGCACTTGGAGCATGGGGTGCGATAAGCGATAACACAACATGGCTTACCGTTACCCCCATACTTGGCAACGGCAACGGAACACTCCGAATTTCAGCGAGACCAAACAGCGAGCCTGTCGCAAGACAGGGAACTATAACTGTAAGAAGCAGTGGATTTACGCAAACCATTACCGTAACGCAGAGGGCAGACCCCGGTTTGAGACTTTCGTTTTCTTGGAACGAGAATAATGACCGATGGTTTTTAATAGAACAAGCGGTAAGAATAGCCGGGGGCAGTGCATCACGTAATAGAATTACAGACGCAGTGACTGCAAATGTTTATGGCGTAACCGTTTCTTTCGACCCCAGAATGCCCGGCGTTGTAGACGTACCCGGAAGGGGTGTTGCGGTTAGGGCTGATGTGTTTTATCCCAGAATTGTAAATGCGGCGGGTGGAGAGATAGTTTTTCTTGGGGGGCATAGGGCTTTTTATGGGCATCCTATTCTTTTTGGTTCTCTCCATACGTATGTAAAAATGTTTGTATCGGAACGTAGTAATCACTGGGGCAGAGGTTATTTTGGGGATGCCCTTGATTTAGAAGGAAATCCCCGAGAAAACACAACAAGGTGGGGCTTACAGTTTGCTACATTAAGCGGTATCGTACCTAGTGGCGGTTTAGATATTATGCTCATTCATGGTAATGCCCAATACGACCTTCGTTTTGATAATACAGTTCTTAAGAGACACCTTTCTTCCGAAGTTGGTGCAATAGATGACTTATTGGATGCCAAAGGCTCCCAAGGTGAAGGATGGATTTACGGCTCTGTTTTAGTTCCAGGTGTTTTGGGTCCACACATTTGTAATAATATTTTATCCGGTTTATTACATGCTACGGGGCTTCATCCGGGAGAACTGATGGATGCCCCGGGTTGGAATCAACCTACACCTCTCTGGTTTTTTGGGAGGTGATGACAGATGAAAGCATTGAGGCGTATTATAATAATTATACTGTTGTTATTGGCGGTTTTGTTTTTAGTGGAGTTAATACCCATGCTCAGAAATCCTATGCAAAGACCAGATAGTATGGTAAGAAACTACATTTTGAGAATTACGCCGCTGGGTACGAATATAGACGATGTTATTGAACTAATTAACAGCAGGGAGGATTGGAGCGGTGCCAATGTACGTGATTTTGGTTTAGACCCCAAAGCACCAACAGCACCATATGGGGCATTCCATAATCGTCCCCGCATAGGAGAGAAAACAGTAATTACCAACGTAGGGAGTTATCACTCTTTGCGAGCTATTTTCTTCCTTATGAGAGTTGGTGTAGTAGTTTCTTGGGCTTTCGATGCGGATGATAATTTGATTGAAGTTCATGTATGGCGAGTTGGTCATATATAAAAGTGGGGTATGAAACTCCCACATGACCAATACAATAAATTGGCAATATAATTCAGGTTCAATAATTTCCGGTTTGCTTCATCATACAAAGCTTCATCCAGGAGGTTTATCACAAACAGCTCATGGTTGGAATAATCCTGTTCCAAATAGCTTTTTTGGAGGGTGAAAGGATATGAAAAAATTAAGGAAATTTATTTTGATTGTATTGTCCCTAATAATTTTTTTAACACTGGTTACATTTATACCTATGTTAATAACCCCTAAGCGGAGACCTGTGGACATGGTAAGGAATTATATCTTGAGAATAACGCCATTAGGAACAAATATAGAGGACGTTATTAAGGTTATTGAAAGCAGAGATGATTGGAGCAGGCCTTCCGTTGACTATGAAAGAGGATTTTATCGTGAAACTACAACAAGACCTCCTCTGCCGGGTGTAGAACCCATTTTTCCTCTTAGTTTTCCTGTTATTGGAGAAATGAGAGTATCTGCGAACATTGGGCGTTACCGCTCTTGGCATGATTTATTATTTTTTGATGAAATAGGTGTAGGTGTTAGATGGGGTTTTGACGGAGACGGAAACCTAATCGAAGTTCATGTACGAAAAGGCGGCGGCCCCTAGAAACCGAACTGTTACGTTCATTTCGGATGCCTTAATGAAGATAAGCCGGATTATTACACGCTACAGGACTTCATCCCGGTGCAATACAGTCAGCTCCCGGTTATGACAATCCTGTTCCAGCGAGTTGGTCATATATAAAAGTAATGGGGTATAAAGTTCTCATCTGACCGGGACAATCCTGTTCGTAATCTTCATGGGTTTTTGATTTTATAATTATAGAAATTAATAACCTCGCATTCTTTATTATGTGCTTGACAAGGTTTCCGTCGTATCTGTGGCGGTGTGTGATTTGCCCGTGGGAAAATATGAGTTTTACGGATATGTCCGTTATTCCGACGGCACTCGTTACGGCGAACGCAAATACGACCAACCGCTCTTTGACCCTGCCGTTCTGACAGAAGGAGAAAGAACATATTTATACACCGGTTTTTGCGGTGCGGGGCAAACATCAAGAAAAGGCGCGATGGCAACTGTTTTAGATTCCGATATGCATATCGGAACATACAAGCCCGCCGAAAAGCCAATGCATCAAGGCGGCAACAATCACGGAAGTATAGTTGAAATAAACGGTCAATGGTACATTTTTTATCACAGGCACACCAACGGAATGGATTTTTGCCGCCAAGCCTGCGCCGAACCGATTGAAATAATAGAGGACGGCAAAGACGGCGACGAAGAAACCGGTTATGTGACAAATATTTTGGATTCATGCGGCGTGGGCTTTAAATATTTTGAGTGTAAGGACGTTACAAAGGTAAAAATAAAAACTCGGGGATACAACAACGGAGTATTTGAAGTCAGAACCTCTTGGAACGGCGAAGCTTTGGGCAGTATCTCCATCGAATTCACAAATATATGGGAAGAATTTTCGGCGGACATATCCATTCCCGACGGCATTCACGCGCTGTATTTTATTTACAAAGGATCGGGAACTGCCACATTAGGCTCGTTTACTTTGGAATAACCGTAAACATATCGATTTGTCTATTTCAATTATATTTGTTTTAACTACGGCAGAGCCGCTGCTGTAATCGCTTTCGACGGTTAGTGCCACTTCCGCGATTTTTCCCATTTTAAAGCCGATATTTTCCCAAGCGAGAAAATGCTTGCTTACATCTACTATTCCGTTTGTGTTTATTGATGAGTGACTAAATTCCGATTTGCGAATACTCCAATATTGGTCGAAATCAATCGTTTTACCCTCTCCTTCCACACCGAGAATGGTGTACATACTGTTTCTTTTTACGTGAAAAACATCATAGGTATTGCCATCAATCGTATGCTCGGCAACCAAAGGATGGTTTCTCATCGGCATGTGTGCAGAATAAGCCTCAACAATATACCATTCGACCAAAGGGTCTACTGTCCAGCCGTAAACGCAAAGATACGTGCTGCCCGATGAGTTGAACGAGGCATCGTATTTAAGCGTAATTTTACCGATTTGCCGGTAGGTTTTATCGCGTTCATAGAATTTTTTACCGCTTCGGAAAGTAGTATTGTGTACATTGCTCCATTCGCATAAAAACGAGCCGTTGTTTGCGTTGCTTGTAATAATCATTCTGCCGTTTCCATGGTCTTTCCAATACTGGTAATCGTAGCCGTTGGTATATGCTGCTTTGTTTGCTGTCCATATTTGCGCTTTTCTGTAAGCAAGCGGCGTGATGTGATACATCTCCCTAAAAATTTTCCCGAAATAACCGGGGTTTTCAAAGCCGCACTTAGTACTAATTTCGCTTATGGAAATATCGGTTTCGCGCAAATAAGCCGCCGCCCGCTGTAATCGGTATTCGTTGATATATTCAACAAGACGCTTGTTCATAAAATGCTTGAAACAACGGAAGCATTCGCCACGGCTTACGTTAAGATGATTTGCAATATCGTCTGCCGAAAATTTTTCGCCGTATCTTTCATGTATAAACGAAAGCAATTTTTTTATTCGTTCTGTTTGTTTGTTTTCCGCGCCATAATGTAATTCTACATTGTATTCGTTTATATAACGCAGGGTTTGTTGCCATATTTGAATTGTATTTTTCAGGCATTCAAGTTCATATCCGAATGCGTTTTCATCGGCTGCATAAACTTTTTCCAAAAGTGAAATTATGTTTTGACCCGGTTCGTTTGCGCTTGCAATTTTAACACCTTCGATTTTCGTGTTTAAAAAAGGCGTGAAATACTTTTCATAAATAACGCCGTTAATATCCGCCGCAAAAAAAGACGCAGGGAAGTTTAATACAAACACGACCGCGTCTTTTTCATTACCTACCTCAGCAGAAACTTGCTTACTCATGTGCAGTGTATTCGGCTTAACAAAAAAACCGTTGCCTTTTTGCAGTTTTATGCAAGTGTCATTTACAAATAAATCTATTGCGCCTTCCAATAACAAGCCAAATTCAAAATCTGTATGCCAATGACAATTTACCGTGTTGTCCGGAAAATATTTATATACATCTATTCTTGTTTTTAATTCCGGCATGAAAATTCCTCCATGTCACTCAATAAATACTGCCCTTACTTTAATCCTGTTATCGCTTCCGGGCGGTGGTGTGATAATCATTGGATTTTCTGTAAATGTTCCTGTAATTCCGCCGGAAACATCAAAGTGTGAAAACTCAAAACCGTTATAAGGAATTGCGGTAACGATTATTGGTAAGCCCCGGATATAATCAGCGTTGAAATCGTCTAATGTGAAATTGAAATTGTGCATTATATCACTGTTGCGGTCAAATAAATCTGCGCGAACTTGCGCCCCCGAAATATCGTAGAATCCCATTGACGAATCAATTATCCAATTTATATTTGTGAAACCGGAAGCGTCCAATCCCAAGCTAAGGTTTTCGCGGTCGGTTCTGTTATAGTATCCGCGCAGATGCCCAAGTGAGTGGTTTATGCGATTGTTTATAAAATCACGTATTTGCCAAGCCCCGCTCCATGCGTTGGTTCCGTACGCCCAATTCTCTACGCTGTGTTGGTTGAATAAATGCCAGCGATAAAAATCAAACTCCATTGAAGGTTCGCGGTAGATAATCAGCTCGTCAATAATTGCGTTTGCTCTTGTCGGGTTAAAAACGGTGGATGCGTAAGTGGAATAACGCGCCGCAAGCGTGTTTCGGAATTCTTCGCTTTGGAAAAGATTATAGAAAATATCTACTGCCCAAACAAAAGGCACAGCAGCCCATTCAGGTTCGGCAATATGAGCCGACCCTGTTGTGGTGAAGTGATGTGTGCGGTCATAATGAGCTGCGTTCATTGATTCATCAAAATCGTGCGCTATAAAACGCCATCTTGTATCTCCGCCGGGTATTTCGGGATAATATGTTTCCGTTCGCCACGCGATAAAATTATTACTTGGCCAGTCCCAATTGTCAAAATGATAATGAATAATGAAATAATCAATTAAATTATCCATGTCAACCAAAGTTTTTACATGGTTATAATTTTCCTGCAAAGACATATCGGTAAATCTGATTGCATCAAGCACAGACATCCACGATTCATATGCTTGTGCTTCAAACCCACGCCTGCCTTCTTTATATGCAATAGAGTGAAGCGGGTGACTCATTGACAAGCGGCTTGTTTCCGGGTCACGAAAATTCCAGAAAGCATCTTCTTCGGTAAGTATTTGGTCGTTTGCATTTGCGCCCGGCGCGTGTTCAATCATAACAATTGAAGCAGGGTCAATTCCCGGGTACCTTGCCGCCATATGAACATCGCTTCTGTGCTCGCGCAATTCGTACATTCCCCAAAATTCGCCGTTTATAAAAACAGCTCCGAATGACGCGTTTTGAATGTCGGGACGTAAAGGCTCGCTTATTAAAACAGCCGCCGTGTCGCGAATCGTTGTCCTGTCCCAATCGGAAATACGCATGGTCAAATGTTTGAAAACGTCTACTTTGCCCAAAGGCGAATAATAACTTTGACGGGTATCGGGAATTAAACCGGGCATATTGTAGACAATCCCGTCGCCTTGATTAAAATTTATACGTAAAGATTTTTTCGGATGCCGCCGCGACCAATTGCCCGACACTCGCGCCAGCGCGTATTGTGAAAGCATCAGTTCTCCGTTGGGGGAAAATATTTCTACATATGATATATGCCTTAACGCCCTGTTTTCAAAATCGTAATACATACCTTCGTCTTGTGAAATAAAATGTTCGGGTTCCATTGTAATGGAAATTACCCGCGTGTTAAACACGCCGCGCCCGTCACGTTCTACAAAAAACGAATTCGTAACCGTTTCTGAGCCTTCACCGTCGCCGTTAAACGCCCTCGCCCTTACAACCATTCCGTTGTAATAATAATTCGGAAGCGCGGGCGGTCCCCACCACCAGTCACGATAAAAATGTACAAGACCGATTCCCGTAGACATGGGACTGTTTTCCGCAGTCGGCTCGGGCGAATGTATAAGAAGCGGAGCCGTAAAAACAGGCGACGAAGGCGTTGGTGTGCTTCCGTCAACGGTAAAGCGAATGACTGTTCCGGGTTCTGCGGTTATGTTTAAATCAAAATCAGATGAATAAAATCCGCCTTCATGCGAAAAAACAGGGGGAGTTATTTCATTTTCCGCAACATTAACTAAGCCGGTTTCGCTACTTTCTTCGGTTTCTGTTATTTCATCTTTTTTTCCGCAAGCAACCAAAAAAAATAATGCGAACAATAAAATTAAAAAATTTGCCTTCATTATAAGAACTCCTTTTATATATTGTATATATAAGCGATTTTAGTATGTATCGGTTTCAAACTCTATAACAATTGTAACCTAAAATGTGAATACCGTAACAATTTTTACATTGTTACGATATTTGCAAAATTTGTTATTATTATTATTGAAATAAACTCAACTTCATTTATTCTATTATTTATCAAAGAAGGGATTGAGTTAAATGGGAATATTAACAAGGAAAATAATAATTTTTATTTTCGCGACGATTTTTTCATTTTTAATGACATATACAATAATCGCGGAGGAAAACCCGATGACTTTTAACGGTGAAAGAAACGCAAGGGGTAATTTTGAGGGCTTCGACTACGAATTTTGGATTCAAAACAGGGGCGAAGATGCCGAAATGGCACTAACGGGCGGCGGAACATTTGATTGCAGATGGGGCGATGATGTTTTCAATGTTCTTTTCCGAACGGGAAGAAAGCTCGGTAGCACCATGACTTACCATGAATACGGTGAAATTACAATCGAGTACACAGCCGAGCATAATATTACACGCGGCAACGTTTCTTACCTGTGCGTTTATGGTTGGACGGAAAATCCGTTGGTAGAATTCTATATAATAGAAAGCCGAGGAAGCTACAAACCGCCGCGTACAAGAAGCATCGGATTAATCGACATAGACGACGGCAAATACGAAATTTTTGAATCCCTGCGCGTAGACCAGCCATCAATACACGGAAGTAAAACAACTTTTCCTCAATATTGGAGCGTTCGCGTTGGAAACAGAACAGAGGGAACAATTTCAGTTTCCGAACATTTTCGCGCATGGGAAGAAGCGGGACTTGATATGAGCGGAACTTTGTTTGAAATAGCCATGTGCATAGAAGGCTTCGAAAGCAGCGGCAGCGGAAGATTAACCCGCCATATACTCACCATCGGCGATGAGGTATACGGCGCAGACATTGATACAAGCGGAACAAGAAGTTTTTTCGCACCCGATGAAATTGATGAGCCGGAAGAAATTATCGAACCCGACGACGAACCGGACGAACAGAATGAACCCGATGAAATTATAGAGCCGGAAGAATCAGAAGAACGCGTTATAAATAACACATCCGAAAATGATAACAACGGCTTCCCGATTACAGCTATAATTGTTGCTATTGCGGCAATTGCCGTAGGAATAACGGCATTTTTCATGCGACGAAAAAGATGAAATAAAGAAAATAAGTTAAGTAAAAACCGTCGCACTTTGCAGTGTGACGGTTTTGTATGTGTTCCATTTAACTATTAGCTTAAAATCCAACTAATGCGCTAACAAGTGGCTTACATCGTGACCTACAAGCCATCTTGCAAGCAGAATAACATCTGCAATGCATACATCTCCGTCGCCGTTTAAGTCTGCGGCAAGCAAGCAAATGTCTTCTACATTGTGTTCTGCCAGATACCTCGCAATTGCGGTAGCGTCGGCGGAGGTTATGCGTCCGTCGTGGTTGACATTTCCAAGCACAAAGTCATGGGGGGTTACAACCCATTTTGCGTACAGGGTGACACCTCCGTTCACTTCGTTGTTATCGCGCCAACGTGTGCTTTCGTCTGCCGTATCCCTAAACCAGCCAATGAACCTGTAACCCTCGAGTGAGAATACCGAAGCTGTAGCTCTTGGCAGTGTGCTGATATTATCACCGGGGGTGATAATGCGTGTGGCATTTTCCGGGTTGGCAAATGTGCCGCCGTTGAGATTGAAGGTTACACGTATACACTTGCATGGGTAACTGCCGCAGTTGCCACAGTCGGGGTTGCAGAGTTCGCACTCAGGCAAGTTGCACACGTAGCCATCTACACCGCATACGGCGGGAATCGGACGGGTTATAAGAATATGGTCAATAACAAACGGAATTTCCGCCCCTGCCGCGTTGGTTTGTATTCTGAAATTTACATCGGCGGCAATATCACTCTCACGCAGAATATGGCGCAATTCAAAAGGCGCGGATAATGTTGCGTTCGCTTGTGCCAGCATTGTCCAATTTCCGCCGGCTTGAATCATAATCATTTGCGTACCCGCCGGTACGGGATGGTTGCTTATCCGTCCGGATATAACAATTTCATCACCCGCGCGCAAATTATTCGGCTCTCCGGTACGGATATCAAGACCGTTCCAGTCGGCAGCCCTTTGTTCAAATACCACGGAAGCCCCGTCCCGTGTCGGTAACGGATCCGCGTTTATAATCGGTCCGGCTTCTCCGCCGATGATTGTAGCGGCGGTAAGGGTGAGTATATTTGTCCCGTTTATGGTTGACGGCGCGGGTGGGCGGTCAGGCCATTCAATAACGCCCGAACCGTCGTTTCCGAACATCCAAGACTCAAACTCCATTGAACCGCTGAATAGGAAATACAAATCATGCGTTCCTACCGGAACTGTCACGGGAACGGTGATGTCAACGAACGCGCTGCCTGTGACAGGTACTTCAACGAAGCCGACAAGCTGCCCTTGCGGGTCGCCCCGAGCAATCCTAATTGCCGCGCCATCTACCGAAGAAACACGTACGGTTACGGATTCCGCGCCGCTCGTAAAACCTGCGCCTCTCACACTAATCCAGTCGCCGCGGTCAATGTCGGTAACAACTGTATCTCCTACGCCGCGGACATTTATTCCCGCTTGCCGTGCAATAGTCGAGGCGCGTACCGTTTCATAGGGGTTCAAGGTCCCTATTTGCGGAACTCCGGTTCTGGTAGGTGTTACCTGCTGTATAGTTCCGTCCGGATTTATGTTAAGTATGTCTACATGGGTACTGCGATAACCGAAGTCTCTTGTGCCGTATCTTGCGTAGACAAGGTCAGCCGAGTGGTAGAAAATATAATGCTGCCCTCTGAATTCGATTATGTCATGGTGGCTGTTCCCCCATTGTCCCAACGTATGACCTAACCGTGGAAGTACCGTTCCTCTGTAAGTAAACGGTCCCATCGGGCTTGATGAAGTCATATAACGGATAGAAGCTGCTTCAAATCCGTCTACAGGTAATTGTGGGGCAAAATTTGTAGAGTAGCTGAAATAATAGGTATCGCCGTGTTTAAACATTTCCGAAGCCTCAAACATAAATGGTGCGTCAATCATAACTGCTGAACTTTGGGTGTTAATCATGTCATCGCTGAGCCTGATTACGCGTGCTGAACGCGGATTTCTGAATTGTTCCGCTGTCGGATTGTTGCCGCCCGGAATTCCCCCTCCAAAGTAGAGGTAGCCTTGCCCGTCATCATCAACGAACACCGCCGGGTCAAATAGCCACGGGATTTCGTCCCGATTAACACCGGGCGTGCTGTTGTTGATTAACATATTATTTCGCGGTGAAGTCCACGGTCCGATTGGAGTAGGCGCGGTCAGCACCACAATTCCGCTGGCATTGTTGCAGAAGTAGAGAAAAAATCTGTCTTGTCCGCTGATGTTTTTGTGAACTGCCGAGGGTGCCCATGACTGGCTTGCAAAAGTCGCCGCGCCACCTGAACCCGCCGCACGAATCGCGCCGTGGTCAGTCCAGTTGACCATGTCTGCCGAGGAAATCAGGTTGATTGTGTTAATATTCATGAAGGTGTTGCTGACTATATTTCCTTGCCCGTCACGCTCAATCACATCATTAGTGGAAAAGACGTAAACTCGGTCATTGTAAACCATTGCATTTGGGTCAGCCGAGAAACGTTGAGTCATAATCGGGTTGTTATTAGTTGCACTTATAAGAGCCGGAGCAGGGGTGATAGATGCGAAAATTTGCGCCAAATCGTCCGGGGTTGGTGTCGGTGTCAGTGTGGGTGTTGGTGTTGGTGTCGGAGTTGGTGTTATGGTCGGTCTTCGTTCCGGTCGCGGTTGGTTTACCCCGGATGGCGCAGCTATATTTGTGTTGCTGACCGCGCCGATTGCTTCGTCAATGTAAAACGTAATATCCGCGTTTGTCGGGGATTCCACTACAAGGCGCAGGTTGGTTGCGCCTGCGGGGATTGCGAAGCTCCGGTTCGCAAGCTGCACCCATTCCCCTCTGTCGGCAAAGCCCCTTGCGATATTAACCCAGCGGGTTTCGCCGCCAACAGTGTGTTCCAAAGTAAGCGAAAGTTCTTCTTCCGCGCCGCCGCCTTCAAGATACACGGCACAAACGCTGAAGCTAAAGGTTTCCCCCGCTCTGAATGCCCGCGGTGTCAAGTCGAAAGACGCACCGTGCCATGTGGCACTGCGGTTTCTTATCGCCAACGATTCCGCACCTAATGCAAATGTTCTGCCGCTTGGTTCAACGGTTGTGCCGCCGCGCGGCTGCCAGCCGTGGGTGCTTCCCTCAAACGGGTGATGGAAGAACCAGCCCCATTCGTTCGGACGGTCGCGCCCGTCATCATCTACCGCGGTTATCCGAATACCCGTGATTGTAAGCCCCGCATCCTGCGGGTCGCGCCAAGGGAAATGTCACCGTTGCCCATTTGTAATTGTTCGCGTGAAATTATAACTTCATGAGTAAACGAGTTGCTTGCGCCCGTTGTTGCTTGCGTCCACGATATGGCGGGTGTAGTCCCCTCAATGCGTATTTGTGACGAACCCGCGACGCTCAACCGACCGGTGTACTCAATCTTTACACCGGCATTCGCGGGGACAAGCCTTGACAATAACTCTCCTGCTCTGATTCTAAGCCCTTGCGAAGTCCCGCTTCTTACGGGGAATCGTAATTCGCGCGGAGGACCGTCCGCTCTTGTTCCCTCAGCTGTTGTACCGTGCATAATATTGTGTGCCGTTGCCGATAATATACTGCTCCATTGCGGGTCGGTTTGCATATTGTAAATGGAACCGCTTCCGCCGCCGCCGCGAAGCATACTGTTGTAGCGGAACTCGGGATTGTTGCCGTCGCCCCACTGCTCCGGGGGAACAATGGCAGCTACTGAGTGATATGCAGGCTTTCTCGTATTATCAGCACGGTGAATTGCGGGTTGATTCGCGCCAATCCAAGAATGGGCGTCGTTGATTGTCCAAATACATATCGCTGTAAACTGCCCGCGTCCTCTTGCGTTTACGGTAATCGCGTGATTGAAAATTTGTGCGTATTTTGTTGCCTGCTGTGCTTCCGTGAATGCAAATTGACCTGTATTACTGTTATGTCCCCGACTGATGTCCAATTCGGTTATTTGAACTTCAAGATAACCGCGCCCCGGAACACTGATGTCTGAGTAAGCGTCCATAGCGTCACGGAATCTCGGCCAGCTTGACCAACCTCCCTGGTCGGCATCAAGATGCCCCTGCATACCCATTCCGTCTACTAATCCTCTTTCAAAGAGCGGCCGCAGAATACTATTTATAATATAGGTTCTTTTCGTCGGGTCGAATTCGTTGTAGTCGTTATAGAAAAGTTTCGTGTCGGCAGGAGCGTACATTCTTGTATAGTGAAAAGCTCTCCAAAGCCAGTTATTTGTATTTTCAACTGTGCCGCTCCAATTTATCGCCGAAACATTATCGCTTGTACCGTGGTAAATTGCTGTCCAGGCAGAACGTCCGGGAGCCGCACCATGACCTCCCGCACCTTCACCGTCGAATCCCGGCAATCTCGGTTGACCGCTGTTGTTGCGCACTAAAACATATTCGTTTACCACATCAACGGCGTAAATTTGCAGCGTCGGATACTGTGAAGCATAAAGCGCAAATTTACTTCTGATATAACTTTCGAGCCGCTGATTCATAACCTCCCGGGATGCCCACGGAATATCGGCTACCGAAGTTTGGCGTCGGTTTGTCGTATCGAATTGTCCTTGACCGCTTCCCGTTGCGCGCAGGTAAAACCAGTCGGGGGTTTGACCGTGCCAAGAGATGGCGTGTTCGCGAATAGGTATACCGTTTTCGGCGGCGAACGCGTTTATTCGCGCCGCGCCTGTATTGAACTGTGCAACGATGTTTCTGTCGCTCGACTGTGCGCGGTTCATTGTTTGGTCGGGCTTATGTTCGTTTTCTGCGGTAATGCTGTTGTATTCCAACATAAGCAATGCGCGGATTGCGGCATTGTTTACCGTATTTCCGTTGAGAATATTCCCTACACGGAAATGATTTGCGTATATATCTTTCAGCCCCACGTTCGCGGGGGTGTTAGCAAACGCTTCCGTGGCGGAGGATTGCAATGTCCGTTGTGTCACGGTGAACTCGTCGAACCAAAAATCCGCCGCAGAATCCGTCGCGAGTATTATTGTGGTATTGTGAGTTCTGTCGGGCGTGGTGTAACGCGCCGTTATTTCCGTCCACTCGCCCGGTCGGACTACTTGCTCCGCGATTACAGTCGATTCGGCCCGGTCGTCCTCCTCGTAGTACATCCACTGAAGCGTCATTGTAAACATCTCTGCCTGCGGCTCTTCATGCCGCACGAATATACTGTATCTGTACGTTTCGCCACCCCAAAGATAAAAGCCTTTGTCCGAAATAGCAAAATTTTCGGGACCTTGGCGGTTTGTAACCTTCATTCCGCGAGAGCCGCCCATGCCTTCGCCCTCACGGGATGTAAGCGTGGTCAGACTGCCAAAATCTGTTGTCCAACCTTCATAATGGACTTCAAACGTATTGCTGACGATAATCTCGGTTGCAAAAACGGGTATTCCCGTCGGAAACACCGAAAACATCACCACAAAAGCAAGAAACAATGAAACGAATCTTTTTTTACTTTGCTTTTTCATAGCAGATACCCTCCTCATTTTTCCAAAAACACGTATAATGTATTGTACAGCAATCAAAAAATTTCTTTCATGAGATTTTTTCCGCTTAATTTGACTTTTTTTCCGATGATGATTATTCTACACATAACATATAAAAACAAAAAAAATCGGTTGGGGTGCCTGTATGCTCATATCATGTTGCGTGAGTTAAATAAAGATTCCATGCAGGATAAATCGCTGTATTCGCAATTCAAAAGAATACGTTTAATTTTAATGCAAAATTGCGAATCTGATTGGACAACGGAAAGCATATGTAAGTTAGCCCATATGGAAAAAAGCCAATTCTACAATTACTACACATCTTTTTTCAATACAACGCCCAAAGCCGACATCATTTTCGCCAGAATCGAAAAAGCAAAAAACCTGCTGGCGAACCAAGGGCTGAATGTCGGTCAAGTTGTGGAGATGTGCGGCTTCAAAAGTTTCAGCCATTTTACAAGGGCTTTCAAAAAACAAGCAAATTGTTCCCCAAGCAAATATGCACAATATATCAGAGGGACAAGTGCCATTCATGTACTGTACGATTTGCAAAAAGAATTAGGAGAATTGAGCTTGGGGGTTTTTGGGGGAAGCCGACACTTGGCCTCGGGCGGAGAATATCCCCCCAAATTGACCGTAGTTGAAGCCGGCGGTACGAAAACCCTGCTTGTTTCGGACAGGCCCGCAATTGATTCCGGGCTGGTGCTTCAAGTGCCTGCTCTCGCCAAGCTATTGCCCGGCGACAAGATTATCATAACGGGGAGAATCTGCGGCACCGCTCCAAAACTCGATTGGGCAATGGTAATGAGAAGATACGGCAAACTCTACGCCAATCTCGCACAACATTATATCCCAAGTACCGACGAGCTTTTTTGCATCACCTATGTATTTGACCCGATTGATTTGGAAACCCCTGTACAAATACGCTCGAACCATTGGGGTAAAGATGATACCCCTATGGACTTTTTTGTGGACAGCATCTTAATCACCCGCGAGCAAAGCAACGCGAACATCGAAATGGACAGTCGGCGAGTGGTTTATTCCTTTGCGGACGATGTAAATGTCAAAGAACTGAAGCCGGGCGACATCACCCCCTTCATCCATGCGTCCGGCGCGCCTATGTATACCGTAAAGGAAAAGGGCGGCAAAAAAAGCATCCGTGTCTGGCGTAGACTCAACAACTGGGACGGCATAGATATCATCATACCGAACATGAACCTTAAATCAGGTAACCTGTATACAATTCGCGCAAAGGGGCGCGTCGAAAGCCCTGTCCCGCCCGGGGCAACCATGATGTTTCAGGTATTACCGGGCTTTATTTGGCGAAGCGCGGTACCCGTAGAGGATAATGGCGTTTTTACCTTATCCCATACTCTTTCCATAATGGAGCTTCAAATGGCGGAAGGTATAAGGATAGCATCAAACCCCGAATGTGCGGGGATGTCTTTCATCATCAGCGAAATTGAGGTTCGGACGAAGCAGTTGCATCATTAAGCAAATTAGTCATGGAGGGCAACGATGGACAAGCATGTTAAAACGGACAGGGCTTTGCTTATGCTGGATTCCATTACAATAGCTATTGCTTTTTTTAATGAAAATTTGCAATGTATTGATTGCAACCGATTAGCCGTGGATATGTTCGGTTTTGGGGAGAAGGAAAGATATATAGGCAGTCTCTACCGCTCCATGCCCCCTTTCCAGCCTAACGGGACACCCAGCCGCCAAATGTTTGACGCGTTGCTTTCGGAAGCATTTGAAAAGGGTAAATCCCGCAGCGCGATAACCTGTCAACGCGCCAACGGTGCTTTGTTGCCCGTCGATGCTACATTTATAAGGGATGAATATGAAAGAAGCTCTGTGGTAATAGTAAGCTTCCACGACTTGACCGAAATAAAAGCCGCAATTAGGGAAGCGACGAGTGCGGCAGAAATGGCAAATATGTACTTATCCGCGTCACCCCTCGCTATGGAACTGTTTAACGATGAATGCGCGATTATCGACTGCAACCAGCAGGCCCTTGACTTGTTGGATTTTCCGGACAAAACCGAATATATGAAACGCATCACATACAAAGCACCGGAATATCTGTATCACGGCATTTATTCCCGTGGGAATGACGAGGAATACTACCGTACAGCATTGCGCGACGGTTATGTCAGGTATGAATGGGTGTTCCGAAAAAAGAACGGTACAAGAATACCCTGCGAAATTACGCGGGTACGCATCATACGCCCGGACAGAATTTTTGTCGTATCCTACATCCACGATTTAAGTGCGGTCAAGGCAATGGCGGAGGAACTGAAAAAAGCCGGAGCCACTGAAAAGGAGAATCGCGCCAAATAAAAAATTATGAATTGGTCATTCCGTAGCCCGCATAATAGCTTCGATGATTTCGGGGTGGGCTGGTTCACCTGTTGCGCGGTCGAAAATTCCGAAGGTTTCGCCCGCGCCGCCCGTACCAAGCCTAAACTCGCCCGACGCGTTATTATCCCACCAAAATACAGGAATGCCCTTTTCGTGTGATTGACCGAAATAAAATTCCGTCCAAGCAACACGCGCCGCAATATTATTTCTGTTAATCGCGCCCGTTTCGCTGAACACAACAGGAATGCCACGGCTCACAAAGGTGTCATGCGCCCTGTTGATATACGTCATAATCGGGCTTGTGTCGCTGTGGTTGGAACGGCTCCAGCTTGCAGTATAACTCCTTTCCGTAGTAAGCGTGAACAGCCACGGCGAATAATGGTGCATTGAGACAATAATTCTGTCGGGGACGGAATCTTTTGGCACTATCATTCCGCTTTGTGCCGCAGATGAAGCCGAAGCCGCGTATGTCGGCACAACAAGCACACGCTCTGCATTGTTTCCGCCCGTGGCACGTACCGTATCCACAAAAAGCTGATTCAACTCGTTTAAGTTATTGCGTTCTTCGGGTGTTCCGCCGCTCCATTCCGCCGTGCTTCCCCTTGTTCTCGGCTCGTTAAAGCCTTGGAAAACCAAACGCTCGTTATATTCTGCAAATTCGTTTGCAATTTGTTCCCAAACACGCGTAACCGCCCGCCGCGATTCTTCCATATATCTATTGTGTAAGCGAAAAATTTCATCGTCATGGTGGGTGTTTAGCATGATATACATATTGTTTGCAACGGCGTAATCAACAACTTCACGTACACGCGACATCCAATCCTCACGGATGTTAAAATCGTTGTCCATTGCCTTTTGCCATGTGACGGGAATACGAATCCCGTTGAAGCCCGCGGCGCACAAAGAATCTATCATCTGCGGCGTAACAGCCGTACCTGTCCATGCCGTTTCCATACGGCGAACAGTTTGCCCCCGTTCTGTTCGCGCATCAAGATGATTCCCAAGATTCCATCCCGTACGAACAGCAGAAACCCATTCCTGCGCGGTAATCACGTTGAATTCACTTTCTGTCGCAACGGGCGCGGGTGTTGGGGTTGGTTCCGGTGTTGGGGTTGGTTCCGGCGTCGGCTCCGGCGTTGGCTGTGGTGTAGGCTCCGGCGTTGGCTGCGGCTCCGAAGGTTCCGGGATTGTGCTAATCAGCACGGAATTTCTGCTTGCGTCCCAATCCACATTGAAGCTCAATGCTTCGCCTAAATCCCGCAGCATAAAATAATTATGCCCGTGGACATTGTAAGCCCGTAAATTTACAAGGATTCCGTCCACATAAACAATCGTGGTGCTTGGCGCGGCGGTAGTAGTATCACCCGTAACCGCCGAAAATCCGCCGACAGAGCTATACCCAACCCCCGCCGTAAGAATAATCGCGTTGCGTGCTTCGTCCCAATCAACGTCAAACCGCGCGGTCGTATCCCTCAATGCATACGCAACATCACGAAGCATAAAAAAATTATAACCACCGATATTATATGCCGAAAGCCCAACTGCCGAGCCGTTTACCAGTACACTGTGCGCCGAAGGTTCGGCACGGACAGGAGCAACGCCGTAAACCGCCGGAATAAACGCGGAAAGCATAGCCACAACCATCACAACAGAAAAAATAATTTTTTTCATTCTTCAATCTCCTTTAAATTCGATAAAAAATTTTCATTGCCGCCGTTGCCGCCAAAGATAAATCGTGAAAATATTCCGCTTTGTTGGCTTTTAAACAATCCTGTATACCCGTTATCCCCGCGCGCGACATATTAAGAATAGTAGTTGATTTTCCGCACGCCGCACTCAATGGATTTTTCGTAATCCGGTACGTTTACACCCGAGCCGCCGTGCATTACCAATGGTAAGCCGGTTAATTCGCGTATTTTACTTATCCGCTCAAAGTCCAGCTTGGGTTCTTGCGTGTAGAAGCCGTGCGCCGTTCCGAAGGAACAAGCAAGCGCGTCTATTTTGGTTGATTCGGCGAATTTTTTTGCCGTTTCGGGGTCGGTCATTTGCGCAGCCGATTCGCCACCGCTACCCTCTCGTTCGCCTATGGTTCCAAGCTCCGCTTCAACGCCGGCGTTGTATGCTTGCGCAAGCTCTACGGTTTTTTGAGTATTTTCCACATTCGCTTCATAAGACAGAGTGGAACCGTCATACATAACCGATGTAAAACCCATTTCCAAAGCGCGGCGTAAATAGGAAATATCCTCGCCGTGGTCTAAATGCACGCACGCAGGCACCGAACTCTGCTGTACCATGTTTACCATAACCGGCCCGATTATATCAAGCGGCATGATTTCCTCATGAAGCTGTGCGTGACTTATAATTACAGGGACATTATGCCGCTCGGCAGCTTGCAACACCGCCATAATGCATTCCAAGTTAGGCGTGTTAAACGCGCCGATTGCATAATTCTTTTCTTCGGCAACTGCCAAAATTTTTTGCAGATTTATAAGCATTTTTGCAACTCCTCTATTTCGCTTAACAAATGCTTACAGCCGCCTTCAATCAGAAAATTTTCGCAAAGCCCTGTAACAATTTCATCAAACGCAGGAATATGCGACCAATACCCAAGCGCGACAATATCCGACCGGATAAACGCCGTCTTCGCCGTTTCCCATGATGCCGCGCCAACCAATGTGTCCCAGTTAAAATCGTATTGGTCTTGCAAAAATGGCAGTAAAATTTTTCCGTCCGTAAATTCAAAAACCTGACAAACCGACTGCTCGTGAACAGTAAGTCAAGGGCTTTTTACACGCTATTTACATTTGAGCAAGGAGCGGGTATATTTGCATGAACAGAGAATAATATTTTGTTACCGTGAATGAAGAAATTTTATGCGTAAAAAAGTTTTTTCTATTATGTTTCTTGTGTTTATGTCACTTTTTGCATTTATACCAACGTCTTTCGCTTATGCAGGTGATGAGATTGCTGTCACAATAGACGGCGTACTTGCAAACTTCACCGACCAAGCCCCTGTTATTGTAGACGGCAGAACGTTTGTTCCCGTTCGAGGTGTGTTTGAACAGCTTGGCTTTTCCGTGGATTGGAATAATGACACAAGACAAGCAACGCTTGCAAACAGCGATTACACCGTGGTACTTACCGCAGGAAGCGAAACTTTCACCACCAACGGCACAAGCCACACGCTTGACGTACCCGCGCCGCCCGCGCCGCAACCGACACCCGCGCCGACAACCGAAGATGTACGTCTTGATATAAACTCTATGGGAATAACAAACGAACGGCTTGCTGAAATGGTCACAAGCGGTGAAATACCCGCTAATGTAACGTGGTTGAATTTAAGAGTTAATCCAATAAGCGATATAACCCCGCTAAGTGGACTGATGAATTTAGCGGAGTTGCAGTTACATGAAAATCAAATAACCGACTGGTCGCCCGTAGAACATGTCGCATATGTCGAGGGTCGCCCATAAATAAGCCGCCTCGCCCGTGCTTACCGTGACAGAATGAGTATTAAAGAAAAGCTATCCGAAAATAAAATGTAACAAGGGATTTTCAGAGTAATCGAGAATCACGCCGACAACGATATTACCAACGCCCCCGCGCGGCGATATTCACGCGGTATCCCCTTTGCTTCGCAATGGCAAGAATTTTCTCTTGCGTTCCCTCCGATATTTTACGTTCAACCGATTTTCCGCCCAATACAATTGATACCGTGCTGGGCGAAACCCCTGCTTCCTTCGCAATCTCTTTTATCGTTGCCATTATAAAATTTGCACCTCGCTTGCGAGTAGTATATCATAAATATGCATTTTGGGGGAGATTGGAAGGATTGATTAATTGTGGGAAACATTAATATCCGCATCATCACTGAACACAAAAAGGATTTTCTTCCACTTTTGCTTTTAGGTGATGAATCGGAAAGCCAAATCAATAAATATCTTGAATGCGGAGAGCTATTTGCTTTGTATGACGGAGACTTAAAGAGTGTCTGCGTGGTAACAGATGAAAGCGGCGGTATTTTGGAAATTCAAAACCTTGCAACCGATGAACAATATCAACGGCAAGGATATGCTTCAAATTTAATTGACCATGTTGTTGAGTATTGCGCCAGTCGGTATGATAGAATCATTCTTGGCACCGGAGACATTCCTCGCACACTGGCGTTTTATGAGCGGCGCGGGTTTGTGGTCACGCACCGGCTGCCGGATTATTTTACTGAAAACTACGACCATCCCATGATTGAAGATGGAGTATTGTTAAAAGATAAAGTGTACCTCGAAAGGAAAATGTGATTATGGGCAAAGAAAAAGACGACGAGATTTACTACTTGCAAGGCGTGACCTATCCGGACTACTGTTTTGTTGAAATTTTCGGCACAGAATGGACGGTATTACTATAATTTTAAAAGTGAGGATTTTGAAGTATGAAAACATTAATTCTTTACGCAACAAAATACGGAGCCGCTACCGAAATCGCACGGCGGATTGCCGAAAAGATGGACGGCGCAGTCATTCACGATTTGAAGCAAATCGGAATTCCCGACATTGCAGTATTTGACTGCATTATCGTCGGCAGCTCAATTTATGCCGGAATGTTCCGCAAAGAAGCAAAATTGTTTTTATCGCAAAACGCGGATACTTTGCGCCAAAAGAAATTAGGATTGTATGTGAGCAGTATTAGTGCCGACGAAGAGCAGAAGGTATTTGCCGATAATGTTCCGAATGATGTTTTGCAATCCGCAAAAGCGGCAGTCTTTTTGGGCGGGATATATGACCCGAAAAAAGCAGGATTCGCAGAACGGTTGATTATGAAAGCCGCTGCCAAACTGTCGGATTATAGAGACACGATTGATAACGACAAAATCGAAAAATTTGCAGAGGGTTTGAAAACACGCTGACTATGACAGCGCACAGGGAGACGGGTAAATTAAACCCGTCATCGCCTATGCGCAGTAAAATTATTGAAATTGATACGAGTCAAGTCCTTGCCAATGGAAACAATTTATATGTATAAAATTATAAAAAATTCCGGAGGAACCAATTATGATGAGTTTAGTTAAAGATGTACCTGTCTTCTACGAAGAATACGGTGAAGGAAAACCCATTTTATGTATTCACGGGTATACCCTCGACCATCGTATGATGAGCGGGTGCATGGAACCGATTTTTGAACAAACACAAGGTTATCGCAGAATTTATTTGGATTTGCCCGGTATGGGGAAAACCCCTTCTGCAAAATGGATTAAAAACGGTGATAATATGCTGGAAGCTATTATAGAGTTTATCAACACGATTATTCCGAACGAAAAATTTTTAATCGCGGGTGAATCATACGGCGGATATATGACGCTTGGACTTATTCATAAAATGCCTGATAAAATAGACGGCGTTCTGTTGATTTGTCCGCAGTTAAAATCATGGGTCATGCAAAATATTGAAAAGGAAAAGCTCCCTAAAAAGCAATTATTATGGGTATCCGAGGATATGCCGTCAGAAGAAGTTAATTCGGATATTAAAGATTTTAGATTTTATTCAGTTATTGAATCTTCCGAAATTTTCAATACATTTAAATCCGATATTTTACCGGGCATAAAACTTGCTGATAGAGATTTTTTATATAATTATTATGACGGCGCGTACAGCCATGATTTTGAAGCTGGTTTGCGTATTATGGAATTTACAAAGCCGGCGTGCATTCTTACAGGCCGGCAGGATATTGGTGTGGGGTACAGGGACGCATATGAAATGTTAGATAGATTCCCAAGGGCGACCTTTGCTGTATTGGATTGTGCAGGGCATAATTTACAAATTGAAAACGAACCGGTTTTTACTCAAATGATAAAGGATTGGATTTGGAGACTTGAGTTAAAAACAGAAAGGTGATTCTAACCATGTCTATTATATACATTGTTTGCGAGTATAAAAAAATAAATGATTGCTCTATAAAGTGCGATGTTTATCCGGGGAACGCCGGTGCGCCGGTGGCGGTTTTTATCCACGGCGGAGCCCTTATCTTTGATAGATGAATCGAAAAGAGTGGAGATAAAGAGAGGTTTAACTTAAATTAATAAACAGGGCTGTACTTATATAGAGAAGAGGTCAGGCTATGATAGAAATACCTGAAACATATGTACTTGCGGAACAAATCGAAGAAACACTTGTCGGCAAAACCATAAAAAGCGCGGTTGCAAACGCTCATCCGCACAGCTTTGCGTGGTATTCCGGCGACCCTGCCACATACGGCGCAATGCTTGAAGGGCAACGTATCACAAGCGCAAACCCAGGAACCGGCTACACTTGCGGCGGCAACACAGAAATAATGTGCAGTGATTTTTTGATGGTTATCAGCACCCCCATAAAATATCACGCACCGAGTGCGAAGTTGCCAAAATCTCATCAGCTTTTAATTGAATTTGACGACGGCTCGCACATGAGTTGTACCGTTCAAATGTGGGGTTCAATGTTCTGCGCCCCCGCTACCGAAATCAAAAACATGGGGCATTTTTCAAACAGTCATTTGCCCGACCCATTAACTGATGAATTTAATGAAAATTATTTTGATTCACTTTGGAACGGGGCAAAACCGCAATTAAGTGCGAAAGCGTTCCTTGCAACGGAACAGCGCATTCCCGGGCTTGGAAACGGTGTACTTCAAGATATTTTATTTAATGCCCGTATTCACCCCAAAAGAAAACTGGAATCAATGGGGGATAGCGAAAAAGAAATCATGTTTAACAGCGTAAAAACAACGCTGAAAGCCATGAAAGACGGCGGCGGTCGCGACACGGAAAAAGATTTATTCAATAAGCAAGGTCGTTATCAAACAATTCTTTCAAAAAACACGCTGCACTCCCCATGCCCCGGTTGTAGCGGAGTACTGGTTCGGCAAGCGTATCTTGGCGGTAATATTTATTTTTGTGGTACTTGCCAACCGTTGTAGATTCTACTTTCATTTTTCTTGAATAATTTGGCTATAAATCCCCATCTTTAATATTTTGCCCTCGCCTAATACTATGATTTTATCGCAGTATTGAACAGTGGCTAAGCGTTGAGCGATTATTATTTTCGTAGCGGGAATTTTGCTTAAATTTTTTATAATGGTGTTTTGGGAAACATTGTCTAAATTATGGGTTGCTTCATCCATGAAAAGAAATTTATTTTTTCTTACGATGGCATGTGCGATTAATATTTTTTGTTTTTCACCTTCTGAGAACGGGCAGTTTTCCATTTTTGTGGCAAGGCCTTGTGGAAGGGAATTTATTTTTTCTTCCATGTCAACTATACGAAGGGCTTCCATAACGGTCTCTTCGGTTGCGTCGTTGTCGGCGATATTGCTGAAAATGTCGCCTGCGGTTAATGCTCCGTTTTGCAGAACAATACCCATTTGGCTTCGTAAATAACGCATGTCGATTGTTTGAAGGTCGTAGCCTCCGTAATAAATTTTTCCGTCGGTGAGTTCGTAAAAGCCCATAAGTAACTTTAACAGCGTTGATTTTCCGCCGCCGGAAAGCCCGACTATGCCCACGCTTTCACCTTCTTCAATTCGGAAGGAAATATCATTTAAAATTGTACGACCGTATTGTTCGTAGCGGAAAATAGCGTGATTTACTTCGATTGTGCCGCTCATATCTTTCGGAATAAGCTTTTGTGAGTTGTATTCGGGCTCGTATTCAAGAATTGGAGCGATATTTGTGCAGGCGGAAATAAGTTCGGGTAAAATATTTAATGACCGGAGAAGTTTCCCCACAGATGAACGCAGAATAAAAAATGTTGTGGTATATGCAATGAAAACACCGACATTAATATCTCCCGAAAAAATAACAAGCAGAAAAACAATTCCGGTTGACGCGATATCGAAGAACATATGAAAAGCTTTAAGCGCGTTGTTTATTTTTGTAATTTTTGCCATAACGCGGCGTTTCTTAGATTCTAAAATGCTCCACTTGTTAAAGAGCCGTGATTTTGCACCGGAAACTTTTATTCTGTGAATTCCGCGAACAATTTGGTGTGAGAAACTCATGGATTGATTTTCTAAGAAAGTGAGATTTTTATGAAGCTTATATTTTCTTTTGCACGCCAAAAAATATACGATAAATAAAACAACAAACATCATGAGTACGTACCGGGTTATCGAAGAGTTAAAATTGTACAACGCAATGATATAAATAAACGCGAAAAGATTGGAAACGATGGCTTGCAAACTTTCAAGCGAAACCATGTTTTTTATATGCTCGATGTTTTTTACTTTTTGTAAAAGCTCACCGGTGGTAAATTTGTAGAAAAACGGTACGCGCAAACTTACTAATCTGTCCCAAAGCGCGGCTTGAACTACTACGCTACCTTTTGTTTTTATGCGGGTAACGGCAAGATTGATTAATACTTCAAATCCCATGTTTGCAATCGCGAACGCTAAAAGCAAAAAAATCATTTCAACTAAAATAATTCGCAAACCTTGCGGAATAATTACATCGAAAATTTCCGCTGCAACGAAAGGCGGAATAAGTTGTATTACACTTGCAAGAAAACTACACAAAAAAATTATTGCAATTTCCTTGTACATATTTTCGCCTAAAATAAAATTTATAATATCGCTGAATTTTATTTTTTTCGTGGGCAATGTGCGAAAGACCGCAGTTGCCGTTAGTTCAATTTCAGTTTTGGCTGTTACTTTATATGTTTTTTCTTGAACGGGGTCATACACGCTGTAACCGGAAATTTTATTCGGTAAAAGCGCGACAGGCGTGCCGTTTTTTAATTTTCCCAGCATTGCGCCGTTATTTTGCTTCCACCATTTTTCGGGCAAAATGACTTCGTTGTAGCGAATCCCCGATAGGTATAAAATTTCTTCCTTTAAATTACTAAAATTATCGGCAATGTCTTTTGTCGGGATTTTAGGTTTGACGTTTAAATATTTACATAGAATTTTACACGCCTTTATATGTTCTTCATCAAACTTCCTGCTCATTTTTCAGCCCCTCCTTCCGAAATAATGATGCGTAGAAATTCGATGTCTTCAATAAATTTTCATGTTTGCCGCGGCCTGTGATTTTTCCCTTTTCCAAAATAATAATTTCGTCATAATCGGGAATATGCGTTAAAACATGCGTAACTATTACGATGGTGCATCCACGTTTAATAATATTTTCTTCGATGGTTGCGCGATTTTCGGGGTCTATTGCGCTTGTTGCTTCATCAAGCAAAACAACGGAAGGGTTGCGTAAAAAAGCACGCGCAATTTCTATGCGTTGTTTTTGCCCGCCGCTTATGTTTTTTCCGTGTTCGGTCAGATAATATTCATACGCGCCGGAAAGTTTCGCGATATACGAATGAATACAAGCATCACTTGCGGCGTTGTAAACCTCCGCGTCGGAAACACTTTCGTCCCACAGCGTAATATTGTCACGAACCGTTGCGGAAAAAATCGAAATTTTCTGATTGGCGCAACCCACAGAGGAAGCGAATAGTTCGCCGTCCATATACGAAGGGTTTATGCCGCCGATAGTTATTTCACCGGAATCGGGCGTGTACATTCCTTGTAAAAGTTTTATCAATGTAGTTTTTCCCGCACCGGAATCACCTAAAATCGCAACTCTTTTACCGGGCGTAATTTCTAAATTTATATCGCTCAGCTCAAAACCACTATCTTCATATTTAAAATTTACATTTTTCATGCTTATATACCCGCGTAATTTTTCGTTTTGTTCAGGAAGCCGGTCTTCGTCCGCATCGGCTTCAACAGATAACTCATGGTAAAGCGTTTTTAATCGTTTTTCAAATTTTCCCATAAGTTCGCCGGTGTTTAGAACCTCGCTTAGCGGCTTGAAAAACGAACTTGCAAATGTTTGAAACGCAAGATACATTCCCACGGTAAACTCTCTATCCATAATTTGCATTGCGGAAATAAGCAATAAAATTTTCAAAAAAATAATTTGCGGTAATTCTTCAAAAGGCTCGCTTGCTTTTTCGTAATCATTATCTTTGCCTGCATTGATTACAGCAATTTTCGAGCTGAGCCAGCTTTGAAAAAACGAAGTCTCTGATGCCGTTGACTTAAAAGTTTCGATGTTTTCAAGCCCCGCGGATGAAATTTTTTCGTTTTCATTTAGCAACACAAAAAAATTCGGCGCGTTTTTATCATCCGGCGAAATTTTTTCAATAATAAAATCTTTCAATTTAACGGTAACAAAACTAAACACAACAAGAGCGACAACCACGATTGTCATTACAACGTGAATTCGCAGCATCATTATTATGTAAAAAACAACAAAAACGATATTTGCCAAAAGAGTTAAAATATCGCGTGTTAAAATTCTTGAAATTTGCCGCGAAGTATCCGACTTTGAAAGCAATTGGAAGCGGTCTTTTTTGTAAAACAAACCAAGGGGCGAATTTAATAAAAACCAAATAAATTTACTCGTTCCCGAAACTTCTATTTGCTCGGCAAGACGTTGCAAACAGCTATCTTTCATCCATGTAACGGTACCGGATAAAATCGCCACACCGAACATTAAAGAAAGCAAAGGCACAAGCCACTCCGTTGCGCCGCCCTTTAGAATATCGTCGGTGAAAACCTGACGAAAAATAGGCGAAAGCGTCGCGGGAATAAGCAATAAAAGATTAAGCGCGAAAACATAAAACACAACCGTTTTTTTCTCGCCCAAAGTTTTTATTACGTTGGAATATTTTTTGCGAAGAATAAGAATCACCTGCCGAATAAAAATACATCAATTGGGCGATGCACGTCTAAAATTATATTTGCACTTGTAAGGGTAAGGCTGCCGAATTTCATGTTCGGCCCCAACGAAGTTGTCCACTTGTAGCCTGTTACGGTTTCTTCCGAAGCAACAAGCAAAACATATACTTCATGAACCGCGCCGTATCGTGTGAATTCCCGCGCCAACTCTTCGCTGCCGAGAATATCAACCATATATTGAAAAGTTACCGGATATTCGCTCACAGATAAAACCGTGCCGACCATATTTCCAAAATCCTTTGAGCTAACCGACGCGGGAAAAACATTAACATCCATGCCGCGGCGTATTTTCATTGCATCGTCAAGCGAAACAAAAAGAAGCGTTTCCAATGCAATGTCATCTTGCGCCTCCCTTGAAATTGTTGCAAGTCTTTGACCGCGACGAACAAAATCGCCCTTTCGTGCATAAACATCAACGACTCGCCCCCAATCGTAAGTGACAATTTGACTTGAAGAAATAAGCTGTTCTTGTAAATTTTTAATTTCGATTTGCGGTGCGCCGGTTTCGATTAACATATTTATTTCGCGTACTAAATTTTGTTGGTCGAGTCTTGCGATAACTTGGTCGCGTTCCACCATTTGATTCGGCTGCAAATTAAAATCTAAAAGCTCGGCATCATACGCCGAATAAATACTAAAAACTCTGCCGCTTCTAACAATTACGCCGCGCACTTGAACTTGCTCGTGCATTGTTCCGAAATAACCCCATGCAACCGTCGCGCTTAAAATAATTAAAATCGTGCCAAACGCAATCCACGATTTAATTTCAATAACATTAAGCGGCTTCATGCTAATCACCCAACCTTATGATTCCGACGTTAAAATTTTCAAACTCATGCGAAATTTCATTATATGAAAGTTTCCCGAAAACCGTCGGATGGTTTTCAAGTTGCGATAAAAAATCTGCGATGGCAGTGCTGTCGGTTGTGCCTGCTGCTTCCATTGCATCTGCAATTAACCGAACAGCCGCGTATCCAGATATCGCGCGAATATCAGGGTCGTGACCGTATGTTTCGCGAAATTTTTCATGAAAATTTCCGCAAAGCGAATCAAAATCAAATGCCGCTTTAAAAATATTTTCCATGTATCCCTCAAAGTAAGAAGAAAAATTTGTTCTGTAAAAATTGTCCGCCCCGAAAATGGGAATGTCTCTGTTCGCGCCACGAATTAACTGAATCGGCTCAATAATTCCCGGCATTAGCGCGGCAACAACTACGCCGTCACAGTCGAAAGCATTCCAACGCGCCATAATACTATCAATGCTTGCGGGGCTTATGTTCGTAATGCGGTCTATTACAATAATATTTTCTTTTGACAGCGCGCGTTCTATGTTTAAAGCAAAATCGTTACCGTATTCGTCATCACTGTGAAAAATTGCCGCACGCGAAAATCCTTCTTCCGACATATGCCTTGCAATCGCTTCGGCGTAAATATCATGGTTCGAGCCCATCCGGAAAATATAATGCGATTTATATTCAAATAAATTTGTGCCAGTAGCCGCCGGAGTTATCATCACAACCCTGTTTTCCTGGTACACATCAGCAACAAAATAACAGATATTCGTACTCCAATGCCCCACAACCGCCGTAATTCCTTGTTCATACATCGTATTTGCAATTTGCATCGCAATATGCGCGTCGTTTTCATCGTCGCGAATAACCGTGCGTAAGCTTCTTCCCAAAACGCCGCCTTCGGCATTTATCTGCTCCACGGCAAGCTCTATTCCTTGACGCAAATATGTATCCCTGTCACGTAACGCAACAGGATAAACCACTCCGATATGAATTTCATCGTCACCGATATTATTAAAAACCGTAACTGCAGAATTACCACACGCCGTAAAAAATACTAAAACAAAAAATATACAAAAAAATCGCATTACGCACCCACCAACTTTTTGTTATATTACCACAATATATAACATTCATTCCGACAGTGCAACGGATTTTTTTACAAATTATTTTATTCGAACCACGAATAGAATTTAATGTTCGGAAAATCTTCTTTCCTCCAACCCCAATTTAAAGTTGTACTGGCATAAATATTTCTGCCGGCTTGTGATATTAAAACATCTCTCATTTCGGATACGGCTTTCCCGCCATTTGGGCGAATAACGGCTATGTGATTTGGCACGGCAGATATCGCAACCGTTGGAAAACCTTTGTTTGCCCGTGCCTGGGCTTCTTCGAAAGAGACATTAACCCACAGTGAAAACTTATTATCTTCCAGCGCACTGTATATATCTACACAGCGGCCGGGCGGCAGTGACGCATTCAAAGATGGGTGCTTCATAACATCTTGTGCAAAGAAATTGCAAAATGTTTGCCCGTTTTTGTTTGCGTATCTTGGATTGGTTTCCACCTTAAAGGAATCTATCGCGACAATGTAAGCTTCCGGGCTTCTTCCGTCTTTAGTACCTTTATTCACGATTACCACACCATTTTCAAAACCTACATCGTATCCAAGCTCCGTAAGAAGCTAACGTGCTCGCGAAAATGTCCTCCCGTTGATAATCGTGCCTTCTATGTCCACATTGCGTCCAATAAGGTCAAAGCGGACTGTTTCTCCTTTTTTTATAATGAATTCTCCTATCTGTCGTAATTTAATTTTTTAAGCAAGCGTCGTAATTTAATTTTTTAAGCAAGCCTTGATAAAGCATTTCATATCTGACATCAAAATCCGAAACCCAATCATACGGTTCTTCATACAACAGCATTCCCCTATAAAGATTGACTGCCTTCTGCCATGATTCCCGGTCCGGCTTGCAGCATAGCCGACTGTATTCAAACACGTCGCAATACACTCTTTCGCGGTGTAATATGATAGCCTCGTTGTCTTGGGAAATCGGAAGCCACGTGTATAAAGTTTTTACACGGCTTAACAGCTTATAGAGATTATCCATAGCCTGATACGCATTTGATTCCGGCCACAGAAAACTTGCGCAAGCCCGTTTTGATATTGATTCGCAAGAGGCCACAAGCACGGCAATCAATTCTCTTGGTTTCCGCCCTTTAATATGTATGGGTTTTCCGTCAAGAAACAAGTTAAAGCGTTGAAAGCAAAAAATCGCCAAACCAGACATTGGTACAGAAAAAGTTGTTTCTATCACAGGATTTTCATGCATATTTGGTCTTTCCTGAGCCGAAAGTATCAGTCTTTTATTTTTCATGTAGCATTTAAGCGTATCGCCGCATTTTAACCCCATTTCATCAATATAGGTTTGAGGAAGGGTAATTTGCCGTTTTTTCGTAAGTAAAACTTCCATGTACGCGCTCCCCTTATCTTAAGGTGAGTATAATGATTCAAATAAGAAAAACATCGGAAAAATCCCCGACAATATTCGCTATGACGGAGGCTTTTCCGATGTTTTTCTTATGAATTAGTGTACATACAATGCAATTGTATTCGGGGGAGGTAACCGTGGATGATATGGAATTGAGAATAATGATAAAGGAAGTAATGAAAGAAGCTTTAAAAGAAAACAAATTACCATCCCCACCGAATGATACTAACAATGATATACCACAGATATGCCCTATGTGTCGATGTGCAAATATTACAAAACCTACGAAGAGTGAATCAACGTCAATGGGATTTTCAAAAAAACTTATTATTTTTGTTTCTATTTTATTTAGCAGCACATGGGGTGTAAATTTGTTTAAATTCATAAGCCCGGATTTAGACTATTCACCTGTATTAATGGGTTTATCAACCTTACTTATGGGCTCCTCCATAGGATTTTATGAAGTTAATGAATTTATGAAGTATAAATATTCAAAGAAAGAAAAAGAAAGGGAGTATTAAATGCGTAAAAAAATTTATATCGACGCGGGGCATAACGATAGAGGTTGGAACACAGGAGCTTCGGGCAACGGTTTAAAGGAGCAGGATATCACTTTTGAAACGGCGTTTTTTTTAAGCAAAATACTAAGCCTTGATTTCGATGTAAGACTAAGCCGCCCTACAAAAGAAACCAATCTGGGAAAAGACAATTCATCATCAATCAACGCCAGATGGAGCGGGGCAAATGAATGGGGTGCGGATTATTTTATTAGCATTCATGTAAATGCAGGCGGCGGAACAGGCTCGGAAACATATTTTTATAAGGATAACGCAAAGAGAGGGCAAGACTCGGAAGTATTTGCGAAAACCGTAAATGATATTTTCGCGCAAGCGATGGGGCTTAAGAACCGGGGCGTAAAGCTTGACACTCAAGCTGCGGTAGGCTCTATCAGCGTATTAAGAAACACAAAAATGCCCGCAATATTAATTGAACTTTCATTTATCGACAGTCCGCTGACCAATCCCGATGTGACAATATTAAGAGATAGAAGAAAAGAAATGGCAAATGCGTTGTCGGAAGGCATTTTTAAACATCTTGGCAAGGGTGTGCCAAGACCCGTTGCATCTGCGCCGGTTGCTCCGGCTCTTCAAACAGTTCCCTTTAATTTAATGGGACGCATGGCGCAAATTGAAGGACAAATTACAGACGGTACAACTTTTGTTGCCGCGCGGCAATTACTTGAAGAGTTAGGTTACAAGGTGGATTGGGTGGCTGAAAAGCGAACCATCGTTGTGCAAAAATAAACCCGGAGGGCAATTATGGAAAAATACAGTGACCCAAACGGGCATTTAAGAGATATTTTACAACTGTATTTTAAACAAACCAAAGAAAACTATGATTCAGAGGAGTTTATAGAAAACATTACAGAAAAAGAAATAAATACGGATGATATCTTTCTTCCTGTCAAACATATTCGCAATGTGTTCAATATCCAAAACGCAAAACATTTGTATATAATGGTTGCCCTTTCTGTTTTAGGGCAGCCTTTATCAGATTCAGAAGTGCCGGACAATATAGAAAAAGTCCTTTTACGCCGAAATTTACGGGAAATTATGGACGGCGAAAAACTAAAATCCAGAGTATCGGATTTTATTCTTGACCCATATACACCAATTAGTCTTCATTATCTTAAATATGCCAATAATACACAAGATTCAGTATGCATAGAACATATTTCGGTTGAGTTGTCAAACCTGGTACAGGATTTTATAAAGAAGCCCGAGTTAGGTATTATTTGGGTAACAGGAAGACGGGGAAGCGGCAGAAAAACGCATATTTCATATGCAATGGGCAATATTTCCGTTATGTTTGCAGATATAGGATGCATAGCGGGACATAGCGATTTTTATTCGAATCTGGAAGAAATCTTTTTTGAGAAAAAACTTTTGAGCACTGTTCCATGTTTTTATAACATACCAGAAACGGAAGCAAATGCATTTTTAAACCGAGTAAAAAATTTGCATGGACTTGTTTTTATAGTTGCGGACTATTCTCCGAAAGAAACCGATATTATTAAAATTGCGGAGATTGTTATGCCTGAACCGGATAAAGAATATTCTCTCCGCCTTTGGAGCAATTTTATCATAAAATATGATTTTATCGAACCGCCGGACACAGAATTCCTTTCGGAAAATTTCAAGCTTACGCCTTTAAAAATAAAACAATATCTTGAAAAAGCCCGGGCGATGTCTGTAGCTAATGGCGAAAACTTTATAAACCCAAGTACATTGATTGATTTATGCAAAAAAAACAGATTAAAGCAATTACCAATACTGGGTAAACCAAATAACATATGCGTAAAATGGGCAGATTTAATTCTTCCGCAAGCGGTAAAAGAACAGCTTGAACAAATTACCAACAGAATAACCAATCGCGAAAGAGTTTTCAAAGAATGGGGTTTTGATTTAATACTGCCATACGGTCAAGGAACCACCGTATTATTGGAAGGAAACCCCGGTACGGGAAAGACAATGGCGGCATACGCTTTAGCGGAACGCATCGGCTTGCCTATGTACAAAATAGATTTATCCGCCATTGTAAGCAAATATATTGGCGAAACGGAAAAAAATCTGCAAGCCCTCTTCGATGAAGCGGCAAAAGCAGATTGCATTTTATTTTTCGACGAAGCCGAAGCCCTGTTCGGTAAACGCACAGATGTAAAAGATTCCAAAGATAAATATGCCAACTTGGAAATTTCATTTTTGCTTCAGCGATTGGAAGAACATAAAGGATTAACAATTCTTGCGACAAACTTAACCAAAAACTTCGACGACGCTTTTAAAAGACGTTTTCATTTTGTAATTCAATTTCCTTTGCCGAAACAGGAAGAAAGAGAACTTATTTGGAGAACAGCCTTGCCACAGTCCGCACCTGTTTCGGATGATATAAATTACAACTTCCTTGCCGCCCGTTATGAGATAAGCGGAAGTAAAATAAAAAATGCAGCCCTGTCCACGGCTTTTAACGCGGCGGCAAAAGGTACGGATGTTACTATGGAAGGAATTATCGAGGTTTTAAACAAAGAAATAACTAATGTATAGCTGATTTATGAAGGGATGAGAACACCCTTTCTAGGTTTTCTCCATTATATTATGATTTTATTGCCGACACACCCTAGCACCTTTTATGCGCGTTGCGGCACCTGCCGGGGGCACGTGACCCCGGTTTTACTTAAAAACTAAAAAACCGAAAATAAACGAAGATGTAAATGCAATGACAAGCATCGTCAACGCATCCGCCGCGCTTCGTGTACATATTTATTTTTCAAGACAGAAGTTTTAAATTTGAATTTTAAATTTTACGGCGCAAAAAATTAAACAAGCTATATTAAATTTCAAGGTTTTACTTGCAGTTAGTGCGGTTAGGTTGTAAAATTCATGCTGGAATAATGGAAAAAACGAGGTTAATGTTTATTTAAAAATAAAACAAAGAGGTGCACACAATGAAAAAACAGATTTTAGCACTGTTTATCTCATTTATTATGATTTTTTCGGCATTACCGGTGTTTATAACCCCTGTCGAAGCCGGCACTGGTGGTACATACACACTAACGGTCGGGCAAACCCAGACATTGCGGTTTAATGCTCCAACAGGTCACAATATCGGCGGCATTATCGGTGCAAGGTGGACATCTACACATCCTTTCGATGTAGTAATCGTCAGCCCGGGTGTAACGTCTTGTTTAATAAGGGCAGACAGAGCGTTTACAGGAAGAGCTATAGTTCATGTTGCGTATGAATATACCTACCTATCAGGAAATAGTATGCGTATAGCAAGTGGGTTCGCGGATTTTACCATATTCGTCAACCCGATTAATCCCTCGAGTATTACCATTTCCCAAAGCTCCCGCAATATGAACATAGGCGACAGCTTTACATTGAGTGCAACGCTCACCCCATCAAACGCTACAACAACACTAACATGGTCATCATCTAATAACAATGTGGCAACGGTAACTTCAAGCGGTGTTGTAAGAGCAGTTAACCCGGGCACGGCGGATATAACGGTAAGAACATCTAACAACCTGGCGGCCACTTGCCGGGTAACTGTTGTAGAACAACCCTTTACTTTGCGAGGAGTCTTTCCTTCAAACAATTCAGACGGAGTGTTGATGAACACTCATGTTTCTGCTGAATTTTCATTACCTTTGTATCAAGGAACACAATTTAACAATATATCGTTAAGGAATACAGATATCGGCACGAACATTAGCGGTACTACTGCAATTAGAGGAAATACACTTACTTTCACGCCTGCACAAAATTTATCCCCGAATACGAATTACCAATTTACTATACCTGTAGGTGCAGTAAGAAACCAATGGAACACTTCATTTGCGACGGAAGTAACAACACGCTTCAAAACAGGAGTTTTCGATATTGTAAGCTCTGTTCCAAGAAATCATGCTGAAAGAGTACCGGTTAATCAAGTTATTCAAATAAATTATAGCGGAAATATACAGGCGGGAAGCGCGTACGATGAAATCAAGCTATACAGAGGAACGAGTGTCGTTGATAGTAATATAGAAATTAGCAACAACAGGCTTATCATCACCCCGAATATAAATCTTGAGCACAATACCGCTTACAGGGTAGTTATCCCGGCAAATGCACTGGCAAATACGCTTGGTCAACCGCTGGTGCGGGGAGATACTGTTGCATTTACAACTATTCCTAGAACCGAAACCCCGGTCGCATCACCATCGGGCGGCGGGGTAGTAACGGGACAGAGAGTAAGTCTGTCGTCAGCTACTGCGGGCGCAAGAATCTATTATACCCTTGACGGCTCCGAGCCGACTACGGAAAGTGAGTTATTTACGAGTGCAATCGTGATATTCAGTCCCATAACGATTAAAGCGATTGCCGTAGCAGACGGATATGATAACAGCGGAATAACCACTACTGATTACTATATTGATGACAATGCTGTAACCGAAAGTATCGTATGGAACCAAAACATGGCATTGACACCCAATGTTACGGGGCATCCATATGCGTCGGTTCATACGATTTACGGTGATTTAACTATCGGTGATAATGTTAGGATTTTTTCACAAGGCATTTCTCAAGGTGTTATAAACGTAAAAGGTACGTTAACGCTCGGAAGAAACGCCGCTGTCATCGTTCGTAACGGTTTTTACCCATCAGCTCCCGTCAATTCAATTACATCTTCAACAACGGTTGAAAACATGATTGCGCGTGCTACTTATGAAGGAAATGGATACGCATTGTTTCCCGGAGTATATGGACGTGGTGGCAACGGTGGTTCCGGAGGACGCGGAGGTAATGCTATCAGCACATCTACACCTGCGTTTAGTCCCAGGGTAGGTGGCGGCGGCGGTGGTGGCGGAGCCGGAGGGTATGGCGGCGGAAGCGGTGGAAGCGGCGGAGCCGCAGGCACCGGGGCTGTCGCTAATGGCGTGCCCGGCGGAAGCGGCTGGGATAACGGCGGCCCGCCCGGCAATAGGGGCATTAGCAGTAATTCGGGTTGGGGAGGTCAAGGAGGCGGACACTTTTCGCCTATTCCTACAATATTTAACATAATGGATGGAGGAGCAGGAGACACGTATTATGATGGTGGCGGAGCCGGCGGCGGTGGCGGTGGCGCAGGGGGTTATGGCGGCGGCGTATTGGTTATTACAGCCGAAGAAATTATTTTCGACCAAGCAAATCCACCTTTGTTAATCGTTTCCGGGCAAAGAAGCGGAAATGGAGGAGCAGGCGGAACAACAAGAACTTCCAACGGGTCACTCGTGAATACTGCAAGCAGCGGCATGGCAGGCACAAACGGCACCGGCGGTGTTTTGGTTATCAACGCAAGCAATGCCGCATCCCTTCCGACAAGCTTATATAACCTTGGTTCATTCAATTATACCGTTGGGCAAAATACCCACGGAATCATAACAGGAAACCCTGCAAGAACGTTCATTAACATGAACACTTTCGCAGAACCTCTTGAGGTGACGGCTTTTGCAATAACAAACGACCCAAACGGCGATACGGTCAATGTTGCCTTTAATACCCGGATTCTTGAGGGTGTTGACTATTCCGATATAGAATTCATAAATGCCACAGATGATTTGACAGTAGACGGAACACTGGAAATTAACAACACTATCCTGCGGTTCCTGCCGAATAACTCACTGCCCGTGGATAAGATATATCAGTTATATATTCCCGAAAACGGATTAAGGAACATGGCAAATGAACCAAGTGAGGAAATTAAGCTCAGTTTCTCACCGCCCCTCGCTCCCCAAAATTTGACGGCAACCGGAAGAACCAGTCAGGCTGCGTTAAGCTGGAGCCCGCCTTTAAGTAACGGTAACAATACGATTACCGGCTATCAGGTATCAATAGATAACGGAGAAACATGGGTAGCGGCTCATGGTATGTCAAATCATATCTTTACTCTTGAGAATATTACGCAGGATACTGAATTTACGTTCAATGTACGTGCGCAGAACCGTTTGGGTGCCGGCGAAGAAGCGTCCGTTACTTTGATAATTGGTTTACCCGTTTATTGCGAAGAATGCGAGCTGGATAAAATAGACTGCATTTGCTGTACCATATGCCGTAAGCTTGAATGTATATGCCCACCGCCCATTCTCTGCGATGAATGTGGTGAGGAAAAGGATATCTCTCCCTGTTGCGGCTGGTGTGTTGATTGTGACAATGAATATGGTTATATCCAATGCCCGGAATGCAGTGGGTGCAGTTGGTGCTTTGATTTTTGCAATATGTGCGGGGAATGCCTGGACTGTTGCGAATGCCCCCATATTTGCTATTTATGCGGGGAAGAGAAGGAAATAGTATGTCCGCTTTGTGAATGGTGTGTGGATTGTAATGAGCTGTTCGGTTATGTTCATTGCCCCTCTTGCGATTGGTGCGATTTTTGTAATGATTTGGCAGGCTATGTCCATTGTCCCGATTGCGGATGGTGTGATTGGTGTAGTTGGTGCAGCATCTGCGGAGAATGCAAAAATTGTTGTGACTGTTGTGAGGAATGCAGGCAAATAGATTGTGTTTGCTGTGATATCTGTGAAAAATATCCGTGTGAGTGTATTCCCCTCCCTGTTGTTACAAGTGTGACGGTAAGCCCTTCATCACTTACAATGGAACCGGGTGAAACGTATATGTTCAACGCGATTGTGGATGGAACGAACAACCCGCCGCAAGACGTAACATGGGATATTGCAGGTAATAGCCATATAGAAACGATGATAACATCAAGCGGCGCATTATCCGTGCATCTGAATGAAACGGCAACAACGCTGGCAGTTACAGCGCATTCGACACTCGCCGGTTATACAAGCATATCCGGTGCGGCAATTGTGATGATTACGCATAATGTGGACATAAACGAAATCAACTTCCCGGACGAGATTTTCAGGACGTGGCTGTTGAATCATCCCTTTGGTCAAAACGGCATACTGACGACAGCCGAGATTGCGGCACTCAATGAAATAAACGTAGCCGGGCTGGGCATAACCGACCTGACAGGCATAGAACACTTTACCGCGTTGCACACGCTGTATTGCAACGACAACGAGCTGATAGCACTTGATGTGTCGAAAAATACCGGCCTGATGAAACTGTTCGTTAATAACAACTACATGGCGGACGAATCGGCGATAACCGGCATCGAAAATATTATTGCATTTACGGCATGGGATACGGACGATTTCTTATTCTTTCCGCAACATCCCAAACCGGGCATCACCACCACAAGCCTACCGGGCGGTGTATTTGACATTTTTTACACTCATACCCTTGCTGTTGCCGGCAATGTATTCTTCTGGAGTGTTGAGGACGGAGATTTACCGGACGGTTTAACACTTTCGGAAATTGGCGTGATTTCCGGTATGCCGGAGAAAGCGGGGACATTTACCTTTACCGTAAAAGCGCCAAACCCTGCCGGTTCCGATACGCGGGTGTTTTCTATTACAATTGGCAAGGCAAACCAAAACACGCCTTTGGGTATCGGCTCAACACACGAAACATCACCGGGCGCAAATGACGGTACAATCACCGGCGTTACGACAGGAATGGAATATAAACTAAGCACAGACACAACCTATACGGCGATTTCTGGCACGACGGTAACAGGGCTTGCGCCGGGAATGTACTATGTACGTTACGCAGAAACGGCGAACTTAAACGCCGGTGCAGATACAAACGTGACAGTTTATGCGTTTACGGCTCTGACCCACGCAATTAACGTAATCGGCGGTACGGCCTCTCCGCCAACCGCGGCGGCAGGTGACACCGTTGTTCTTACTGCAAACCCGCCGGAGGGCTATACTTTCAATAATTGGGAAGTAGTCTCACCGTTAGGCTTAATAATAACCAACAACACATTTATAATGCCCGACGAACCTGTGTTCGCAGAAGCCGTGTTCAAGCAGATATCGGACAATGCACATGACATCATAATAATTAACGGTGGTGAAAACGCAAGCGCAAGCCCCAACCCCGCAGATGAAGGCGATGAAGTATCCCTTTATGCCGGTACACGTGCAGGACACACCTTCTCGCACTGGACAGGAGAAACTTTCACCGCATCTTCTCCCGGAGCGTTAGATATGGTTCAAATTTTCAATATGGACTTGTATATAGAAAAAGCCGATTGCCCAACATCTGCCACATTTATAATGCCGAATGAACCGGTAGAGGTAACTGCACATTGGGAACTTTCTTTGTGGAGAGTCGCATTTGACCTTGCCGGGGGAGTGTACGCGGGCAATCAAGAATTGATTGAACAATTCATACCGCACGGTTCGGACGCAACCCCGTTATCACAAAACCCAACAAGGGATGGTCATATGTTCATGGGTTGGTCGCAGCCACTTACCGATTTGATGAACATCATCGAAGAAAGAATCTTTACGGCACAATGGGAAGAGTTAAGTGACGGCGAGTTTACAGTTCAATGGCCGGGTAATTCTGTGAAATTCATGAAGTTATCCGTTGACGTGGAGGATAACTACGAAGGTGCGAATTTTACGGGAGCAACGGTTACGATAGAAGTTACGGGCGCACTTCCCAATGATTTATTGGAAATAAAAATACCTGTAAGTTTCACTGTGTACGTGGGTTCCGGTGACGAAGACATAACCGTTGACGCAGTTATCCGCATGAGAACCAACAACTTGGGCAAAGGAAGCAATTCCTTGGTTGTAAAGCTTGAAGACATACTTGCCGGCACAGCAGCCACGGGAAGCGATGGATTTAACGGTATTATCAATACACCAACGGTTAACTTGGTTGAAGGATTCGTACTTGGCAGCGTAACCCAATCCGGACGTGTAACGTCCGCTGACGCAACGGCTCTCGCAAGATGGCTAATAGCGGACCCCGCCGACCGGTCGGCTTTGGAAGAAAGCCTGAACTTCTGCAAATATGCCGCAGATATGGATGCCACCAACAAGGTTGTCTTGCAGGACTTGACTACCCTCCAAAGATGGCTGGTTGGTCATAACGTAAGTGCCTTACAATGACAGGGGATGAGCTTAATTGGTACAAAAAATTTATGTTTTAGAAAGGCAAGAGCATGAAAAACTTGTAGGCAATGAAATTATTTATTTGCACTCTCCGAATATTAATGTGTGCTTTAAGTTGCGAGTTGATTTTGATTTTTCAAATGAGATTTATGAAAACGCTGTAAAGGCGGTTGAATACAGACATCCGATATTAAAATATGTTGTTAAAGCCAATGTTGAAGGTCAAAGATATTATGAAGCAAGCGGCGGCGTATCAATTCAATTTTATACAGCCGATGAAACCGATTGGCAAAAATAGTACACCGAAACGGACAATATCCCTTTTAATTTCGAGAATGAGCCACTTGTAAAAATCGCCGTTATTCGGGGTGCGGATTATTCTGATATTATTTTTTTAGGTCATCATATTTTAGGTGATGGCGTAGGATATTTAAATTTAGTGCGCGATTTTCTTTGTGCGCTTGATGGAAAAATAGACGATGCCGTTTTAGAGCTTCCCGAAAATAATAAATTAAAAAAGAAAAGCGGCGGTTTTTTATTAAGGCTTTTTGCCGGTTCCCTAAATAAACAATGGAACAAAAATAAAAAAGCATTTGCATATTCAGAATATGCAGAGTTTTTTAAACAGTATCGTGAACAAAATCCGGCAGGGATTCATTTAGACGAAACAGAAAAAGATTTTTTACCAAAGCTAAAAGTAAATTGCAAGGCGCGTGGGATAACTGTAAACGAAGCTGTAATAACGGCTTTTGTGCGCGCTGTTCAATCGCAAAAAGGAAATAAATTATTTCGCGTAGGTTGTGCGGCAAGCGTGAGAGATGAGTTAGAAATACCAACGTCGCACCATATGGGTAATTATGCAACGGGAATTTCAATAGATGTTAAAAATGCAAACTATGTACCTTTAAAGTTGCGCGAAAAATTTAATAGCCCTAAAAAACGGTATTTAATTTTAAACTTTCTTGATAGAATGGAAAAATCACTCATAGAATCAATTATGTATGCGGGATATGGGGATTATAAAAACCCTGTTTCTAAAAAATTATCCGCGTTGCTTCATGAACAACAAAACGGAAAATCTTTCGGTGTTTCCAACCTAGATATACAAAATTTTGATGAATTTTCATTTAAGGTAGCCTCAACCCATCTTATTAATGATACTACATAAATTCAAATATATTATTGACATTTCATGTCATATGATGCACTATAATGCGACTGACTAAAAACGAAAACGAGGAGTAAACACAATGAAAAAAATTAAAGCAGTTAAAACATTCTTTGCATTGGTATTATCTTTAGCAATGATACTACAGTTACAGCCCCAAGTTGCTATTGCCCAAACAACAGAGAATATTGCCGGACATTGGGGGGTAGAGAGTATTAACTTGCTTCTTGAAAATGGAATTGTTTCAGGGTATCCGGATGGCAGCATAAGACCTGATAACACCATTACAAGAGCGGAATTCGTTACAATTGTAAACAGGACGTTCAATTTTAACGAAAAAGGTACTGAAAATTTCCCTGATATACATAGCGGCTCATGGTATTACGATGCGCTAAGCATCGCAAGAAAAGCCGGATATATTTCTGGTTATCCAGACGGCAGTGTAAGGCCTGATAATAACATTACCCGTGCCGAAGTTTCGGTCATCTTGGCAGGGGTTTTGAATCTGACCACAAGTAAAAATAATTCTACTTTTGCAGACAATGATTCCATTCCTGAATGGGCTTTGCCGAGCATTATTGCCATGCAAGAAAATCAACTTGTGGGCGGTTATCCTGATGGTACTTTTAGGGCGCAAAATAATTTAACCCGTGCGGAAGGGTTTACCCTTCTTGCTAATATTATTGAGCGCGGGGTATTAGATAATGTTCGTGAACCGGAGGTAACACCTGAACCTGTATCCGAACCAAAGTCCGAAACGGAAACTGCCCCTACGCACACTCCTCGCCCTACCTCTATTCCCAGACCTGCCGGTGGTAGTAGCGGGGGCGGATGGAGTGACGGAAATGCACCAACACCAACACCTAGTTCTACGCCTACACCTGCTCCAACGCCTACACCTACGCCTGTTCCAACACCTACACCTACGCTTGTTCCCGATTTAATGTTGCATGTAAGTGAAAACGAATTTTTGGTTGCAAGCGGAACATCAACGGTATATTTTTATGTTGAAATAGACGGTGTTAGTTCGTTTGTAAATTTGACTGATTCCGATAACAATGTAGTTGCGGAAATGAAAGATGACGGATTGTATAGTGTCAGCGGCGATGATATTGAAAATGATGGTGTTTTCACCGCAAAACTGGACATTGATATTTCAACCGCCGGTACGCAGACATATCGCGCTGTAGCGCAAGTCAATGGTAAAAATTTGGAATCTGATATAGTCACTATTTACGTTATTGCACCGTTTACACAGACAGACCATGCGGATATAGATACCGTTTATGCCGCATTTGACGCATTGTGCGGAAGTGATGAATATTGGGAAATGAGCGTAGAAGAGCGTGCGGAATCCGTGCTTAGTTTGTTGGCGAAACTTATTGAGGATGGGCTTGTAAAAGAAGGAAGTGTCTACTACGATGAGGATACACAAGTAATATCATATGAACATTCTTCCGGTTTAATAAGTAGTGAAAAATTGGTGGAATTTAACCCGGATTATAATGGTATTGAACACAATAGCGAAAAACTGTTTGAATTTATCTTGGAACATAACGATACCGAATTTGCGGATAATAGCGATGAAATGAGTGCCGCAATTGCCGAAAGGCAAAGGATGGCGGGCAATAATGTCGATATTATGAACATTATGCCATTTGACAATGAAGTATCAGATACTACCATAAGGGCATTAATTCTTTGGTCATTCGATTTAATAAGTGACACTAACCAAAGTTTCCGGAGACCTTTTTATGAAACTTTACAAAATGATTGGAACAGCAGAGGTTTACAAACCACTCGTATAATGGGTGCCAGGGTTAATCATTTCAGGGGAATGGGTGATTATAATTTAATAGTATTTGCGGGTCATGGCACTACATCCGCAAATTTACCTGTATGGATAACAAGTGAGGTGCCAACCACAGCAAGCAGGAATACATTCAACTTAGATATAGAAAATAATCGTATTGGTGAAATTACAACTACTCACCGTAGCGGAACGCAAACCCTGAGGGAAACTTATTATATAATATTTCCCAGATTTATTACGGATACCTATGCCAATGGCGAATTAACCGGAAGTATTGTTTTTTCAGAGGCATGTCGATTTATGGGTGCGCATAATTCGGGTGGTGGAGTGGTAAGCGAAACATTTCCGAATGCTTTCCTTAATCGGGGAGCAGAAGTGGTAATAGGTTTTTATAATAGTGTTCGTGCGGTTTACAGCCGGGAATTTATGAAAACTGTTGTGAGCGAACTACTGGAAGGAAATACAGCAAGGGTCGCCTATGATACTGCCATTAACAAGCATGGCGCAAACGATAACCAAGACGCTCCCAGAACAGCGGTTCCTCATTTCCGGGGCAATGATGATGCTATGTTAATTTTTGTCGGGGTTAGAAACGGCAGCTTTGAGGACGGTTATATAGGGGGCATTATTAATTTTGGAAATAGATTGCGCTATTGGAACAGAGTTGGTGATGTCAGGAACGTAATGTGGTTGGGTGGATTGCTAGGGCTACGTCCCACAGACGGCAACAGAATGGCACTCCTTTCAACCGGTATCGGTTCTTCCAGAAATAATGTAGGACAATTTTATGATGGAACCCAAGGCAGTTTAATTCAACAGACATTTAGGGTTCCAAATAACGCAACAACTTTGTCTTTTGATTATAATTTTATCTCGGAGGAGCCTTCATTTTTGCCTGAACATATAGATTGGCGTGGTTCAAGTTATGATGACGCGTTTATTGCCGAAATTATTGCAATGGACGGGGGGAATACTACACGGATTGTAAATGAGTCTGTTAATATATCCAATTGGATATCATCCCCGATTACCAGTTTCAGGCTTACGATTGGTAATACGTCGGGCAATGGAAGACCTCCATATCATATAGGTTGGCAAAGTAAAGAAGTTGACCTGACACCGTATAGAGGACAGGTAATAACCTTGCGGTTTATGGTGTTTGACCGTGGTGACCAAATATTTGATTCAGTAGGTCTTGTAGATAATATAAAGGTAAACAGTTAGCTTTGCGGAAGGAGATACGCAATTGAAATTTTTATTATTTTTCGCTTTAATAGGGATATGTGGTGTTAGTGCAGGCCAATCAAAGTCATATTCAAGCACTAAATCCCCGCTTGTACAGGATGCTCAAGCGAACATAGCAACCGTATACGCCGAAATTGATATGTTGTGCGGAAGTAATAAATATTGGGACATGAGCGTAGATGAACGCGCTAAAGCTGTCCTGGAATTGTTAGCTGACCTCACCGAACGTGGATTTATCAAGGAAGGAACCATTTTTTACGATGAATCCTCGTATGTAATTTCGTATGAACATTCATCCGGTTTGATTAGTAGTGAGAAGCTGGTGGAGTTTAACCCGGCACATAATTAAATTAAACGTGGTTGATATTAAAAGTGACAAGGGGACGGTTTTCCAAAACGGCATAACTGTCCCCTGTCTTTTACGGAACCATAATGTTCATCTGTCCGGGGTTTATTATTTGAATAATCCCTGCCCACTGGCAGATTAGTTTACTGCTGTTATTAAGCGCAGGGAAATTTGCGATTAAAACGGTGGGCGCACCCGGCATCCACGGGGTTGTTGTTACGGGAATACAGGGCGCGGGCGGTGCGCCAAGCGGCATACCCGCATTTGCGGGATTAACAATAGAAAGGCAAGTACCGAAAGGAAGTATGTTCACAATTGGTTTATGGTCCATAATGTTTGCAAGTGGCATAGCACACATACAACGATTCATTGGTAAAACCATAAGATTAGATGGCGCAGCCCCAAAACTGCACATCATCGTTGCTCCGTTACATACCGCAAGGGCCAAGCAAATCACCTTCTTTCAAGGATTTTGATATTGGTGCGCTAAAAAGCTCACGACCTTCTTCCGTGTATATTACCACTTCTTTGCATTCTTCTTCAACGCCCCATAACGGAATAAATAACAGACCGCTTTCATTTGTGCGTCCTTGACTTAGGGGAAGTACGCGGCTTGTATAGTCATTTGTAATTTCGGGCATTTCTTCCGCAAAGGGGTATATTTTTATTTTCTTATTAATAAGTGCCATTGCGCGGTTTCTTGGGCTGTACTCGTAGCCTGTGTTATCTTTCGGAACTGCGTAATATTTTTTGTTTGGCAAAAGCTTTCGATTTTTTACAGCTATGTATGCAGTGTTTTTCGGGAAAACAAAAGCGGGGGTTGGGTGTAAATAAAAATTTAAAAACGTCTCGTGAGAAGATTCAATGTGGATAATTTCTTCATAATATTTTGCGCCGCCGATTTTTACATACCGGTCTGATTTTGGAAGTTGTGTAAATACAAAATAACCATCCGGTTTTATTAAAGCATTGAACCCTTCAATTTTTACATATGCATTATTTAAAAGAGTTTTCCCCGTAAAAGAATCTGTAAGACGCACGGCAAGAGAAAGCCCTTTGTTAAGTATTACGGTAAATGCGTAATCAGATTTGTTAAGCGTGTACATATCATCCTACCTTATGGGAGGTGCAATTTCTTTTTTTGCGTTTATTACAATTGGGGACGCTAAATAATAAAGTGCCGGGCATTTTAATTCCATTCTTGCTTTATCTTCAATACTGATATTGTTTAATGTCATTACTATAGGCAATTCTTGGGCGGGTAAAATTAAAATATTATTATCATTAAATAATGAAAGAACCGCACCCATTATATTTTGCTCCATCAAAGGACGCGTGCCGGCATCTTCTTTGCTTTCCGCCGCTATCATATATTCAAGGCCTATTACTAAATCATTTTCATTGCCTGTTTCGTAAAATTTGGGGTTAAGCGTAACAATATTGTACATAACCACACTAAGCTCGTGGTTTAGTTCGCTTATTTCGGATGAAAGCCCTATATCACCCTCGTTGCGGATAATTTTTGGCACAAGAGCGGCTTTTATCATTTTTATTATTGCCGCGGATGTTTGGGAAATTATTTCGTGATTATTCATTTAAGACGCCTCTTTCTTCTAGCCTTCGCACAAGATTGGTTAACGCGCCTACACTGCTTGTAAGCGCGGCGATATCTTTTCGCATTTCGCTTTCAGAATCGCGCGGCGGTTCGGGAACGGTAGTAATCGCCGGCGGCACGGATTGCCCGAAGGGGAGATTTTGAATCGTCTCAATTTCTAAGTAGTGTCCGTTGTTTGTAAAACCTATTTTAGCAAGATATAAGAGGTCGCGTTTTTCTCCGCTTATGCCTGCGTAATCCCAAAACAACTTGTACCCCTCGTTGATGTATTCAAAACCTCTGCCGCCTGTGCTGAATTCAACAGGCACGGAGATTTCTCCCGATTTGTGTTCATTATGTTTTATGCAAAGATATGCGTATAACAAATCACCATGCGCGGGAAATGGCGAACGGGTATCTACCGTAATATTTTTATTTGAGTAGTCTACATATAAATGTGCTTGAAGAATATTATCTTCCGGAAGTTTTAACTCGAAGACAGCGGATTTTTCCACAAAAATTTCTTTGCCGTTTGCGTCAATTGCCACGCCCGCACATACAGACACGGTGTTTTCGTTATTTTTTGTAACGTGCAACCCTCGCACAACGCGGTTTGTCAGCCCCAATATATCATAAATAAAACGGTGCTTATCCATAAAATAATTTTGGTCGCGGATAAGGTCTTCCGAAGTTAAAAGTTTTCCTTTGAAATAATTGCTTCGTCTGAATCTATAATTACCCACTTTTTGACCCCCGATTATTGTAAATGTAAAGAGTCCAAATAAATGAAGTTAAGCTGTGTTTCGCTTGAAGTGTAATCCAAATAACTGTTTACATCTAAATAAGAAAGATTGTTAAGCCTTATTTCGTCTTTATAAAGAACCAAGTTGCCTTGGGTATATGCCGGTTTTATATATTCCATAAGTTCGGGCAAGGCAGGGTGAATTTTATTCAAAAAAACGGTGAAGCAGAATTCTTCGTGATGTTCAACAATTAAAGGAATTTCGCCGCAAAGCTCTGTGATGATTTCGGAGATTGCCGCTTTTGTGCCAAGACGTTTGTAGTATTCCACAGCCTTTTTAAGGGTTTGCCTGTATACATTTTCATCATGCTTCGCGCCCCTTGCTTCCGCAAGCAGTTTGAATTCTTCAAAGCAAAGCCATTCTGCTAAAATAAATAATTCTTCCGTGTTTGCCGCGTCTGCGTCAAGAGAGTTTACAAAGCCTTCTATTTCTTTTTGAAAATCTAAAAAAATTTTTTGATACAATGATAAAAATTTCATAAAAAATGAATCGGGGGACGTATTTTGATATAAGGCGGGTAATAATTCGATAAAATTTATGTCCATAAATCCCCTTCATCTTTCAGAATGATTAACTTGGTTGTGATTAATCTGTAAGGCTCTAAGTATTCGGCAATTCGTGTTGAGAAATATTTTACATAAATTTTTATAATATTGCCTTCGCAGAAAACCGCTTTTACTTTTTGGTTTTTAAAACCCGGCATTTGTAAAACTAAATTTTCATAATCTTCTGTTGTAACCGCTCTGTGAATTTTATTAAATTCTGCATTACCAAGAAGTTTTAAATATTTTGCCCTATGCTCGTCCCTTATCTGGCTCATATAAAAACGTTGCATATCTATGAGCAAGGCAAAAAGTTCGATTAATGTGTCCATTGGGTCGGAATAGTCTGTTGAATCGGCTATTTGCCGCATATTTTCGTATGTTTCTTTGAAACCGGCGTTGACCGGCTTTGGCATAGGGATTTTCAAAATTCAACTTCCTTTACCGTAAGTCTTTCGGGGAGGGTCATTGCGGGGTGGCATCTTTCAAGAAGATAATCTCTTATTACATCGGCAATGCCGTTGTCGGGCGTGGGGAAATTTTCTGTCATATATAGCACCGTAACTTTTCCCGCTTCCCCAAATGCACGGCATTTTTTTAAATTAACACCACATTTTTTTGCCAAAGCCTCAAAATCCGAAGCAGTGACCGCTCTGTCTCTGTGGCGAAGGATTTCCGCGCCGCGTTCCAATAATTTTTCCGGCGGTTCTTCCGCCCGTCCTCCGCTTACTTCAAACGGGTTGGAAGCCTTTTGTACATACCCCAGAGACGCACCAAGTCTTGTTATTTCTCCCGCTTCCCATGTACAGCGTGCGCTTTCATTAGATTGCTGAATAATTTTCACGGCGTTTAATATAAAATTTTCAAACGGTGTTTCGTTTAACTTTAGCCAATATAATTCTTTGCCGAAAAGTTTTTGTTTTACAGGTTCATCGTCAAGATTAATGATATGTTTTTCGTCCACTAAAGCCCTCACGGGTTTGCCGCCAAAGGGTTTATCAAACCCGAGAAACAGAGCGGAGTCACCCTCGCATACAGGAAAGGGTTCAAATAACTGCCCGAAAACTTCCTCGCCGCGCATTATTTTTGTGTTCAAATTATTTTTTACTACAACGGTTTCGGGAAGAACACCACCCTCAAGTTCGTAAGAAATATTTACGCCTTCGATTACGGGAGTTTTAAAAATATATGACTTATTTAATGGAATGGGAGTTGTTTCCGTTACACGAACACGCAGCCATCGGCTTTCTATGCCGTTGAGTTGCAATATTTCCATATCATGCGGGCAGATAAATTCCAAAGGTTGCAAGGAAAGTGTGTTTAATGTTACAAAATCCAGCCCGTTGTAATATTCGACAGAGATTTTTTCTATTGAAATAGTTTCAATTTCGTCGTCATCTATTATTTTAATCGCTCCGGTATAACTGTCGTAATGCTTGTGTTTAATCATTACGCCGTCGCGTTCTTCCCATTCCAACGCAAACGCGATTGATACTTTTGCGCCTTTTTTGCCGAATGCGTCATTTGACGCGATGTAGAAAATGTCTTGAGGGATAAATTCCCTGCCGAAGGGATAAAATCTGTCGCTTACTTCTATATCCCCGCGGTATAATTTTAAATCGGAAACGCTTTCGGATTTTACTTCGATACTTAACATCTCGGGTGAGAAGTTTATTTTATCGGGTTCCGGCGGTAGGGGGATTTTTCTGCCCGTGTCTTCCAATGCCCAACTGTGGTATATGGTCATTTCATTTGAGATATGGGTGTCGTTTATTTTACCGTCTTTGCAAACAAACACGTCTTGCAATGCGGCGTTTGTTACATATACATCCTCCTGCGTGGCAAAGGCCGCGTCGTCTTCGTCAAATATGATTGTTCCTTTGGGGACAAACTCCCCATTAGGCGCATCGCCCGCTAATTCAAAGGCTATATAGCCACGCGCAAATCGGCGAGATAGCGGGGAAAGGGGTAGCGTGTTTAAAAACGCAATATAATGCCTGCCCCATAGCTGCCGTAAAAGTGCGCTGCTTTCATTCATTTCGTGGGTGAAAGCGTGGGTGAAGGGATTTGATTTGAATTTCATGATATTATGATAACAAATCCATTATTGAATCTATAGGGCGACCTACTCGTCTGGCTAAGCTACTAAGACCTTCGTTTGTGCGCGTTGCTCCTAATGAGGCTTGTTGGATAGCGATTTCCATATCATCGTCTGTTGCACCACCCTGCCCCGGCCCAACAACCCTTCGAATGTTATTCATGATTAATTCGTCAGGGTCAGGGTGTCCTCTTCTCATCAAACTGGAAATACCATATCCTATCGGGCTTAGATTATCTCTGGCATCATCTTGAAAAGCACCTCTTTGAGCATGAAGAAGTCTGAATTGATCCAATTGTGCATCAATATCGGGAGCTGCTCCATTTACCACTCCGGCAGCAACGCCTCCTCCTCGCAAAACATCATTAGCGGTATCTAATGGTTGCACATATCTTTTATACCGAGTATACAAATCACTTACTCCTGTTACTGCCAAACCGCCCAATAATCCAATACCGGCACCTACCGGCCCACCAATCGCAGCACCCGCACCCGTCGTGGAAAGCATAGTCGCTAAAAAGCTTCCCCAGCGAATTCTTTGTACAACTGGGCTTGTTATGCTGTCCGATGTATATGAAGAATCATTTATACCGAATGATAACGATTTATCAGCATCTCTTTCCAATCTCTCATCATCATTAATTTCAACCCCGTTAACCCTAGTGGTCGGGCGTACAATCCCTGCTTTTTGTTGCACAACATGTCCCAGTTCATGGGGCAAATGCTCTTCCTGTCCGGGGGCAATGTGAACCTGATTGCCCTGCGTGTAAGCCAAAGCCTGCAACTGCGCGGGTTTTGGGGAATTGTAATACACCTGTACATCATCAAAAGAAAACCCAGAATTGTTTTCAAAGCGGGCTTTCATTGAATCGGGAATGCCTGTGCGGTTTAGGGTTTGCTTGTTAGGTGCGTCGGATTCTTTGCGTTGAATAAGCACGGGTTTGGGTTTATCTTTTTTCACAGGTTCGGCTATCGCGTACATAATCTTCTCCCCTCTTATGTTCATTTAGTACAACATTTTATTATTTCCAAGGAGATTTCAAGTTGACAAATGGTTTACTACTACTTGTTAATTCAGTTTTAATGTCTGCCAAAAAAGCATTATATGGATCTTTGATGAAATTATATAAATTATCTAAAGCCGATTTTAATTCTAATTCGCATTGGGTTAAATCTATTGGAGTTTTATTAGTCTCTACTTTAAAGTCATTCCATTTAGTTTTTGCAGTGCAAGTAGCAATAGTGGTAATGTCTTCCCAGTACCCGTTATTATCAATAATTACATTCCATGTATAGCTGCTACCTTTTGACAAGAGGCTTTTTATAGCATCAGTACAATCAGTTTCTTTCATTACACATATCCCGGATTCGGGAGATAAAGCTATACCGTCATCCCATTGGCTTAGGCTTGTAGGTGATGGCGTTATTGAATAATGCTTTTGTATTTCTGTATTTTTGCTATGCAACATAGTGCAAAACATTGGATTTACTTCTACTTTGGGAACAGTACCAGAGTATGCGTTTTTTACCTTTTTAAACGCATCGTCTCCTTTTACAGCCGTCCTTGAAAATACTGCATTTCCGGCATCACCATGTGCTCCGATCGTTATTTTTTCATTTGTATCCTTTAAAACAGGTGCAGGCTTAGTACCATCAAAATCTGAGTAGGAAACTATATATTCCAGTGTGTTTCTACTTTTATCCCGTGATTTATATTCACTTGCCATTAACCACAATATACCTAAATCCGTATTTTTTGCTATCTCTTTATATTTATCCTTATTATTTGCTGTGCTGGGAATATCCGTAATTAGTAATTTTTGAACAATACCTTGATTTGTATTGTTTAGTGATTTTTTGCGTTGAGTTAATGTTGGCTTGGGTTTATAAATGGTTTCATTCGCACATACTTGTGAATCTTTACGCTGAATTAAAGCGGGTTTGGTTTTATTTTCTTTTACAGGCTCGGCTGTTGCGTACATAATACCCTCCCCTAACCTACTTCAAGGCTGTGTGTGTATTGGTGTTCGCGGTGGTTAAATTCGTAAACCACATCTATTAAAATTTTGTTACGCTGTCCTTTGGCTTCCACTTTTATCAGCTTCACTCGTTTTTCCCAAGTTTCTATGGCTTGGCGTACGCTTTCTTCAATTTGTTTTATTACTGTATAGTTCACAACGCTAAAAACAAATTGATTAAGCCCCACACCGTAGCCCCTGTGAAAATATCTTTCACCAATGTTTGTGTTCATTATCATGATTATGGATTGGCGGATTGCGTCTTCGCCGATGACGGTTTTTATATTTCCATTTTCATCGCACTCTATCGGGAATGCCCATGCTTTGATGTTATCCATTTATTTTCACCATCGCGCCTTTTACTTCCGCAACGCCTGTTGCCTCGGCTTTTAACATTGCCTTTGCTTTTATCTCAACGTTTGCGGCGGATAAATTTACTTTTGCTTTGGCATCCGATTCTATGTTTGTGCCGGAAAGCGTAAGCTTGTTATTCGCTTTTATATCTATTGCATTAGCTTCAATGGAAAACTTATTTTTTGCTGTTATTGCTATATCGTTGGAATTCAGTACAATTTTATTGCCCTTACCGTCGATTTTCATTTCGTTGTCGCCGGTTTTTATAGTGATAAGGTCTTTTTCATCTGAGATGCTAATTTCGTTTTTATTTTTGGTTAAAATTTTAATTTCTTCTTTTCCTTCTTCATCGGAAAAAGTAATTTGCACTCCGCTTTTTGTTGTGATGCTTTTTACTGTGTTTTTATCATTTGCGGATTTGGGCGGCAAAGTGTCCGTGTTATTCCAAAAGCTGCCTATACAGCAAGGGTTGTTTAAATCGCCGCCGATAAATGCAATTGCAACCTCATCATCTATTTCGGGATGAAAGAACATTCCGCGGTTTTTGCCCGCGTATGGTGAAACTACCCTCATCCAGTTTGTTTGCGCTTCGTCTTCATATGCGTGATATTCAACTTTAATCATGCCTTTGTAATCGTCGTCGTAATTTGCGACAACCTTGCCGATAAGTAAGCCCTGCGGAGATTTTTCATTGCCTTCATGTAAAAATTCCATTCCGTCAACTCCCTAATAAACAGTAGTATTGGAACGGCATACAATTTCCGATGAATAACCTTTTTCGTCGTATTTATGACGCGCCGCGAAAATGTAATATTCATTATCTATGCCGTCGCCTATGTCTTCTAATTCTACCACATAGCCCGGCAAAAGAATCGGTATTCCTTTTGTGTGAAGTGTAACTTCCGTAAGTTTTATGCTGTTTTCAAAAAAAATAGCGTCGGCAAAACCGTTTAAATCTATTTGAGTTAATGTGCCGAAATTTACTTGCTCCTTATGGCTGAGCTCGCCGGCATCTTCGGACAAAATTTCTTTGCATGTTTTGCCGTTGCCAATTTTATTGGGGTCGGCGGCGGATATAGTCTGCTTCTCTTTATTATCCCGGTTGTAAGCAATAACTTTTACATCGGAATATAATCCCGATAAATTATTACTGTACTCTGCTTTGAAAATGCCTTCCTTGCTTAGCGAAAGAAGTTTTTCATTACCGCGTTTTCTGAAAAATATTTTGCCGCCTTGCGCAAAAAACTCAAAGCCCGTTTTTGCAGTAGCAGTGGCTATTAAATCAAAATCCGTAAGCCCGTTTTGGTTAAATACAATCGGTTCGTCAAAAGCTTCGCTGTTATCTACTTGGGTTTCAGCTGAATATTTTGAAAGCACATTACTTACAAGTTCGCTGTATTTTGCTACGGCGGGATAACTTGTAAACGCATTATTTAAACGAAGCAACGCTTTACAATCAAGGCACGATACATACAACTCGCCCGGAAATAACGGCTCTATTACCAATTTTCTTTCAAAAATATATCCCTCGAAAACATCTTGCAATTCAGATTCTTCATAACCAATTTCGATACGTATTTTTTTCATCAACGGAAACGAGGAAAGTAATAATTTCGTATCGGGGTTGCCGTCTTCGCCCGGCTCGCAAGAAACCGTAAAATGTGCCGCTCCGGTTTCTTTTGTATAAATTGACAACTCCGCCTCAAGACTTTTTATAACAAAGTCACCGGAAATAAGGTTGCCATCTACATAAATACAGGCAAGGGGTCGGGTAAATCCGTTGTATTCAGTACTAAGGCCCGAAAGCGTTTTCATTGTAAACACCCTTGTCGGTCAAAATGCTCAGCATTTGCTCAAATGATAATGTTGTTACCGAGTCATACCAACTGTCGTTTGCAAATTCGGTTATTTTCGCAGCGGCAACATTAATTTTTCTGTTTACGCTTGTCATTTTTACATCAAGCTCTGCACGCACAGGCTTTCCGTCAGGCATAAACATTGTAAATTTTTGAGTAACAGAATCCATCGTGCCGTAAAATGTAACGCTTCCCCAATTAAAAGTAACATTCGGTCTGTTTTTTTCCAAACCTTCAGCCAGCTCAACAATAGGTTGTGTGTACGAACGAACATCTTCTTTTTCATTCTTGTTTGTCATGTATGTGTCAAAAATTAATTTCATGGAAAGCTTTTCTTTTCTTATTTCTTTTAATGTATGCTCTCCGTCATTTTCGGTGGTTGTGCCGCCGGAAATTATGCTGTATTCCGACGGGTTGAATTGAATGGGGATGGTCGTGTCGTCCGGCTTTTTAAAATGCGCTTTCATTTACATCAGAATCCTTTTTTTAACCGCTGGCGTTTTAGTTTCTCTTCGATACCGCTGTAAACCTGGTCAAGAATGCTATTGATGTTTACCATATTGTAAAGATTCCGGTCATTATGGAAATCCGACCGGATATCGTTTATTTCTTTTCTAAGCTGCTCTACCTGCCTGTCGATTTTTATATTGCTTTCGGTTGAGTATTCGCTTGTTCGTGCAGACGGAGAAACAATAGGAGATTGATGCCTTGTTTCGGGATATCGAAGTTTAGGATAATTATAAATTTCGGGAGTTTTCCTTTGCTTCAATTCGGGAAAACGTTGAAATCTGTTAAAATCCAATTTCGGAATCGTGGGCGGTGTCAGGTGGCTTAAAGGGCGGTGCTGTGTTTTTCCCTCGCGGCCTTCCGGCTTTTGTTCTCTGAATGTAGCATCGCGTAAATCCCGTGTGTAGTACACAAGTTCACGGTAGGCGTTACGTACATCGCGAAGCATGGATTTTTGTACATACCACTCATAGTGAGAAGAAGGACGTCCAAAAATAAACCATAAGGGGTCTAATCCTTCGGGATAATTCTGCCGCAGAATAGATAATCGCCTTTGCAAAACAGCTGTAAAGCGTATACCCATATTAAAATTATTTTTAATTGTAGTGTGACTGTGATAAACAGGCGCGGGCGGTACGATTGGTTTCTTATGAATCAGCCGCGCAAAATAACCGCTGTACCGTTTAGGTTCCGCAAGGGATTTCAAAGATACCATTATGCATCAATTCCACCGTGTCTATAAGAATATTTCCGGTTTTGGCATCAAAACCGGACACCGACCAGCTTACCGGCAAGGCTTGCTGGTATTCGTATGCTCTGGATACTTTTCCATGCCGAAGCGCGACGATTATACCGAAACCCCTGAATGTGTATTCAAGGCTTTGCAACGTGAACGCTTTGTTAAAAGCTTCGTTAGCTTTATTTAAAAGCCCTGTACCGTGTTCAAATTTTAAACGTCCGGGGATTTTCTTCGCTCCGTACAAAAAAACAGCTCTCGGATTTCCGCCCTCTTGAATTTCTTGCACATCAAGTTTTTGTTCTATGCCGGAAATTTTTGAAAAACTCATTTCCATAGAGCCCATGTATACAATAAAATTATGGCTTGTAGTTAAGTTACTCATCGCCCCACCTATATATTAAATACATTTTCTTCATCGAAGGAATGTATAGCCGATATTTCTTCGCACCAACGCATTCTTTCCGCGTGTGGCAATGTCATAAGCTCTTCCCTACCCCAGTGAAAATAATAGGCAATAAAAGCCATTTCCTTATAAAGCTGTGATGTGGGGTATAGCTTTATTGCCCCCTTGCCAAAAAAGGAGCCACCTCAAATGGTAGGGAGTGCATTTCATTACAATGCGGACATCTTACTTGAACCGGCTCGTTGACAGGGCTGTTTATTTCCTGATAAAGCCCTTGCAGATAATTAAAATCCGCCGAAAAAAGTTTTTCAATTACGTTTGTGTCGATATTATCTACACTGCCCAGCTTTGTAATAACGCGTGAAAGCAATACAACTGTTAAATACGGAGGGTTTTGTTGTACCCGCGGGTCTTTAAGGGGGAGAATTTCGTCTGCCGCGGAAGCTAAACGCATTACCCCCTTTTTATGCAGATTGCCTTCTTTATCTACATAACCTTGAGGCAGTTCAAATTCATAATCTGTTTGCAGCAATGTTAGTCACCTCATTCTCTAACCATACCCTCATGGGTAAGCACTAAGGTTTCCACAACAATTTCGTTGCCGTCGCCTTTAAAGTCGGAGATGGAATAGTTTACCGGCCACGCGTTTATTACCCTCCAAGAAGCGGCGGGCTTTTTGTCGTCACCCAATGCGGTTACTGTTACAGTTTTGCGCGTTATTTCTTTTGAATCGGCTTCGTTCAGCCAATTAAACAGAACGCCCGATGCATCGTCTGCGCCGCGTTTTAAAGTGATTTGTCCGTATTCCAACAGACCTTGCAGTTTTCTTACTGTGTTCGGGCCGTGATTGCCTTCCCTGTACGGAATTTCCTGTACTTTGGCATCGTAGCCGGAGACTTCGGAAAATCCTAACGTTATTCCGTCAATTGTCATAGTAAAATTAAAATTTCGGATTGGGTACATACTTCACACCTCCTAATTAGTCAACGTTTGTTGGGTCAGTCGGAATATAACAAATTCAGCGGGCTTCGCCGGCGACACGCCGATTTCGCAAATTAACCGCCCGTTGTCGATGTCTGCTTGGGTCATTGTCGAACGCCCTATGCTCACATAATAAGCTTCGCTTGGCGATGAACCCATTAATGCTCCGCTGCGCCATACTTCATTTAAAAATACATCAATTGTTCTTTGAACCCTAAGCCAAAGCATTTCGGTGTTCGGTTCAAATACAACCCAGTTTGTGTTTGCTTTTATACTTTCTTCAATATAAATGAAAAGCCTGCGCACGTTTATATATCGCCAAAGTGTATTGGAAGAACAGGTTCGCGCACCCCAAATTCTTATTCCTTCGCCGGAGAAAAAGCGGATTAAATTAATGCCGCGCGGGTTAAGATGAGACTGCTCGGCGGTGTTATACATAATGGAAAGCCCTGTTACGCCCCTAATAATTTCATTTGCCGGGGCTTTATGAACACCGTGGGTGTTATCGGAACGGGCATACACTCCTGCTACCGCTCCCGACGGCGGTATTGCTATATCACTTTTTGAAAGCGGGTCGTAAGTAATCAACCACGGATGATACATTGCCGCGTAATCGGAAACAATGGTTTCCCTGTGCTTTTGTAAATCCGCAACTTCTTTGCTTTCCTGCGGCATGTCCAAAATAGCAAAGCGGCTTTTTGTATTCTCGCAATGGTCTTTAATTGCCGTTTGAACGGCGGGGTCTGTTATTCCGGGAGCCATAATAAGGCTTATAACACCGTTATCTAAAAATGATTCCAACCCTGTTCGACCACCGGATGTATCTTTGCCTTTAAACACGTCCGTCATGCTTGACGAACCGATATTTTCATCGCGCCCGCCGGAAAGACTTAACACTTCCGTGCGGTCCGCGCCGACAGAATCGTGACGCGGCAACGGGAATTTCACCGGGTTGTTTGCCATTTGAGCATCTAATTCCTGAATATCCACAAGCACGGACGAACGCATTATATTAAAAATAGAATCAACAGACCGCTTGTCCAAAGAAACATCTTCGTATGTCTCAAGCATGTCCCCGGAAAGCACTTCAATCGTTGCCACTCCCGAAAGAAGTTTTCTATCTTCATCACTTGAAGCTACTTTATTTGTAGCCCTTACAACTATTTGAATATTGTTACCCCATTCGCCGGTGTCTTTGGCGGTTATTCTAATTGCAATCGGCGCGGAAAGGCGTGCTTGCTCCGCCGCTTTTTCATATGGAAGATTTATTTTTACAGGGTCGGATTCTAAGGTGACAGATAAATCTTCCGTGCCGTCACCGTCTTCGTTTCTTGCCGCGAAAGAAATAAGCTCGTGGTTCGCAAACGCTGTAAGAATAAAATTCGGATAACCGCTTACCATTGACACGGAAACGGCTTCTTCCTCATTCACGAAAACATCATACATTTCTTTGTTTCCGGCATTTGGTGCAAATTTTATTGTCACCGCTTCCACTAAGGGTTCTTTGGCGGCAATGGTTAAGTACAATATATTTTTTTCGCCTTCGGATTTTTTTCCTTTTCCGGGTTCCGACGGCTCGCGGGTTATTATAATATCCCTGCTTGCCCTTACTCCCCCAAAGCCTTCGGAGTTTACTCTCATTACATAGCAACTTGCCCCGCCGTTGGCGAAAAATTTCTCTACCGAATATCGCAAAAAACGATATTGATTAAAACTGCTTGATAGATAATCCCCGAAACGACGATTAAAATCTGCAGCACTTGTTATTAGCAACGGTGGCCCCACCGTAGGCCCTCTTTGCGCAAGACCTAAAAATCCGGGTATACTGGTACTTACACCACTCATCGGTCTTGGCCCGGATTCAAACTCCTCAATATATACTCCCGGGGTTAAATATTCTGCCATATGCTTTCCCTCCGTCTAATTTTAATAAAGTATATAATACACGATTGGAAAATTATCGGAAATAGTGGCGATTAATATCATAACACGGGCAGAAATAATAGCCGCGTTTATAAGTCGAAAATGAAAATCAAGTAATTAATTGTGTTTTTTTATTTTCGTGTGCGCTTTTGGTGCGCTTTAGTTGCTATAATAGAATACGAAGTATGTGGAGGTATGCTTTTGACATTTGTGTCACAACATATATCCGAAACCCTGTTACGCGAGAAAAATGCTAAATATACAAGTATCAAATTAAATTACTAATAATCGAACGGAGGTTATATGTGATGATGCCAAAACTAATTAGCTGTAAATCACGCGACGCGCCATAAGGGGTGGACGTGTTAAAAACAAAAATAATTATTTGATGGAGGAAACTAAAATGAGAAAATTAAACAAAAAAATCTTAATATCTCTCGTTATACTGTGCATGATGCTGATGATGCTCCCCGCTATGGCGGTGTCCGCCTCATTGGTTACACCGCGCACTACCAGATTGGATTTAACCGTTAATCCCGTAACAGTATCGGGGGCAGACCATAACCCAACCACAAGCAATATCGACGGCAGCACCGAAGGTTGGATGTGGTACAGAAACGGCGTAGAAGTGAGCGGAACGCAATACAACGGCTTAGTCCTCGTTTTGGACGGTATTGACCTGAGAGCTTCAGGCGGCAGCAATGCGCTCATGGTGCCGAATAATACGACAATTGTGCAGATTAACGAAAACCGAATTACACATACAAACACCGGCACGACAAGCGATGCCCGCGCAATAGCCAATACAGTTACCGGGAGCGCCGAGACGCTGACTATATCCGGCAATGGTACGCTCCACTTAACAGCCACTACCACCGGCTCCAACGCTATCAGCAACGGTATTTATTCGGGTGCTCATATAGTAATTACAGGCGGAACAATAAACATTTTCAGTCAAAGCGGCCTCCATGGTTATGGAATAGGCTTAAATAACAATACCATTGGTACTGTAAGCGTTTCAAATTCCAATCTTAATATTACAAGCATCAGCGGCGGTAACACCGGTAGCAGTATCGGTATATCTGCCTCCCAGAGTTTAACTATAAGCAACAGCAATTTAGATATCACCAGTTCCAGTAACGGTACAGGCCCCAGTCGTGGTTTACTGACAGTTTTAGCGAACGGCACTGACACATTATCTATATCAGGCGGGTCATTTACCATTACATGCGGAACCGCAAATGAAAATTCACGCGCGATTCAAAGCAACTCCATTACCATATCCACGCCGTATTGGCATAAACACACAGACGCTGCAAGCTGGACTGCCTCAACAGCAACGCCGCTGACCAACGTCATAACCTCAACTATGTCTACGACTGTAGAGCCGTCCACCGTCACTCCTCAAAGCGGCCCGTACAATAAAAACTACACGTTGTACCTAGACCCGGACGGAAAACTTAGGGTTGGGAATGTAAATGGTGCCGATGTTACCGGTAAATTCAATCCTGCAGATATTTCATTTGATTCAAGCACTAATACATGGACGCTTAATGACTTCGTGTTTGAAAGCACCGCCTTTACCGCGGTAACGATACCGAATACAGACCCCGCCGTCACTATCAATTTGGAGGGAGATAACAAAATAACGAGCACTTTCAACGGCATTCCGTCCGGTTCTCCGACTCCCCCAATTGTCGGTCTTATGATAAGCAGCTCCGAAGGTATCCCCGTCATATTTGAGGGCGACGGCGAACTAACTGTCAGAGGTGGAACAGGAACAAGTTCTGCTGTTTCACACGGAATTAATGCAACCCATTTAACAATTCGCGGGGATACAACTGTAAACGCTATCGGCGGTAATACTGCTTCCGCTGTGAGTGCAGGTGTAAATACCAACGGTGTTCTTACTGTGGAAGGTAATGCAGAACTAAATGCAACAGGAGGAACACCTACCACCGCCACAAATTCAATTGGAATAAATGTTACCAGTGCGTCGGGTCATTTAAGAGTGACCGGCGGTACGATTAATGCCGCATCTATAAGCGGCGGCAGAAGCATTGAGATTGCTAACACCTCCCAAATGACCGCAGGCGGCGGTCAGGTTAATGTGGCTAATGGTATTAACCTTTTAGGGCGATTGAATTTGAATGCAAACAACGTAATTAACGCAAGCCACGCGATTACAGCTTCCAATAGAGCCAGAAGCATAATTGCAACAGGCAGTACAGCCATTACGGAAGGCCCCGAGCGTTTCTACAGCGCGGCCGGAGGCAAGGGCAATTCGGCTACCAACGCTTCATATGGATGGAGCACTACTGATGTGTCCGGTGTTGTTCCTTTGGCCGCACCCGGTTGGAGAATACTTACACCTGCGGAAATATTGGCGATTAACCTTTTGGATATTGCTCAAGCGAATGTTGCCACGCAAACCGTAACTCCCTCAAGCGCAAGAACACTTGTTACTGACGCTTTCGTTTCGACAGGCTCAAAGTTGGTTATTACAGGCAACGGAAGCGGAAGAGTTACTGTAGGAGCCGGCGGAACACTGACCGTAAACGGCGGTACAATCGAAATCAACAACAACGCTCAGAATGCAATTACCATTAACGACGGAAGAAGCATGGTAATATCAAGAGGTTCAGTTTCTGTTGCCAACACAGGCACTTCCGGCGGTATCAATCTTGCCGCTGCCGGTAGTATGCTGACAATTGGTTCGGCAGGGGCTACATCAGATGTTGTCTTGACTTTGAATGGTGAAACGTCGCTTATCGGAACCGGAAATATAACAGGCGTAAACGGGTTTTCAAAAATAGTAGTGGGTGCGACTGCTCCGACAAGAACCGTGAGCAATTTCTTCAATGTAAGCGGTAATACCGTAACCACATTATCTGCAAACACCACTTATGTGTGGGATGCTAACGCGGGTGGTTCGGGCATAGCGGGCTGGAAAGCAGAGGGCTTCGTGGTGCCGCCCACAGGCATTCCCGGTGTAACAGGATATGCCATTACAATGTTTATATTTTTTGCAATCTCCGTGACTTTGTGGGGTTATGTGCTTCGCCGCAGAGTGAAATAAAACCGACCTAACCAAAAAAAGTTTCATTTGTCATGATTTTTCTTTTTGTCACAATGTTACCCCCATCATGTAAGATGAAATAACTAATCATGATGGGGGTTTATCATTTGCTAAATTTGCATTATGTTTCATTCCCAATAACGGCGTAGACAACCAAGTTTTGAACAAAGCACATCTCCGAAAAGTACGAGTTAAGCAAAACCGTATCATATTTGCTAATGATGCTTCGAATTCCGACAAGTCCCTTACCTCTGTCTTTGCCCTTTGTAGATGACCCCGGTTTTATACCTTTTTCTTTTACTTCCTGGCGAACGGTATTTTTTATCACAAATGAAATCATTTCATTGTTTCTGGAAATCTTAATCCGGATTCTGCCACCGGGAATTTCTACGCACTCCTCAATGGCGTTGTCCAGCAATATCCCCAAGATACGAACAAGGTCAATAAACTCAATTGAAAACATTCTATCAAAATCAGGAACTTGGGCAAGAACATCCAAATCAACATCAACATCACGCTCAACCGCCTGCGATATTTTGTAAAACACGAATGCTTTCAACTGCTCATTGCTAAGCCCCGCCAATTTACCCAATAAGTCATTTTTTGCAATTTCATCAACCGCAAAAGGGCTTATTTTTTGGTTGTAAAACTCTTGCATTTCTGCATCGCCGCTACGCTCAACAAAGTTTCCCATTGTTAGAAAAATGTTTTTAACATCATGCTTGATATTTTTTATATCGTCTATACTCTTTTCCAAACTGGACGAATATGCGGCAAGGCTTTGATTTTCCATTGCCGTAACTTTCAAATTATCTTTTAGCCAAGTTATCCTAAAAACCATGATAATAAAAGAGAGTTGCAAAATCATGGCAATAAATAAAATAAAATTTGTGAACACAGAAATAGGGTCATTTGTAACGTATACCCTCCCAAAGAAGTAGTAAGCCAGCGCCGTAAACAAAAAAATACCGATAGAGTTTAGAATTATAAATCGCTCAATCAGCGGATAAGCCTTACCCATGCGGTTTATATTGTCAAAGTGTTTTCTAAGCAGCCGTTTAATTGCATAAATAAGCAAGGCACTAAGACCACAAATAAAAAGCAAAGCAATACCCCAAACAAATAATGCCTCTATTCTTGTTTCCTGCACCTGCCCTAACCTAAATACATATCTGCGAAATAAAAAACTCGCAACGTACCCATTGATAAGAACAAGCATACATGTAAACCAACAGTAAAATAAATTTCCTTTCAACTGCCCCAACCGAATTTTATACACTGCCAAAATTATAATCATAACGGTTAAAGCCGACAGCGATAAGCCCAAATTGGCTCTAACTTGCACAGATGCTTGAGCAATTCCAATAAATCTGCTCAAATAGGCAAGGCTCGAAAACATTATTACATAATCCAAAAATGACAATTTTACAAAGTTCAAAATAAACACGGTAGCAGTCATCACAAAAGCTACCGCAAGATTAAACATAGTTGAACTGCCGGGGGTAAACCAATAAACCGTAGGCACGAGGGTAACGCAAAAAGCAATTATTGCAGCAGTGATTTCAACCATTTTATTCGGCCACTTTTTCGCAATAATTCCAAGGGCAAATAAAAATGAAAACACTATTAACGGTGAATAATCGCTTCTGTATATGGTACGGAATAGCATATCCCACCATGAGAAATGCAGGAAGTAATCGCCACGAACAAATATGGCGTGTTCATCCGTAGGAAAAACGTAATATGGCGACATATCTCTCATACTTTTTTCACCCCGCATTTCTTCATTACTTCATTTTTCAAACGGAATGAGCAATCCGCTTGTTCTCCACCCGCAAAATTAACCACCCCATCAGAAACAGAGACAACATAGTTTTTGTTAATAATAACGGAGCGATGACTTTTCATAAAATCGTCACCCAGCTTTTGGAGGACGCTTTCGATGGTATCGCGTACCGATAAATCTGAACCATCCACGGTATGATATCGAACAAAATGTGAAATCGCCTTGTCTGTTTCTACATATAATATCTGCGAAATTGGCAGGGATACATATTCGTCAATGCCAATTAAAAGATTCACAGTGGGTTCGCCCATTGGGATATTACCTTTATTGTTCTCCAAAACAAGGCGGATGTATTTCTTGTAGGCTTGAATCATTTTGCCTTTGTCGGCTGTTTTTTCAATAAATCCAAATGCTTCCACCCCACTTTTTAGTATATCCATGCCCATATCGGCGTGACTTGTAACAAAAACGATTTTGGAAAATGGTTCCTGCTTCTTAATAAGCCGTGCAATATCAACGCCGTTTAAAGCTGTTCGCCCAAGGTCTATATCCAAAAAATAAAGATAGTCACCGGGATTCTTTTTGATATACAGCATGACTTCCGCAGAATCCTGAGTAGCGCAGACAATACGAGCGTTTAAGTTTTCTTTCTCTATACATTTAAATGCCACTTCAGCAGACATATCCAACATGAACTTGTCATCATCGCAAATAATGATGCCCTGCATAATCCTCGCTCCCATCCATACATCTTATCCTGTCTGATTATATCTTAGAAATGACGCGCTCTCCAGCCAGATAGCCTGAACGTATGCGGTTTTGTCGTGAACGTAATGTAATGCACCACGTTTGGGGCATGGCACATACCGCTTGGGCTAAAACCGCCAATATAAATAATTTCGCTGTTATGATGTCACCGAAACCGCAAGAAAATATTTTGCGAAATTAGAGAGGAACATCTTTATGAGAAAAAACATCATACTTTCATTAATCGTGCTTACGCTTGTCGCTTTTTCAGGCTGCGGCTCTTCAGAAACGCAAGAAGCCGACGGTAGCTCAAATGCAAGCAATGAATTAACAATTGCGGCATTGCATGTAGACGGCTTTCTGGAAACTGCCGCCGCAAAGTTTGAAGAAATGCATGAAGGCAGATACAAAGTCACTATTGTCAAAACCGGGGATTTTACAAGTTATGCTCAAATTATTAACACTGCATTAATGAGCGGTATGGGCGAGGATATTATCATGGCTTCTCATCTTGCATGGCAGCGTTTGGCAGATGCAGGCAGGCTTGTTGACCTTAACGGAAAAATTGATTTGCCGCCGGGGACGTTTTATCAAAACATACTTGATGCCTACCTTTACAACAGCGGGCGCTATGTAGTTCCGTTAAGTTTTAATATCTGGGCTTTTAGATTAAACGAAGATGTAACAACTACAATAAACCCCAACCGCTTTACCCTTGAAGATGTAATCGCACTTGCATACGCATACCCGGATTTAGACCTTATTCATAGCCCAATGGGAATGAGCGCCACCATCCTTGCCCACAGAATATTTGAGCTTTATTTTGACGAGTTTATCGACCTGCCAAACAGAACAGCCAATGTTGACAACGAAAAATTCATAAACCTTCTGGAAGATATTCAGTCAATAGCCGATAAACTTACACCAACCACATGGGGAATAGGAACACAAGTAATAGCAGAAACCATCTTCCACAACATGGTGCATACCATTGATGGGATAGTGGACACTACAGGCTACAACATTATAACAAACTCCCAAGGTGAAGGCTTAGTAACCGCAAGAAGTCATATGGCAATAAACGCCAACAGCCAAAACCAAGAACTCGCCGCTCGATTCTTGCAATTCCTATTGTCGTATGATATGCAATCATCCCCGGAAATGTTGGCTACCCCGGTTAATAGAAACGCAGCTGTAACGAATAGTAGGGCGTTGTTGGAAAGTCAGCGCGTAGCCGGGTTTATGCCGGAAGGCGTTGATTTTGATACAAACCTTACGGTGTTCAATTCTCTCGCTGACAGATTGACCATAGCAGAAACATCCGACCCCTTCATCGGTGACTTCGTAAGAACTGAAATGACACGCTTTTTTGACGGTGAAGTGACTGCCGAGCAAGCAGCAAGAAATCTTCAAGCAAGGCTTACCACCTACTTAAATGAGTAAAGCACTAAAAATTAGGAAGGAAAATGTAATAGCGTTTTCCTTCCTAATCCCAAGCCTTACCGGGGTGGCTTTGTTTTATATAATCCCATTTTTTATGTCACTGGGTTATGTGACCACAAATAGTAGTGGTAATTTTATAGATATCGACAACTTTGTGAATCTGTTTAGCAGCGAAGCCTTTCGGCTTGCTTCGTGGAATACTTTCAGATTTATGACGATTGCAATACCTCTCAGCATAGCGATACCACTGTTTATAGCTTGCCTGTTGTTTAACTTAAAAGGAATGGGATGGCTTAAAACGATACTAATGTCACCGCTTGTTATACCAACTGCCGGCATAGCCTTTTTCTTTCAAAGTCTCTTTATGTCCAACGGTTTTGTAAGCCGCTTGTTAAATGTAAACACAGACTGGCTGCAAACGGATCATGCTTTTGCGATTGCAGTAGGGCTATATATTTGGAAGAACCTCGGCTTTAATCTTGTTTTAGCATTAGCTGCCCGTGCCAATATTCCGCATGAATATTACGAATGGGCATCAGTAGAGGGTATGGGGAAAATCCGTATGTTTTTCAAAATCACGGTGATTTATCTTATGCCGGGGTTATTCATTATGTTTGTGATGTCGTTCATAAATTCGTTTAGGATTTATCGTGAACTGTATATGCTGTCGGGGAATTATCCGCACCAAAGCATTTATATGTTACAGCATTACATGAATAACCAATTTATGTGGCTAAATCGTCAAAACCTTACGACTTCCGCTTTTGTTATCACCTTCGTAATAGCAGTATTTATGGTCGGGTTCTTTATCATTGACAAGAAATCAGAATTCATTGAATAGAAATGCGAAGCGTTTCTTTAAATGGGGAGTGAGTACGATGGCAAAAGTATTTAATATAAGCATTAAAGTATTTTTGATTGCTTTTGCCTTTTTATATATCATTCCTCTGCTGATTATTTTTACAAGCTCGTTTATGTCGATGGGGGAAATCGCCCGCAACTATGGCGATACGCACGATTTTTTTGACCATGATTTAATGAGGCAAATCAGCTATGTGCAGTACAGTCTGATACCCGAAAAAATTTCGCTAAGCCAATATTATACCCTGCTTTTTAGAACACCCATGTATCTTGACTATTTTATGAACTCGGTAAGACTAACGCTTCCCATCGTAGCTATGCACGTTGTTATCGGCTCACTGGCGGCATATGGGTTTACGGTATGGAAGTCACGGTTTAAGGAGATTATTTTCTGTATCTACATAATCGTAATGGTTCTGCCGTTTCAAGCAACGCTTGTACCAAACTTTATTATGGCAGATACTCTTGGGATTTTGAATACGCATAATTCTATAATACTGCCGCTTGGTTTTAGCCCTTTTGCCGTGTTCATAATGCGGCAGAGCATGAAGGGCATACCACCAAGCATTTTAGAAGCGTCACAAATAGATGGCGCGAATCATTTTAAGCGGTTTCTTTATATCGCCCTACCCATGTCAAAAAGCGGTATGGCGGCGTTAGTGATTTTAACATTTGCGGATAGTTGGGCGATGATAGAGCATCCTATGGTATTTTTAAGAGATAGCGCATTAGAGCCGCTTTCGGTTGTACTTTACCGATTAGGGCAAGGTGATATTGGTTTGATTTTTGCGGCATCTGTGTTTTATATGTTGCCGATGATTTGGCTTTTCTTATATGGGCAAGAGTATTTTGAACAAGGCGTGAAGCTATCGGCCTTGAAGTAATGGAGGTTGATTATGGAAAACAGTAATGGCGTGAATAAGAAAAAGATGCGCAAGCTATTATACATTTACATTGCTGTCATTTTGGTATTGGTCTTTTCTTCAAGGACTATCTACAACTTCTCATTGCCAAAAGTGACTATAGCCATGGCACAAAGCGATTGGATAATAAAGGAACTTGAAGTCCGTGGAGTGGTAGAGTTTTCGGAAACATTTGATATTTACGCGCTTTCAAGCGGATGGATAGATGAAATGTTTATAAATCGGGGAGATTTTATTGATGCAAATACTATAATCGCAAGATATAACCCCACATCAACCACAAATGAACAGGCTGTGGCGAGTTTACTTACCAACATAGAGCGGACAGAACACCAGCTAACCCGCTTGAATATCCAAAGAGGGGATATTCAAAATAATCTCCATACTTTGTCGGGTGTATCGCCGGGCGATGTGCTTCAACATCAATGGGCTGTTAATGATGCTATGTTAAATGTAGAAAATCGGCAAACCGAACATATTCAGGCACAGCAAATGGCAACTATGCCGCAAGGCTTTTTTATGTATATAAACGCAAGAACCGATGCCGAACGTGACTGGAACAGGAGTGTAACAGAATTGAATCAAGCACAGGCTGCATTGCAGGAATTAGAAGCGCGCGGCAGTAACTTTGATGATTTCACTTATATGCAAGCCATACAAGAAGCAACAATAGCACTTGAACGCAGAGCGATTGATTTACAAAATGCCGAATCAAACTTAGCAGATGCAAGATGTATTTCGGCGGCTACTTTTGACGCACGAAATTATCAAAATGCTATAACTGCCGCCCGAACCACCCGCCAGAGAAACCAGCTTGCCTACGAAGCCGCTCATCAACAGCTAAATATAGCTTGGCAAAGGTTGCATACCCTTGACATAAATGCAGACCGGACAGAAGTTGCCGCCGCCCATGCCGCTATAAACGATGCTCAAAACAATGTTATTTCGGCAAGGCTTAATCTCGATGAAAGTAATACCTTGTTGGAGCAAGCATCAGACAATTTGCAAAGAGAGAGAAACGCTTTTAACACTCAAGACAGGGAGCAGCGTAATCAAGATGTAGAAACTGCGGAAGCCCTTGTTGTCCAAGCAGAAAATGCCGTAGATGATGCAACTCGCGCTTATGAAAATGCTATGGCTACATTGGACAGAGCAGAACTGGCCGCAATCGCCGGATGGCAGAACGAGATACTTGAAGCCCAAAATAGAGTTGATAATGCTTTGCTTGCACTGGACGAAAGCGCATGGATGGCATCTCAAAATCTTAGGCAGGCAGAATCAAACCTTGCCAATGCTTACCAAGCATTAGAACGTGCGGAAGCAACCTTAGAATTGGCACAAAGGGAAACATCTACTCAAATAGATGATGCCAGACGTGCGCGTGAGATAGAACTTAGGAACATAAACCTAGATATTGAACGAACTCTTATTGATTTACACGCCGACCAATCAGCCCTTGCCGCCATGACCAATTCTGATACAACAAATATAATAACTAATCGTCAAGGCATAGTCATGACCATCGACAAAAGAGAGGGGGAATTTATTTCACAAGGGGAAAGAATCGCTACCATAGGCGTAGACAATAACCGTTTTATGGTTGAGTTTTCGACCACTGTTTCAGAGGCCGGGTTTATTGAGATTGGCAACGAAGCGAGCATTTTTAGAAGCGGTTCAAATATTGGTATCAGAGCCTTTGTATACAACATAACACCTGTGGGCGATAACCTGAATATACAGCTAATTTCAGAAACCGACCAGTTTAACGGCGGCGAATTTGTCAGAGTACTTTTCCGCAAGCAAACAGGGATTCATGAAATGGTTGTGCCCAACGAAGCTATCTTTATAGGAGCAATGGGTCAGCACTATGTATGGACAGTGCAAAGTAGGCAAGGCACATTAGGGACAGAGTATATTTCTGTACGCAGAAGTGTCCGTATTATTGATTCCGATGATTTCAATTCTGCCATTTACATGAGTTTTATGATGATGAATATGCCTGTGATAACAAGCTACAGCAGGGAGTTGAGCATTAATGGGAGGGTAAGCAGAATGGAATGAGTTAAATATCAAGAAAAGACCCCACAAAATTCAGTCGAAAAAAATCTCTCTTTTTCTAACTGCGCATTTTATGGGGTTCTTTTTAATGAGATAGCCGCTTACTTTTAAATTTTATAATTCTTCGTCAAACATGTCTAAAAAATTTTCTTCACAGAGTTTTTCCTTTGCTGCCAAAAGTATCACAATTGCAAGTGCAGCTGTAACCGCTAAAATTGTTACTGTAATCCATGTTTTCATATGGTACACTCCTTTTTAGCCTTGATTATGCGGTATGTTATTTGCCGTGTCAAGAATTACGTTAAGTACACCCGCTACACCGTCTGTTAGTTGATGGCTTTGCATGGTTTTTTTGTAACTTTCGCGTGAGTTATACAGGTTTAGAACTTCCGAAAATAATTTTTGCGGGTTCATCTTTTCTTCGTGCAGGACGACGGAGAAACCTTGTTTTTCAAAAGATTCTGCGTTTTGAATTTGGTCGCCGCGGCTTTTGCCCTTTGGCAGAGGAATCAACAAATTTGGTTTTTTTAACGCAAGCATCTCGAAAATTGTATTCGCGCCTGCGCGGGAGATTACTATTTCAGCGGCGGCAAGAATATCGGGCATTGTGTCTGTGAGGTACTCGAATTCGACGTAGCCGGGCGAATTTATCCCCGAAAGATGCCCTTTTCCGCACAGATGAATCACGCGGAATTTTTCCAAAAGAGAGGGTAAAGCTTCGCGAACACAGGCGTTTATCGCCGCCGCGCCTTGGCTTCCGCCCGTTACAAGCAAAACCGGTTTTCCGCCGGGTTCGAAGCCCACGAGCTTTAATCCGTATAAGCGGTCGCCATTTGCAAGGGTTCTTCGAATTGGCGTTCCCGTTAATACGGTTTTATTTTGCGGTAAAAATCCCAAAGTTTCGGGGAAAGAGACGCAAATTTTCGATGCAAACGGCATCGCCAAGCGATTGGCAAGCCCGGGCGTTATGTCAGATTCATGAATTATAGATTTTACACCGCAAAGCCGCGCCGCCGTTATTACCGGAACAACAACGAAGCCGCCTTTTGAAAAAATAATATCGGGCTTTATTTTTTTTATAATTTTTACGGAATCGCTCAAACCTTTTGCTACGCGGAAAATATCCGTGAAATTTTTTACGTCGAAGTAACGCCGAAGTTTTCCGGATGATATGCCGTGGTAAGGCAAGCCGGCGGCTTCCACTAAGCCGCGTTCTATTCCGTCGCGGCTTCCTATATAACTCACTTCAAAACCGGCGTCTTTAAGCGCGGGAAGAAGCGCCAGGTTTGGAATAACATGCCCGGCGGTTCCCCCTCCGGTTAGAATAATTTTTTTCATTGTGTCACCCGTATCGTGGAACTGTGGTATTCCGCGCTTTCTGCTGATATAATCCATTATATAGAATTTATTTTGCATTGGAAGTGTTGCTTGGATTATGCAGAAGATTATTTTTTTTACGTTGTTGCTTTTTTTGCTTACAAGCTGCAGCGGGAGAACGGAACAAATTCCGCCCGAGCCTGAGAACGGTTATGTTGAGCAAGAAAACAACGGCGGGTATGAAATTCCTATTATAGAGGAAACCCCCGTGCCCGTGGAAACGCCAAAGCCGGAAATTCCTCGTTACAATGAATATCGCATTACGTTGGACGTTGACCCGTCGGAGCGTACAGTTTCGGGCATTTCGCATATTACATTTACGAACCGCGCATCGGTAGAGCTTGACGAAATCGTGTTGCGCGTTTATTTGAATGCGTTCAGCGAGGGTGTTGAGCCGCCGCCTGTTTTCAGCGAGCTTGAATGGCGCGCTTTTCCGAATGGACAAGATTATGGTTTTTTGGAAATTCAAAATGCGTTTTTGGACAACGAACCGCTGGAATTTGAACTTGATGAAACTATTTTGAGATTAATTTTACCCGAGCCGCTTGAGCCTTACGCCACAGTTCAGCTTCTTTTGCAATACAATGCGCGCGTTCCGAAAATCGCACACCGCACGGGCGGGAACGATTATGCGTTGTGGTTTGGAATGTTTTTGCCTGTGCTTTCTGTTTTTGATAAAGAAAACGGTTGGTTTACGCGGGAGCATTATCCGGCAGGCAATCCATTTTTTGTTGAAACAGCGAGCTTCCGCGTGGATGTCACAACGCCGGCACGTTTCGTGGTTGCGGGAACAGGCTCGCGAACCGAAGAAGTAATCGGCGATACAGATACGAAAATTACAAGTTTCGCGGCGCATCAGGCGCGGAATTTTTCATTTGCGGTTTCCCCGTATTTTCAATATGCTCACACATCAACGCAAAGCGGCATTGATATCCACTTTTATTATTACACCGAAACGCTGCCCATAGACGATATTTTAGACACGGCACGAAAAAGCATGGAATTTTTCGAGGAACGCGTGGGGCCTTATCCGCTTGGTCATGTAACGATGGCAGAGGCAGATTTGCTTCAAGACAGCGCGTCTTTTTCGCAGATGGTATTTGTAGACTCGTGGTATTTGGCGCGCGGCGGGCGATATTGGGCGATGGCGCACGGGCTTGGGAATCAGTGGCTTGCGAATATTATAGGCACAAACCGGGTTGAAGAACCGTGGCTAACGGAAGGGCTTACCCGTTTTATTCAAACAGGTTTTTTTTATCAGACTCCCGATGAACTTCGCGAACGCATGGAGCGTGACCGCGCTTCAATTGAAGAACGCACAACGCTTTTTCTGAACCGCGGGCTTGAAGCGTCGCCGAACTGGGCGCATTACGCCCATGCGCACGGACGCAAGGCAATGTTAATGGTGTATTCGCTATACAATCGCATGGGCGACGAACTTTTTTGGGAATTTATAAACGAATATTATCAAGCATTTTCTTTCGGCATAGCCACGCAAAATGATTTTATCGGTTTGGCGGAAGAACTTTCCGGCGAAAATCTAAGAGAATTTTTTGATGAATGGCTCACAGTGGGAACAGTACCGGAGCTACCGTAAGGAGGCCGCTATGAAGATTGTGTATATTTACGGAAACATGACGCACTACGACCACGGGCTTGGGGGCTTGTTAAAGCGAACACAGGATGTTTTTTCCGAGCTTGACGCGCAAACCGAAACGGTAGATTTAGGCGTTCTGCATCCACCGTATTACGACGGTGAAACGACAAACGCGATTGACGGCATTATGGAAAAAATAAAAGCGGCAGACGGAATTGTTTTAGCGTGTACGGCGCAAAATTTCGCACCAACCGCGCTTATACAGAGTTTCTTGGAATACCTTGAAAACGCGGAGTATACCGAAGCTTTAAAGGACAAGCATTTAATGATAATAACTCTATCGAACAAGGGCGGAGAGAAATCCGCGGGTGATTATCTTACGCGGGTTATTCAGTTTTTCGGCGGATTTGTAGTTGCATCAATGGGGCTTAATGTACGGCATTTGGGCGAAATGGACGGCGATGCCGGCGAATTTATTGATAAAACAACGCAGGATTTTTACAGGGCAGTTCATCAAAAACGCAAATATGTAATTCCATCGGATTTTATAAATGAAACACCCTCCGCAAAAAAAATCGACGAACCTATAAAAGAAAAACCGGAGCTTTCACTGAAAACCGAAGCAAAACCACTCGGTTTTACAGACACACAAGAAAAAGAAATAGATGAGCTTTCACTTTTGTTTACAAAAATGCATTCAAAAGGAGAAGCTTCTCCTGCTGCCGTCATAAATGAATCGTTTCTCACAGATGCGCCGTCAAATCCGTTCGCGCCGAAAGCGGCGGAAAAACAAAGCGTGCGCGTAACGAAATCCGGCGAAACCGTGCAAAGCCTAACGAAAAGGTTGCCCGAATTTTTCAATTCGCAATTATCCGCAGGGCTTCAAGCGGTTATTCAATTTAACATCACCGGAAGTGAAACATTCGACGGTGCAATCAGCATTCACAGCACCGAATGCACCTATATTGAAGGAAACGTGCCTGCTCCGGATATAATAATCATGTCAGACGCGGCAATTTGGCAGGATGTTTTGAAAAACAAAAACTCGGCGCAAAAAGCCTTTATGACGGGTGGAATAAAAGTGCGCGGTGATTTTGTGTTGCTTTCAAAATTTGATTCACTGTTTAAATTCCCGGAATAACAATGGAAACCATACAAATTTTACGCATTCCGTTCGCTAAAATAACGCAAAAAGAAGCCATTGATAAACTGGAAGAATTCTTGTGCGAACCCACAAATCACGTAATCGTAACGCCTAACCCTGAAGGCGTAATGCAAGCGCGCCGTAATCCCTATTTTTACGAGGCGTTGAAATCCGCCGACTTATCCCTTGCGGACGGAACGGGCATTGTGCTAGCGTCGTATTTGCAAAAGGAAAGATTACCCGAACGCGTTCGCGGCGTGGACACAATTTTCGCGCTTTTAGAAAGTCTTTCGGAAAAAAGAAATTTCACGGCATATTTTCTTGGCGGAACAGAAGGCACAGCCGAAAAAGCAAAAGAGAATATGCAAAAAAAATACTCGCGCTTAAAAGTAGCGGGTTTTCATCATGGATTTTTTTCCGCTGAAGAAGAAAAAAAAATCATCGACGAGATAAATCATCTTTCGCCCGATATTTTACTTGTATGTACAGGAATGCCCCGCGCAGAAATTTGGGTGGCAAAAAATAAAAAAATAAACGCCCGCCTAACTATGTGTCTTGGCGGCACTCTTGATGTGATGGCGGGAACAGCAAAAACCGCACCGCCATTAATGCGGAAATTCGGGCTGGAATGGCTGTACCGCCTAATCCGCCAACCAAGCCGCTTCAAACGAATGCTGGATATTCCGCGGTTTGTTGTTGCCGCAATTTCAGAGAGGGTTTCTACGAATAACATGAACAACTACAAAAATGATTAGTGTGGCATGAATCACCGCTGGTGCAAGGAAAAACGGGTGAAGTTTTTGCAACGAGGTTATGGGGTGCATGAAATTGTTATATTATAGCCATGCTTTCATTTGTCAATTTATCAAAAACTGGCTACGTCTTTTCGTATGCGAACATCAAGCAAGATTCCACCATCGTCAAACCCCCAGAATGCAACAACATATACGTCGAAATCGCCGGAATATTTTCCGAGATTAACGCTTATGGATTGGATTCCTATGCGGGTATTTAGGGTTGCATCGGTTGGGCATCCAATATCTGCAATATAAAAATCACTCCCGGTTAAATCTTTTTTTCTTTTTTTCAATGAAATTCACGCCTTCTCTGAAAAATCATATATTGATAATATTTGCTAAAATCAAGCACGCTACCGCGATACGAGAAAACACAAAAGAAACCAAGCCGTTAGCAGAGCGAATTTTGCAAGCATTTTGAATCTGAGTTATTTCATTTAACCAATTGAAAAATGATTCTATAGGTTGCCTAACTCTTGAAACAGCAGAAGAAAAGATAGAATCCCAATATGAAAGTTCCTTTTGACCCTTTTCCAATTTTATTGGGGTGATGATATTGACGCGATTATTGCGTCTAAGCTCCTCCATCCATTCCGCATGAATATAGGCTTTGTCGGCAAATAAATCAATGCCGTAAACATCTTGAAGCATTTCAACGGCAGCTTTCCGGTCATGGACATTTGCTGCTGTGAGCAGGAGTTGCTTAGGTTGAGGAATTGTTTTGTACTGATTTTCACCCAATGCATGAAGTCTGACACCATAAAAATACATTTGCTTTGCATCGCAATACCCCTTGTCACACATTTCAGTCGCAACTTTTGCGCGTCCGCTTCGGCGTTGCTTTGCAAGCACTATTGGCATGGAGTCTATCAAGTGGGTTGGACATGTTGTATCACTTGAAATCATTGATAGCAAGTCACTTGCCAAGGTTTTTATTGCATCGGCAAGATAACCATACCGTCTATTAAATGCCTTATAATTTGGCATTGCAGGAAACCACTCTGCATAAAATGCTTTTATAAATTTGAAAACGTCTTTGCAAGTAAATTTTCTGTTTGCAAGCCCCCACAATGCTATTGTTATGCACTCCTCGTCTGAAAATTGGGGCAGAAAATTATTGCTTGTACGTTGTGCGTCATATACTAATCTGGTATCGTAATGCTGACAAATGACGCAATACAGGTTTATTAGTTGGAGTTCATTAGACATAACCCCACTTTATACCATTTCTTGCTCATTTGTCTTTTTATTTAAACTGTGGATTCGCATTCTAAGCGAAAAAGTTGAAGTAAGCATTGAGGTTGCACAGGTTATTGTAGCATCAAAAAGGCTCTATGGCCTGACTACATTCACTTTTTATGCTATTTCAGATGGCTTGAAATCAATTTTTTCCAAGTCATATGTTGGCATACAGTCGTTTTTCATTAAAGACAATGTTGAGCCTTCGCTTCAGATGTCTCTATTTGATTGCTCTTAAAAAAATGGGGAAACTCAAAATTTTTTCAAAATTGTTTATTTTAGCAGATTTTACAAAAAGCAAACCCTTGAAAAATTGCTATTATGCAATCCCAAGGGTTTTGGTCAATTCAAACACAGTTACTATTCATATATTTGTTTTTTTCAACATTTCCAAACACATATTTGGAATTTCATTCAATGGTGTCCGAGATTCTTTTCACAATCTCATCAAAATTCATTTGCTCTGCGTTCTCCCGCAGCCAAACGATAAGTTCGCCATCCGTCTTGTAATCAAAGGCTTCCAGTTCCCCAAGTGCTGCGTCCACGCCGCTCATTTCATAATCAATGCAAGCCTGACGCAGCCTATCCAGCGTTTCGTTGTCCAGCTTCTCCTTTTTAGGTTTTAGGTTATCTGCATCAAATCTTTCAAGCATAGTAGTAATGCCCGATATGAGCCTCCGTGCCGTTGTCGTTAGATTTTCATTGTGAGCCGCCACATACTCATAATCCCCGGCAAGTGCCGCACCCTCCAACGCCTCCGCGATACCCGCTGTTTCCTCGGCGCAGATACCGCCGCTCGAACCTTTGATTCCGTGAACAATGGTGGCATAGTCAGCAAGTAAGTCAGAAGTAACCTGACCGGATCCTTCAAGAAGGCGTGGGGTGTTCTTCGCGTAGGAACGTAGTACGTCAAGATATGCGTCCTTGTCACCGTTGAAACGTGACAGCCCTTTTTTGGTATTTATGCCCGGAATACCTTTGTCCATCGCCTGCCAGTTTTTTTCATTATTTTGAGCGGGAGGATTTTGTTCCTCAATATGCTGGTGTAATTTTTCCTGTTCTTTATCCCGTACCCATTCCCGTATAACTGCATCCAAATGGGCGATTTCTATGGGCTTGGAGATAAACGCCTGAAAACCGTTTTGCAAAAACATTTCTTCGTTACCCACAATGGCATTTGCCGTGAGCGCGATTATGGGAACACTATCCGTGTAATCCGTTCCGATTTCCCGTATACGCCGAGTGGCTTCGATACCGTCCATGCCGGGCATCATGTGGTCCATGAAAACGGCGTTGTAGCGAACTCTGCTATCCATCATGGCTTCAATAGCTTCTTGGCCGCTTGTAACACAGTCAATTTTCATGCTGTAAGATTTCATCAGACCCTTAGCCACGTCAAGGTTTGTCTCTACATCGTCCACAATCAGCACACGCGCATAAGGCAAGCTGATTCGTGACATTTCACCGAACCGCCGTTGTTTCTGAGCGGAGTAGTTTAGGTTTTTGAGGCTTTCAACCGCCTTCGGTCCGATTGCATTGTCGGTAACATATTTTTGCATAAGCCGCACGGTGAAAACGCTGCCCTTACCATATTCACTTTCTGCGGTTATCTGACCGTCCATTAGTTCGACCAACCTTTTTGCAATAGACAAGCCAAGCCCTGTCCCTACAATTTTACGGTTTGCCGACATATCCGCTTGAACATAATCGCTGAACAGATTAACCATATCTTCCTGCCGTATGCCAATACCTGTGTCCCGGATTATAAAAGTCAGCCAAATACAATCGCCTTCCCGGACGCAACTTACGGTCAGCTCCACCGTTCCTTCCGTTGTGTACTTAAAGGCATTTGATAAAAGGTTATTCAGTATTTGTTTTATGCGAAGTTCGTCACCGTAAAGCTGTGTTGGTAAATTGGCGCAGACATTCATCACAAATTCAATGGATTTTTCACCCCTATGCAAGATGCTTTGCGTGACGGCATCATTTATCATGCTGGGGATGTCATATATGCTGGGGATAAGCTCGAATTTTCCCGCTTCTATCTTGGATATGTCAAGAATGTCGTTTACCGTATTGAGTAGGGTTGCACCAGCGTTGTTAATCCGGTCTAACCTATAGCGGCTTTCTTCATTCAACTCGTTGTCTGTGTTCAAAATCAAGCCGGACAAGCCGATTACGGCGTTTAGTGGTGTGCGAATTTCATGGCTCATGTTGGCGAGGAAGGTACTCTTTGCTTTGTTGGCCTCCTCCGCTTGCTGTCGAAGACGTTCTGTATTGACCAAATAGTTTTTTTCTTCGGTTACGTCCATCATAGTACCGACAGTGCGTATCGCGTTGCCTTGCTCATCGCGGATTGATTCGCCGGTAGCGCGGATGTAAATGTAATCGCCGTTTTTCTTTTTCGCCTGATATTCCGGGTCGAAGGGCGTTTTACCCGTGGGATCGGCAAGGTGGGCGGTGAGTTTATCGTTCATTATCTGCAATGCGTCAGGGTCGAGGCAGTTGCTGAAGCTTTCCAATGAGTTCGGAAAATCGTGTTCGTCTGTATAACCGAAAATCTCCCGAAACTCGGCAGTATAGGTAACTTCGCTTCGGATGTTTGTCGGGTCATCGCGTATAATCTCCATATCCCATAACCCGATTCTTGCCGCTTTGTTGATTAAAGATATTTTGGCGAGCTGCATTTCGTTCATTTCATGCGTTTGTATAAGTTCCTGCTCCCGTTTTCTTATTTCGGTCATGTCGAACGCCGCGCTCACAAAGCGTACAGGGTTTCCGTCTTTATCCCGAATCGCCTTGCCGACGGTGCGGAAGCAAGCGTATTCCCCATTTTTCTTTTTGAGCCGCTGTTCTATATCAAAGGGAGTGTTGCCGGTTTTGTCGAGCAAATGAGCAGAAAAAGTACTGAACGCGCTTTCCGTATCGTCAGGATGTACAAGACCAATCCTGCTGTCACCAAGATTTTCCGGGGATTGGTCGTCGTCTGTAAATCCAAGCAATTCTCTGTATTCAGCAGAATATTCGGTTTGACTGCTAAGATTGAGAGGGTCACTTGGGTTTATTTCCATATTAAACATACCTATTTTAGCGGCTTCTATAATCAGATTTAATTTAGCAAGCTGAAGCTCATTAACTTCCCGTGCTTTTATTAGTTCCTTTTCCCGGCTACGCATTTCGGTCATATCATAGGCGTAAACAATTATTGCAAAACTGCTTCCGTAAGGAATCCTCACCATTTCAATCAGTAGGTTTTTCGTCATACCCCCCATATGCAATTCTGTTTCAACTCTGTTATAGCCTTCCTTCGTAGCAGTTTTGAATCTTTCGGGCATCGGAATCGTAACACGACCGTCGGGTTGGATTTCCGGCAGGCTTTTGGTAAAGCGTTCATAAAACCCGGCAATCAATTCTTCTTTTGTCTCAAAGCCCATGAAACGTATGGCGGCGAGATTGCACTCCACTATGTTGAAATTGCTGTCAAACAATACATTGATTTGCGGGTTCGTATCGAGTATTTTCAAGGTAGTGGCTTGCGCTTCTTTAAGCTCTTGAATCATCCTCTTCTCTTCTCGCAGGTCGCGCGTATATCCGGCTACCACATATTCGGTTCCGTATTTGACCTTGACAAGCGTAATCTCTGCCGGCATAGGAATCCCGTCGGGAAGCATATGCAGCCATTCAAAATTGAGAATACCTTCTCCCTCAAATGCTCTTTTTAATAACTCTGCACGTTTAGTATCTGAACGTTGTCCGTCAGGCTGAAACTCCGGGTCAAGATTGAAATATCCGGCTAAATACTCTTGTTTAGTCTGGAACCCGCACATACTCGCGGCAGCTTGGTTGCAATCCAAGAGCTTGTATTCGTTGCTCCATAGTTTGCAACACAGCGGGTTGGAATCCAGCATAATACTAAAACGTTCGTGCGCCTCTTGTTCCACATCCATAGCCATTTTTCTCGTTTTATTGATTTTCAATAAAAGCAAAACGACAATGAGCATCAGCAACAACAGGGCGGCGGTTGAAACGGACACGATTAGCACGCGCTGGTTTGCATGGCGCAACTGTTCTTCAGCAAGCATCCTTGAATAGTCAAAGGAGCGGTTCGTCCATTCATTTGAAATTTTTTCGGTGTTTACATAAACAAGCGTTTTATCAATAATCGAGCATAAAATGTCCTCGTTTTTGTTCAGCCCGAAAAATGTATCGTTAAAAACGGGGAATGTATAATTTGCTTTATATCCGGGTTTTTCACGATAGTTTTGTTGATAATACAGGATGTATCCAAGATTGAAAAACAGGTCTATCTCACTGTTTTCAAGTGCATCCAAAGCATCATCCTGAGAATCGAAGTGCTTGGCATTAGAATAATTCGGAAACCATTGTTCATATATTTGGCGGGTAGCACACCATCCGACAACCCCCACAGACGCTTGCCCAATCTGATTTAATTCCAAATTAGGATAATTCACTTTTGAAAAAAAAGCGTATGGCGTTGAAAAAAACGGCGTTTCGGGCCATATGAAATATTCCTTCCGCTCTTCGGTAATAATCAAATCCGAAATCAAAGCCGCTTCGCCCATCCTGAGCATTTCGAGTATCTCCCCCCAAGATGCGTCCATTCCGTTGACAGGCTCAAATTCAATTCCTGTCATTCTGCTTATTTCTTTCAAAATATCCATAGAGATACCTTGAAATTCACCCTCATTAACATTATAAAAACTCACCGGATAAGTATCCGTTCCCAATACGATGGGAACGCTTGCAGTCAGATTGTCTATATATGCTCTCTCTTCATCGGAAAATGAATTGTACAAAAGATAACGGTTGTATTCATCATTGCCCTGCCGATATAGTTCATAAAGCTTGCTAATCCCGCCTGCCGCAATGTATTTATTCATTATGGATATAATTGGTTCAAGTTCCGCTTTCGCGGTAGTCAGCGCAGCGGAGGTATACGCCAACGGCAGCAGACCATTTGCAAGCGTAAAACCTTCCACCCCTGTATATTCATAATTCATTCTCGCTGATATGCCTATGACCGCGTCAATCTCGCCGTTTCTTAACATATCGGCTTCCATCGTTACGTCCGAAATCGTAACCGTTTCAAATTCCAGTTCAGGATACGCAGATGCAACGGTCTGGGCAACGGCGCTACCTTCTAAAAACATTCCCACCCTCAAGCCGTTAAGGTTGTTCGTCGCTTCAATCCTACGGTCTCCGTATGTCAAAATGGAGAGCGAACGCTGTGCAATGGGGTCGGACATATAATACCTATTCTGCCGTTCCGGGGTAATTCCGTATTCGCTCGTGAAGTCAATAGCTCCGCTGTCTATACCGTCTATGATTGAGTTCCAGTCATGAAACTCAATCACAAACGGAATCTCGAATAGGTCAGACATAAGGTTGTTAAGCAAGGGCAAAAAACCGGCATATGTACCGTCCGGTCGTACAAACCATTCCGCAGAGTGTGTTTTCCAAAAAGAAATGCTTTGCCGTGACGCTTTGAGTGCTTCTACCCCGGCGATTTCTCTCTCGGTAATGCCCGGTATATCACGGAATGATTGTATGCTTTCCATTACTGCGCCAGATACGGGTGCGTCCAGTTCGGACACGCAGCTTGTAATACCAAGCAGCATGGCGCAGAGAAGAAGTAATGCGACAAACCTTTTTGCAAATTCCTGATGTTTATTTATCAAGAATTGTTTGGGAATCATCAAATTCATTTTAATCTACCTCACTTATTTTCGGCTTGCGTCCGGGTTTTAATTTTCCTGTACGGGTAGGTTTAGGTGTGTCCTCCGGGATAACCCATGTATTTGAAAATCGAGTAACGCCTTTTATACGTCCCTCGGCACACAGTTTTTGTACTTGGCGCTCTGTTATATCCCATTGAGTAGCCGCATCTCTTACACTAAAATATCCGTTCATAACTGTAGCACCCCACACTCAAAAACAATACAAATATATCATATTCGCTTTACCGTCTTTTATCAAATGAAACTTTTTCATACTGATATATTTCCGAGGATGAATACCTACGGCATTATAATTAACGACCTTAACGAAATAATGATACCCGCATCAAGTCTTGTTGATAATTTCGTAGCCGAAGAAATTATTGATGTGGCTGATTATTTTATTGAAAACAGAATCGCTTTTGAAAATGAAAAAATGATTAGATTTACGGGAGAGAATACTACATATTATCTAATGGCTGTTGACGTTCCCGTATCGAACGATTTATCTTTTTCCATTTTGCTGTATACCGATATTACATCGGCAATTACGTTTATGCGGCGCATAAATCGAACGCTCACATATTTGCTTGTCATATCCGGCATTGCAAGTGTTTTAATGTCTGTTTTAATTTATTCCCGCGTTCAAAAAGCGATTGTGCGGCTCGGAAAATACGCGGGAATTATAGGACGGGGTAATTTCTCCGAAAAAATTGACAGCTTTGAATACAAAGAATTTAATTCACTCGCCCACAGCATGAATAATATGTCGCAAATGCTTCACACTTACGAAAATAATCAAAAACAATTTTTTCAAAATGTATCGCACGAATTGCGAACGCCGCTCATGTCTATTCAAGGTTACGCCGAGGGAATCTACGAAGAAATTGCCGATAAAAAAATGGCTTCCGAAATAATAATGTCCGAGGGCGAAAGAATGGAACGAATGATGAGCCAACTTCTATATGTTTCGAGAATGGACAGCGGACTCGACACGTTAGACATTGCGCCCGTTGGTTTAAAAGATTTATTGTACGACTGCATTGAACGAATAAAAATCCTTGCCGATAAAAACGAAAAGGAAATAATTATTGATTTCCCCGATGATGAAATCGAAATTAAAACCGACGAAGAAAAATTGCAAAGAGCAGTTGATAATATAGTTTCAAATTGCATACGACACACAAAAACAAAAATTATAATTTCTTTCAACGGCAGGCATATTGATTACGGGCGGGTTAATATACCCTTTACCAACATTCTCTTTGAATACAACGAGGAAGCGGCACGCCCGGCTATGATTGATACCATGAAGTTATTGCTTTCCAACGCCCTCGGGAATGTAAGGGAAAAATACTTATTAATGGCGGGGCAGTCCGGTTCCGGAAAATCTGCCACTATAAATCAGGTTATTGCCAATCTGCTTCATATGTACTCCCCTTCGCAACTAACCCTTATCATGATTGACTTTAAAAACGTGGAATTTAATATGTATACTGGTGATTTGCTGATACCTCACGCGAAAATAATTGCGGGAACGACGGATGGTGAATACGCTCTCTCCATTTTTGATTATTTGATGGCGGAAATGAACAGCCGTAAAAAGCAATT